>JBKQHJ010000139.1:0-3092 GCA_052148835.1 Bryobacteraceae bacterium
GTGGCGCTGGAAGATCGCGGCCTATCTCTTTCTCGCTGGCACCGGCGCCGGCGCCGTCATCGTCGGCGTCGTGGCTGATTTCATGGGATACGCCATCCCCGCGAAAATCGCCATTGCGTTCGGTATCCCGGCTGTAGCCGTTTCCACGCTTTTCCTGATCATGGACTTGGGGCATCCGACTAAATTCTTTAGAGCCATGCTGCACCCGGGCACATCGTGGATTTCGCGGGGATTCTTCATCGTGTCAGCCCTGATTATCTCCGGCGGCCTTACAGTCATTCTCTGGGTGTGGCCATTTGGCAACGTACTGGATGCGAACCAAGGTTTTCGCACGGCGCTGGAGGTCGTCGCCCTGGTCTTCGCAGTAGCGACGTGCGTCTACACAGGCATCCTGATTGGTATCGTGGTCAGCCGGCCTTTCTGGAACAATCCGCTGCTCCCCATCTTGTTCCTCGTCTCAGCAGTTTCCACCGGCATCGGAGCGGTGTTCTTCATTACGCCGATTGTTTCTTCCGTGCTGGGGATTACCAGCCCCAAAACGGCGGAGTTCATGACCCATCTCGAGTCCGCGGATATGATCCTCATCATCGTCGAAGCGATGGCCATCTATCTGTATCTGACCCTCGTATTTGATCGCGCGCCCGAAGCGGCCCGCTTATTGCTCACAGGTAAGCTGTCGCTTCTATTCTGGGGCGGCTTCCTCTTCGTCGGCTTGTTGCTTCCCGTGGTGATCGAGTACTTTGCCTCAATGATGCATGAGGGTGTCTCGCAATCATTGGCTACGCTGATGGCTGGAGTGTTCTTGCTCATTGGCGGCTTCCTGATGCGACTCTTGATTCTCGCGGCGGGGATCAGAAGCCCCTTGATCTTGCGCACACCCTTCAGGGTGCGGCCGGGATTCTGATCGCGAAGGAACGAGAATGCTTGCGCCCGATGTTTGCTCCGCCCTCGGTCAAGAGTTGGCCCGCGCTGTCGGCGCTGAGAACGTCTCGGACGACGCGGCAACTCTAAAGAGTTGCGTCTCCGATTGCAGCCTTGTCACCGGGACTTGCCCCGATTTCATCGCTTACCCACGCAGCAAGGCGGACGTTCGCGAGATTGTCCGGATCGCCAACAGCCGCCAGGTAGCGCTGGTGCCGGTGAGTTCCGGCCCGCCACGATTCCATGGGGACACCTTGCCCAGCCGGGGTGGGATCGTTGTCGATTTCACCAGGATGCGGCAGATCATTAAACTGGATGCCGTCAGTCGTTACGCCATGATCGAGCCCGGGGTGACGTTCGGCGAACTCGTGCCGGCGCTGGAACGCCAGGGCATGAAGCTGAACGTCCCGCTCGCGCCGCGAGCCAACAAGTCCGTGTTGACGAGCTGTCTCGAGCGCGAAGCGACGCTGATTCCGAAGTATCAGTACGATTATATGGACCCGCTGCTGACGTTGGAGGTCATTTACGGCAGCGGCGATGAATTCAGGACAGGCTCGGCATCCGGCCCTGGGCCTCCTGAGTCATTGAAGGCAGACAAGGTCAATCCCTGGGGCCCCGGGGCCATTGATTACTACCGCCTGTTATCTGCCGACCAGGGGAGCTTGGGAATTGTCACCTGGGGCGTGGTCAGGACGGAAGTCCTGCCGACGTTGAGGAAACTCTACTTTATCCCGCTGGAAAATCCTCAACAGATGTCCGCACCTCTCGACGCGCTGTTGAGGAAGCGCGTGGTCGACGAGTGCCTTGCGCTGGACAATACGAACCTGGCCACGCTTCTGGCCAATGATCCTTCGAGAGACTTTGCGGCGTTGAAAGCCGCTCTGCCCCCCTGGACGATCATCGCTTGCGTCGCGGGATATCAGCGCCGGCCTGCTGAACGAGTGGCGATCCAGGAAAAATACCTGACCGACATTTGCCGGAGCCTCAGCTTGCAGGCGCAAACGACTTTGCCGGGCGCCGGCGGCATGGAGGACGCCGTCCTCCGGCTGATATCAGGTCCCTGGAACAAAGAACCCTACTGGAAACTGCGCCGGGCCGATCGCTGCCACGAAATCTTCTTTCTCTCGCCACTGAGTAAAGCAGGCTATTTCGTGGAGCTGATGCGAAACCTCGTTGCACAATCGCGCTGTCCGGACGTGGACTACGGCGCATACGTCCAGCCTCTGGTGCAAGGCCGCGGGGCCCACTGCGCATTCCTTTTGCCCTGCGACAGTTCGAGCAGAGGCGAGGCGGACGCCGTGCGCGATCTTTTCCTTAGCGCCTCAGAAACCCTGATGAAGAAGGGCGCTTTCTTCAGCCGTCCCTACGGGGCCTGGGCGGACCTCGCGTACCGCAACTATCCGGACGGAGCAACGATGCTGAGGACGCTAAAACACATTTTCGATCCAAACGGAATTTTGAATCCCGGAAGGCTGTGCTTCTAGGGGTTTGCGCGAGAGAGGCTTGCTAGTGCTGCCGCTGAAAGATTTCAAACGGACCATGGAATCGTGCAATCACTGCGGCCAATGCAAGTGGGTGCTCGGCCCCAAAATGAGGGGCTACGACTATGCTGAGATTTGCCCGATTCACCAGCGATTCGGTTTCGACGCTTACTCCGGCCAGGGATTGCTGAACATTGCCGAAGAACTCCTCGACGGGGAGCTCGAATATGAAAGCGGCCTGGTCGAGCTGATCTATAGCTGCACGACCTGCGGCGCCTGCGACATCAATTGCAAATCCATCCGGGATATGGAGGTGCTCGAAACGATTCTCGCATTGCGGGCCCGGGTCGTCGCCGATGGCTGGGGGCCGATGCCCGCACATCAGCAGGCTGCCCGGTCCGTGGAAGCGCATCATAACATTTACGGACGCGAGCACGAGCGGCGGTTTGATTGGCTCGCACCCGATATCAGGCTCGCGAAAAACTGTACGGTGGCGTACTTCACCGGCTGCGCCGCCGCGTACCGCTATCCGCAGATCGCGCAAAACACGACGAAAATCCTAAACGCCGGCGGCGTGGAGTTCACGCTGCTGCACGCCGAGGAGTATTGCTGCGGCGGCCCGCTATGGCGCACAGGGCAAGTGGAAGAGGCACGTAAAGTGGCCGAGCATAATCTTGCGGCACTCAAGAA
>JBKQHJ010000140.1:0-3790 GCA_052148835.1 Bryobacteraceae bacterium
AGGGCAGCGCCCTTGGGTTCTATGGTGTACCCACGCTGCTCTAATAGCAATTTGAAAAGCTGCTCTAAATTAGCCGGGCAAAGCGACTCCATCACCTCTGGATCTCTGACCGCGGCCCGAAGAGCGGCCTCGGCGGACTCGAAGTTTTTTAGTTTGCCCGAGGATGGTGCTCCTTGCAGCTCCTTCGCCCTTCTGGCTATTGTTTGAGCATCACGAATGCCATCACCTGACAATTGCACATAGGGAACGGATGCGAGATTGCCGGGGAAAGCCTCTCCGGGAGGGGCTGCGATGAGAATTGGCACGCCCGCTCCTGCCGCCATGCCGAGCTCGTAGAAAATATTCGGATTGCTGGCTGTCACCACGGCGATCATCACATCCGCCGAATGAACGGCCGCTGAAATTTCGGACAGAATGATATCGCCTGGCGTCTCGCGACCTGGCTCGAAAACTTCGTATCCCTCATCCTGCAGGAGCCTCATAAGAATCGCGACGAAGTCACGGTCTCGCGATGCGTGGCTGATGAACACTTTCATTTGTCTTGCTCCAGCGCGCGGGAGAGCGCCCAGAATTCGAAGAGAAGACGTTCCTTGTCCTCTTGCTCCTCAGCCGTCTCTGCGCCGCAGACGGTCAAGGTCTCCAGTGACGTTCGGCACTCGTCCAACCTTCTATTTAGCAACTGCAATATCTCCTCGCCGATCTCTTGCGTCGCTGCGGCGGCCCTCGCGCTCAAATCGACACGGGCGACACTCAGATGCTGCCGCTGGAGCTGCACATTCCAGCCGTTGGTGCTCCTGTGATGCCAACGACCCACCTCAGGGTGATAGCCGGGCGACCCAAGGGCGGTGAGCATTCGAAGCACGATTCGGCGAACATCATCCCGGCTCCAGGGTAAGGCTCCAAGTTCCGGCGGTTTGATCCGCTCCATATCGTAGACGAAGAGCGTTCCGGTATCGGTCAGCCGGGCAATGCAGCTGACGAGCAAGCTGGCCAAGCGGCCCGGCAAAATCTCATGGACCGTGTTCGTCAAGGTGATGAAGTCGAACAGCATGCCGGGGGGAAGGATTCTGTCGAAGTCAGAGAGGTCCCCCACCTTGGTTTCCAACGAGGCGAAAGCGAGCCGTTCGGCGGTTTTCCTCGTCTCTCTCGCGTATTCCTGGTTTAGGTCGTAAGCCCAGTATTCAACGCGCGCACGAGCCGCTGGTGACAGATTGTCCTGTAGCGAAAGAATGATCTGGCCGCGCCCGCACGCCAGGTCCAACCATCGCACGGGGGACGTATCCGGCGTTGACAGGCGGGCTTGCAAGAGAGTGAGAGCCGCCTGATGCTGCGGAAGAACCCGCTCTGAATCCTTAAAGGCGCTGGAATCGGCTATCGTCGTCAAGCTTAACCGGCTGCTGCTCGGCCCTTTCGTTGTCGGCACCGGACGAGGCTGGATTAGCCCGTCAGTTCGCTGACGAATTCTGGTGGTTTGTCCATCTTATAGCTTTTCCCCACCGCGAGCTATTGCCCAGATGTTCAATGCATCCTGTGTGGCGTGACCGATCCCTCGTGATACCGCGGGCGGGGCTTGCTAGACCTGAGTCTCCCTCTCTCTTACCCACGCCCCAACCGCCAACGGCATGATCCGCAGCAGCGTACGCAGATCGCTATCCTCCGTGTTCGCGCCAGGCACAAAGCCGCCCGCCAACCCGTCGCGTCCGGGCAGGTCGGAGCCGTGCGTGATCTTCGAACGTGAATCGTACAAAGCCTTCAACCGTTCCCGGAAACTTTGCGGATGCCCGGCTAGGCGGGCGGTCAATTGATCGAGGGGCACGTACGCATCCAGGAAGGCGGCGAACGAACTCCGCAGCCTGTACTGGTTCTGCCCGCATCCCGGGCATATCTCCTTCGCCGTCTCCATCAGCGTCTCCGCCACGGTGATGACCGCGAGAAACGATTGGGAAAACGACTCCGGAAATGAGCGGTTGGCCCGCTGAACCCAGTAGCAGGCCCGCAGAACCCGCTCCCGGGCCTCAGCGTCGAGCGCAAGGTAGCGGTCGATTGTCTCGGCCAGCTCGCCCGGAATGCAAAGCGGCTGGCCGGCATGGCCGCCGAAGATCCCAAAGAGATCGTGCGATGGAATCACGGGCGCGGGCGCACCGGGCGCGCTGAAACCATCCGATGAATGCGGAGCTGGTGCAGGATACGCCGGATAGAGATAGGCCGTCTGCCGCGCCTCTCCCGGCAGGCTCACCCACGAACCGTGGAACGCGCGCCCCGCAAGCCCGTGGACGGAACTCTCCGCCAGTCCGCCGAGCAAAAGCAAAACCTCGCGCATCGCCCGGCTCGCTCTCAGATTAGTGATGCCAGAATCGCGGCTCGCCGCAACCCGCACCTCATGCGTTAACGGATGATCGCCGAAGACGCAATCGAGCTGAGGCGCCGACGGCGGGACCGGCAGCACCTGAAACCAGTCGCGGTATCGCCACGAGCCGGTGAGCTTGTGATCGGCGAAAAGCACATGACGCTGAACCCTGTATCCCGCCGGCTCAAACAACGCATCCGCGACCGCGCGGCTGAGTTGTCCTTCCAGCTCCGGCGTAAGCGCCTCCCCGGCCTCGATCCCGACCAGCTGGTCGGTTTTCGAATACACAAGCTTGACCGCGTGGGGTTCATCGCCGGGATAAACGATCTCGCGCAGCCGCGGCTGGCTGGCACTCGGGAAATGCCGCTGAATGACCTGCTGCAATTCGCCGTGATCAACCCGGTCGGCTGATAGTGCGGTCCAAAGAAGGCTCTTACCCATGCTTCAGGGTAGGCCAGCTGCGCGGCGAGAAAGTTAGCTCGGGGCGTGCCCGCCTTGTGCGGCGGGGTTGGCAACTGAAAGATACTCTGCTGAGCGTCGCTATCCGCGTTGGCCTTCCCTTGGCACGCCTTAAAGAACAGACTCGCGGAATCACCCTCGATCCCGCATCACGTCAACTTGACGGGAAACGCGCAACCCGGGAAAGTGCCATTGCGCAGACTCGGCGCCGGCATAAAATGCGGCATAGAGAGAGTGAAATCGCCACTGCGTTTAGGCGACGCGCCGCCCTTGATGCGTGATCAGCCGGTTCAGCACACGGCCACAGGTACATCCGAGAAAATCTTGAAAAGCGGGCACGGCGTACCGCCCCCGTCGCCGGGCATCTCCGTGTAGTGAACATTTGACACGGCGGTCCTCCCGCCACAACGTGTGTAGGGCAGAAGAACCTGAATCGTTAGAAGAGGAGAATCGAGCATCAGGAAAATGGCTGTGGTGTCCGCCAGGACATCCCGCTCGTCGGACTCGAACGGTCCCATTCGAACATCCAGCGTAATCATCGCCGCCTGTGGGTTCTTGATCCTCACCAAAGTTCGCAAGTAGTCGAAACTCCGTGCAGTCCTGACGTCAAAGTGTTCCAAGACGGAGGGATCTTGAAACTCAGCCTGCTCGATGTGGTCATCGAAGTACAGCGCGACCAAGGGCTCTATGGTTCCCGTCCCGAGCAGTTGAGTCTTCAAGATTTCGGTCGACTGGCGAGCCCTGGCCCGCATCGTGTTGGGGTCTGCGTGGTTCATAGCTGCCTGGATTATATCCGGAGCCATGAAGCATGGCGTTTGGAATTGCTGATGGTTCGAGTCGGTTTCGGGGAGCGAATTCCCACATTCAAAGAAGGAAGGAGAGTTAACACAGTGTTTACAGAATTGATGCCGCTGCTCAGACAGCGCGCTGTCATGATCACCATTTCGGATGTCGGCCAGGGACTGCTAAGGGTGAATATCATCC
>JBKQHJ010000141.1:0-3413 GCA_052148835.1 Bryobacteraceae bacterium
GGTTCAGTTTCTCGTGCAGGTTTCTGCGGTGGGTTTCGATCGTATACAGGCTGAGATTGAGCACCTGTGCGATCTCCTTATTGGATTTCAGCTCGACTAGGAGTTGAAGAATTTCTTTCTCCCGGGACGTCAGCAAATCATAGCTGTCGTCGGCCCCGCGAGTCCGGATTTCACGCACGTAGTCTTCCATCAGCATCTTGGTGATTTCCGGGCTGAAGAAAGTTTTGCCGTCATATACGGATTGGATCGCATCGATGAGGTCCCCCTCCGCGGAATCCTTCAACAGGTAACCCTTGGCTCCAGCCTTCAGCGCCCTAAGAACATAGCCTTCGTCCGAGTGCATGCTGAGAATTACGATCGCCGTGTTAGGCAAAGCTGTATTGATGCGCTGCGCGGCTTCGATTCCGTTCAAATTGGGCATAGCGATATCGAGAACCGCGACATCGGGCTCCGTTGCTTCAGCTTGTTCCACGGCCTGCCGTCCGTCCGACGCCTCGGCGACCACGCCGAATTCGGGGTGACTCTCCAGCAGAAGCCGGAGGCCTCGACGCATCACGGTGTGATCGTCAGCCAACAGGATGCGAATTTGTTTCATGGGTGAATGCGCTTATGTTCTGCTCAGTGAACGGCAGCTCCACGGACAGTATCGTTCCGCGTTCCGGCTGCGAGTGAATTTTGTATTTTCCACCGAGGCGGGTAACACGCTCCTGTATCCCGAGTAGTCCCATTCCTTTCGTTTCCTGAACGTCAAAACCGTGCCCATCATCCTGAATCGTCAGCAACAGGCGATTCAGCTCCTGTCGGACGCGGATACGGACGGTGGTCGCATGCGAATGCCGTGCGCAGTTGTGGAGAGCTTCCTGGACCACGCGATAAATGCAAGTCTTGTACTCATCCGGCAACTCGTCGGAATCGAGTTCCGCCGCGATCGTCACATCCATCGACGTGGTCTTGGAGGATTCCCGGGCTTGCCATTTCAAGGCAGGAACCAATCCGAGATCATCCAACATCGACGGCCGCAGCAAAAGGGCCATATTGCGGACTACCCGGACGGTACTCTCCACCAGGCCCTTGATGGTTTCCACATGACGGCGCAATTGTTCTTCGGACCGGACCCCAAGCCCAGCCGAAAGGTTGCGCAATTCAATGAGAACGGCCGATAGTGCCTGGCCCACTTCATCATGCAGTTCGCGCGACAGAGACCGCCGCTCGGTTTCCTGGGCCTGAACCAAGCGAGCTGACAGTTCCTTGAGCTGGGTACGAGCTTCCGCCACATCAACATACTGGAGGCGGGCCTGTTCTTCCAGATTCAGGATCTTCCGCATGGTGAACAAAGCCAAACCCAAACCGAGCGCTAGCGCCGCTAGCAGGGTCAGCAGCAGCCGGGTCTGGAAACTCAGCAAAAGGGAGACTACCTGTTGGTTGCCGGCATCCAACTGCTGTTCGTTGAGGGCATCGATGCGACCAGCGAGCTCAAGCATGTTCTGCCGGCGGGGAAAAACCTCATCGCGAAGAAAGGCGTACCCAGAACGGCGCCTTTCCGCCGGGTCCCACTTGAAGATGGGCGCCAATATGCCCCAATAGTCCATGAGCTCTGCCCGCAAAGCCGAATAGTGTTTAGCCTCTCGCGGTGCGACCTCGTGCCGGTAGGACTCGAGAGAGGATTCCATGTGCCGCCGCACTTCTTCAAGACTGGCTCGATAGGCAGCGGCTCTCGCGGTGTCAGGCTCCAGCAGGTAATCGCGGACATAGGTTCCCGAAACGTAAACATCAGAGCGGATATCGTTTAGTACATGGTTCTGAGAAAGATAGCGGCGCCTGATTTGATCGTCGCTCCGGCGGAACTGGCGAAGGACGTTCAGCGCATCCACTCCGGCCAGAGCCATGATCGCGAGGAGCCCGCCGAACCCAACCGCCATCGCAAAGCGCGAGCGAAAAAACACGCGATCCGATGATCTTGCTCCCGAGGCTCTCGCCATATAATTGCCTTCATCCTAACCGAGGCCGCCCTCCGGCGGAGCAATCTACCTGCGTTTTTGTCGAAAAATACCACCCGGCTGGTATATGGTTGGGCACCCTGGGCGTCGTATGGTGTGGAAGTAAAGGATTCTTGAAGCGCCCGACCAAAGCTGTGTCCCATTAGCTACAGTCGTGTCCAACGAAATGACTCAAAAAACCGTTTGCTCGTCGGCGAATCTGGAAAAGCTGAAGGCTTTCGACAGTTGCACGATTTCGAATGCCATTGAGCGGCTCAACGTGCGGTTGCGAAATGAAGGCTTCCTATCGGGCGTAGCGCGCTGCCGGTTTCCGAGACTCCCACCGATGGTCGGCTACGCAGCCACGGCTCGAATCCGCACCGCTTCCCCACCGATGGCCCACCGATGTTATTACGACCGCATGGATTGGTGGAATTACGTGGCTTCGCTGCCCGAGCCGAGGATCATGGTGCTGCAGGACGCCGATCATAACCCCGGGCTAGGAGCATTCGTGGGCGAGATCCACGCCGCAATCGGCGTTGCGCTGAAGTGCGTCGGTTGTGTAACGAATGGCGCGGTTCGCGATATGCCAGCCGTTGAGTCCATGGGCTTTCAGATGTATGCGAACCACACTTCGGTATCCCATGCGTATGCCCACATCGAAGAATTCGGCGAGCCAGTAGAAATAGGCGGCTTGCAGATTTCGTCAGGCGATTTGCTGCATGGGGATCGTCACGGAATTGTTAACATCCCACTCTCGGTGGCGGCAGAAATTTCCGTAGAAGCTTCCAAAATCAAAGATGAGGAGCAAGAGCTTATCGACTTTTGCCGCTCTCCTCGTTTCTCGCTGCGGGAATTGGCGGAACGGATGCAAAATATGAATCTCCGTTGCGATTTACCCTGGCGAGGAAGTAAATAGGTCTATGAGGTCAAAAACGCGTTTGTGTCTATTGTTGGGTCTAAGCGTGGCAGCAGCTGCCGTTTTAGCCTCCTGCGGCGGCGCCGCAAGAGTCCAGGCCAAGGATCCGGGTGACCCGGGCACAAATCCGAATCCCGCCGGAGTCTCCGTGGGTGTGGTTAAGGTCGTCAGGAAAAATGTCGGTCGGACCCTCACGGTTTCGTCAGAGTTGGTTCCATTCCAGGAGATTGACGTGTTCGCCAAGGAATCCGGGTTCGTCAAGGAGCTGAACGTGGACTACGGATCGCGGGTCAAGGCGAACGACCTGATGGCGACGCTGGAAATTCCCGAGTTGGAATTGCAAGTGAAAGAGGACGATGCCGCGGTTAAGAATGCCACGGCCCAAATCCCGCACGCTCAGGACGAGTTGAACCGCATGCAGGCGCAGCAGAAGGTGCTTCAGCTCCAGTACGACAGGTTGAACGGAGTGGCGCAATCCAAGCCGGGCTTGGTGGCGCAGCAGGAAGTGGACGATTCCG
>JBKQHJ010000142.1:0-3236 GCA_052148835.1 Bryobacteraceae bacterium
CGCATACCGCGACAAGGACCACAACCGATCTTCGCATATCTACAGGCCCCACATCGGCCAGACCCCTTGCGTTACAATCGGCTGCCCGTTGCCGTAGTAGGCGGCCGTATCGTAGATCTCGCACAGGTAGCTGTTCACACTCAGGCCGTACTGGGCTGCCGTCGGAGTGTTTGCCATGAACTGACCCGCCGGAATCGCCTTCGTGTGGCCGTCACAGTAGCTGAGCGGCACCGTCTCGGCAAACGGCGCAGACTGCGGATCCCATACACCTACTTGCGAGTTGCAGGGGCCTGAGCCGGGGTTCTGATAGAAGTAACCCTCCCAGTGCTCCTTGACCGCGAGCGGGTAGTAGGTCAGTTCGATGCTGCCGGACGTCGTGCCGTACTCATACGCGCCGAGCACCGAAGAGTTGGTCTGCTCCATGATGATCATCGCGTCCGCGGGCGAAGGAACCGACGTCGTCGTGCCGCCGAGCCAGGAAACCCGATTTCCGTACGCCGCCAAGGCGCCCGTCGTCAAGTGGATGTTAATGGCGCCGGTGATGGCCGTATTCAGGGCGTAGCCGCCCTCGATCTCGCCTTGGGCGTATTCGGTTGCGTTCGGCTGAATCACCGGGTGGGTGAAGATCGCATCGTTCTTAATGTACGGCTCGACCCATTTCTGCCAATCGTAGTGGTTGTCCCGGAAAGCATAGCCGCCGATTGGCGCGCCGTTGCACCAGGGACTCGGGTTCGTTCCGGCAGGCTGGACGTTAAAGCTCGGGATGATGGAATCGTTGAGCGTACAACCATCGTATCGTGGATAGGTGTCGTCATAGTCGTTCGTGTACATCAGCAGGGCCAGACCCATCTGCTTCTGATTAGAGATTGATGCGGTCTTCTTGGCGGCCAGTTTGGCCTGGGCGAAAACCGGGAACAGGATGGCGGCGAGGATCGCGATAATGGCGATTACAACAAGAAGCTCGATAAGGGTGAATGCTTTTTTCATGATTTCTCCGATTCTGCGCGTTCTGGCCGGTTCAGACCATTCAATAGAGCGCGCCGATGCACTCCGATACGCCGCAAATTATCTTCGCGTAATGTTAAGGGATTGTCAAGGATGAGGGGGCGATTCTGACAAGAAGTTTTCCACCGTCAACTCCGCAATTTTTCAATTGCCCGAAGCCAGTTTTCCTCTTCCAGCCCCGCCCCAGCAATTGGGGCTCGCCCACTCTTGACTCCCTCCCGGACGTTCAAAGCAATTCAGCAAAAGCCCCCAGCCATGGTTTGTAACGCCGCCATCGCTCGACGGATGGTGTGTACATCGGCTGACGGACCTGCCAGAGGCTCGGTGTCATAACGTTGCGCTCGTTCTGCTCGTGGTGCAAAAGGGCATCGTCCCAGTCCAAACCGATCAGATCCAGCATGCGCCGCGCCTGCGTTTCCCTGTCGGCCACGAGGTCTTCGTAGTTCACTTCGACAAACCGATCGGGCGGCAAAACTGAGCGCCAGTGCTCAATCAGCCGCATATACTGCTGGTAAGCAAATACGATGTTGGCCCGGTCGTAGGCGAAGTCGACGTGAACGCGGTTCGGAGTCATGTAAATCGAAATGCAGGTGTCAACAGGGTTGCGGCGCATGTGAATGATCCTGCAATTGGGCAGCGCGAGGTGGATGGGGCCTAGAAACTCGTAGTTTCCGGGGTTCTTATCCGTGACCTTGAGCGGACCCGGTGCGATTTCACCCAGAAGCCTTACATAGTCAGCCCCCTTCTTAGGCAGCACGGATACGCTATCCACGCCAAACCTCGGCTCCATCAAGGGCCGCACGGCATGCGGCCAGAAGCGCTGCTCGCCGGCCGCGCCTATCTTTGGATGACATGACAAGATCTGCTCGCATAGGGTCGTGCCCGTGCGCATCATGCCGACGATCAGAACCGGCAAGGCGCTGGGGCATCCGCTTCGTCTGTTCTTGACAATGAAATCTCGGTTGAACGTATCGATGAGCAAGTCGAACCGCCTGGAATACCCCTCGCGGTCGAACACCTGGTTGCCGAATTTGAGGTTTCGAGCCAGCTTGTTTGCCGCGTCGAACGCCAGCATTGCCTTCTCAAATTCTTTGAGAGCCTCATATGCACGGCCGAGCCCGTAGTGCAGAAACAGGGTCTGGCGCGGGTCGATGCCGCCATCGGCGACCAACTGCTCCATTTGCTCGACCAGCGGCCGGTCCTCTTCTTTGATCTTGTTGTTGTAGACGTACGCAAAGTAGGCGAATCCCTGCTTCGGTTCGACCTCCCTGGACTTTGCCAGGTGGGCGTTCGCCTCTTCGAACTTTCCTAGCGATTGAAACCTCTGGCCGAGCAGCGCATGGGACGCGGCGCTTTCCGGATTCAGCTCGACGGCTCGGCGCAGATGGCCCTCCGCCTCGCCGGTCTTGCTGTCCTCGACCAGGGCGCTTGCCAGAATGAGGTGCGCCTCCGCCGAACTAGGGTTGAGCGCCAACGCGCGCCGGGCGCACTTCGCTGCCTCGGCGGGGTTCGATTGGCTCAACAGGACCTGCGCGAGGCTGAGGAACGAATCGATTGACTGCGGTGAAATCAGAAGTGCCCGATCGAACGCCTTGGCGGCGTCCATGTCGCGTCCGAGCAGATAGAGCGCGGTCCCAAGGTTGTGGTAAACCGGCGCCTGATTCGGCAGCAGTTCCAGCGCGCGGGTGAACTCGGTGGCCGCCTCGTCCAGCCGAAGCATCGCCAGATAGCACAGGCCGAGACTGTTATGGCTGTGTGCGTCCATCGGCCGAATCTGAACCGCCCTTTGGGCGAAATCGAGCGCTTGATCCAATTCGTTTTGCTTCCGGTGAAGCATGGAGAGCCAAAAGAGCGCCTCGAAGGACTCTGGGTTTGCCTCCAGAACTCGAGCCAAATGCGTCAGTGCGAGCGCATTCCGTCCCGTTTTGCCGGCGATGACCCCGGTTAGGAGGTGAGCCTGACTGTTCGCCGGTTCAAGCGCGAGCGCCCTGCCGGCGAGGTCCTCGGCATCCGGCAGCTTCCCCGCGCCATGTGCGGCGTGCGCCATCCGTAGAAGCTCGTCGACAGATTCAGGCATTCCGAGTAGTGGAGTATATCGCCTGGGCCCGCAGCGATAATATGAGCACACGTGACCCCAGGTTTGTTGCTCCTTGTCGTCCTACCCATCCTTGCAGCCGCGTCCGCCGCAGCTCCTGAGGAGCCCAACCGCATTGTCAACGGCGGCTTTGAGG
>JBKQHJ010000143.1:0-28380 GCA_052148835.1 Bryobacteraceae bacterium
CTTGCTGCACGGGTACCGAGTTTTCCGCAATTGTCATACATCCTCGCTGCCGTAGCCTCACTCGCAGTTCAAAGAATCCACCATTGTCGCAACGACCTACTTAGAGGCTTCTGGCTGTATGGTCGCCTATGCTGACTCGTGCCACTCGGGTCCAGATACGGCGTTCGCGCCCTCTCAATGCCGCTTCATTGCTCCATCCTGCCCCCGCGCATGATATTTTTGATCCGATGATCTTAACGATGCGTGCCGCTCTCGCCCTGGGAATCCTGACCTTGGCTGGCGCCACCTGGCTCCCGGCGCAAAAAATCGCCAAGCCGGTAAACATAGACGGCAAGGTCCTGCGCGACACCGGTAGCGTCTCCGATGATCCTCTCCCCGGCTCCTGGCTTAGCTACGGGCGCAACCAGAGCGAGACGCGCTTCAGCACGCTCAAGCAAATCAACGACACGAATGCGAAGCGCCTTGGCCTTGCGTGGTCCTACGTGGTCGGCGCAGGCGGCGGGAATCAGGAGGGAACGCCAATCGTGTGGAACAACACCCTCTATGGCATCACCACCTGGAGCGTCGTTTACGCGCTCGACGCTCGCACGGGCAAGCAGCTTTGGCGCTGGGATCCGGAAGTAAACCAGACCACCGTGCGGCCGAAGATTTGCTGCGGCACCGTGAACCGCGGCCTCGCGATCTACAACGGCACGATCATCGCGCCCGTGATCGACGGACGGCTGATATCGCTGGACGCGTTTACCGGCAAGCCGGTGTGGGAAGCGCGCGTGGCGTTCCCGCAGGATTGGTACACGCTCACCATGGCGCCGCGCATCGCAGGCGACAAAGTGATCATCGGGGCGTCCGGCGGTGACAAATGGACTCGAGGCTTCTTCGCCGCCTTTGACGCCAAGACCGGGCATTCGGCCTGGAAGTTCTATACCGTTCCTGGAAATCCCGAGAATCCGCCCGAAAACGAAGCCATGAAAGCCGCGCTCAAGACCTGGGGTGGCGACTTCTGGACCAAGGGCGGCGGCGGCGCGGTTTGGGACGGCTTCGCTTATGATCCCGAGGCGAACCTGGTCTACGTGGGCACCGGCAATGCCGAGCCTTGGCATCAGAAGTTCCGCGGCGCGCAGAACGTGGACAACCTTTACACTTGCTCGATCCTGGCTGTAGATCTGACCTCAGGCCAGCTCAAATGGTATTTCCAGACCACGCCCAACGACAATTGGGATTACGACAGCGTCCAGCAGCTCATGCTGCTTAATCTGAACATCAACGGCGAGCCGCGTAAGGTGATTACGCAGGCGTCGAAGAACGGATTCTTCTGGGTGCTGGATCGCATCACGGGCGAGTTCATCTCCGGTGCTCCCTTCGTTAAGACCACCTGGGCCCTTGGCCTCGACGCCAAGGGCCGCCCGATTGTGAATCCCGCAGCCTATTACGATACCGACCCGATCGCGCTGTTTCCCACCGGCGGCGGCGCGCACAATTGGTCCCCCATGTCATACAGTCCAATCACCGGCTGGGTCTACATTCCGGTGTTTCTGCAGCCCTTCACCTATGCCGCCACCGCCGAACTTAAGCCGGGCACGAACGGCTACAGCCGCGGCAATGGCGACCCCAAACTAATAGACAAGCCAGCGATTGGGCCGCCCACCGCCGAAGGCATGAGAGGCGCGTTGCAGGCGTGGGATCCGGTGAATCAGAAGCTGATGTGGCGGATCGAGGGCGGCGGCGGCATCGGCGGCGGAACCGCGGCCACGGCGGGCAATCTGGTTTTCGAAGTGATCAACGATGGGCGATTCCGTGCAGTCACGGCCGACAAAGGCGAAATCCTGTACGAAATCAAGACCGGGCGCACCGGTATGGCCCCCCCGATCACTTATGAGGTGGACGGAAAGCAGTACGTGGCGTTCCAGGGCGGCCTGGGGCGTCCGGCGACTATTGTTGGTGAAAACGAAGCCAAGGTCGATAACCCGCCCATAATGTTCGTGTTCGCGTTAGACGGAACAGCGGAATTGCCCAAACCTGCGCCGCCTCCTCCGCCACCAAACAACAACCCGGCACCCCCGGCACCCGAAAAAGAGCCTTAGGCTGGGATGTTAGAAGAGATCCGGGGCATCGTTTCTTGGGCCGTCCAGCTTTTGTTGGCGTCCGTTGGTCCGCTGGGTGCGCTCATCGTTCTGGACAGCGCGCGGAATGCCCAGGATACCCTGTTATCCCAGCTCCTCGGGTACGCGTTCCTCGCGGTTGTCGGGGCAGGTTTGGGGCTTGTTGTCTCGGTATTAGTTCCTGCCTCGCATGGGGTAGGCGTCTGGGTGTGGGTATTGCCTATCGCCCTTGAAAGCTGGTTCATCATTGCTGGTTACTCCGAAGGGGGCCCCGCGTCGGTGGGCCACCTGTTTCTCGCACCATGGCCGAGCCGAGGAGAAGAAGGCGCAGAGGTGTTTATTTTGACTTATCCAACTTGGAGCTGCTGTTGGTATTCAGCAGCCATGTGGTGGCGTCTTCGTCGGAGGCGGCAAAACGCGGCACCATCCACCAACTTTTAGCACACCCCAGTGTAACCAATCGCTTGCGGGAGTATACTTTACATAGGCAGAGCCATGTTGTCCTCAACACGTAGGACGTTTCTGAAAACCGCCGCCGCAGCGGGCGCGTCGGTTGGCTTCGTTTTTGCAAAAACCCCGAATATCACCACCGCGCAACTATCGGACGACCTCTACCTGCTGGGGGGTACCGGCTGCAATGTCGTTGTCCATACAGGAAAAGATGGCGTCCTCATGGTGGATGGCGGACTCGCCGAGAACGCCTCGGCACTGGCTCAGGCTGTGGCCGCGTTGCCGAAGGGCGGCCCGGTGCGGACGCTGTTCAACACGCATTGGCATCCCGAGCAGACCGGTTCCAACGAAACGCTCGGCACGGCCGGCGCCACGATCATCGCCCAGGAAAACACGCGGCTCTGGCTGCAGCAAAACATCACCTGGCCCTGGAACGGACAGAAGTTCAAGAAATTTCCCAAGATTGCCCAACCCAACAAGACTTTCTACGACAAGGGCGCGCTCGATTCCGGTATCCGATATGGATACATCTCCGACGCGGCTCACACCGACGGCGATCTGTATGTCTATTTCCCGGCGCAGAACGTCCTTGCGGTGGGCGATGCCGCCTACGGACAAGGCTGGCCCGTTGTGGACTGGTGGACCGGAGGCTGGATTGGCGGCATTGTCGGCGGACTGCAACGCATCCAGAGTGTCGCGAACAAAGACACGAAGATCGTTCCCGCGCAAGGCCCACTGCTCAGCTTGGCCGACATCGCCACGCAGCTCGACATGTACGGCACCATCTACGACCGGCTGAACCAAATGCTGAACAAAGGGCACAGCCCGTCGGAAGGCGTTGCGGCCAAGCCGGCCAAAGAATACGAAGCCAAGATGGGTAACCCGGATGAATTTATTCGCCGTTCTTTCGAGAGCCTGTGGGCTTATCTTTCTCCCGACGCTTAAGGACTCATGCCAACGATGCGATATATTATCGGAAACCGACTCCCTGACGGTCGCGGCTCGGTAGCAACGTTAGTGAGCCGCGCGCGTAAGCAAGCGGTTTTGATCGCCGCGATCGGCGCCGTGATCGGCATCGCCGGCGTCCTTTCCGCCGCGCCCACCAGCCCATCGCAGGATTCCGGCGACGCGCAGCTCGCCACGGTGAAGCAATACTGCTCCGGCTGTCACAACGACAAAGCCAAGATCGGCGGCGTCAGTTTCCAAGGCGTCACTGCCGAGAGCGTCGCCAAGGATCCCGAACTTTTCGAGAAGGCAGTGCGCAAGCTGCGCGGCCGCGTCATGCCGCCTCCGGGCGCCAAGCAGCCGGATGGCAAGGCGGTCGACTCGTTGGTCGCGTGGCTCGAGGATTCGCTCGACAAGCTTCCAAACCAGGCGCACGTTACAGACCAGGTGGTGCTGCATCGTTTGAATCGTAAGGAGTACGAAAACGCGGTCCACGATCTGCTTTTGGTCGACGTCAACGGCGCCGACCTGCTGCCGCCGGATGACAGCGCCCAGGGCTTTGACAACATCGCGTCCGCCCTGCAGGTTTCGCCCTCCTTCGTTGAGCAATACGTCCACGCCGCCCACAACGTCGCTCTCGCGGCGCTCGGCAAGCAGAATACTCGCCCGCAAGGTTGGACCTTCCGCGCCTCGCCCGGCAGTCAGCTAACGCACGTTCCCGGATTGCCTCTGGGGACACGCGGCGGCATCCTGGCGAAAGTGGATCTCCCCGCCGACGGCCAATACAAAATCAACATCGCCGACATGGCCGGCCACATCTGGGGCAATGGCATGGAGTACGAGAATCCGTTGGTGGTGACCGTCGACAACAAAATCGTCTATCAAACGGTGGTCGGCGGCGAAGAAGATATGAAGCTGTACGATCAGGTGCAGAGCGGCGCCATTGATCGCCTGAACGCTCGCCTGAAGAATATCAAGTTCGACGCCACGGCCGGTCCGCACAACATCGGCGTTACGTTCCGGCGTCAGAGTTTCGCCCAGTCCGACGATCAGTTGCAGATCCTTACGCCCGGCGGCGGACAGGATCGTTCCTATCGCGTGAACTCGTTCCAGCTTCTGGGGCCCTTCGATGTGAGCGGCATCAGCTCCACGCCCAGCCGCGACCTCATCTTCACCTGTAATCCGGCTAAGGATAAAAGTAAAACGCCCGAAGCCTGTGCCAAGCAGATTTTCTCGACGCTGGCGAAGCGGGCTTACCGTCGTGCCGTAACAAGTGAGGACGTCGCCGAGCTGATGCAGTACTACGCCGACGGCGCGAAAGATGGTGGTTTCGAATCCGGCATTCGCTCGGGTATTACGGGAATGCTCGCGAGTCCCTTCTTCCTGTATCGCGGCGAGCGCGTCCCCGCGGGGTTGCAGCCGGGCGAGAAGTACGCGATTACGGATCTCGAACTAGCATCGAAACTCTCGTTCTTCCTGTGGAACTCCATTCCCGACGATCAGCTGCTCGACTTAGCCATAAAGAACAAACTCAGCGATCCGGCGAATCTCAATCAGCAGGTCCGGCGCATGCTGGCCGATCCGCGGTCGAAAACGCTGGCAAGCGATTTCGTCTTCCAGTGGCTGCAAATGAGCAAGCTCGACGAGATCGTTCCCGACCGGGACGTCTTCCCGTATGCTTCGGGTTTCATGGACCCGCGTCAAGACTTCCGCACCGAACTCACGCTATTTTGCGACAGCATCTTCCGCGAAGACCGCAGCGTCGTGGATTTGCTGCGCGCGAGCCACACTTACGTGAACGAGCGCCTGGCGCTGCACTACGGCCTTACCGACGTGAAGGGCGACGAGTTCCGCCGCGTAGATCTGAAGGACTCCGCGCGCTGGGGCTTGCTCGGCAAGGGCGCCGTCCTGATGGCAGCCGCGTATCCGAACCGAACGTCCCCGGTGCTGCGTGGAAAGTTCATTCTGAGCTTCATTGAGGGTGTCCCGCCGCCCAACCCGCCGCCGAACGTCCCCACGCTGAACGATAAAGACATCGGCACCACGAAAGCGCTCACCGTTCGCGAGTTGATGGCGAAACACCGCGCGAATGCCACCTGCGCGTCATGCCACGCCATCATGGATCCGCTTGGCTTCGCTCTCGAGAACTTCGACGCGGTTGGAATGTGGCGAGATAAGGACCGCTTTGCCAATACGGCAATCGATTCGGCCGGCGAGTTGCCCGATGGCACCAAGATCAACGGGCCCGACGATCTCCGCAATGCGCTGCTACGGCGTCCCGAGCAATTCGTGCAAACATTCACGGAAGCCCTTTTGACCTATTCGATGGGCCGCACGCGCGAGTACTACGACATGCCGACCGTCCGCAGAATCGTGCGCGACACCAAGGCGTCGGATTACAAGTTTTCGGCCATCGTTCAGGCCGTGGTGAATACCGACCAGTTTAAGATGCGCCGCGTACCGCCGCCCGAACCGGTACAGAGTGCGAAGATAACGAGTGGGACCAAGTAAGGAGACGCCATGTTCATATTTAAGAAGCACCTTGACCGCCGCACAATCCTGAAGGGAGCCGGAGCCACCCTCGCACTGCCGTTGCTGGACGCCATGTTCCCGGCCACGTCCGCGGCGGCGACCACGGCCGCTGGGAAAACTCCGAAGCGCTTCGCCTTTGTCGGCTTCCCGCATGGCGCGATCATGGATCGCTGGTCGCCCAAGGAAACCGGTACCAGCTTCACCATGTCTCCGATCCTGCAGCCGCTCGAGCCGTTCCGCAAGCATATGACCATCGTCTCCGGCTTGCGCAACAAGCCCGCGGAAACGCCCGAGCCCCACGCCTACATCGAGCAGGGCTGGTTGACCGCCGTGAAGCCCTGGGACTTCGGCAAGAACGGTGCGGACACAGGCGTCAGCGCCGACCAGATCGCCGTTCGCTACGTTGGACAGGACACGCGTCTGCCTTCGCTCGAACTGAGCGTCGGTCAAGGCAGCGCCCGCATCGCCTGGCGCACGCCCACCCAGCCGTTGCCGCAGGAAAGCAACCCGCGCGCCGTCTTCCAGAAGCTCTTTGGACAGGGCGACACCGATCAGGAGCGCGCCCAGATCCTGACCGAAACCGGCAGTATCCTCGATCGCGTCCAGGGACAGGCCAAGCGTTTGCAGGCCAGCCTCGGTGTGGGCGACCGCAACGTCGTCGGCGACTATATGGACTCCGTTCGCGAGATCGAGCGCCGCGTGCAGATGGCCGAGAAGGCGCACAACACCGAGTTGGTCATCCCGGATGCGCCCATCGGCACGCCCAACGATATCACGGAATATTTCAAGTTGATGTTCGACCTGGTGGCCCTCGCATTCCAGGCCGACATCACGCGCGTGATCACGCTCTCCATGGATCACGAAGCCAGCATGCGCACCTACACTAATCTGGCCATTTCCGAGGGGTTCCATCCGTTGTCCCATCACGGGAACAATCCTGAGAAGATGGACAAGCTGGTAAAGATCCAGAGCTACCACACGCAAGTTTTTGCCGGGTTGATCAAGAAGCTCGAGGCCTCCAAAGAAGGCGACGGCACCGTGCTGGATCATTCCACCATTCTTTTTGGCAGCGACATGAGCAACAGCGATAAACACAATAACGATCCGCTGCCTTCCGCCATCCTGGGACACGCCAATGGAAAAATCAAAGGCGGCCAGCACGTGAAATATCCCCAGGATTCGCGCCACGGCGAGCTGCTGCTTACGCTGCTCCAGCGCAATGAGATCCCGGTGAAATCCATCGGCGACGGTGTCGACGGTCTCTCGGAGGTCTAGCCTGTGGCCAAAGTCGCGCGCGTTACCGAGCCACGCGTTACTGAGCCACGCGTTACTGAGCAACGCGTTACTGAGCCACGCGTTACTGAGCAATGCGTTACTGAGCCACGACCGTCAGGGAGTGGTCTTTTGGCTTCAATTGCCGTCCTGTTAGCTGGCGCCTCGCTGGTGCTGGCCGGGGCTCCATCGCTTCTTGATACCGTCGAATCGGGCGACCACATTACCGCCATGCGCCTGCTCACCGCGAAGGGCGCTGACGTAAACGCCGCGGGCGCCGATGGCACTACCTCCATCATGTACGCCGCGTCGAATGGCGATCTGGAACTGGTCAGGGCCCTGATCAAAGCCGGTGCGAACGTCAAACTGGCGAACCAGTTGGGCACGTCGGCCATCACCGAGGCCGCGATCATCGGCTCCGCGCCGATCGTTGAGGCGCTGCTCAAGGCTGGCGCCGATCCCAATTTCAAAACTCCGAATGGCGAAACTCCGCTGATGGCAGCCGCGCGCACCGGCAAGGTTGACGCCGCCAAGGCGCTTCTCGCCGCCGGTGCCGATATCAACGCCAAGGAAAACTGGGGCGGACAATCCGCGCTCATGTGGGCCGCCGCGCAAAGCCAGGCCGAGATGGTGAAGTTCCTCGCCTCGAACGGCGCGAACCTCAACGATCACGGCAAGGTCAACCAGTGGGAGCGCAAGATCATCCAGGAGCCTCGCCCGAAAGACATGAACAAGGGCGGGTTCACTCCGCTGCACTATGCGGCGCGCGAGGGTTGCGCGGCCTGCGTTCAAAATCTGCTCACCGCCGGTGCCGATCCCGACTCGGAAGACCCGGATCGCGAGACGCCGCTGCTGCTCGCGCTCGAGAACATGCATTTCGACACCGCTGCCGTGCTGGTGAAAGGCGGGGCCGATCTCGACAAGTGGGATCTGTTCGGGCGCTCGCCCATCTACATGGCGGCCGACGTCAGCACGCTTCCGATGAAAGGGAACGGCGCGGTGGCCGTCTTGCCGAGCGCGGACAAGCTCTCGGCCGTCGACGTCGCCCGCATGATGCTCGAAAAGGGCGCGAATCCGAACATTCAGTTGAAGCGGCGACCGCCCTATCGCGACGTCCCTCAGGATCGCGGCGGCGACACCATGCTCGCTCAGGGAGCCACGCCGTTGTTGCGTGCCGCGCGTGGTGGTGACGACAAGTTCACCGCGCTGTTGCTCGAATACAAAGCGCTGGTCGATCTGCCGAGCAAGGAAGGCATCACGCCGTTGATGGCCGCCGCCGGCGTCGACTACGGCTCACGCGTCACGCGCGGACGGAATCGTACCGACGCGGGCGTGCTTGCCACCATGGATTTGCTTGTCAAAGCCGGCGCGAACGTGAACGCCCGCTCGCTTTTCGATCGCAATCTGACCTTCGGCCGTCCCGGAGGCGGCGCTGGTTTTGGAGCCGGTGATAGCGTGGGCGCACGCATCGCGCAACAGAACGCCCGTCGCGGCAGTCAAATGCCGGGCGCAAACGCGGTTCCCAATCAAACCGCTCTGCATGGCGCCGCCGAACACGGTTTCGACAAGTTCATCGAATTCCTGGTCGCCAATGGCGCCGATCTTACGGCCAAAGATGCGGCCGGCCATACGCCCCTCGACGTCGCCCGCGGCGCCGGTGGTGCTCGCGGCGGTCCGGATGCGTTCCCGAAAACTGTGGCACTGCTGGAGTCGCTGATGAAGGCCAAGGGCATTCCGGTCGCGGAAGTCGCCGCGAAGTAGGGCGTAAGCCGACGCCATGACACTGGAGTGTTCAATGCTCTAAGTGAAGGACCTTGGTCGGATGCGCGAGTTCTATGGAAGCGTACTCCAAACGCCACCGATCAATACCGAGTGGATCGACACCTGGGCTTTATTCGATTCGATGTCGGTGGCACAAAATTCGCTCTGCATGCGATTCCAACGAAGGACGCCGAGGGAATCGAACACTCTTCTCCGCATCCAAACTGCGAAAGAAGCCAGGTAAAGTTAGTTTTCGCAGTTGGGGATGTAGCAGCCGAACGCGCGCGGTTGGAGGCATTGGGAGTCGCCACGTTACAGCGCTCCTGGCAAGAACCCAGCGAATCATGTGATTGCATTGATCCCGAAGGCAATATCTTTCAGATCGCAGCTCGCATTCGCATACCGCATCTGTTTGGGCAGTTGACAGGGCACGCATCCTAGGATTGGTCGACCACAGATTTGGCGAGCCCCCGACACAAAGAGCCCACGCGCCATCCACTCGATATAAAATACTCAAGACGGGTGCGCTCCACCTGTTATAAGGAGATGCTGTGCTCAAGAAACTCGCTCTAGTCCATGTCTCGCTCGCGTTCCTATGCGGGATCGCCCTCGCGCAGATCGCAGTGGCCGAAGACGCGAAGACCGTGATCGCCGACGCGCAAAAGGCTTTGCGCGACGTGAAATCCATCACGTATTCGGGAACGGCCAAGGACGTGGCATTCCAGCAGTGCGGGGCCAACGCCACCGACATGACTTGCCGCGGGACCCACGATCCCATGCGCCCCATCAACGACTATGTCCGCGTGATCGACCTCACCGCGCCCGCGTCCCGGCACACCGGAACCACCAACAACATTGGCCCCGGCGGCTCAACCAAGCTGACGCCCGGCGTCTTCTTCCAGCAGGTCACCGCACAGCAGGCGGACGTCTCACAACCCTGGGCCGGCTCGCTCGAGTTCTACATCACGCCCTGGGGATTTCTCAAAGGCGCCGCCGAGAACAACGCCACGCTGAGCCATCGCAAGGTGGAAGGCAAGAACTACGCCGTGTTGAGCTGGAGCCCAACGGTGAAGGCGCCTTCGGGCAAAAGCTACGTCATCAATGGATATGTGGACGACAAGCACATGGTGGATCGCGTGGAGACCTGGCTCGGTGAAAACATTATGGGCGACATGCATATCGTCGCCACTTACACCGGATGGAAGGACTTTGGCGGCGCGATCGCGCCTTCGAAAATCGTGCAGACTCGCGGCGGCTGGCCCTTCTTTGAAGTGGATGTCACCGCGGCCAAAGCCAATCCTCCCGATGTCGCCACGCTGGCCCCCGCGCCGGCAGGTCGTGGTCCGGGCGGAGGAGGGCCGCCACCCGCAGCGCCACTGGTGGTCACCTCAGAGAAACTCGGCGATGGCCTTTATCGCCTCACCACCGGGCCTGGCAGCTACGATTCCGTAATTGTGGAATTCAAAGACTACATCATGATGCTGGAGGCCGGCCAGTCCGAGGCGCGCGCCCTCGCCTACGTCGCCGAAACAAAGAAGCTGATTCCGAACAAGCCGATCCGCTACGTCATGAACACGCATCCCCATGCCGATCACACCGGAGGCCTGCCCGTGTTGGTGGCGGAGGGCGCGATCATTATTACCCAGAAAAACAATGAGGAGTTTCTCAGTAAAGCGCTCAACACCCCTCGGACGCTCATGACCGATACCCTCGCTAAGAATCCGAAGAAAGCCAAATTCGAGACCGTCGAAGAGAAGAAAGTCTACTCCGATGGGACCCGAACCGTTGAGATGTACCACATCTTTCCGGCGCCTCACTCCAACGGATTGATCATCGCTTTCATTCCCAAGGAAAAAGTTCTTTTCCAGGGCGACTTCTCGGTGAATCCCGGCGAACCGGCGAACGATCACGTGAGAGCGCTGGTCCCGGTTCTCGAAAGGCTCAATCTGGATTTTGATCGCTATATCAACGTGCACGCTTCCGCTGCTCCGCAGCACAAGGCCGATGTTTGGAAAGCGATGGGGAAAACGTGATCATTTTCAAGATCCCAGCCGCCGTGCTATTGGCTCTGGCAACCAGTGCGATACCGATATTCGCACAGTGGCCCAGCTATCCCACGCCTGGCCCGAGGACCACGGACGGCAAGATCGATTTCTCGGCGCCGCCGCCCCGGACGGCCAATGGCAAGCCCGATTTCTCCGGGCTATGGGAACCGGCGCACACCAATAAAGCGGGCCTTGGCCCTGGTGGGGGGATGAATGGCACGGCTCCGTTGCCCTTCGCCATTCCTACTTCACCGGACGACCCTCCCGTCGCGCAGTTTTTCAACATCGGCGGGGGTTTCAAGGACCACCTCCTCCCCTTCACCGAGTGGGCGACCGCGCTGCGCGCCCAAAGAAAGGGCGATGGCAATAAGGACAACCCCGACGCGCTCTGCCTGCCGCTGGGCTTGACGCAGCTTCACATGCACCCGCAGCCCCGAGAGGTCGTGCAGACTCCGCGCGAAATCGTGGTGCTCTACGAGGCCAACGGGAATGTCCGGCGCATTCTCACAGACGGCCGGCCGTTGCCGAACAACGATCCCACGCCTTGGTTCTATGGTTATTCCGTCGCACATTGGGACGGCGACACACTGGTGGTGGAAACCACCGGGTTTCGTGACGACGTTTGGCTGGACGTGGAGGGCAGTCCTCTCACCAGTTCCGGCAAAATGACGGAGCGTTGGCGTCGCGTGAAGTATGGCTTGATGCAAATCGACATCACCATCGAAGACCCCAAGGCGTACACCAAGCCATTCACGGTGCGCGTGAATCATCAACTCATGCCTGACACAGAACTCATGGAGTTCGTCTGCCAGGACCGGGACGCACCTCACTACGTAGGAAAGACGGGGAGCAAATAGCTACTGCGCGGCGCTCTGAATCAACTCCCACATCAAGCCGTTGACATCGCGGACAAACACGTTGCCCGCGCCGTTTGCGCGCATGATGGGTTGGCCGCCTGTGGTCGCCACCGTGCCGCCGGCTTTCGTCCATTGATCCAGTGCGGCGTGGACGTCGCGCACCACCATGGTGAATGCGGGCGACCCGGGATCTTCGGCGCCGGCCACTACTTCCGCGCGCGCTACGCCGGAATATTCAATCAGTCCGAAGTCGAGAGTGGTGCCGGGAATGTTCCCGTGCGTGATGCGCCAGTGTGCTTCTGGCAGCCCGATGAGGTTGGTTACCACCGGGTTCGTACCTAACGGGCCCGTCGGCCGCGCGTTGAAGCCGATCGCGTCGCGCAGGAAGGCGACGGTCTTCGCGGAATCCCCGATGGAAAACTGCACGGCGGCGCCAAGAATATCGCCGGGCGTGTTGGCGGCGGAAGCCGGCAGCGGATCGGGCTGCTGCAGTTCCACGAAGAAGCCATCGGGGTCGCGCACCACGATCTCACGAAGCTTGCTGGCCGGATTCCCGGTCGGATTGACGGGGACGCCTCCGATCGTCACGATAAGCGCACCGGAAGCCTTTACTTTCGGAAAAACCTTGTCGATATCGCGCACCTGTAAAGCCAGAGTCGCCGCGCCGACGTCCTGTATGTTCGGCCGCACGGGCTTGCGGGACCCGCCGGTGAATTCCGTCAACTCAAACCCAAAAATTGCGTTCGGAATGTGGAACGAAGCCGCTCGAAAACTCATGCCCTTGGTCCCCGTGAACTTCGACATATCGTCGTCAAGTTTTTGCGGCGCTTGCGCCAGTGGATCGCGAGTTCCGTTCAACGGCAAGCCCAGCACATCGCGGTAAAACGGCAGCGTCTTATCGAGACTTTCAGTGGTATGCGCCAGATTCTGCAACCGGATTACAGGGGTTGTCTGGCTCCTCTCCTGCGGCTGTCCAGAGCGCTCGAATACCTCGAGGTTCATGCCGTTCGGGTCTTCGACGAAGATGGTGTGGGTCCCGCCGCCGAAATCCACAATCTGACCGTTGGCCGAAATCACATTAACGCCCGCAGCCTTCATCTCGGCAATCATGCCGGTCAAATTGGTCACTTGGATCGCCATGGCGGGCGCACCGGGGTCGCGGACACGCAAGTGGAACTTGGTGCGCGGCACGCCGCGAAACTCGGTGAACTCGACGTAGGCGTTCGGACCCGGCAGGACGCCGGTTAGTTTTCGAAATTCCGTTCCCTCCGGCGCGCCTACCAGCTTCGGTATTGCCGGATCTTTCGAGAACGCCGATGGGCCGGTGAGTTCGACGCCAAGCATGCCGGTGTAGAACTTCGCAGTGGATTCGGCGCTCTCCATCGTATAGGCGAGCGAAACGCGATGGACATTGCCTTCCGGCGCGCCCGGCGCCGGCGTTTCCTGGACCACCTGAACGAAAAAGCCATCCGGATCGCGCATGAGGATCGACCGGGCCTTGCCTTTAGCGGTAGTGATTTCGACGGGCGCGCCGCCGGTGGTGACGATGGGCGCATTCGCCTTTTTCGCGTTGGCCACGGCTGCGTCGAGGTCACGAACGTAGAGCACAATACTGGCCGCGCCCGGATCAGTGTATGCGGCGCGTGCGGGCTTGCGTTCCAGTCCCTTGAAATGGGTGAGTTCGAAGAGCATCGCACCGGGCAGCCGCATCATTGAAAGACGCAGCGTAACGCCGGGAGCGTTGGTGAGTAGCGGCACGGCCGGGTTCGGAAAATCCTGAGGCATGCCGTTGAGGCCGAACACGTCGCGGTAAAATGCGAGGGTCGTATCCAGATCCTCGACGGCGTGGATGGCATGCGAGAGGCTGCGGATCTGGGGCTTGGGTTGATCGGGAGACCCGGTTTGCGCCAATGCCACGAAGGCCAACGCAGTCGCTGCTGCAATGAAACAAAAGGAAAGCGCGATCCTCATAAAGCTCCTTCTCGTTGCAGGATACCTGGCCGTGTTTTGGACCGGCTTAGAGAGTATATCGCGCCATGCGTATTGAGATAGCATGAGAGACGGCAAGGGCTTACTTGTGATCGGAAAATGGCAGTTACTGTTGCTCCTGGCGATGTTGGGGTTGGGCCATGGCGCGGCCCAGAATGCTTCGAGCGACGCCGACGATTATCGCGGAGGCTGGCGGACGGACGCCGGCACCGCGCACACCTATGAGTTCTCGATCCGGGGCGATAAGGTCCGAGGCATTTACTGCACCTATTGCGCGGATGCGACGACGCTGGCTTTTGTCGATGGCAAGTTGGGCGCGAATGGCATCAGCTTCGTAGTAACGCATGTGAATGCGGACGGCAGCACTGCGTATCGGGAACAGGCCACGGCCAAATTCGATCATGGAAATCTGATCGTGACCGGCGGCAAGTTTGAGCGCACTCTCATTAAAGATCCCAGAGGACCGGACCCGTTGCCGATCATTGTGTCCAGGCTCCCCAAGGGTCCTCCTGTTCCCGCCGTGGCCGTCAACCAGCAAGGCGTTGGCGCGCCGCTTCCACGCTACATTCAACCTGGGCCGTGGAAATCAAAGCTTACCGAGAACGACGTCATCGGAGTTTGGCTGGGATTTGGCGTAGGAGCGCCCAAGCAGTATTTCATCATTCGCAAAGTTGGCGACAAGCTTCGCGGAATGGTCTGCGGGACTTGTGACAATCCCTACACCATGGCGGCACTGGACGATTTCGAGATCCAGGGTGACACGCTGAAGTTCAATATCCTCCACGAAGACTGGGGCGACGGCGAGCTGCCTACGTTTTATAAGCACGTCACGGCTCACGTTGGATGGAATGAAATGCGGTGCGCCACCGCGGTGGACCATCAGCCGCCGCGTCCCGCGCGACCGACACCACCTGGCTTTGTTCCAGGGTTTTCGTTGACCGGGCCAATCCCCGTCGAAGCCACAGCCGGGAACCGCTGGCCCGAATGGCCTCCGAAGAACACTTCCTTACCGCATTAGCAATTACTCGGGCAGCAACGCAAACGTCCAGATCGATCCGCCGGTGGGCACTTTCAGCGACGCATAGCGAGTGGCAAGAATGCCGCCGAGTCCCGATGCGATGGTCACATACTGTCGGCCTTTGTGCGTGTAGGTAATGGCCGTGGAGTTGACGCTCGATCCGGTCTTGAATTGCCAAAGGGTCTGGCCCGTGTCCTCGTCTAGCGCCAGGAACTCGCCCGTCAATTTGCCGGTAAACACCAGCCCGCCGCCCGTGGCTAGCATGCCGGCCGAACTTGGCAGACCCCGCAACGGGATCTCCCATGTCTTTTCACCGGTTAGGGGACGGATCGCCAAGAAGTAGCCGACAACATCCGTTGGCTTGTTTTCCGCGACCCGGGCGATGACGCCGGTCGAATCCTTGCCCGGAACTATTGGTTTCGGCGCCGCCAGCTTCTGTATGCGTGGAACGTTCCAAGTGCTGGCGTAGATCAGTCCCGTGTTCGGATCGAACGCGATGGGTACTGCGTTGGTGCCGCGCGACGGCCAGATTTCGACCTCTTCCCCGGCCAGAAACCGCTTTTGTATGTCCGTCAATACGGGCCGGCCGGTTTTCAAATCGATCTGGCTCGCCCAATTCACCTTCACATACGGGTGTGCTGCGATCAATTTGCAGTTGGTGCGGTCCAGCACGTACAGGAAGCCGTTCTTGTTGGCTTGGATCATCACTTTTCGAAGCTGGCCGTCAACTTGGATGTCCGCCAGCACTTGTTCGTCCGTGGCATCCACGTCGTACACGTCGTTGGGCGTGTACTGAAAATAGCAAGCAACTTCACCCGTCTTCGGCCGGATAGCAAGCACGCTGTTGGTGAACAAACTATCCAGGCCCTCGCGAGACCTGGGATCGTAGGGCTCCGCATTGCCCGTGCCCCAATACACCAGATCGAGTTCGGGATCGTACGAGCCGGAGCGCCAGGTCGGTCCTCCACCCTGCGCCCAGGCATCGCTATTCTTCGGCCACGTCTCGGAGCCTGGCTCACCGGGCGCCGGAATGGTATACCTGCGCCACAATTTCTTCCCCGTGTCGGGATCCCATCCATCGAGGAACCCGCGCGTGGTGGACTCTCCACCGGCCACGCCCGAAATCAGGACGCCGTTGGCGACGATCGGGCCGCCTGTGGCGTAATAGCCATTGCCTAAATCCGCGAATTTCTGGTTCCAGAGCTCTTCGCCGGTCTTCATGTCGAGTGCGAGCAGATGGTTATCGACAGTCACGCGAAAGAGTTTGCCGTTATAGATGGTCGCCGCGCCTCGGTTGAAAGCTGCCCGCTGGACTCCCGATTCCAGCCGCACTGGCGTCCGCCAGATCTGGCTGCCGGTTTCCACATCAATGGCGAAGGTCCACTTGCCGTTGATCACATACATGACGCCGTTAAAAATGGTGGGCGCAGCCAGCTCACCCTGGTCGTTCATGAGGCTCGTGTTCCAAATGGGCACCAGGCGCTTGATATTGGATTTATTGATTTGCTTGAGCGGACTGTAGCTTTTTCGGTCGTAACCCATGCTCTGGGTGGTGACGTTTTCGGTGTTCTGGCCGTCGTTGACCAGTTCTTGCGTCGTTTGGGCCAAGCCTAGCGCGGCCCAGAAGCCGAGGACCCAGAAGCTGCTCCGACCGGGAGTTGACCATCGCATCGCACCAGCCTATCAGAAACGAATATATGCAGATTTAAAGACTTATGGAATCAGCATCCAGTCGTACCGGTACCGGCTCCGGGTAGGAGGATTACTATTATCCATGCTTTCTCGTTGACCGCGTTAGAAGCGGGACTTACACTCCTTAACAATGCAGACCCAAAAGGGAATTTAATAACTCGGAGGAGAATATATGAAATCAGTCATCATGAAGGCCGCCGGAATGGCGTTTTTGTTTGTAGGTGTCAGCGGCTTCCTCATGGCGGGGTCAGACAACGGTTTCCAGTTCAACTGCCCAGAGATCGATGCTGCTTCGGCGAGCACGGCGCTGGCGTTGTTGAGCGGCGCTGTGTTGATGATTCGTAGCCGTAAGAAGTAACTGCTCTAACTCACCACTAGCGGCCCGGCTTTCCCGATTGGGAAGTCGGGTCACCAGTGTCCCTATGGCATCCCAATCAGTTCAGGCCGGCTTCTTCTCTCCAACCTCCGCAGCGCGGTCTCCGCTATGGCGCGTAGCGGGCTTGGCCGGCTTGTTGGCAGTCGAAGTACTGCTAATTTCGGATCGGACTCCCCACGCCTCACTTAGAGATGCCACGGGTCTACCGGGCCTCGTTTTTAGCCTGGGTGCGTGGAAGGTGCGGCTACTGGTTACCCTGGCTATCATCGGCCTTCTTTGCTGGCAGTCCAGGCGCATGCGAAACCTCGGACACACTTCGGAGATGCCGATCGCTACCGGCTTCGGCTGGCACTGGCTCCTCGCTCATATTGCGGCAATCCTTTCCTTCGCCGGCCTCACCTGGATACTTTTCGAAAACCGGTTGGCAGGCGTTTGGGCGGACTCGTTAGTCGTGGCATGGGTCGCTTCGGGCGCGGCCGCCGTCATACTGGCTGCCTTCGCGTTCCTCCCCAGGACATTTTGGAAAGAGATGCTGCAGGGCACGGGCGACGCATGGCTCTACATCTTCGTCTTAGGCGCGGGCGCCTGTGTGCTGGCCGCGTATGCTACGCCGATCTGGAAGCCACTAGCCCGCTGGACATTGATGCTAGCTTGGCTGCTCCTGCGTCCCTTCGTTCCCGGAATCGTCGCCGATCCAGGGAACATGATGCTCGGCACACGCGGCTTTTCCGTGACAGTCGCACCGGCGTGCTCAGGTTATGAAGGCATTGGGTTGATCCTCGCATTTACGACCGGCTGGCTCTGGTTCCTGCGGCGCGAATGGCGTTTCCCGCGTGCTCTCCTGTTGATCCCGTTCGGGGTGGCGGCTATTTGGATCTTTAATGCGGTGCGTGTCGCTGGGCTAGTTATGATCGGCATCGCCGGCGCTCCTGGTATCGCGATGCATGGATTTCATTCCCACGCAGGCTGGATTGCGTTTAATGTGGTGGCGCTGGGAACTTGCCTGGCGGCGCGCCAAAGCTCTTGGCTCACGGCGGGCGGCAACAATGCTGCATGGATCTCCGATCGAAGCGAGCCGATTCCGGCCGCGCCTTACCTGATGCCGTTCCTTGCCATCCTCTCGGCGGGGTTGGTGGCAGGTGCGGTATCCAGCGGATTCGAATGGCTGTATGTACTTCGAGTAGTTGCTGCCGCGGCGGCCCTCTGGTATTTTCGCGCTAGGTATCGAGCGCTGGATTGGCGCGTCGGCTGGCCCGTTGTGGCACTTGGCGGATTGGTTTTCTTGATGTGGATCGGGCTCGAGCCACTGGCACGTACAGTGCAGACCGGCGAGCCTTGGGCCCTTGCTAACGCCGCGCTGTTGCCCCGCTTGGCTTGGATCGTGTGTCGGGTACTTGGCGCAGTGATCACGGTGCCCATTGCGGAAGAGCTGGCCTTTCGCGGATTCCTGCTCCGCCGTCTGGTTTCGGCGGACTTCGAATCGGTTGCCTGGCGCTCGTTTGCGTGGGTTCCCTTTCTGATTTCGTCCATCGCTTTCGGCCTTCTGCATGGTGACCGATGGCTGGCCGGAACAATCGCGGGAATGGTCTATGCCGTCGCGATGATGCGACGGGGCAGAATTGGCGAAGCTGTCGCGGCGCACGCAGTTACCAATGCCTTGCTGGCGATTTACGTACTTATCACCGGCAACTGGCAGCTTTGGTAGCGGCGAATCCCAGCTCAAACCAGGGTGTTTTTCAGGGGAAACGAAACGCCGGGGCTTACGTATTATTACCATGGCCAATTTGCGGAAGGACACGCTCCACGGTTTTCAGATGCTTCTGAAAACGCCGGGGCTCACCGCGGTGGCGGCGCTTTCCCTGGCGCTTGGAATCGGTGCCAACACCGTAATCTTCAGCCTTATCAATGGCACGCTGCTGCGGCCGCTCCCGTTTCCCAATCCGGATCGCCTAGTGGTGGTGTGGAAGGTTCCTCTCGACCATCCAGATCAAAGAAACAACGTTAACGTTTCCACCTATTTCGCGATGCGGGACCGGAACACCTCCTTCGAAGCGGTGGGGGCTTTTAATGGCGCGCCCGCCAACATCGGAGCGGAACAAAACGGCGAGCCGGCCGAGCGGATCAATGGGGAAACGTTTACGCCGCCCATGTTCAGGGCGATTGGCGTGCAACCCAGGCTGGGACGGTTCTTCACCGACGATGAGGATCAAGTGGATAACGCCGCTCCCGTAGTCCTGATCAGCGATCGCTTCTGGCAGCGCCACTTCAATCGCGACCCGAATGTAGTCGGCAAGAAGCTCATCATGGACACCAAGCCGAATATCGTCATTGGAGTGATGCCCGCGGATTTCAATTTCTTCGGCGACGACGTGGACTTCTGGGCTCCCCAGGCCATCAGCCGCATGCAAGTGCTGAGCAAACAGAGCTTTCTGGTAGCGGTGGCCCGTCTCAAAAAGGGCGTGTCGATCCGGCAGGCGCAGGCGGAAATGGCATCCATCGCGGCGCAGTTGGCCTCCGGCGATCCGGAGCGCAACAAGGGAACCACCGCGCAGGTGCAATCGCTGCAAGAAGCGGCGTATGGAGATCTGAGGTCCCCGCTGCTGTTGTTGCAGGGTGCGGTGGGGTTTGTGCTGCTGATCGGATGCGCGAATGTCGCCGGGCTGATGCTGGCTCGCGCGGCCTCGCGCCGCACGGAGATCGCAATTCGCACGGCGCTGGGGGCGGGGCGTGGGCGTATCGTCAGGCAATTGGTAACGGAAAGCGTGCCGCTCGCGATTTTGGGCGGAATTCTCGGAGTTTTTCTGGCCTGGGGAGGGCTCAAGCTATTCTTGGCCGCGGCGCCTCCAGGGTTCCTGAAGACGCTCGAGATCTCGCTGGATGCCCTGGTGTTGGGATTTACGGCAATCATCGCCATCTTGACCGCGGTGGTTTTCGGAGTCGTACCCGCCCTTCAAGTGTCGAAGCCCGATTTGGTGGGCTCACTGAAGGAATCCGGACGGAGCGGCACCGATGGCGTGGCTCGCCAGCATTTGCGCAGCGCCCTGGTGACCCTTCAGATCGCCCTGGCTTTGGTGCTGCTGATCGGCGCGGGCCTGATGATCAACAGTTTTCTTCGAGTGCAGCACAAGGATCTGGGCGCGGAGCCCAAAGGTCTGTTGACCTTTGAATTCAGGTTCCCCCAAAGCGAGACGATCAAGCCGTACAGCAGGTATCGAGGAGTGGGGTTGTGGGACGTGAGCCCGCTGACCGGCGTGGGTTTTGACCGCGTCTGGGAGCGTATGCGGGGACTTCCGGGCGTGCTCTCGGCCGCTGGCATCAACCGTCCTCCGCTGAATGGCCCGGGGCTCTCCATGGCGTTCCTGGTCGAAGGACGTCCGGCCCCGCCACCGAGCAGCGCTTCCGGCGGCGGCTCGCAGGAACAGGGCCAGACCGCGGACTACTTTGCAATCACACCCGATTATTTCGGAACCATGAAGATTCCTATTTTGCGCGGCAGGGATTTCAGCACGCAAGATACGGCCGCCGCTACACCGGTGGTGATCGTGAGCCAGACATTCGTGACACGATTCTTATCTAACGAAGATCCCCTGGGCAAGCGTCTGACGCTGGACTTCGTTCCGGACGAAAAGCCGCGCCAGATTGTCGGCGTGGTGGGCGACACGGTGGGCGATCGCCTGCAGAAGAAGGAGGCGCCGGTCCTGTACGTGCCTCACCGGCAGCAGACGCCGCGCTGGCTGGGGCCGTATTGGAACGATCGCGCCGCCATGATCTTCGTGCTGCGAACTACGAGAAATCCGCAGAGCCTGATACCCTCCGTGCGGCGCGCCGTCGCCGAGATAGATCCGAACAAGCCCGCGGCAGAATTCCGCACCGTGGAAGAGTATCTGGATCGGCGGATCCAGTATCTGCGGTTGTACATTCTGCTATTGGGAATTTTCGGCGTGATCGCGGCAGTCTTGGCGGCCATCGGGATTTATGGCGTGATGGCATACTCGGTGGCGGAGCGAACGCGCGAAATCGGCATCCGCATGGCCTTGGGAGCGGGGGCGCGTGAGGTGCTGAAATTGGTGGTCCGGCAGGCGTTGATCCTGATCGCTATCGGACTCGGGCTGGGCCTTGCGGGATCGTTCGCGCTGACGCGAGTGATTCAGAGCGCGCTTTACGGCGTCACGCCGACGGACCCCGCGACGTTCACCGGAGTCTCGCTGCTGTTGATTCTGGTGGCCCTGCTCGCCTGCCTGATTCCGACGCGGCGCGCCGTGCGGGTGGATCCAACCGTCGCGCTACGCTACGAATAATCACTTTGCCTTCGCCGCGGCCTGGTCTTCGCGGCGGGCCCCCGCGAGAATGTCCGCCAAGCCGTAGTTGCCCTCATGGCAGGCGTACTCGTAGACGGTCTTCTTGGAAGGCCGCAGAGGAATCATCGCGGTCCACGGTTTAGTCCAGGCTCCGGGATCGTCGATCGTGATTTCCCATTGCAGCGTGTCAGCGCTGGTACGAGTGAATCGCTCGACGACATGCAGCTTGTCGGTGGAAACGTTGCGGAACGCGCCGGGCTTGAAGTTGGTGGAATCGATGACCAGCGTGTCGCCCTCCCAATGTCCACGCGCGTCACCCATCCAGCTCTGGATGTTCGGTGGCAGATGCGGGCGTCCATCCATTGGAATTACGCGGGCATCGTGAATCATTTCCGTCAAAATAACCACGGAGGTGGAGTTTTGTACGATCTGATAGTAGCTTTGGTATCCGGCCACCAACTGCGGCGAGCCATACGTGATACAGCGTTCGCTCAAGGACCGATCTTCGGGACCAGAGGGCCGCTCTTTCGTCGCGGCGAACGCGGCGCGCTGTTTCTGTTCGGCCTGCGGCGTCATCGGAGGCAGCCGCCCGTCGGACGGATCGGTAATCAACGAGGTTCGATTATCCCAATCTCTAGCGACGGTCCAGACCGAGCTATAGTCGCCGGTGCCACCGTCGGTACTCTTAAAACCCGATTTCGTTCCTTTGACGTTCGCCAGCACGCTCTCGAAAACCGTGTCGCCGAAAGCTGCGTCTGAATTGCCATTGTCGAACAGCTCGCCCGCCTTCTTCTTGAGCGCCTCCACTTCCTGTTCGGTCAGAAACGCGCGACCTTCCAATATTTTTGGACGCTCGAGCGGCGTTGCGCTGTTATTAGACCAGACTCCTTGAAGATCCGGCTGGCCATCCACAGTGCGGGGCGCAGTCCAGGTTTGGGTCGCGGTCTTAGCTGGTTTTGCGTTAAGCGATTGAGCTACGGCTTGTGCTGGGAGCAGCGGCAGAACAACTGCAGCTGCCGTTACGAAAGTGAGAGTTCGAACACGCATCTCGACCTCCAATTGCTATCAAGTATATGCGCTATCGGACTGGATGGGTAGGCCCATGGACTCCCTGGGTCCGAAACGAGTTAATGCGGAAGAATGGTCACAACTCCGTCGTCCAGCCGCAAGCTGAGCTGCTTGCCGAACGCTTCCTGATAGGTCCAGGTTTCGCGCGGCACGTCGAGGCCTTCGATCTTGGAAACCGATAGAGGCTTGCCGAGGAGGTTGAGAACTTCTTCACGGCTCATCCCCGTCTTCACTGCGAGCAGTTTTTCCCTAGCCACGGCTCTGGAGGGCATTCCCGGGAACCCAGCCATGATGACGTCATATAATTCGACTCCCAGATCGGAATTCATGGCCGTCTTGCCTGTGTCGCCGGCCACCAGCCCGTCATCTTTGGCGGAGAAGCGCAGGCTGGAGCCTGACCGCTCGACCGTCAGAGCATCCAAAACTCCGACGCCGGTCTTTTGCCGGAAAGCGGCTTTGAATTGATCCACCCATGCGGCGATCTTTTCGGCGTTGGCTTCCGAATCCGCAATGGCCTCGCCGTCGATGCCCGGCTGACCTGTGATCCGGACTCCCAAAGCGAATTGGCGAATGGCTTGCGGAGGCCCGGCGTTTGGGTTCGCTGAAGGCGACTCAGTCACGATCCAAGTTTCATGGTCCTTCGATAATTCCTTTGCGCGGCGCGTGACCCATCCGGCAGTATCACCGCGCGGCGGAGCGGCGGGCCTGGCAAGGCGTGCCAAGGCGGCCTGAATGGATGGCTCGGAGCCGATCATCATCGCGTGCGCATCGTTTAGGAACACGGGCCGGATGCCCTGGGCATAGAACATGCCTACGGCGGCGCCTTGCTCGAATTTACCGGTCATCAGGACAACCACGTCGTTGGGAGGGGCGTAGGACAGCCAGAGGTGATCCATCTCTTTCAAAGCTGCCATCACTTGGTTGAGCGCGTCCGAGCTTTCGCCCTGCGCGAACAGAGCGCTCATCAGGTCCGGCGAGCGAAAGACCTTTCCGAAATCGATGCCGGCGGCCAGACGAGCGTCGGGGGGAAGAAAGCGTAGGTAATCCTTGTGCGCGAGAGGAACCACTCGCGCCTGTTGCGGACGAATGGGCTGCGACCGCGGCAGCGCAGTGTGGGTTGGCGGAGGAGGGAAGGAGATGCCCGAATTCAGATTGATCGGCTTGATTTTGTTGTGATCCGGGTCGTAGAAGCCGGACCGGACGAGCGCGCACTGGTCGCTGGCGGGGTCCTTGAAGCAAGAGCAGCGAACGTCGACATCGCGGGTGACGCTGTTGCTGCAGTCAGGCGGGCTCTGTGCCCCGAGAGACATGCCAAGGATGGCGAATAGAATCGTGTAACGCATCCCGACCCAATTCTTCCTTATTAGCGGCCCAGTGTCGATGAGGGGAAAGCTGGAGTTAGTAATGCCTAGATGCCCTTAGTTCCGTGCCATCACAAGGCACGTATTTCCTGGCCACTAAGTGCCGAAAGTGACGCCCCTTCGACACCAACCTAATCGGACACCGCGCCGATCAGTTGGAACGATTGGGTCGACGAACTTGGTTCGCCAATTGCATCTATATAGGCGATGGACAAGCCGATCACTTCGCAAACTCGTCTGGGATTCATTGGACTCGGATACCTGGGTTCACGCATCGCGCGACGGCTGCTGGCCGCTGGATTTCCGATGATCGTTTACAATCGCGATCCCGAAAAGGCCGAAGGGCTTGCAGCGTTAGGCGCCAGTGTGGCACCGAATGCCGAAGTGTTGGCTGAACAAGTGGATGTCGTGCTATCGTGCCTTACCGACGGGGCCGCGGTGGAATCCGTGTATTTGGGAGCCGACAAGGTTCTCGAAAGCGCCAGGTCAGGCACGCCGATTATCGAAATGAGCACTGTCGCGCCGGAGACCTCCCGGCGGCTACACGACGCTGCCCGACGGCTTGACCTTGACGTGCTGGATGTCGCCATCTCGGGCAGCACACTCGCCGCGGAAGCTGGATCGTTGACGCTGTTCGGGGGCGGCGAGCGCGAGGCCTTCGATGCGGTCCAGCCCGTTTTTGCGCCAATCGCGAGCAGTGGTTCTACATGGGACCGAGTGGGTCGGGGGTGGCGATGAAACTGGTGGTGAACACGCTGCTGGGAGTAGGAATGCAGGCGATTGCGGAGGCGGTGGCGCTGGGTTTGGACTTGGGACTACCGCGCGATCCTTTGCTCGAAACGCTGGCCAAGACCGCGGTAGTTGCGCCGGCCCATGCCGGAAAACTCGCTTCCGCAAAACGGGACGACTACTCGCCGCAGTTTCCAATTCGACTGATGCGCAAAGATTTCAAATTGATTTTGACCGCCGCCGCGAAGTCGGGGCTTGTAATGCCCGCTACAGAAGCGGCCGCCGTGGTTAATTTCGCTGAAGCGTCGAGCAGCATCGAAGAAGATTTTTCCGTTGTCATCCGGGGCATGGAATCCGTTAGAACGGAGAGCGCTCTGCCGCCGGTCGCTTAGGAGGGAAGAGCTGAGTTTTGGGCATCATCTTCTTCGCTCACGGAGCGCAGAAACTGCGGGGTTGGTTCGGTGGACCCGGTTTGAAGGCGACGGTGCCGGCAGTCGCGATTATCGTTAAGGGATCCGGAGCGGTGTCGCTGGATCACCTCATCATTCGTTGATCAATTGAGGAATCCTGGAATGAAATTACGAACACTCGGACAAAGCGAGCTAAGAATTACTCCGATCGGCATTGGAGCATGGGCCATCGGCGGCGGACAGTGGGAATTCGCCTGGGGTCCGCAGGACGACGCCGAATCCGTTGCCGCGATTCATGCGGGATTGGATCGCGGAATGAATTGGATCGATACGGCAGCCGCCTATGGTCTGGGACATTCGGAGACCGTCGTCGGACGTGCCGTTCAGGGGCTCCGTACCCGGCCATATATTTTCACCAAATGCAGCTTGGTATGGGACGAATCCAGGAGGATCTCGCATAACCTCCAGGCCGCTTCCATCCGGCGCGAAGCCGAAGCCAGCCTGAAGCGGCTGGGAATCGGTACCATCGATCTTTATCAAATCCACTGGCCGGCTTGGTCCGGGAATCCCGAGAGTGCTTCGCCGGGCTCGATCGAAGAGGCGGTGGGAGAGATGGCGAAGCTGAAGACGGAAGGCAAGATCCGTTACATCGGGGTGTCGAATTTCAGTGCGTCGCAGATGCAACGGGCGATCAAGGTGGCTCCGATTGCCTCGCTTCAACCGCCCTATTCGCTTCTTGATACCGATGTCGAATCTTCGATTCTTCCTTTCGCTCGCAATCACCAAATTGGCGTCATCGTCTACTCCCCGATGGCGTCCGGTCTGTTAAGCGGATCGATGACGCGGGAACGAATCGCGGGCCTTCCGGCAGACGACTGGCGGAAACGAAGCCGGAACTTTCAGGAGCCGCTGCTCTCGCGCAATTTGCGGCTAGTGGAGACGCTGCGCGGCATTGGCCGGCGCTACGACGCGACGCCCGGGGAGGTAGCCATCGCCTGGACCTTGCTGAATCCCGCTGTAACCGGCGCGATCGTTGGCGTCCGCAGCGCGCAACAAGTGAACGGTATCGCGGGCGCGGCTGAAATTCAACTCAGCGCGGACGACGTGCTGCAAATCGAGCGGGCACTCACGCTGGAAGCAGTGTGAACTCGGGAGACCACCTAATATTTGGAATTCTTGCATCGATCCCAGGTAAGCTCGGCGCAATTGTCGTCTTAACCAGAATTTGCTGGATGAGCAGTCCAAACCGAATCCGTACAAATAGTAGTCTCGCTGGTTGTCAAGGCCAAAGCCACACGCATTTAGCGGGCTACCGGATTTTAGAGGCGATCAGTGTTATACTCGCCAGCGTCTAAATCAAGAATGATGTGCTCCTACGAACCGTGGGTCCGCGATCCGGCAGATCGTGGCGAGCCTTGCTAATCGGCCCAAGCGAAAGTTGGACTGGCGAGCGCGGCCGGAGTATCTGGTGTCGCGTCCTTTGTGGGCTAGCGAGGCCTCACCCGCGATCGTTCTCGCAGTATCGCCAAGCCGGCGAGACAGAGGGCCAGGAACCAAAAAAAACTGGGTTCCGGAACGATAGAGGCGGGGAGGATGGTGACCACACCTGACGTAACCGTCAGGCCGCCACTCAAGCCGCTACTACCACTCAGAATGCCCGAGCAGCCGATGGAGAGGGTGTTCTCTTGCAATGTCACTTCAGCAGTTGACGCCAAGGCTCTACCGCAATCATCGGTCGCTCCGGTATACATGTAGACGCTCGTGGACGCGAGAATATTTCCCAGGAACGTAGAGCCTGTCCCGATGGTCGCCGAGCTGCCGACGTCCCAATACACGCCGGCGCCCGAACCTGTATCGATCACGTTAACCACCGAATCAGACGAGGTGATCAGAGTGCTGGGCATCAGGAAGACCCAGGCGGCATTGGCGTTGCCCTCTCCGTTGAGAGTGAGCGTTCCCGACAAATTAGTAGTCCCGGCGGGAACATAATAGACGCCCGGAAAGAGCGTCAGTCCAGCTAGGTCCGGATTCGTCAGGGTCACCAAACTGCCGATACCGTATAGGCTGTTTAGGTCGTCGATCGCAGTGGTGAGGTCGCCCTGCGCCGACGCCGCAGCCGCCGTACCTGAATCTACCGTCCCATCAGTCACCTGCGAGTTCGACACATTCAAGCCTGCCACGGCGCCAAAGCCAGTAATCGCATTAGCACCTCCGGAAGACCAGACACCGACGCTTCCGTCGATGGCGCTCGTTGGGACATTGGTCACCGTCGAGGCGCCCAGGACCGCAAAACCACTTAATGGAGATAAGAGGATCGGATCCGCATAGGCACTGGCCGCTAACAGCGGGAACAGCAACGAACAAAGAAAGTAGCGTCTCATATTTTCTCTTTTCACGACTTCGACATTTTAATCGCGATTTCCATTTTGGCTTCTTAGTCTGTCAGTAGTATATAGCGACCGCCTCGATTGCGGCCAAGTTTTTTGGCAGCGTAGCGCAGTAAACGTAATAGTACCCATGAGAAGTGGGCAGTACCCGCTCCGGGTCGGAGCCAACCGGTAACTTGGGTCCGTTTCGGCGTAATTCTCGGACACTCCACCATCCCTCCTTTTTTCCCTTCGCCAGCGTTTCGCTCGACCAGTAGCCACCAGCTCTTACCCCACCGGCAAGGGCAGCGCCCAGATCCGCCGCAGAATGGCGCTGAACACCCGCCGTGTCAGATGGCCCTCGGCCAACAGGAGCCAATAGTACCGGGCATGTTTCACCAACCGCCCGCCCGTCTTCACCAGCCGCTGCTGCAAGCTGGTCAGCGACCAGTTCTCAATCTTCTTCGGCAGCGCCAGCCGTCGCCACAGGTTTCCCAAGTTGTAGGCGATCAGGCTCAGCCATAGCCGTACTTCATTCGACCGGAATCGGTGGCAACTCAGCCTTGTCATCTTCACCGCCTGCTTGCCTTCTTTGATCCATTGCTCCGCTGTCCCACGCTTGTTGTAGAACCGCACCACCGCCCGACTCGGCAGACTCAGGTTCGTGACGATGAAGCCCACTCGCGGGAACAGCTCGCCCTGGTGATGCTCCACCTTGGCCACCACCCGGCGGGCCTTTTTCCAACTTGCTGCTTGGTAGAGAAAGCTCTTGTACTCGACCAAGGGCCTGATACTGGGCCGTCCCACCGGACGCGGCAGTAATTCGGCGATGTCCCGTTCCAGGTTCTCGTTGGCCGGAATGCGGATGGCGTAGTTTACACCCCGCTGCTCGAGTGCCTCGTAGATTTCGGGTTTGGCAAAGGCCGCATCGGCCCGCACCACCACTTCTTTCCCGTGCTGTTGCTGACGCTGGATCTCGGGCAACAATACCTCTTCCCAGTCGTCGGCGCTGTGCACATTGCCGGGTCGGAGTTTGGCTCCCAAACAGTCGCCTTCACGATTGAACAACAAGAGCGGGTGATAGCAGGTGGACTCGAAATGTCCATTGTAGG
>JBKQHJ010000144.1:0-44220 GCA_052148835.1 Bryobacteraceae bacterium
CCGAGTGCCGCGGCGCTGGAAGAGGCACTTTTCGGCCAACAGGGGCTGATCGCCGCCGCACGGCCGGGCCTGCTCATTGTCGAAACCAGCACGCTTTCTCTCGACGACAAGGAGCGCTTCCGCGCCCGGCTTGCGAGCGCCGGAATCGACATGTTGGACGCACCCATCAGCGGCACTGGACCGCAAGCGAAGGCCAAGGATATCACCGTATTCGCGAGCGGCAATCATTCGAGTGTTGAGCGCGCTCGACCGGTTCTCGCGCACTTCGCGCGATCGGTTCGATACGTAGGCCCGTTCGGCGCGGGATCGAAACTGAAATACATCGCGAACCTTCTGGTCGCGATTCACATCGTGGGCGCGGCGGAGGCCATCGTTCTCGGCGAGAAGGCCGGCCTCGATCCATCGATCCTGGTGGAGGTGCTCACCGATAGCGCGGCCACCTCGCGCATGCTGGAGGTACGCGGGCCGAGCATGGCGACCAGCAATTATGCCACGCCGATGATGAAGGTGGACATCTTCCAGAAGGACCTCGGCATCATCGCGGATTTCGCCAAACAATCCCAATGTCCGGTGCCTTTGTTCAGCGCGAGCGTTCCATTCTTCGCCGCTGCCGCGGCGCAAGGGATGGGCCTCCAAGATACAGCGGCGGTGGTTTCCGTGGTACGACTATTGGCGGACTCGCATGTATAAGGCATGTATAATTCAGGGCGTGCTTTTCAAAATAGGCGCCATTGCCGCTTGTCTGCTCCTGGCTGAAGTTGGAAACGGGCAGGAGAAGCCTTTGCTGGCGGAACAGGCCTTCAAGAACGTTCGAGTGCTCAAGGGCATCCCAGTGGATGAGTTCATGGCCACCATGGGCTTCTTCTCCGCGTCGCTCGGTGAAACCTGCACCGATTGCCATAGCGCCGAGAGCGGTGGAAGCTGGGAAAGATACGCCGACGACAACCCGCGCAAGAACAAAGCGCGAGCCATGATCGGCATGATGAATGCGATCAATAAGACCTACTTCGGCGGAAAACGCGAGATCACTTGCTACTCCTGCCATCGCGGCGTGGAGCGGCCCGACGTCACTCCGAATTTGGCGGACCTATACGGCCCTCCCCCTTCCAAAGAACCGGACGAATTGCGCGAGCCGGCCGGCAAAACGTCCGCCGATCAAGTTCTCGATAAGTACATCCAAGCCCTGGGCGGCGCCGAGCGCTTAACCAAAATCACCAGTTTCGCGGCCAAAGGAAGCTATCAGGGCTATCAGGACGAAAAATATCCCGTTGACGTGTTTACCAAAGCTCCGGATCAGATGAGCACGGTGATTCACACTGCCGCCGGCGACAGCACCACCACGTTCGACGGCCGCGCGGGCTGGATCGCAGGACCGCCGACGGAGCGGCCGGTTGGGTTGCTCGAACTGACGGGAGGCGATCTGGCGGGAGCAAAGCTCGACGCAGCGCTTTGGTTTCCGGCGCAAATCAAGGGAGCGTTAATGCAGTGGCGCGCGGCCGGAACGCCGAGCATCGACGGACGTAGCATGCGGATGATTCAGGGAACCACGGACGGCCGCTTTCCAGTGAATCTATATTTCGATAGCAAATCGGGACTGCTGGCGCGAGTGGTGCGCTACAACGAGTCGCCCGTGGGCTTGAATCCGACTCAGATCGATTACGCCGATTATCGCGACGTCGCCGGCGTGCAACGGCCTTTTCACGTAACAGTGACGTGGTTGGACGGAAGGGCGACAACGGAGTTTAGTGAGATCCAGGCGAACGTTGCAATTGACGCCGCGAGATTCCGGAGACCGGCTGCGCCAGCCAAGCCTTGAAGACTTATGTCGCACGCTGGCATATAATTCCCCAGACGGAGGCCCCATGAAGAGCGATAAGAGAGCATGGAGCGGTGCATTGGCAGTGTTGGCCGGCGCCGCTTGTTTGGTTTTGTATCTGCCCCTCGGAGCGCAGCAACAAACCGCGCCGAAATTCAAATTCGATCCCACTTGGCCCAAGCCACTGCCGAACAAGTGGAAGATGGGCGGCGTGACGGGGCTGGCTGTCGACAAAGACGACAACGTCTGGGTGTTGAACCGTCCGAACGATCTCACCGATATCGAGCTCGAAGCGGAGCTGACTCCTCCGCTGGCCGATTGCTGCGTCCGGCCGCCGGCCATGATTCACATCGACAAGAACGGCGACGTTATCGGTTCGTTCGATGCGCCACAAGGGCATGGGATGGCCGTGGACAGCAAAGGATTCGTCTACATCGGACAGGACACGGTGCGGAAGTATGATCCGAAGACGGGCCAGGTGGTGGGCGAGGTCCCTCGCACGCCCGATCGTCCACCGGGAGGCGGAGCCGATGCGCCGTTGACTTCGGCCCACGTGCCTGGCCATGGCAGCGCCGGACCGGTCGCGGGATTTATCTCGCCGCCCGGCGGTGGGCGCCCCAGGCCGGATCCAGCGGCCGCTGCCGCTCGCGAAGCCGCTACTAAGGCATTTCGCGCCAAGTACCCGCCAACGACGCCGATGATCGTGGGCGGTCTTGAAGAAATACGGTTGGACGAGCCGGCTCATGAACTTTACGCCGCCGACAACTATCTGGGCGGCCGCGTGATGGTGTTCGACTTGGACACGTTACAGTTCAAGCGGGGCTGGGGCGCCTACGGACATAAACTTTCCGAGATCACCACCGACGACAAAGACCGCGCTTATACTCCCGGCGGTCCTGAGCCCAAGGAATTCCGGGGTCACTTAACGCTGAATATTTCCCATGATGGACTGGTTTACGCCGCGGATCGAATGGCGAACCGTATCCAGGTGACCACCAAAGACGGCAAGTACATGAACAAGGAGTTCATCATCGAGCCCATGACCGGAGTGGGCGGCTCCACCGGTGGTGTGATGTTCTCGCCAGATAAGCAGCAGAAATTTTTGTATATTTCCGATCTCACGAACAACCATATTTATTTTCTCAACCGCGAAGACGGAAAAATTGTGGGCCAGATGGGAACAATGGGCGAAAACGGGGGACAATTTTTCGGCCTGCACATGATCGCTGTGGATTCCAAAGGCAATATCTATACGGGCGAGGTGTTCGCCGGCGAGCGGGTACAGAGGTTCGTCCCGGTTCGTTAGGGTCATCGCTTTTCTCGGCTGCCGAGCAAGCATGGATACGCTTGCACCCGGGGTTACAGTTAAGAAGAGCGCTTCTTCATGCAAATCACAACCGCCAGCGCAACGGCGCTGGAAGAGAAGATCAGAACCCGGACCGCGCGCGTCGGCATTATTGGCCTCGGGTACGTCGGTTTGCCGCTGGCGATGGAGTTCGCCAATGCCGGCTTTTGTGTAACGGGAATCGACATCCAGGAATCGAAGGTCGCGCAGTTGAATCGCGGCGAATCGTACGTCCAGGATGTTCCCACCGATACCGTAAAGAAGTGGGTATCGGCTGGAAGATTCCGCGCCACTTCCGATTTTTCGTCGATCTTAGACCTCGACACCATCAACATCGCGGTGCCCACGCCGCTGCGCAAAACCAAGGACCCGGACATGAGCTACATCGTGTCCGCTTGTCAGGAAACGGCCAAACATCTCGGGCCCGGCAAGCTGGTGATTCTCGAGTCCACCACGTATCCGGGAACCACCGACGAACTGGTTCTGCCCATGCTGGAAGAGTCCGGATGGAAAGTAGGCGAGGATTTCTTTCTGTGTTTTTCGCCCGAACGCGTGGACCCCGGCAACGCGCAATACCAGACCGCGAACATCCCCAAAGTGGTGGGCGGCATCACGGAGGTCTGCACCAAGCTGGGCGCCCTGTTCTATGCGCAGGCTCTCGAAAAGGTGGTGCCGGTCAGCTCCACCAGCGTTGCGGAGATGGTGAAGCTGCTCGAAAACACATTTCGCATGATCAATATCGGTTTGGTGAACGAAATGGCCCTCATGTGCGATCGCATGGGCATCAATGTTTGGGAAGTGATCGACGCGGCGGCCACCAAGCCTTTCGGCTTCATGCCGTTTTATCCCGGCCCCGGACTGGGCGGCCATTGCATTCCGATCGATCCATTTTATCTTTCCTGGAAGACCAAGCAAGCCGGCATTGAGGCGCGCTTCATTGAGCTGGCCGGGCATATCAACGGGCAAATGCCGCATTTTGTGGTGGACAAGATCCAGAACGCGCTCAACGATCATTCGAAGCCTCTCAAAGGCTCGCACGTTCATGTTCTGGGCGCCGCCTACAAGCGCGACATCGACGATGTGCGCGAGTCACCTGCGTTGGACATCATTTTGCTGCTGGAGCGGCGGGGGTGCCGCGTCACCTATAGCGACCCGTTCGTTCCAACTCTGAAGCTGGATGGCCATGAGCTGGCCGCGCAAGATCCCGTGGCGATGGCGTCCGAAGCCGACTGCGTGGTAGTGGTGACCGATCACAGCGGCGTCGACTATGCCGCCATTGTCGATTGCGCCAGGCTGATTGTCGATACGCGCAACGCGCTCAAGAAGTATTCGTCGCCCAAGGTAGTGCGACTGTAAAGCTTCCGCTCGCTCACGCGCGCGGCTCAGTAGAACGCGTGTTACCGAGCCATGACCGTGAGGGAGTGGTTTTGCGGCGGATGATCGAAACCCAGGCGTGGTAGCATCGGGAAATGCGGGGGCCCGTTTGCTCGATTTCCTGAAGCCGCCGGTGGCCGCTATCCAGGATTTTTACGTTCTCTCCGGGCGCGCGCTCCGCAACCTCTTTCGAGGCCCTCACTACCCGGACGACATCTTCATCCAGATGGACATCATTGGCGTGGGCAGCCTGCCGATCGTCATTCTGATTGGGTTTTTCAGCGGCTTCGTCATCACCATGCAGATGTCGCGAGCGCTCTCCCAATACGGCGCCACGGACCAGGTGGGCCAGATTGTGGCTATCACGCTGGTTCGTGAGTTGGGTCCGGTGCTGACCGCGTTGCTGGTGGCAGGGCGCAATGCCTCTGGGATCGCCAGCGAACTCGGATCGATGAAGGTGACCGAGCAGATCGACGCCATGCGCGCTCTGGGCACCGATCCGATCCAGAAATTGGTGACGCCCCGTATGATCGCTACCGGCGTCATGCTCCCCATGCTGACCATCGTGGCCGACTTTGTCGGCTTGATCGGCGGCTATGTCATCGCTTACTTCCAAATCGGCCTTACCACGTCGCAGTACTGGACGAACGCCTACCAAGCGCTGGAGTATAACGATGTCGTGCAAGGGCTGTTGAAGCCGTTCGTTTTTGCCTTCATTATTTCTCTGGTTGGTTGTTTCTATGGGCTGAGGACTACGGGCGGGACACAAGGCGTGGGCTTGGCTACCACCAAGGCCGTGGTTGCTGCCTCAGTCTGGGTATTCGTAGTCACATCACTGCTGACACGCATTTTCGTGAATCTGCATTGACGAGCGGCGATGAGCACACCGTCTAGCGCTCCCGGAGGTGGAAGCCTTCTGCGGTTCGAGAAAGTAAGCCTGCACTTCGACGAAATCGTCGCGCTGGATGCCGTTTCGTTCGAACTGCACGCGGGGGAAACTCGCGTCGTACTGGGCGCGGCAGGCAGTGGTAAGACCACCCTGCTCAAGGCCGCCATCGGGTTGATCCGTCCTGACTCGGGGCAGATCTTTTTGTTCGGCAAGGAAATCACGCACCTCCAGGAGGCGCAATTGTTCGAGATTCGGAGCGGCGTTGGAGTGCTTTTTCAGGAAGGCGGACTGTTCGACTCGATCACGGTCGAGGAAAACGTCGCTTATCCGCTGCTGAATAGCCCCGGGCATGCCGAATCGCCCCAGGAAGTAGAAACGAAAGTTCGGGAAGCGCTGCGGTTTGTGGAACTGGAGCAAACCATGGAGCAGTATCCGAGCGAACTCTCCGGTGGCATGCGGCGCCGCGTCGGCATTGCTCGCGCGGTGGTGAGCGAACCCCCGCTAGTGCTCTACGATTCGCCTACTGCCGGACTCGATCCCATTACCGCCAACCTCATCATGGCCCTGATCGCCAAGGAGCGCGATTCCAAGGAGATCGCCAATCTCATCGTCACCCAGCGTTATCAGGACGGGCAACTGATGGCCAACTTTCGATACAATCGCAGCAGCGGACATTTGGAGCCGGCGTCCAATAACGGGGGCGGAGGGGGATCTGGTTCCAATCCGACGCATACTATCTTTATGGTCATGAAAGAGGGGCGGGTGGTCTTCGAGGGCGACCAGCACGAGCTGGAAGCGTACCAAGACGATTACGTGCAAAAGTTCGTGCCCAAGCACTCATAATCTATGGCGATCCAAAGCAGGGCCACCTGGGCGCGCCTTAAAGTGGGGATCCTCGCGGTTTTTGCGATGACCATCCTGGCGGTGCTCATTTTTCTGATCACCGGCCAGACCAGCATCTTTGAATCGCAGGTCCAGATTTACACCTTCATGGCCGACGCCGCCGCACTCACCAACGGCGCTCCCGTGAATTTAGACGGCATTCCTATCGGCAAGGTCAAGGCGATCCGGCTCTCCGGCTCCAAAGATCCAATGCGGCTGGTTCGCATCGACATGCAGCTACCGCAGCGCGCGCTCAAAGACATTCCCAGCGATTCATTGGCGTCCATCAGCTCCGCCAACGTGCTCGGCACCAAGTACATCAACATCAAGTCAGGCAAGGGCACGATGCCGGTAGGCCCCGACCAGGAGATTCCCAGCGTCAACACCGGTGAAATTCAGGATCTGGTGCAGCAGGGTTTCGGCGTCATGAATTCGCTGCAGGATACCATTCAGCGCGTCGACAAAATCGTGGGTCTGGTGGAAAACGGACAAGGCAGCATCGGCAAATTGCTGGTAGACGAGACGCTATACAACAACCTACTGGCCATCCTTGCTCAGGTGAAAGGCCTGGCGGATACCCTGAACAGCGACAAGGGCACCTTGGGCATTTTACTGAACAACCACGATCTCTACGATAACTTTCAGGCCACTCTAAAGCGCGTCAACGACATGTTACAGCAGTTGCAAGCCGGGCAAGGCAGCGCGGGTAAGTTCCTGAAAGACCCGGCGGTGTACGACGAAACACAAAAAACCATCGCGGGCTTCCACAAATTGGTGGACGACCTGAACGCCGGCAAGGGCACCGCGGGACAGCTTCTGAAGAGCGAAGATCTGAGCAACCAATTGAAGGCCACCGTCTCGAAGATCGATTCCATCATCGACAAGGTGAATTCCGGCCAGGGCACACTCGGCCAGTTGCTGGTGAATCAACAGTTGTACGACAACCTCAACGGCGCCACGCGCCAGTTGCACCTTTTGATGCAGGATTTTCGCGCCAATCCCAAGAAGTTTCTGCGCATCAAGCTCGCGATATTTTAATGGCCGCTTGCTCACGCGCGCGGTTCCGAAGGGCGTCTACAGAACCGCGACCATAAGGGAGTGGCGGTACCGCGTTTGAAATACCTGATCACCAACGCCGACGACTTCGGCTACACGCGCGACGTGAATGAGGGTATCCTCCACGCTCATCGCCAAGGCATCCTCACCGCCACCACGCTGATGGCCACCGGCGCCGCGTTCGATCACGCCGTGACGCTGGCGCTCGAGAACCCCTCGCTCGATGTCGGTGTGCACCTGGTTTTGGTAGGCGCGGATGGTTACCCTCCCACCGTCGCCCAGTTGATGCGGCAGATCGCCCTCGGCCGCATCCGGATTTACGACGAGCTGGCCGCGCAAGTGCGCAAGGTGCTGGCCGCCGGTATTCAGCCGAGTCATCTGGATTCTCACAAGCACACGCACTTATTGCCGCCGGTGCTAAACGCCGTGGCGCGCATCGCGTCCGAGTTTCAAATTCCATGGGTACGCCGTCCTTTCGATCTGCCGCTTCATGCCGGCGGCGTTCCGTGGACTCGGCGGTTAGTCAGCCGAAGCCTTGGATTCGCGCGCGCCGGCTTTCACCGCGTGCTGACGCGCTACGGATGCCGAACCACCGATTACTTTGCGGGCTTTCAAATCACCGGCCACTACGACGTGGCCGAGTTGGCCCAACTGATCCGCCAGCTCCCCGATGGCGTTACCGAATTCATGTGCCATCCCGGCTTTTGTACCGCCGAGCTCCAAGCCTCCCGCACACGTCTCAAAGAGAGCCGGCGTCGCGAGTTGGACGCGCTCACCAGCCGCGAAGTGCGCGCCGCCATCGAAGAATCGAACGTCACGCTCGCCCGGTACGCCGAAATCCGATAAGTTGAAATCACGGATGCTCCCACCAATCATCGATCGCGAACTTCTTTTCGGCGACCCCGAAATCTCCGGCGCCCAGCTTTCACCCGATGGCAATTTCATCGCGTTCATCAAACCCTGGAAGGACACTCGCAACGTCTGGGTGAAGAAGACGAGCGAACCATTCAGCTCTGCCCGTTTGATGACTACTGAGACCGCGCGCCCGGTGGGCGGCTATCTTTGGAGCCGCGACAGCAAGTACATCCTCTTTGTCAAGGACAACGCCGGCGACGAAAATTTCAATGTCTATGCCGTGGATCCCGGCGCCGAAACCGCGCCTGGAGCGGACGCTCCGCCCTCGCGCGATCTCACCAACCTGAAGGGCGTGCGCCTGATGATGTTCAGCGCGCCCAAATCCGATCCCGATGTCCTATATATCGGCCTGAACGATCGCGACAAATCCTGGCACGACCTTTACAAGCTCAAAATCTCCACCGGTGAGCGCACGCTCATCCGCAAGAACACCGACCGTATCGCCGGTTGGATCTTCGACCTGCAGGGCAATCTGCGCCTGGCCCAGCGCGTTAAGGACTCTGGCGGCGAATCGGGCGATCAGGAGCTTCTGCGCGTGGACGCGGGCGGTTTCACGCCAATTTACACCTGTAGTGTCTTTGAGAGCGCCGATGTCATCCAGTTCCATCGCGACGGCCAGCGCGCTTATATCCAAACCAACAAAGGCGCCTTGGATCTTCTGACGCTGGCACTGCTGGACCCCGCGACTGGCCAGGTGGAAAACGTGGAATCCGATCCGCTCGGCCGCGTGGATCTGGATGCCGCCTGGTTTTCTGAAGACACCGACGAACTGGTAGTGACGCGTTATTCCGACGATCGCGATCGGCGGTATTTCAAGGACCCGGCCTTCGAGGCCGATTTCAAGTGGCTCGAGCAAAAATTCCCGGGCAAGGAAATTTCGGTCCTTTCCAGCACGCGCGACGAGAACCGGTGGCTGACCGGCGCGCACGGCGATACCGAGCCAGGAGAAACGTACCTGTTCGACCGCACAACGCGCGAGCTCTCGTTTCAATACAAGATCCGCGAGAAATTGCCGCGCGAGTCGCTGGCGCCGATGCAGGCAGTGCGCTACCGGTCGTCCGACGGCCTGGAAATCCCCGCGTACTTGACCCTGCCCAAAGGCGTGGAAGCCAAAGCGCTGCCGGCGCTAGTAGTGGTGCACGGCGGTCCCTGGGCGCGCGATGAGTGGGGCTACAACGGACTGGCCCAATTTTTCGCCAACCGCGGCTATGCGGTTTTCATGGCGAATTTTCGCGGCTCCACCGGCTTCGGCAAAAAATTCCTGAACGCGGGCAACGCCGAGTGGGGCGCCAAGATGCAGGACGACATCACTTGGGGCGTCCAGTATCTGGTGGCTGAAGGCATCGCGGACCCGCAACGCATCGGCATTATCGGCGGCTCCTACGGCGGATATGCCGCGCTCGCCGGCGTAGCTTTCACGCCCGATGTGTACCGGGCGGCGGTGGACATCGTCGGACCGTCGAATTTGATGACGCTGCTCGAATCCATACCGCCTTATTGGGAAGCCGCGCGAAAGATCATGTACGCGCGCATGGCCGATCCCGAAACGCCCGCCGGCAAGAAATGGTTGGAGGAACGCTCGCCTCTCTACTCCGCCGCGAAGATCAAAACCCCGCTGATGGTAGTGCAAGGCGCGAACGATCCCCGCGTGAACCGCCGGGAGGCCGAACAAATTGTGATCGCGCTCCGCGACCGCGGATTTCCGGTGGAATACCTGCTTGCACCCGACGAAGGTCACGGATTCGCCCGGCCCGTGAACAACCTTGCGATGTACATGGCGGTCGAGAGATTTCTGGCGAAGCACCTGTTGGGTCGCTATCAGGAGGGTGGCTCGCCGGAGGTGGTGGCGCGTCTCCAGGAAATCACCGTCGATCCGCGGACTGTTGTGCTCTCGAAAACCGTGGATCCTTCCGCCGTCGGCGTTCCCAAAGTCGCGGCCGAATTGAAGCCCGGCACCTACCGTTACGACGCCACGATATCGATGGGCGATCAACAGATGGCGTTCCAACTCGCGACTAACATCGCGGATTCGGGCGGCGTTTGGAGGGCGGAAGAGACCATGGACACACCCATGGGCGTGATGTTGGATACGGTGACCATCGAGAAAGGCAGCCTCACTCTGAGCCAGCGGACCGTCAAGCAAGGTCCTGTCGCCATCCACTTGGAGTTCGCGAACGGCAAGGCCACCGGCAGGATCGAAATGAACGGTGAGGAGAAGTCAATCTTAGTGGATCTGGATGGTCCGCTGTTCGCCGACGGCGCCGGCGCCAGTTTCGCGATAGGATGCCTCCCGCTCGCCGACGGCTACAGCACGGCCTTTCGCAATTTCGATGTGCGGAAGCAGAAGGTGAAGCTGACCCAGCTTCACGTAGCAGGGTCGGAAACCGTGAGCGTGCCTGCCGGGCAGTTCGACGCGTTCAAAGTGGAACTATCGGCCGCCGACAGAGGGCCGGACAAATCGACCATCTGGATCGCCAAAGACACGCGAACGCCGGTGAAAACATCCACGGTCATGGCCGAAATGGGTGGCGCGACGCTGACGGCCGAGTTGCTTCTGTAGCTGCTCGGTCCACTCCCTCACGGTCGTGGTTCAGTAGCGCAGTACCTTCCTGACATCTTATACGTGTATAATGATATTGACGAAGTGACCAGTGGGCGAAAGCCCACTTTTTTATTGCACCGGTATTTTGTTGCAGATGTCTTTGATTGCCAAAGAAGAGATCGTCGCGAAGATCGCGGAAATCGCCGAGCGGGTCGGTGATCCGGAAGGGATCGAGATCGTCGAAGTGCAGCTTCTGGGAGCTGGCCGAGGCCGCCTTTTGCGTATTTTTATCGATCGCCCGCAGGCCAAGCCCGGGGACGCATCGGCGGACCATCCGCATGGCGTCTCGCACGCCGACTGCGAATTTATTTCGCAGCAGGTAGGAACTATTTTGGACATCGAGGACGTCATACCTGGGGACAGTTACACGCTGGAGGTCAGCTCCCCTGGCCTAGAGCGTAAATTGTCAAAGGCAAAGGACTTCGAGAGATTCGTGGGCCAGAAAGCAAAAGTCGTGCTGCGGGAGCCGGTGGAAAACCAGCGTCGCTGGGAAGGCAAGCTGGCCGGGTTCTCTCAAGGAATCGTCGCCCTGGAGCCAGCTGCCGGAAGAGTCATCCACTTCCCGCTGGATCAGGTCCAAAAAGCCAACCTGAAGTTCGACTGGTAATTCACTCCCAGAGACATTTGAGAAGAGGAAACAGTGGCTAGTATCTATCAGTCCATTGAGATTTTGAGCAAAGAAAAAGGCATCGACCCGCAGATCGTCATCGACGCGGTAAAGGACGCCATGCTGGTGGCTGCCCGCAAGCACTTTCGCACCACCGAAGATTTGGTGGCCGCTTTCAACGATTCGACGGGTGCGCTCGAAATCTACGGAGTAAAGAAAGTAGTGGAGTCCGTTCAGGATCCGGTGAAAGAGATCTCGCTCGACGAAGCGCAACGGATGGATCCCACCGCCCAATTGGAGTCCGAGGTTCGTTTCCCCAAACCCACCGAGGTGCTGGGCCGAATCTCCGCTCAAACCGCCAAACAAGTGATCCTGCAAAAGGTTCGCGAGGCAGAGCGGGAGACCATTTATTCGGAATACTCCGGCCGCGTCGGGGAGTTGGTGAACTGCTCGGTCAAGCGGATCGAAGGGCAGGACCTGATGGTGGACCTGGGGAAGACCGAAGCCCGGTTGCCCAAGAAAGAACAAAGCAAGCTCGAAAACTTCAGCGTCGGCGATCGCGCCCGTTGCGTGATCCGCAGCGTGGAGAAAGCCGGCAAGAACGCGGGCGTCATTGTATCCCGCGCCGCTCCGGAACTGGTGATGCGTCTGTTCGAACAGGAAGTTCCAGAGATTTACGACAACACGGTGGTTATCAAAGGCTGCGCGCGCGAAGCTGGCGAGCGCACCAAGATCGCCGTAATGAGCCGGGACCGCGACGTCGACAGCGTCGGCGCTTGCGTAGGCATGAAGGGCATGCGCGTGCAATCCATCATTCGCGAGCTGCGCGGCGAAAAGATCGACATCATCGAATTTTCCGAGGACCCGGTGGTCTTCGCCACCCACGCCCTCAGTCCCGCCAAGATCAGCCGCGTCTCTATTGTGGATGCGGCCGACAAGCACATGGAAGTGATCGTAGACGACACCCAACTGTCGCTCGCCATCGGCAAAAAGGGCCAGAACGTCCGGCTCGCCGCCAAGCTGCTGGGCTGGAAGATCGACATCAAGAGCGAAGAGGAGAAGCGCCAGGAAGTGGAGACCGCCATGGCGGCCCTGGTGCCCGCCGGGGCGCCCGTATCGGTGCTGATCGATCATGGGCTGGCCGAAGAGATCGTCGAAAAGCTGCTCGAAGGCGGTGTGGCCACTGTGGAGCAACTCGGCTCCATGACGCCGGAAGAGCTGGAAGCCATCCCCAGCATCGGGGAACAGACCGTCGAGAAGATCCTGATCGCAGTCAACGCGTATTACGCGCAGTTCGAACCCACCAACGAAACAGCGGAATTGCCGCTAGAGTTGGCCGAGCCGGGCGCTGAAGCGTCGGATGCCCCAGCCGGTGAATCCACGAGCGCCGAGGCCCCGGGAATCAAATTCGCGTCGGCGTCCGATGGCTCCGAATCGGCTGAAACCGCCGATGTTGCCAGCGTAAACACATCAAATGAGAAAAAAGAATTTGATACTATAGAGAACTCGGAGGGGGTTGTCTAGAGGCAGCGCATTACCGTGTTGCCGTTATTTATGAGTAAAATTCGCATCAACGAGCTGGCCAGGCAACTGGAGATCCCCTCGCACGAAATCATCGACATGTTGCCCGAGCTCGGCGTGACCGAGAAGAAGACCCACTCCAGCTCTGTTGACGAGCCAGTGGCCGAGATTATCCGCCAGAGAGTGCACGGTGGATCGGGCACCGCGTTGCGCCCAGCGGATACTTCTGTCGCCGTTGCCGACTTCGAGCCGAGTGAGCCACCCGCGCGGCATGAGCCGTCCGCGCCCCTAGCGGCGCCCGAGCATCCCACCAGAATTCCGGTTCCCGATTTGGAAGCACCACTCGCATCACCCGCGCAGGAGGCCCCCGTTAACACTGCACCTCAGATTGATGAGCCGCTTCGCAGCAAGCCTGCGCCATTGCGGCCGCCGCTATCCTCGGGTGGCACTGCGCCGCTACATCCGCCGTTGCGCACGGGTCCCGTTCCGGCCCGCCCACTTCCGACGCCTCGCCCGGGCCAAATCTTGTCGGGTCCCCGGCAGCCTTTGCCACCGGCGGCCAGTTCCGCGGCGCCGATGCCGCCGGCGTCCATCACACTTCCGGGTCCACCGGTCGCCCGCGCCACGCCACCTACGGCCGAAGCAGGTGCGCCACTGGCTTCGCCAACTCCAGGAACCCCTTTGCGCCCGCAGCCACGCCAGAATCTCGCCGGACAACCGGCAGCGCGTCCTGTGGTCCCGCCGCGCCCCGACATGGTGGCGCGCTTGCAACAACAGCAGACCCGTCCATCGCCGGGACAGGCTCAGCAGCAGGCTGCTCGACCCGGCATGCCTACTCGCAGCTCGACGCCCGTCCCTGGCCAGCCCATCTATCGCGGCCCCATTCGTCCCGGCCAGCCGGTAATGCGCGGGCCCGGTGTCGGCGGCCCCGCTCCTGGAGCGCCCGGGGCGTTTCGACGGCCGCGCACCTTGCACCCCACTTCGCCTCTGCGCGCCGAGCCGGCCACGCCGATTCCCACCGAACAACAGCGGCGGCATCAGGCCAAACCGGGCAGCCGCGACCGCCATCGCGATCAGGAACAGGAAGAGGGTCGCATTCGAATGCCGTCGCGCCGCGAGCAAGCGGCCGCGCCACCGCCCATCGATCGCGAGATTACGATCTCAGAGGGCGTCACCGTCAAAGAGCTTTCCGAGAAACTGGGCATCAAAGCCAATCTGGTGATCAAAAAACTGGTGGAGAAGAAGATCTTCGCCACCATCAATCAGAACCTCGACGTGAAGATGGCCGAGGATCTGGCGCGCGATTTTGGCGCCTCCACCAACAAAGTCAGCTACGAAGAGGAGAGCACGCAAGGGATCGAGCAAGCCGAAGAAGTCGCCGATCGCGTCAAGCGCGCTCCCGTGGTCACTATCATGGGCCACGTCGATCACGGCAAAACTTCGTTGCTCGACGCCATTCGCTCGGCCCATGTCGCCGACCGCGAGGCAGGCGGCATCACGCAACATATTGGTGCATATTATGTGGAGAAGAACGGCCGCAAGATCGTTTTCATCGATACCCCCGGCCATGAGGCGTTCACCCGCATGCGCGCCCGCGGCGCCAAAGTAACCGACATCGTCATCCTGGTGGTGGCCGCCGACGACGGCGTCATGCCGCAAACGCTCGAGGCCATCGACCACGCCAAAGCGGCCGGTGCGCCCATCATCGTCGCCATCAACAAGGTGGACAAGCCCGACGCCCAACCGGAGCGGATCAAGCAGCAGCTTTCCGATCGCGGGCTGGTTCCCGAAGATTGGGGCGGAGATACGGTGATGGTCCCGGTTTCGGCCAAAACCAAAGTCGGCCTCGATCTCCTGCTCGAAATGATCCTGCTGGTCACCGACATGCTGGATCTGAAGGCCAACCCCGACCGTCCCGCCGTCGGCAATGTGCTCGAGGCGAATCTCGACCGCGGCCGTGGTCCCGTGGCTACCGTGTTGGTTCGCAATGGCACGCTGCATGTCGGCGATTACTTCATCTGCGGCTCGGTTTTCGGAAAAGTCCGCGCCATGTTCGACGATCGCGGCAACCCGGTTCGCGACGCCGAGCCATCCATGCCGGTTGAGGTCCTGGGGCTCGATTCGCTCCCCGAAGTCGGCGACATGTTCCAGGTTGTGACCGATACCGCCAAGGCCAAGCAAATCGTGATTTACCGCGAAGCCAAGGCGCGCGACGTCGCCATGTCGAAGAGCGGCCGCATGACGCTCGAACAATTGCACGAGCAGTTGAGGGAAGGCGAGGTCAAGGAACTCAACATCATCCTGAAGACCGACGTCAGCGGAACCGCCGAAGTGCTGTCGGACATGATGCAGAAGCTTTCTAACGACAAGGTCCGCATCCGTGTCCTGCGCAGCGCCGTCGGCGCCATCAACGAAAGCGACGTGCTGCTGGCTTCCACGTCCAACGCCATTATCGTCGGCTTCAACGTGCGGCCCGAAAGAAACGCCGCCACGCTCGCCGAGCAGGAAAAGGTCGATATCCGCCTGCACACCATCATCTACGAACTCACCGACGAGTTGAAGCGCGCCATGACCGGCATGCTGGAGCCGGTGTTCAAGGAAGTCTACCAGGGCCGCGCCGAAGTGCGCGAGGTGTTCCGCATCAGCAAGGTCGGCAATGTGGCCGGCTGCATGGTGATCGACGGCCTCCTACGGCGCGACAGCGAAGTGCGCCTGCTGCGCGATAACGTGGTCGTGTTCACCGGCAAAGTGGAATCGCTGAAGCGCTTTAAGAACGATGCCAGCGAGGTGAAGAACGGCTTTGAATGCGGTATCACGCTCCGGAATTTCGCCGACGTGAAGCCGGGCGACATCATCGAGGCCTTCGCCACCGAACGGGTCGCCGTGGAGACGATGGCCTAATGACATGCCGACGGTCGGTGTATTAACGCTCGAATTGCACATCGAAGACGCGCACTCACTCAAAGACAAGCGTCACACCGTCAAGAGCCTCAAGGACCGCCTGCGCAGCAAGTTCAACGTGGCGGTGGCCGAAATCGATTATCAGGACGTCTGGCAGCGCTCGCTCGTATCCGCGGTCACCGTTTCAGGAGACCATGCGCGCGCCGAACAAACTTTGCAATTGGTGGAGCGCGAAGCCGCGCATATTCTGGGCGGCGTCCTGGTGGGAACCACGTTAGAGTGGATAGAATGAGGGATATTTCCAAGCAGCTAGTGGCGATGCGGAGCCGGCAGCAGCGAACCGCAGAGGAGCTCAGAGCGCTCCAAGCAGTTGCCGAGCGCGACGGCGAAAAAATCCAGGCGCTCCTGCAAGTTGCCGAACAGCGTTTAAAGGCGTTGGAAAACCGGCGTAAGTAGCAATGCAACACCGCACAGAACGCATTTCCGAGGCTCTCCGCGAGGAACTCACCGAGCTGATTTCCTACGAGCTCTCGGACCCGCGCGTCGCCTCCGCCACCGTCACCAGCCTCGATGTTACGCCCGATAAGCGCCACGCCCTGGTGCGCATCCGCGTGGACGAAGGCGCCGACACCAAGCAAACTATCGCCGCTCTCGACCATGCCGCACCCTACCTGCGCCGTGAGGTGGCCCGCCGCCTGGAGCTCTTCCGTGTCCCCGAACTGCATTTTGAGGCCGACATCGCCACCGAAATAGGGCCTCGCGTGGACCAATTGCTGAAGCGGATGAAAAAGGGCCGTCCCAGGGAATAAAGCACGTCGGCGCACTGCTGCTCGCTATCCGATTGAATCTACAGTACAAACCGCGACTGAATCCAGTTGTTCCGACAAATTTAGGGCCAAACTATTGACAGTAGGCCTTGGTCCAAGCGCTACTATAATTTGGGCCTGAAAAGCGTGGCCAAACTGATGCTCATCCTCTCACACACGTTGCACTGCGAATTCATCCTGGGAAGTCGATGCGAATGATCTCGACGAACAGTCGTTTTTTGGACGCCTGCCGCCGCCGGCCCACCGATGTTCGGCCAGTCTGGTTCATGCGCCAAGCCGGACGCTACATGAAACAATACCGGGATATCCGCGCCAAGGCCGGAATCCTGGAGATCTGTAAGCGGCCCGACCTGGCCGCCCAGGTAACTCTACAACCGGTGGAGTTCCTGGACGTCGACGCCGCCATTATCTTCGCCGACCTCCTGCTGCCCGTCGAGCCCATGGGACTAAAACTGAAGTTCCTCGCCGGCGAAGGTCCGCATATCGATAATCCCGTCCGCACTTCCGACGACGTCGATTCGCTCTCTATTTCCAACACCGACGATTTGAACTACGTTGGCGAATCCATTCAATTGGTAGTTCGGCAACTGGCCGGCCGCGTCCCGGTGATCGGCTTCGTCGGCGCACCCTTTACGCTCGCCAGCTACATGATCGAAGGCGGCCCTTCGAAGAACTTCGTCCGAACAAAGTCGATGATGTATCGCGACGAAACGCTGTGGCGCCGTCTCATGGGCAAGCTGGTGGACGTGCTGGGTCCCTTCGCGCTCAGTCAGGTTACCGCGGGCGCGCGCGCCATTCAGGTGTTCGATAGTTGGGTGGGCGCTCTCAGTCCCGACGACTACGTCCGCTTTGTCGCGCCCTATTCGCGTGCATTGATCGAGCGCATCCGAACCGGGAGTGTCCCGGTGATCCACTTCGGCACCGGCGCTTCGGGCTTCTTTCGTGAGTTGCACGCCGCCGGCGGCGACGTCATGGGTGTCGACTGGCGGGTCAATATCGACCAGGCCTGGATGGACATCAGCTATCGCTCCGCCGTTCAAGGCAACCTGGATCCGGCCGTGCTATTCGCACCGCTACCCGAGCTGAAGATGCGCGTTCATGAGCTTTTGAAGCGCACCGGCTCGCGCCCCGGCCACATTTTTAATCTCGGTCACGGGATTCTGCCCGAAACTCCGCCCGACAACGTCCGCGCCGTGGTGGACTTCGTGCGCGAGTTCAAGATGTAAGGATCCTGTGCGGCACAAAGCGCTGATCGTCGGCGGAGGGATATCGGGTCTTTCCGCCGCTTACTATCTTTCCAAAGCGGGCATCCGTCCCACGCTCCTGGAACGTCGGCCGCGCGTGGGCGGTGTGATCCAAACGTCGGTGCAGCAGGGCTGCGTGCTCGAAGAAGGTCCCGATGGATTCATGGCCGCCAAACCGTGGGCGATGAATCTGATCAAGGAGCTCGGCCTCGCCGATCAGGTGATGGGTTCCAACGACCATTCGCGCGTCACCTACATCGTCAAAAAGGGCAAGCTCGTTCCCATGCCCGAGGGACTCATGATGATGGTCCCCACCAAAATCTTGCCGCTACTGGAAACACGATTATTGAGCTGGGACGCCAAAATCCGCATGGGCCTGGAGTTTTTCCGCCAGCCTCCAGATCAGCCGCGGCCTGATCGCTCGGTCTATGAATTTCTGCTGGACCATTATGGCGAGGAGTGCATCGACTATCTGGCCGAACCGTTGCTTGCGGGCGTTTATGGCGGCGATCCGCGCGACATGAGCGTCAATAGCGTGCTCGCGCGCTTTGTAGATATCGAGACCAAGTATGGTAGCCTGACTCGCGGCGTTCTGGCCGCGCCCCGTCCTCCCAGCTCCGGCGGCGGTTCGTTTCTGCTGACGCTTAAGGACGGACTGGGCCGATTGATCGAAGCCCTGAGGCCCTATGCCGATGTTGTCCACGCGAACGTTGAAAGCCTGGAGCAAAGCAGCGCTGGTTTCCGCGTGAGGGCCGACGGAGATTGGCTGGAGGCCGAACACGTAGTGCTTGCTACCACGGCTTGCGAAGCCGCGCCCCTCGCAAACGCATTGCAACCGGAGCTTGCGAGCCTTTTGGCCGGCATTCCCTATACCTCGTCGGTCACACTTTCGCTCGGCTATCGCGCGGCCACTTTCGATCATCCCATTCAAGGCCACGGATTCCTGGTTCCCAAGAAAGAGCGCAGGTTTATCTTCGGCTGCACCTGGGTGGGCAACAAATTCGACCACCGCGTGCCCCCGAATGTGGTGGTGCTCCGATGTTTTCTTGGTGGCGATGCTCTGGCACTCGATGACGCGGCGATCGTGGAAGGAGCGCGGCGCGATCTCCACGACCTCATGGGTCTCGAAGCCGAGCCCGTGTTTCATAACATCGCGCGCTGGCCGAATTCGATGGCGCAATATACGGTCGGTCACGCCAAGCGCGTCGAACGGATTGAAGAGCTGATCACCGGGATTCCCGGTCTCTATCTGGCCGGCAACGCGTATCACGGGATCGGCATTCCGGATTGCGTTCGAATGGGCCAGGAAGCCGCCGCAAAAATTACTGCCGGACACGAGCGGACCGGATATAAACTCGAGCCTCAGCCGGCGTAACCTCGATCCGATCCACATTCCCGGCCAGTTCGAACGGTTCGTCGATTTTGGCGTCGGGATAAAACGGCCGGAAGAAATTCTGTACCAGAAAGTCGAGCGGTGCGCCCGTCACCGCCAGCCCGCCGATCTCGACGCGCAGCAGATGCACGGTGGCTTTGCCGTGCGCAGATCGTATGCTGGCCCGCGCCCTTACCAGCTTTTCCCCTTGAATCAACTTCGCCACCAGAAAATTGGTCTGGATTCCGCTGGCGTCGCGCACCTTAAGGAAATCGATCAGAGCCGACGCGCTCGCCTCGCCATCGCCTAGCACCAGCCGCGGCTGACGAAATCCATCGTGGATGATGGTGGGAGCTTTTACTCGCACCCAGGCATTCAACTCCGCCGATGTGAACCGAAACACCACTCCAGGTTTCGCCTTGCCACTTTCGATCAGATCCAGCTTCCGGTTAACGCCGAGTGCCACCGGATCCGCGCCCAAGCTGCATGGAACTGTCATCGAACAGATCAGGAAGCCTGCTAGAATCGAGCCTAAGGAGACCACGATGAAATTAACTCACGTCGCACTTCTTTTAGCAACCAGCACACTGTTACATGCCGCCGGCGATGCCGCGAAACGGCTGGACGATTCGGCCGAGATGCTCACCGAGATCATGTCCGCGCCCGATAAAGGCATCCCGCAGGATCTGCTGTCAAAGGCTCAATGCGTGGTCCTTGTTCCGGGACTCAAGAAGGGCGCCTTCATCGTCGGGGCTAAGTATGGCAAGGGCTTCATGCTGTGCCGCAAGTCTAGCGGCGTGGGCTGGTCGGCGCCGGCCGCGATCCGCGTGGAAGGTGGAAGCGTCGGATTCCAGATCGGGGGATCGGAGACCGATGTGGTGATGCTGGTAAACAGTGCGTCGGGCGCTAAGAAACTGATGCAGAGTAAGTTCACTCTCGGGGCGGATGCGTCTGTCGCTGGTGGCCCGGTGGGCCGTACATCCACAGCGGAAACCGACGCGCAACTTCACGCTGAGATCCTGACCTATTCGCGTTCCCGCGGTGCATTCGCCGGTATTTCCTTGGATGGCGCAACGCTGCGGCCCGACGACGATTGGAACACCGAACTCTACGGCAAGCCTATGACCAATCAGGAAATCGTGATGGGCAACACGCCTTCGCCCGCCGCCGCGGCCAAATTGGACTCAGTGCTCGACAAATATTCGAGCCGCAAGTAGCTCGCCGTTAATCCCGAGTTGGAAGTTCTGCTCGGCCGGAGAGCGAAACACGCCAAACGGCACACGGACCTCGGTGATCCGCTTCTTCGCAAACTGAATTGTGGGATTGTCCAGCAGCGAAACAGTCTGGTCTTCGGTTCGCACTTCGAGCGAGTGGAACTGGAACCCTTGGTCGGCATCCAGCCTTAGATACAGATTGTCGCCGTCGGCGCCGTAGTAGATATCGCGAATCTTCGGCTCGTCGCTATGCATCGCACCGGACCGGTTGTCGGGCTGGTAGCGTCCCGCGCCCATCCATTCGAAATACGAAGTTACTTCGCCGTCGATCACCGGATGAATCGGATGCGTGGGTGGCTGGTTCAAATTTGGAATTCCGGATTTGAGAATCGGCCGGGACAATTCCTCGGGCACCGCAATACCGAGCGCGTGATACACATTGGCCAGATGCTGACGGTATAATTCGTCGAACTCCAGGCGGTTCTCGGAAACATGCTCGGGCCCATACCACCAGCACCAGTCGCTGCCTTCGGCGATCATCAGTTCTTCATAAGCCAAGCTGCGTTGCTGTTCCGATACAGTCGGCGCCACCTCATCAAACTTGCGCCGGGCTTTCAGCAAATATTCCCAAGCCGTGTTGTCTTCTTCGTCGCCGATCCAGATGTCGAAATTTGCGTCTATCCACGATCCGGGATGGATGTGATCGATCGTTGTCGGCGCATCCAGTGCCAGGGCTTCGCTCACAGTTAGCGCCGCGAGATCCGACGATTCGCCGATCCGGCGATACAACTCGCGCAGAAATGGCCGACCATTGTGATCGTAATATTCCCAGGCGTTTTCGCCGTCCAAAATAATCGGGACCAGCACGTCGGCGCCGCGCTCCATCATCGGGCGGGTATTGTCTCGAATGCGATCCAGAAAATTCGCCGCGGCGTCTTCCGGACGCCATTGGGAATAAACGAATCCGACTTGGTCGCTCAAGAAGTGGTCGCGAAAAATCATCCGAATCTCGCGTCCCTGCTGCTGCCACAAATACGAACGGTAGGTCACGTCGGGACTCCCGTCCCGGTTGAGGGTCCTGGCCAGCACTCCGTTATCGCTCGCGGCCCACTGGAATCCCGCTTCCGCGGCCAGCGATAGCGCTTCATCGGACACCGAACCCTCCGAAGGCCACAGGCCTACTGGCGCGTGGCCGAACTGGCGCTCCATGTACTCGCGCGCGCTCTTCAGTTGATGCAGTGCGTCTTGCGGATATTCGAAACGGGTGGGCAGCGTGACGCCCGGATGCGAGACGCTTGCGATGTTGGAATCGCAAACCAGCGGCAGGATCGGATGGTAGAACGGAGTGGTCGAAATCTCAATCTGGCCGCGCGACGCGAATTCTTTATATACCGGCACAACCGCCGCAAGAATTTCCCGTTCGTTGCGCGCCATCAGCGACTGGTCCTCGAGCGAATAGCCGCGGCCTTTCGCGATGAGCCCCCTCACTTCCTCATCGTGCTCTTGAAACTCTTCGTCAAACCAAGCCACCTGCGACAGCACTTGCAGATCGCGCAGATCTTGGACGTTGAAGTGGTGCGTTGCAACGTGAGGATCGGCGCCGCAAGCTTTCCATACATGGAACAGCTCTCCATAGCGCGGGTAGCGGTAGATCAGATGATCGGCATAGGCCTGAAAAAAATAACGAAGGACAAACTCGCGCTCCGCTTCGCTGAGATTTTCGGCGGGTTTCACCGCGCAATCGAGAAACGGATCGGCCGCGGCGCCGGACGCGTAATCCTGGATCTGCACCACCATCGACGGAACCAAATTGAACGTTTGGTGAACATTGGGAAAATCTTGCAGCACTTTCACCATTCCGTAATAATCTTTCAGGGCGTGAAAACGGGTCCACGGCAGGCGATATTCGCCGGTCACCAGGTCCTTATAGAAAGGCTGGTGCATGTGCCAAACGAAGCAGAGATGCGCGCGGGGCAAATTGGCCTTCGCCTATCGTGCAAACATGCTGCGGGTTGGAGGCGGCGGATCCGTCCCGCGAATCGCGCGCCACAGGATGTCGTTCAGCTCATCGTCGTCGTTCAAATCTTCCTTGGTGAAATCCAGCCGCGCGGAACGGGCAGCGGTGGACCCATTGGCTGGATTTCGATCCTCCAGAGAAATACGCGGCTTTTCGGCTTGATACGGCGCGGTAGAGGGCTGCTGTGCAAACGCGGCGAACATGGGCCGCGCGCCCGCGTCGAAATGCGTCATGGGATGCAAATGCAGAATCAACTCGATGGTACGCAGCATGGAAGCGGTGTTGTACATGTTGCTGTCCACCATGCCCCGGCGCGTATAGGGCGAGATGACGAAAGCCGGTGACCGATGTGAATCCACGTGATCGGGACCGTTTTGCGCATCGTCTTCGAGCACGAAGATCGCCGTCGAGCTCCAGAACTTGCTGCGCGACACGCCTTCGACGATCATGCCCAGAGCGTAGTCGTTGTCGGCGAATGCCGAGAGCGGCGCGATCTTGCCGGGCGAGGTCGCTGATGTATGGTCGTTGGGTAAACGCAAAAACATCAGCGCGGGCATTTGATTTGAACTTTCGAACTGTGCAAGATCGCCCAAGAATGTTTGCGCGCGCTTCACGTCCGGATAGTCCGTGTCGAAGCTCCGATATTTCATGTTGGTGACTTTGGCCAGCACGGGGTCCAGCACTTTGTCGATCTGAACGCCATCCGCGCCTGCTTCTTTCTTGTTCACCACCCAATAGCCATAATTGCGCATCGAAAGGCCGGCGGAACCGGCATTCGTCCATAGATAGCCGGCCGGTGGATATGCCGCGGGCTCGCCGCCTTCGAAGTCGTAATTCGGATTCCGCTTGGCATAATTGCTCGGCCACATCTTCGCCACAAAATCGTTCGCGATGGCCGACGTCGACCAGTTGTGGCCGTCCGCGCTGACATCCGCGTTGACATAGAAATTGTCGAATAGCACGAATTCGCGCGCCAGCTTGTGATGGTTGGGGCCGACGTTTTCTTTAAACAGGCACAGCGACGGGTCGCTCTCGCCCTTGCCGATATCGCCCAGCACCTGATCGTAGGTACGATTCTCCTTGACGATATAAAGGACGTGCTGGATGGCGGCTGGAATGCCCGCTGGAATTGCGTCGAGCTTTTCATCGGAGTATGGCGAATTCGATTTCACCTGCCCGGTGTAGTTCGCGAGCGACTCGGCGCTGAGCGCGGGAATGAACGACGCCGAGCCGGTCTGGATGCGCGCCACATATTGGACAGTCGCGCTATTCTGTCTGCTTGCCGGATTCGGCCCTTTGGGGTTCGGATAACTTTGCGAACCCTTGCCGTTCAGAACGACCAAGCGGCCATCGGCGAGCGCGCGCGCCGCTGTCGGATACCAGCCGGTGGGAACGAAACCGAGCACCTGGCTGCGTGCCGCGGTGACATCCACCACTGCCGCTGCATTCGCGTCGGAGCAGACCACATACAGACGGCTTTGATCGGCACTGAGAGCCAGCGCGCTCGGCGTCATGCCGAGCGGATGATTGGGCGACGTGGATACGTTGATGGTTTCCACCACGCGCAGATCGCCGCTATCGGATACGCCGACGGAGTACACATTATTCGTATTGGCCGCGGAGACGAAAATGCGTGCCTTAAAATTGGGCTGCTGGCCGCTCTCGTCAGCTTCTTCAGCGCGAGTGGCCCGATCGCGCCACGCCATGTCGGTAGGATGCGCGCCCAGTCGCAGCGTCTGCACCAACGCGCCGCTGCCGGTTTGATGATGATACAGCGAGCCATCGGCCCAACTAGTCACATAAAACGATTGGCCATCGGGGTTGAACAGGATGCGATAGGGCCGGCGGCCGGTCTTGAATCGATCGATCACGGTGCCCGATCGCGTATTCACCACGACAATCGCATCGTGATACAAATCGCAGGCGTAAAGCAGATGGCCATCGGGATCGATGGCGACATCGCCGATGAAATCGCGCGCGGATCGGGCAGCGCTTTTGACGACTTCAAAGGTCCGCGTGGGCGAGAGCTTCCCATTTTCATCGAACGAGAATTCGTACACCGACGCCTGCGATCCACCGCCCACCCATAGCGTCTTCCCGTCCGGCGAAAGCGATAGCCCGAGCCAGGCGTCCGCCACCGGAGTGCGGCCGATCTCGTGGCCGTCTTTAGTATCGAGCACGCTGAGGGACGGCGGATTGTAACCACCGTTCAGTACGATCAGGAAGCGGCCATTTTTCGAAAGAATGGAAGACATGGGCAGCGTGTCGAGCGGGACTTGTGTTCCGGCGGCTTTGACGCGCCATCCGCTATTCAACAGGAACGCACCGCCAGCAAGGGGTCCCACTTGTTCGCGCGGCACAGGCTGCGAAGTGGAGAGCAGCGCGGCGGCGAAGACGATAAGAGCGGCAAAGATGACGTGCAGTCTCATTCGGAAAACCTCTGTTCTTATTCAGAAAACCGCTGGGCAATCGGAAAGCGCCGGCCAATGCCGAACGCCTTGGTGGTTACCTTCAGGCCCGGGGCAGCCTGCTGGCGTTTGTACTCGTTGCGATCCACCTTGTTGACAATGTCCCGCACCAAAGTTACAGGTAGATGAAGCACTTCCGCGATGCGCGGCGGAGCGTCGTTGTTTTCGATGTACAGGCGCAAAATCTGGTCCAGGATTTCGTAGGGCGGCAGCGAATCGGTATCTTTCTGATCCGGGCGCAGCTCAGCCGACGGCGGCTTGGTGAAGGTGTTTTCCGGGATGGCATTGGGGTGCCGTTTGTTGGCCACGCGCGCCAGCGAATACACCAGCGTTTTCGGAACGTCGCTGATTACGGCCAGGCCCCCGCACATGTCGCCGTACAGCGTGCAGTAGCCTACAGCGAGTTCGCTCTTGTTGCCCGTGGTGAGCACCAGCGCGCCCCATTTGTTGGAGAGCGCCATCAACGTGACGCCACGCAACCTCGATTGCAGATTTTCCTCGGTTACGCCGACCGGTCCGGTGGGCAGAGTAGATCCGTCGAACAGCGGTTCCAGCACGTTTAGAAACGCGCCATATTGATTCTTGATCGGGATCAGCTCGAACCGGATGCCCAGGTTGCGGGCCAGATCGCGAGCATCGATGACGCTGTGCTCGGACGAATAGGGGCCGGGCATTCCCACGCCGATCACGTTTTCAGCGCCCACTGCATCCACCGCGATCGCCGCCGTTAGCGCCGAATCAATGCCGCCGCTCAATCCGACGATTACGCGCTCAAAACCGCATTTGCGAATGTAATCGCGCGTGCCCATGGCCAGCGCCTGATAAACGGCTTCGCATTCCTCCGGATAATTATCGTGACGTTCGCCGGTTAACCGCTCGGTATCCATCAGCACCAGATCTTCTTCGAACGAAGCCGCACTCGCGATGACCTGCCCTTCCGGATTCATGGCGAAGCTAGTTCCGTCGAACAACAACTGATCGTTGCCGCCGACCTGGTTCACGTAGACGATGGGCACGCGAAAGTGCCGCGCGGTGGCGGCGAAAATCTCGGCTCGTTGCGCGCGCTTTCCCATGTGATAGGGCGAGGCGTTGATGCTGATCAGGATGCGCGCTCCGGCGCTGGCGAGTTCTTCCACCGGATCGCGGCTGTAGCGCCGGCGCTCCCAATATTGCTTGTCGTTCCACGCGTCTTCGCAGATGGTGAGCCCCGACACCGCATCGCCAAGAGCCAGCGGCGATTGCTTCACAGCCGGCTCGAAATAACGAGCTTCATCGAAAACATCGTAGGTGGGCAGCAGCATTTTGTGCTGGCGGAATACGATGCCGCCACCCCGGAGAACCGCGGCGCTGTTGTAAATCGGATGACCGGACTCGGAGCCGGTTCGCGTCACTGTTCCGCAGATAATGGCGACATTGAGCGGCGTCGCGTCCACGGCCAAGCGTTCCAGATGCTGTTCGGTACGGTCGAGAAAGCTTTCCTTTTCGAGCAGATCGCGCGGAGGATAACCAGTGAGGGAAAGTTCCGGGAATACCACGACGTTCGCACCGGAATCGGCGGCGCGCCGCGAGAAGTCCAGCATGCGCTTTGCATTGCCGCAAAGATCGCCGACCGTGCTGTTGGTTTGTGCCAGGGCGATCTTCATGCAAAACCCTATTTTAGCGGGTTGCGCACGCTTTCAGCGGGTTGGCCCTGCTTTTAGCGGGTTCGCCCGCCCACGGCGTTACTTGTCGGCGCCCACTTCCTGTTTGGTATTTGGAGCGCCTTTGTATTCGCCTGGAATTTGCGGTGGAAAAACGTGAACTCGCGACTTGATGCGCCAGCCCTTGGGCGTGCGCACATAGACGTCTTGATAACCGCCTACATGTCCATCGAAATCCGCGTCACCGCGCTTGCCCTGGTCGCCCGGATAGACCAGATATGACTTGCCCGTTGCACCTTCCGGCGACGCTTCGATCACCAGGTTTTCCGTAGTGTGCGTTTGATGCGGCCTCTTCACCCGCTCGCATGTCGGCCCCCCAGCAGCTTCCACCAGTTTCGCGTGCCCTTTGTACTCCAGCCCATTCAAGCCGACGATGAACACGCCGTCGTCCGTGTAGAGGTTCGCGTAATCCTCGCCGTGGTTCGAACAGGTATCCAGGGCAAAGGCGTATTTGTAGTTGAGCTGCTGGATTTCCATGTAGTCGAGCGCCGTGAGCGGCTTGATTTTCTGTTGTCCGAACACGGGCACGCTGATCGTTAGGACAAGGTAGAGGAGGGATTTAGTCATTGGAATCTCGCGCGCGAGCCCGAATCGAGCAGCGTCTCGAGCGCCAGATCGGGATAGCGGTCCTTCATCCGAGCCCGCAACTCGTCGGCAGATTTTGAAGATGAGACAGATTCATCGAAGTCCCGCATGTACTGTTTCATGAATTCGATGGTGGAAGCATCGGTCGGCGCACCCGCCTTCTGATGGCCGGCAATCACAATAACAGGATGCAACGCCGCGATGCGATCCAGCGTTTGGAGCCATTCGTCATGCATTTTGGGAACGGCAAAGTGCGAACCGCTGAACACGATGTCACCCGCCACCACGGCTTTCATCGACGGGATCCACACATACGAGTTGTTCTTCGGAGTGTCGCCCGTCAGACCGCCGACGATTTCGAGTGTATTGCCTTCGAGCGTCAGCGTGTTGCCTTCGAGCTCTTCGGGAATCACCGGGTCGGCCGGGAGGTTATTGCCGTACGTCCCGCTCCAGAACTTGTAGCGCGGCCCCCAGCCAGCCTTGATTCCAGCAACAGTCGCGGGCAAAGCCACCAGCTTGGCGTTCGGGAAAGCCTGGTGAATCACCGCCAGGCCAAAATAATGATCGGGATGCGGATGCGTGACATACACGGTGGTCAGATTCTTGCCGCTTTCGAGGATCATCGCGGCCAGCCGATGGGCCTCGCTCAGCAGAAACTGCGAATCGATCAGGATCGCGTCTTTGTCGCCATAGACCAGCGTGGAGTTGACCGAATATCCATTCGGACTCGAAGTGAAAATCCTCAGTTGTAGGTGCGACTGCGCAGGTGCCTGCAAACTGCCAACAGCCAATAGCCAAGACGCCAAAAGCCAGCTCTTCACTTTCCCTCCTGCTGGCGCTGGCCCTCCGGCTTTCGTTCGAATAACGACGGGTTCTTCAGCAGTTGCTCGAAACGAACGATATCCTCGTTGTTTTCGATGCATTCGTATTCGTGCAGGCGCTCGCCGGGACGCAGCGAGAGGAACGATGGCGGCGGGCTCCAGACTTTGGTGAAAGCTTTCGGATCGTCGATAGTGACCTCGTAGCTGATGGTGTCGAAAGCAACGCGCGTGTAGCGCTCGATGACGTGCAGCGCATCGGTGTGCAGCGTCGCGCCGCCCGCTCCCAGCCAGGTCTTGTCATTGAATCCGATCACATCGACAACCAGCGTGTCGCCTTCCCAATGCGCCACCGAATCGCCCATGAACGAGGGGTCGATGTCGTCGGGATGCTTGCGCCCGTCGGTCGGAATCACGCGAAAGGCGTGAAATGTTTCGTAGAGAAACGTGATCTCGTCCTTGGTTTGGATGATCTTGATGGGCAGCGGCTCGTTGGTGATGCGCGGCACACCCACCAGCAGGCAACGGGATTGGGGATCGTCGATGTTGCGGCGGTTGCGCAGTTCCTCGATTTTGGGCAGCATCCAATCCTGATACGGAGGCTTCACCCGGCTCGGCACAACCGCCGCGGGGGCGGACGCTACCGCCGCATCGCCGGGACGCGCGGCTTTCGCATTCTCCGATCCGATGGCGAACGCCAGGCCGCCCGCTCCGCCGCCTTGCCAGACGCCCGAGAGGTCGGGATGGCCATCGGCCGTGCGCGGGACAGGCTGCTTGGAGGGAGGTTTTGGGGCCTCTTGAGCGGCCAGCGGAAGCGCGATAACGAGCGATGCAACGGACAGGAGGCTTCGCATTTGCCTCAGTCTATCGCAATGATTGATGATTGGCGTCAATGTGCTGATCGGCATCAATGTTTCGTGCCGGCGATCGAGTTCACGCCTTGCCAGAAAAACTGGACGTGTTTATACACCGCTTGTTCCAGAATCCGTTCCTGATCGCTGTGCGGACCGTAGCCCTTGGGCGCGTCTTCTTCATCCACCATCGCACCCACGCCGTAGCACTCGACGCCTTTGGCACGCAGAAACGCCATGTCGGTGGCGCCGGTCTGCATGAGCGGGATAGTGACCACGCCGTAGATGCTCTTGTAGGCCGCTTCGATGGCGCGATAGGCGTCGGAGTCGAGCCGCGAGGGCGCGGCGCCGGGGCGCTGGTTGGCGGTCTCCGGCACCAGTTCGACAGCCGGGTCGTTGATCACTTTGCGCATCAGATCATAAAACGCGGCGATGTTCTCGTCCGGCAGAGCGCGAATGTCGAGCGTGGCCTCGGCTTCGGACGGAATCACGTTCACTTGATAGCCGCCCTTGATGATGTTGGGCGAAATGGAGGTGTGAAGCATCGAGTAGCTGATCGGATCGTGCGCGGCAAGGTACTCGCGGACCGCCGGCGCTTTTTGCGAATCGAACAGCCCTTTGAACCGCGCGGCCTCTTCGGGACCCACCACGGCCGCCATCTTCTCGAAGTAGTAGCGCGTCGTGTCGTTGAAGCGCATGGGCGGATCCCAAGCCGCGATAGTCTCGACAGCTTTGGCCAGGTGAACGACGGCGTTAGTTTGCAGGGGACGCGAACCGTGTCCCGCCGGCCCATGCGCGATCAGCCGCGCACCTCTGGGCTGTTTCTCCGTGGTCTCCACCAGCGCGTAGCGCGCCTGGCCGTTCTTCAACCGCACGCCGCCGCTTTCGGCCAGGCAGAACTCGGCATTGATGTCGCTCCAATGCTCGTTCACCAAATACTCAATGCCGGGCCCGGTGGCTGCTTCCTCGCCGGCTTCGGAAACGAAGATGACGTCGCGATCGAGCGGCGTGTTCTCGCGCTTCAGCATCAGCATGGTCATCATCGCGGCCAGCAGGTCGCTCTTGTCGTCGAGAGTGCCGCGGCCGTAGACGTAGCCGCCATCCCGATGGGCGCTGAACGGCGGGAAGGTCCACTTGGCGGGGTCGACGCGGACCGTGTCGCTGTGGCCCATGATGAGCACCGGCCGCTTCGATCCATTGCCCTTGAGCCGAGCGATGATATTGGCCCGCGCCGGGTCGGACGCCACCATCATCACCGGAATACCGTCGGCCTCGAGGGTCTTCTTTACGTATTCGGCCACGCGCGTCTCGTTGCCGGGTGGGTCGGTGCTGTCGATCTGCACGAGGGCCTGAAAATGGCGCATGGCCTCGTCGTTAATTTTGGACCAATCGGGGGACTGGGCGGCTGCCGGCAGCGTGGAAACAATAAGAGCGGATACGAAAAACGTTCGCATCCGCTCAGTCTAGCGTATTAGACCGCTAGCTTACGCGCGCGGCTCGGTTAAGGTAGCGCACTACCGAGCCACGACCGTCAGGAAGTGGTCGCGCTTACTTCGTCAATCCAAAGGCCGAAGCCAGCGTCGGACCCGACTTGCCGCGCGGCAACAGGCTCGGTCCCGATGGAATGAAGATCTTGGCGACGTTGGTGTTCATGTCCACCACCAAGCCCAGGAATCCGGACTGCATCTCGTCCCAATTCTGATCACCCCAATGCACTTCCTTGTTGGGATCGGGATTGTACTTGTTGTTCAGCGAATTGTCGTAATGCGCGATGGCTACCAGGCGCGTGCCCTTGGGCAGCGGAATGGGCTTCTCAAGTTCGTAGCCGACTTGCCAATCGAAATTCCAAACGCCCTTGAAGATTTCTTGCGTTTCACCGGTCGGATAGATCGCCCGCAGCTCGTAATCCTTGCCGCGCAAATGCATGTGAGGCTGGACGTAGACCAGTTCCGCGTGGTCGACACCGACGGTCACTTCGCTCACCACTTCCTGGTTCTCCGCGCCCGGAGGGAGCACCAGATTGAACGCAGCCGGCGTTCCGGGCGACATCCAGTAGCGGCGCTTCGGCGGGTTCTTAGCGAACACCAGCCCGACCTTCGACAAATCATCCTGCTCGGTGCCCACCGCCGTGTAGTGGATATTGAACACGATGTCTGACCCTTTTGGCACGAACTTGGCCGAACCGTCCACGTCAAAGTGCTGCGCGCCCAGGCCCGGGTTGTACTTGCCGAGCAGATCCGTTCCTTCCTTGGCCCCGGTCATGGCTTCCGACCCTTCTTCGTACGCCTCGCCGTAAACGGCATGCGCCATCCACGTTGCGCCGGGCGGAGTGACGATCGCTCGCATGTGATGCACCACCTTCGGATTGCCGGCGCGCATCTCGGCGGCCACTACCCACATATCTTCGGGAAAGTTCACATGAACTTTGATGTTCTGATAATTGATGGTGCCGGTGGCCTTCACGTGGAAGGGCTTCGGCATCTCGATGATCATGTCGGGTTTGATCTGCCAGCCGTCGGGGAAGGTCAGCGGCGGCGGCGCATCTTTGGCATCGCCCTCCGGCGCGCCTTCGTTGGCCCAGGCGACCAGCGTGTTGACGTCGGCGGCGCTCAGCGTGCGGTCATTGGCGAAATGGCCGAATTCGGCGAACCACGGCGGCATCTTCTTGCTGGCTACCGCCACTTTGATGGCTTTGGCCCATGGCCGCGCGTCCGTGTAGGTGATGAGCGACATCGGCGCTACTTCGCCCGGCCGGTGGCAGCCCTGGCAGTTCTTCTGCAGGATGGGCAGAACGTCTTTGTTGAACGTGGGGGTGCCGGAGCCCGTCGCCGCGAGCGCGGTAACTCCCATTGCCAGACCCACTACCGAAAAGCGCAGCATGTCGAAACCCTCCTCGAAAACCACTGTCCGCATTATATTTGACCCTTGCATGCAACGCAATCCCTGGCCTTTGGCAATTTAGCCATTGGCCCTTAGCCCGGAGCGTAGAATGGAAGGAGTTCCCAGGAGGTTGGAATGCCCAGGTTTGTCATTGCGCCCCATATGCGGCTGCAGGAGTGGGTGGCCGAGGAAAAGGGCTATTTCACCGCCGAAGGACTCGATCACGAGTTCCGCGACGAGATCGTGTCCCAGGACGGTAAGAGGCACGATCTGGGTGACAAAGTCGGGGCGTATCAGGTTTTCGAAAAGGGACGCACCACCGACGTGAGCTGCGCCTGCCATTGGACCGTTAACGTCGCGGCCTCCAACGGTCATGGAAAACTCTATGCCGACGCATATTCGGTCTCCCCCGCCGGGATTTTTGTTCCGCCGGACTCGGCGGTGCGCGAACCGGGCGACCTGGCCGGTGTTCCCATCTCGGTGGGCTACCAGTCCGGCAGCCATTACGCCACTATCCAGGCGCTCGAGCAATATATGCCGCAGGACGCGATCCGGCTATCGTTCTCCGATGGCTTGCTGTTCAAAAGGATGGAGCTTCTAATCGACGGCAAGGTCCCGGCGGCGTCGCTGTTCAGCGGTCCCTATTACTTTCTCGAACAGCTGGGATTTCGCAAGGTGATCGATACCACCTTCATGATGGCGTCCATGATCACCGGCGATCCGGACCCTGAGGACGTGCGCAAGTACTTCCGCGCTCTCCGACGCGCGCAACGCGATATCGATCTCCGGCCGGAATTGTACACGCACTATTACAAGAAAGAGATGCCGGAACAGTTCCACGCGACGATGGACACTCGACGCTGGGGGCCCGGCGAGCGCATCGTGTTCGAGCCCTACACTCGCGAGGTATTCGAAGAATCCTTCGAGTGGATCTCTCAGCACGCCATATTTCCAGCGGGGCAAATGGGAGCCGGCAGCTACCAGGACGCTGTTGTCACCTTGACCGGAGACATTCCCTAGGCCGTGCGCGCGTTGTTTCACCAGTGCGTCGCCGTTGTGGCGCTAGCCACGCCCGTCGTGGCCGCGTCGGACTGGCGGCTGACAAGCAGCGAACATTTCGAAGTCTTTGTCCAATCGAGTGCGCAAACCGGCGATCAGCGCGCTCGTGCGATCCTGACCTGGTTCGAACAACTACGGGCGTTTTTCGAGCAGCCAGGTTGGAATGCGAATTCTTCGCCCCCATCGTCGCGCGTTCGCGTGATCCTGTTTGCTTCCGAGCAGGAATATGAGCCCTATCGCGTGCGTGCCACCGCGGACGCCTATTATCTAGGCTCAGACGATCAGGATTATATCGTCATGACCGGCGGCGAGGCCAAATCCTTCCCCGTTGCGGCGCACGAATATGCGCACGTGGTTTTACGCACATCCGGCTCGAAGCTTCCACCGTGGCTCAAAGAGGGGCTCGCGGAGGTGTACTCCACGCTCCATATCGATGATCGAGGAACCGAAGTGGGCGGCCCTTTGCGCGGGCGCCTTCAGACCCTGCACCGTCGCGACTGGATGCCGCTGGATCGCCTGACAGGTCTCTCTGACGAGGCGTTCCAACATCAGGAACGCGCGGCGAACGATGTGTTTTATGCCGAAAGCTGGGCTCTCACTGGAATGCTGGCACTCTCCCCCGGCTATGCGGCGAAGTTTCCGAGATTCGTCAGTGCCGCGGGAGAAGGCTTGCCGAGCCTGGATCTTCTGACGAGGACCTACGAACGATCGGCTGAGCAGATCGGGCGGGATCTTCGCATGTGGGTGGAACAAGGCGCCCCGGCGACGGTTCAGCTGCTAAAGCTCGCGCTGGCGCCCCTGGAGGTGCAGGTTTCGGACGTTTCACCGCTGGCCGCGCGCGTGCTGCTCGGTCAGCTTCTTTTAACCGGAGAAGCATTCGATCGCGCCGAGGAGCTCTTCAGAGGCCTGGCTCGCGAAGCGCCGGATTCGCCCGATGTTTCGGCTGCGCTGGGTGTGATCGCGCTGCATAAAGGCGATATCGCGGGCGCGCAACACGCCTGGAAGCAGGCCATCGACGAAGGTGTCTCCGATGCCAAGCTTTGCTATCGCTACGCCATGGTGGCCGATCAAGCGGGCTTGGCCGCCGACCAGATCCGTCCGGCGCTGGAGCGCGCGATTTCCTCGCAGCCCCATTTCGACGACGCCCACTACCAACTGGCTTTGCTCGAAAAGAACGCCGGGAATTACGAAGCAGCCCTGCGCGAGTTCCAGGCCATGACAGCCGTTGCCGATGCCCGCGCCTATGCTTACTGGCTGGCAGTAGCCGATACGTTCAACGAGCTAGGCCGTCGCGACGAGGCGCAATCGGCTGCACAGCACGCCGCGATGCTCGCGATTACGGCCTCCGAACGCGCACGGGCCCAGGAGCAGACCTACATCTCGAAAACGGATCTCGGGGTTCGGTTCGCACGCGACGCCACTGGCCGCTTAATACTTGTTACCGCTCGCATGCCGCACGGCCAGTCCGACTGGAATCCGTTCATTGAGCCTGGCGACGACATGCATCGCGTCCAGGGCATGCTCACTGGAATCGAATGTGGCGCCGTGACCACCGTTCAGGTTGAAGCAAGCGGCCACGCGCTTACGCTCACCATCCCCGATTTGAAGCATGTGCAGATGCGCCGCGCGCCCAACGAATTCGTCTGCGGCCCGCAAACGGCTACACGAGTGACGGTCGATTACGCCCGGACCCCGAACTCAGTCAGCGATGGGATTATCCGCGGCATGGAATTCTAGTCAGTCCATCTTTCAATCCAGCAGGCGCTCCCGCACCGCGTTGTATTCGCAGCCAAACAGCGAGATCACGGCCAGTAAATACATCCACACCAGTAGCGCGATCACAGCGCCGATACTGCCATACACGACGTTGTAGTTCGCGATGTGACGCACATAGAGAGCGAAACCCGAGGTAGCCAGCAACCACAGTACGGTCGCCAGAATCGCGCCGGGCCAAACGCTGCGGAACTTCATCGGCCGGTTGGGGCCGGTGAAATACATAAGCCCGGTCACCAGCACCGTCGCACCAAGCGCCACGACATAACGCAGCAGGCCGAACGCCAGCACCACGGATATGCGCAAATCTTCTTCCGGCCCCAGTCCGAGGGTGGTTAATATCCATTGTTCCGTACGCGCGCCGAAGACAATCAGCGCCGAAGAGCCGACCGCCGGCAGCGCCGCGATGAACACCAGCAGAATGGCGACGCCGCGTTGTTTCAAAAACGAACGGCCGGATGGCAACCGGTACGCCGCCTGGAACCCTTCCATCAGCGTCATCATCGCGCCTGAGGCGGCCCAGATCGAGAGCAGCGTCGCGAGCAGGATGAGCCAGGCCGACCGCTCGCTCCTGACGCTGAACTGCGATCGCACCAGATCCTCGGTGCCGGGCGGGATGATCTGGAACAAAAGCCGCGAGAACACGCGCGCCACCGCGCCGGCATTGACACTGGCGAAAATCCCGGCCAGGGAAGCCAGCACCGGGAAAAATGCCAGCAGCGACGAGTATGCGGCGCCCTTGGCGATGCCGAAACAATTGTCTTCGAAAGCGGCGATCGAGGCTTGCCGGAATAGTCCCCAGAAGCGCTGTACGGGACCCGGGCGCTCCAGGTAGAGGCTGGGCGAAGCGGGAGTCATGGCCACTCTCGATTCTAAGCTGTGGGACGGACCTAAGCTGTGGGGCGACTCCCCTGGTCGCCCATCCCGCGCTCGACCATCGATACTCGCTCGCTTCCCTCACCAGACCGGCTCGCACGGGATTCGCCTCAATATCATTCCGGATTCTCTCGAATTCCCGCTCATTCCGTAGATCATGTCTGCGAGAGCCGGCTGACGCAGATAGAATGCTCCGCTTCGAGCTTCGTCAAGCAATCGATCCATCAGGGCAACGCCTGCCCAGAGGTGAGAGCTTCAAGCGAAGCGCCGACCTGGGGGTCCGCCCCACCCTAGGCCGTCACCGGCGCCACGCTCGCCGCGCGAAAACGCTCGATCTCCGCGATCTCGTCCGCGCTCAACCGAAACTCCCCCGCTCCGATCACGCCATCCACCTGCTTGGCCGACCGCATCCCCACAATGGCGCCCGTCACCGCCGGATGCCGCAGCGTCCAGGCGATGGCTACCTCGCCCGCCGTTCGCCCGTGACGCCTGCCGATGGCCCCCAGCAGTTCCGCCAGTTCCACATTTCGCGTAAGCAGCGGCTCCTTGAAGTTCGGCGTGCGCTGCCGGAAGTCGTCGGCTGGCATCGCGGCGATTCGCTCGCGCGTCATCGCGCCCGTCAGCAATCCGGATTTCATGGGCGAATAAATGATCACACCGATATTGTTGGCCAGCGTGTACGGCAGGATGTCCTTCTCGATCTCCGGCGAAATGATCGAATACGGCGGCTGCAGCGATGTGATCGGCGCAATGGCCTGCGCGCGCCGCATCTGGTCCACGTTGAAATTCGATACGCCGATGTGCCGGACTTTGCCTTCCCGCTGAAGCTGGGCCATCATAGTCCACGCCGCTTCGACGAGGTTGTCCGGTTCCGGCCAATGGATCTGATACAAATCGATCACATCCAATTTCAGCCGGCTCAGGCTCTGCTCCACTTCTTTGCGGATCGATTGCGGCTCAATGGTCCGGCGCGGCTCACGGCGTTCGTCCCACACGATGCCGCACTTGGTGAAAACCAGCGGTTTATTGGACCGCCCGGCCAGTGCCCGCCCCACTACCTCCTCGGAATGCCCCAGGCCGTAGATGGCGGCCGTGTCGATCCAGTTGATGCCTTGGTCCAGCGCCCGATGAATGGCCTCCACCGATTCGTCGTCGTCCTGCGCGCCCCAGGCAAACTGCCATCCTCCACCGCCCATGGCCCAGGCGCCCACACCTACGGCCGAAATCTCGAGATCGCTCGAACCCAGTTTTCGCTTCTGCATTTCTCTATTTTGCCAGTTTGACTTCTCGCCGGCTTTCGCCAGTACGCCGGCTTTCGGTCGGGATTGTATTGAGTCAGACGCCCACGCCGCCGGCGGCCGTGCTCCCACCGGATCCAGCGTATCGCTGCACCAGGTCGCACACCGCTTTGGTAAAAGCTTCGATATCGGTGGGTTTCTGGATAAATTCCCGCGCTCCCAATGCCAGTACCCGCTCGCGCTCGGCGTCGTTCAAACTCGAACTAAACACGACCACCGGGATATCCATTGATTTCCAGCGCTCCAGCAGGGCCACTCCCGTAATACGCGGAATGTTCAGATCCAGAATGATGAAGTCAGGCCGGAACAGGGCATCCCGGAGCATGGTCATGGCTTGTTCGCCATCCCGCGCAATGTGAAGATTCAGTGGCACGGAGGCTTCCGCCAGGATTTGACGGATTAATACTGCGTCACCGGCGTTATCCTCCACCAACAAAATCTCCACGTTTTCCATAGCCACTCAGCCATTTGTGACTCCCTTCGGCTCAAGTCTGTTTCGTGTTTCTTGCATTAGAGAAATCCTTTTTACGGGGAGCACTATGTAACAACCGGTGAAACACAAGTTAGTCACGCCGCTCCTGGCCCTTGCCGCTGGCATTGCCGTGGGCCATTTAGCCCATTTTCCGGCGTCCGATTTCTACTGGACTCTGCCGGTACTTAGCGGCCTAACTTACGTTGCCTGGAGACGCTCGCCCCGAACACTGCCCGCCTGCGCAACGATATTGCTGCTGTTTTGCGGGGCGTTCCTCGACCTTCTGCATCGGCCTGATAAACCTCCCGAAATCGACGCCGGCGCGCGCGAAAAAGTTATCCTGGATGGCTGCATCGTCTCTCCCTCGGCCTTTTCCGAGGATCGCGATCAGTTCGTTCTCGAACTTGCGCCCAAAGCTCGGGCCCGTGTCAGCCTGACCATTCGCGACGGCGAGACCCCGCCCGACCTGCGCTACGGGCAACTCGTGGAACTCGAGGCCCGCGTGCGGCGGATCCGAAACTTCCAAAACCCCGGCGAGTTCGATTACGAAGGCTTTTCCGCTCGCAGCGACGTTTATTGGACGGCCAGCGCCACTGGCGCCGCGTCTATCGCGGTGAAACCTGGCCGCTGTGGATCGCGTTTCTTCGCCGCCGTTTTCGCCCTACGCACGGGCGCGTTGCGAAGGATCGAGCGCCTGTATTCGGGCAATCCTTATGCCACCGCCATGATGGAGGCCACGCTCATCGGAGAATCCAGCCGCATGGAGCGCTTGTGGACCGATCATTTTCGCCGCACCGGCACCTACCACATGCTGGTGATCGACGGCCTGCACATCACGATTCTCGCCGCCTTTCTGCTTTTCCTGCTGCGGCTCTGTTTTCTGCCCGAAATCTCCGCGCTCGTTATTACCGCGTCCGGCGCATGGCTCTATGCCTTGGTTTCCGGATGGAACGCGCCCGCCATCCGCGCCGCCGGTGGATTCACGCTGTATGTTGCAGCGCGCTACTTCTATCGCCGGGGCAATCTGCTGAATCTGCTGGCTGCCGTTGCTATCGTGTACTTGATCTACGACCCCAGCCAGCTCTTCGAGGCCGGTTTTCAACTGTCGTTTCTCGCCGTCGCCGCCATTGGCCTACTCGCCAGGCCGCTCCTGGAGGCTACCGCGACCCTGTATCGGCGCGCGATCGCCGGAATCACCCAACCCAGCCGCGCGCCGCGCCTGCCGCCTCGTGCCGCTCAATTCCGATTAGAGCTGCGTCTGGTGGCCGAAACCGCCGGTTACTACATCCGGATTCCAGGCGCCTGGTGGGAGCGCATCTTCGCGTGCGCCGCTCTGGTCTTCTTGTATGCCTATGAGCTCGCTGTCATCTCCGCCGCCATCCAAATCGGTCTTGCGTTGCCCATGGCGATTTATTTCCATCGCATCTCGCTCAGCGGAATTTCCGCCAATATCCTGGTGGTTCCGCTGCTCGCGCTGGTGGTACCGCTGGGTTTTCTTGCGATTTTGACCACCTGGCGCGTGCCCGCGGCCTTCGCGCAATGGCTGCTCACGGCGGGCGAACGTATCGCCGAATGGCACACTCGTCTGGAGCCTAACTGGCGTGTCCTGGCTCCTCCATTATGGCTGGCGCTTTGCTTCACCGCGGCGCTACTCCTGCTGGCCTTTGCGATGCGCCGCTCGCTCGGTTGGTCTTGCGCCGCGCTTATCTGGGTTCTAGCGCTTTTCGTGCTGATCTTCTGGCATCCGTTCCCACCCCAAGTCCATCGCGGAGAGCTGGAACTCACGGCCATCGACGTGGGACAAGGCGACAGCCTGCTGGTCTCGTTCCCCGATTCCAAACTGATGCTTATAGACGGCGGGGGCGTGCTGTCTTTCGGCCACGGCACGCGCTCTCGCCTGGATATTGGCGAGGACGTCGTATCGCCCTATCTCTGGAGCCGATCCATCCGCAAGATCGACGTGGTGGCGCTCACGCACGCGCACGATGACCATGCCGGCGGTCTGCCCGCCATCATCGAAAATTTTCATCCCCGGGAGCTTTGGACCGGCGCTACTCCCGCTAGCTCCGCCTGGTCCGCCGTCCGCGCCAGAGCCCAAGCCGAACACGTCAAAATCACCCCACTCTACAGCGGCGGCAGCTTCAGTTTCGGAGGCGCGCGCATCGACGTGATCTCGCCCCCTTCCGACTATGTCCCCGCCGCCAGCCCCATGAATAACGATTCGCTCGCGCTACGCATCACTTACGGCCGGCGCTCCATCCTGCTTACCGGAGACATGGAAAAACCCATGGAGCGTCGCGCTCTGATGGACGAAGAGCCCCTCCGCGCCGACATTCTCAAGGTGGGCCATCACGGCAGCAACACCTCCAGCATCGATCCGTTCTTGGACGCCGTTTCCCCCATGTTCGCCGTCATCTCCGACGGTTTCGAAAACTCCTTCCGGCATCCCCATCCCATGGTCCTGGAGCGGCTCACCGCCCACCGCGCCGAGGTTCTGCGGACCGATCGCGACGGCCTGGTCACCATTCGCACCGACGGCCGGCGCATTTCCGTCGAAACATTTCGAGTTCAAAATGCGTCCCAGTCACTGTACCCGCTCCCGGCGTCCGCGCTTCCGGCGTTCTAACTCGCGATGGAACCCGCTCAGAAACCGTCCCGGCAGGCCAGGAAAAGTGTTGCTAGTATAGAATCACCTGAGGTCGAAAATAATGGCATCCCCCCGTTGGCTCCTGGGCTTGGTTCTTCTAGCCAGCCCGCTGTCCCAAACCCTCTCCGCGCAGACTGAAGCGGACGTAAATGCGAGCCTGAAGAAGTTCACTCAGGTCTACGAAGCGGTGGAGAGCAATTTCGCCGACAAGCTGGATGCCGACAACGCGGTGTTTAAGGGCGCGATCCCGCATATGCTTCGCACCCTCGATCCGCACTCGAATTTCTTCGATCCCAAGGCCTATGAACTGATGCGCGAAGGCCAGTCCGGCCACTATTTCGGGGTGGGTATGTATGTCGGCTCGCCCGAAGGCCATGTGATCGTGATGTACCCGTTCCAGAATTCACCGGCTTTCCGCGCCGGCCTGCGCCCGGGCGACCAGATTATCTCCGTCGACGACAGTAATACCGAGCGCTCCACGGTAGCCCAGGTGTCGGCCATGCTCAAAGGTCCCAAAGGCACTCCGGTGACCATCACGGTGCGGCGCGCCGGGCATGAAGAGCCGATGCATTTCTCCCTGGTTCGCGACAATGTCCCGCGTGGCAGCGTCAACTACGCCTTCTGGCTGCGTCCCGGCATCGCGTACATGCGCGTGGAAGCGTTTAACGAAACCACCAGCCACGAAGTGGATCAGGCGCTGGCCCGATTTCCCGAGAGCGCCATCGACGGCCTGGTTTTGGATCTGCGCGACAACCCCGGCGGCCTGGTGCAGGAGGCCGTCAACGTGGCCGACCGCTTTCTCCACAAGGGCCAGCTGATCGTTTCGCACCATGGGCGCGCCTCGGCTGAAACCAAGTTCATCGCCAAGCGCGGCGAGCGTGGGCGCGAATATCCAATTGTGGTTCTGGTGAACAGAGGCACCGCTTCCGCCGCCGAAATCCTGACCGGCGCATTGCAGGATCACGACCGGGCCTGGGTGTTCGGAGAGAGCACTTTCGGCAAGGGTTTGGTGCAGGCGCCCTTCCCGCTCTCCGGCAATAGCGCCCTCTTGCTGACCATCGCGAAATACTACACGCCGAGCGGCCGTCTCATCCAGCGCGACTACGAGCACCAGGGGCTGTTCGAGTACTTGAGCCGGGAAAACGGCAAGATCAATCCCAAGGATATGAAGAAGACCGATAGCGGCCGCATCGTGTACGGCGGCGACGGCATTACGCCCGACGAGAAATACAACAACCCCGCGATGACGCCGCTCGAGGCCCAGCTCACCGACGACATGGTGTACTTCTTCTTCGCCCCTCAATACTTCGCGGCTCATACCGCGCCCATGACCAAGGAATGGACGCCGGATGAAGCGGCGGTGACGGATTTCCGCGCCTTCGCGGCGAAGCGCGGCATTGAATTCACACCCGCCGAGTTCGACCACGATAAGAACTGGATTCGCGACCGCCTGCGCGAAGAGCTGTTCATCACCGCCTTCAGCAAGGAAGACTCGGACCGGCTGGCGCTCCAGACCGACCCTGAGGTTCTCAAAGGCCTCGGCTCGCTGCCCGCTTCCAAGACCATGCTGGACCGCGCCCACGACGCCGTCGCGACGAAGAAGGTCGCTTCCGCCGAGCGGCAGCAATAGGGCGGCGCGCGCCATCTCTATTGCGGTACCCTGAAGACGTTCCCGCAATAGGCCTTCAGCTCGCATGCTCACAACCGATATCCTGTCCTGGAAACAGCTCTCCGCGAGCCAGAAGAAGCCCGTCCATCTGATCCTCTTCATCACCGACCACTGCAATGCCAAGTGCGGCACTTGCTTCTACTGGCAGAACCTGAATCAAGGCGAGGCCCTGCAGCCCGATCACATCGAGAAGATCTCCGGCGCCATGGGCGAACTGGTCTGGCTCGACATCTCCGGCGGCGAGCCGTTCCTTCGCAAGGACATCGACTGGATTTGCCACCGTTTCCTCGATCACAACCAGGCCAAGTTCATCAATATCCCCACCAATGCCCTGCAAACCGACGTCATCCGCAAATCGGTGGAGGGCATCCTCGCGAACGCTAATAAATTCCGGCTCAATATCGCGATTTCCCTGGATGGCATCGGCGAGAATCACGACCGCATCCGCGGCGTTCCAGGCAATTACAAGCGCGCGCTTGCCACCATGGAGGCTCTGCGCGAGATTCGCACGCGCGACAAGCGCCTGTCGCTGAGCGTCGTCTCAACGGTTATGAGCAGCAACATCGAGGACATCAAGGAACTCCTCCATCTCGGCGTCACGAAGTGGGATCTCGATTATCACTCGCTCAATATTCTGCGCGGCAAATGGATGGACGCGACGCTTTCGGCTCCAAGTCCCGAACAATACGCCGAGGTTTCCAAGCTCCAGTTACAGCTTTGCCGCCGCTATTTTCACGGCCGTTGGGGCGGCATCGGCGGCTGGACGGCTACGGTCGGCCGCTTCATGCTCAATCGCTATTACATGCAGGAAATGCAGGGCCACCCGAAGAACATCTCGTGCAACGCGGGCGACGTGAGCTGTGTCATCGACGCCAACGGCGACGTCTCCTTCTGCGAGCTCCTCAAGCCGGTGGGAAATCTCAAGGCCTATAATTGGGATTTCGACCGTCTCTGGCGCGATTTCCAGGCCACCGAGCTTCGCCAGAAGGTCCAGAGCGGCTGCCATTGCACACACGAATGCTTCCACACCAAGAACCTGATCTTCTCTCCCTGGCGACTGGTCTAACAAACGCCCGCTTGCTGACGCGCGCGGCTCAGAAACTACCGAGCCCCTGCCTACCGAACCGCGACCGTGAGGGAACGGTGCTCCTCCTACCGAACCGCGACCGTGAGGGAGCGGCAGCTCTTGTTTAAACCCAAATTCCGGAAGCTGGTCCAGCCCTTCATCCCCGCATTCGTCATGCGCTGGCTGGATCCCTTTCACACCGAACTGCTCGAACACCTCACCGAAGCCGCGCGCAAGCTGCCGCCCGGCGCGCATGTATTGGATGCCGGAGCCGGTGAGTGCCCTCATGCTCCACTATTCGCGCACACGCGCTATGTCCGCCTGGATCGCGGCATCGGCGACAAAACATGGGACTATACGAAAATCGAGGTCTTGGGCGACATCTCCGAGTTGCCCTTTCGCGATAACTCGTTCGACGCCGTCATCAACATTCAGGTTCTGGAACATTTGAAGGAGCCGAGCGTAGGCGTCAACGAAATGGCGCGCGTTCTTAAGCCCGGCGGTCAGTTGATCCTCACCACCGTGCAATGTTGGGAAATCCATCAGCATCCCAACGATTTCTTTCGTTACACGCGCTACGGCCTGACCTACCTGTTCGACAAAGCGGGCCTGGAAAGCCGCGTCCAAGCGCTCGGCGGATTGTTTTGGCTGATCGGCTTTCGCATGATGGCCATCCTGAGCTTCTTCCAAAAAAGCTGGCGCTGGCTGATCTTCGCCGTGCTCGCACCGATTTTCGGCTTCGCGATTCCCATCGTTTGTTACTTCCTCGATCCGGTAGATCGCCGCCGCGACTACACGCTCGGCTATTTCTGCTGGTGTAGAAAGCCCTGACTTTCAAGCAATGACCAGCTCGCTCATCATTATCACGCTCAACCGCCCGGCGCTTCTCCAACGGACGCTTGAAGGCCTGGCGCGCCAAACGCGTCAGATCGACGAGATCATCGTGATCGACAACGGGCCCACTCGCGACACCGCCGACGTGGTCTGCTCTTCCACGGCGCGCTATGTGCCTGAACCCAAGCGCGGATATGGGCACGCCCGTAATCGCGGCCTCACCGAAGCGCGCGGCGATATCATCTACTTCCTGGACGACGATTGCGTACCCGAGCCCGATTGGTCCGACATTCTCTGGAACGTCCTCCACTCGGGTGACGCCGATCTCGCCAGCGGCTCCCGCTCTCCCGGCCAGCCCGGACTTGCCGCACGCCTCGAATATCTTTCCACCGACGGCCCCGTGTTATAGCGAAGGTCTGCGATGCATTTGGTCACCAGGGAGTTCCGTTGCGTTGCACCGGGTGTTCAGTTTCACGTTCTGCTGTGTTGCTCGACGTGCACACGTTGCGCACGCAATCATGGTGAGAAAAGAGGTCGCGCAGACCGTACACGTCATTTTGCTGAAATGCGTGCCTATAGATGCTGGTTTTGTGTGAGTCGTGGCTGCCGCTGAGTACTGAGATCGTGCGCGTGCTGTGTCGG
>JBKQHJ010000145.1:0-15736 GCA_052148835.1 Bryobacteraceae bacterium
GATGATAGGCGAGTCCGATTTTTCATCTGTACGAAGTGATTCTCGCATTGCGTGGAGGGAGCCAGTTCGGTTACCTTGGGGAGACCGAAGACTTTGCGTTTACGGGAAATGTTTCACGTGAAACCTCTGGCTTCGTTTCACGTGGAACCTCGTGGCTAAAGTCATCGCAATCGCCAACCAAAAGGGCGGCGTCGGCAAAACCACCACGGCTATCAACCTGGCCGCCTCACTCGCGGCCAACGACCTACATGTGCTCTTGATCGATTCCGATCCCCAGGGCAATGCCACCACAGGCCTTGGCATCACGAAAACCGAGGATTTGCAGACGCTCTACCAAGTCCTCTTGGGCGAGGGCGACATCACAGCAGCCGTACTCCCGACAGAATTCCACGGCCTCTCGATCCTGCCCTCCGATAAGAACCTTGTCGCGGCAAACCTGGAATTGGTGGATATACCAAACCGCGAGTTCAGACTCCGTGAGAAATTGGAGACGGTTCGCCCACGCTATGACTTCATCCTGATCGATTGCCCGCCAGCTCTCGATTTGCTTACTCTCAACGCCATGGTTGCGGCCGATTCCATCTTGATCCCGATTCAGTGCGAGTTCTTTGCCTTGGAGGGCATCTCGCAGTTGTTGGATACTATAGAACGCGTGCGCGGATCCTTCGGCAGCGCTCTTCAGATTGAAGGCGTGTTGCTGACCATGTACGACGACCGAACGAACCTGACGCGCCAAGTAGAGACTGATTTGAGGACCTTCTTCGACAAATCCGTCTTCGAAACCGTGATCCCGCGAAGCATCCGGCTGGCCGAGGCGCCCAGTTACGGCAAGCCAATTCTGGCTTATGACGTCCGCTCGCGAGGCGCCGAGAGCTATATTCAGCTAGCAAAGGAGGTCCTGGCCCGTGAACACAGTGCCGGACAAGCAACGCAAAGCCTTGGGTAGAGGACTCTCCGCACTGCTGCCTCAAAGGCCAGTCCCTGGATCGGCACCGCCGCTCCCAGAACCAACGCCGTCCGGGCCGCAGATTGCTTCACTGCGGATCGCCGATATACAGCCAAATCCCTTGCAGCCTCGCTCGGTGTTCGACTCCACGCGCCTGGAAGAGCTTGCTAACTCTATAGAAACACACGGGATAATACAGCCGCTTCTGGTTCGTCGGAAAGGTGCCAGCTATGAGCTGATCGCTGGTGAGCGGCGTCTCCGCGCCGCCAAACTCGCGGGCTTGGTTGAAGTCCCGGCCATCGTTCAAGATTACGCTGACGAACGAATCCTCGAAGTCGCGCTCATCGAGAACATCCAGCGCGAAGACCTCAACCCCATGGAAACCGCCCATGCCCTGGAGCGGCTGCACACGGACATGAACCTCAGCCATGAGGAGATCGCGGCCAGAACCGGCAAAGATCGAACCACGATCACCAATATGATCCGCCTACTGAAGCTGCCGCGCGAGGTCCAGCTATTGGTCGCCGAGCGGCGCCTCTCGATGGGTCACGCACGAGCGATCCTCGGTTTGACGACTCCCGAGCTGCAAACTCAGGTCGCGGAGAAAGCCGCAGCCCAGGGTTTCTCCGTCCGGCAGGTCGAGCGCCTAGTCAAAAAGGTGAATGAGCCGCGAGAGCCCTCCGAAAACCCACTCCAAGATCCCAACATAAAGGCTGCCGTTGCGGAACTGGAAACGACTCTCGGTACACGGGTCCGGATTGTTGAGAAATCGGATGAACGCGGGCGAATCGAAATCGAATACTACTCACAAGCGGAATTGCAGCGGCTTTACGAATGGATCACGTCGACCGGTTCAAAGGCGTAGTTGGTGCCGGCGGCAGGACTCGAACCTGCGACCTGCGGATTATGAGACCGCCGCTCTAACCACCTGAGCTACACCGGCAACGCCTTTTCAAGGGTAGGCGGATGTGGAATAGCCTGTCAACCATAACAGGCTAAATCATTGGTAGTGTATCAGTTTGAGTTTTTCTCGAAAGCATCGGTCAGCTCCACAAGGTCCTTAATTTCCCAAAGACGGCTGTCCACACCCGCTGCCATGGCAGGAGTGCAACGCAGAGTTTTGTGGACGCGGACGAAATTGTAATACGCGAAGTACAAGGCGACCGATGCCGCGTGGTTCTCAAGCTTCTTCGAGAATGCGTTTGTGAGCCGGGTAAAGCGCCTCATGCCCATCCGCATCGATAGATTGGATCGCTCCACGTAGCTGGTGCTGATGTGTTCAGGATCAGGATTGCCGATTAGGCTTTTCTGTTCGCAGGAAATGCAGATCGCCGGACTGTACCGCGTCTCGCCCTGGGGATCGTTGCCGTAGACTTTTACGACTTGGCCATAATCCACGTCCGCACCAAAGCTCTCATCCACAGATACCCGATACATCCCATGGCTGTCTGAAGTGAGTTGTACGCGTTCCGCGAGCCGGGAATAGAGGTCCTGTAAGAACTCCTGGGCGCTACCGGGATGGCGCTTCCCGATGAGCCAGCAGGGAATCAATTTCGTGTCCGCATCGAGCGCGGTAAACGTCCAAATGTCCCCAGCGTATTCAACGCGGGTCAGCATTTCGGGAGTGACGTTTTTCTTCTTGGCATAACAAAAGCTCCATATTTCATCAACTTGCACGCGTTCACACTTCAAATTCCGCATTACGCGGTCCTGATAATCGGAACATGCCGCCCCAGCCACAAGAGCTAATTTTACGACGGTATTGATGGAAACATCGGCCATCCGGCTGGTAGAACGCAGCGAATTTCCCTCGACTAGACACGCGATGATCTGGGTTCGTCTTGCCGTGTCCAGCCGGTTCATACTGATAATTATGCTTGAGATAGGCACCGAAGTCAACAGGAAACTTAGACCTAGTGGTACAAAACTTATACCTTTCATCTTCAAACTTGGACCAACTTATGATACGCTCGATCTAACATGGAAGACATGACGGACCTCATGTCCAGAGCCTCCGCCTTGGGGGCTAAAGCCATTGAAGTCTTCAAGCCAGCAACGCCAATCACCACCAAAGACCTCTTTGCTGGTCGGTGGAGGGAGCTAACGTCAATTTCCGACGCTGTGCGCCAGGCGGGTCTTCATGCAGTCGTTTACGGAGAAAGGGGCGTCGGAAAAACATCGCTTGCCAATGTCGTTCGACCCACGCTTTGGGCATTAGATAGCTTGGCTAGTAGGCATCATCCAGACGACGAAGATGCGCCAATGAGACTCGTGATCAACTGCGTGGCGAATAGCGGTGACACGTTTTCTAGCATCTGGGAGCGCCTCCTAGGAGACATCGTATGGCCCGGCAAAACAGAGGATGCGACCCTAACAACACGTGAAGCATTTAGGCTACCGGATCACCTTCGCATCGATGATATACGTCGCGTGTTATCGCAAACCGTCGGCGCGGTCTTCATCGTCGATGAATTCGATCAGTCCCAGCCGAGCGCGTCGAGACAGTTTACCGAATTAATCAAAGCTCTCTCTGATTTGGCAATTGATTCCACCATCGTTCTGGTGGGCGTCTCTGAGACCGTAGACAATCTCGTTTCCGAACATGCTTCCATCAAACGCGCAATCGTGCAAGTCCGATTGCAGCGAATGAAACAAGATGAGTTAAGTCAGATTATCAGTAATGCCGAAAAGGTTCTAGACATAAAGTTCCAGGAAGACGCGAAGAACCTCATCGTGCGGATCTCCCAAGGACTGCCGCACTACACTCATCTGATCGGTTTACACGCCGTTCGATCTGCGGCTCACAGGCTATCAATTCACAACGTCGAACCGGACGATGTTTTTGACGCTTTAAAAACCGCCGTTAAACAAGCCGAGCAGACGGTGACCGAGATGCATCTGACGGCAACGCGTAGCCCGCAGAAAACCGCCCGCTACCGCCCGATCTTGCTTGCGAGCGCGTTAGCAGCGGCGCGATCTCGGGACGCCTTGGGCTATTTCGTGCCGAGCGCTGTAGTGAACCCGCTGCGGGAAATTTTGCGGAAGCCAGTTAGTATCGCGACGTTCACCAATCATCTGACAGAATTTTGCGAAGAGAAGCGGGGCTCAATACTGGAACGTGATGGACAGCCGTGGGGTTATCGTTATCGGTTTCGAGATCCACTTCTAGTTCCGTTCATTTTCATGGACGGATTGGAAGCCGGAATTACGAATGGTCAGAGTCTTTTACGGATGCTTGATGAGCAGTAGTATCCAATTTTTGTTTTGGTTTGCCCCATCGAGCATTGGCCGCTTTGGTGGCGATTCCTTTTCGTTGCGCAGGGGTCAGTGTGGCGGAACGCGCCGGACCACCCTTTACTCCCCCTGCCTTCCCTCTGGCAATCGCACGTGGATTCTTGCCTGCGTTCGGATCGTCGAGCGGTTCACCGTTCAACTTCTCGCCGATGGCTCGTTCTACCACCCGGCGACCGATGGCCATGAAGTCGTGGTTCTTCGAGCGACTGCTCACCACTTGATTATAGGACTACCACAGCGATGAAAGCGATTGGATTCCGCGTGGAAGCATCAGAAAATCAGTCCGCCCTTCACTGGGCGGTTGTGGAGGGAACCAAAGACCATCCGATTTATATCGGAGCAGCCACGATCAAGGTTCCGACGACTTATGATGAGGCGCTGGCATTGCCCTGGTTCCGCAATGAAGTCCAACGACTCATCAAAGTATATTCGCCTGATCGAGCGGCTCTCCGTACGCCAGAGACACGGCAGCTCAACCCTAGGTTCGCTAACCTTTACAAACGTTGCCGAATAGAAGGCGTCATCCTTGAGACAAGCACTTCTCTAGGCCTTGAGGTTGAGATCGGGGCGTCGATAACCATTGCTGCGAATATTGAATCACATCGTAGCCTCAAAGAGTATTTGCAAGATCCCGATCTTCGTGGATTGGACTGGTCTAAACACAAGCCCAATGTTAGGGAGGCAATTCTAGCCGCTTCATCAGTCCTGGCAAGCGAGTGAAGCTTCTGTTATGAAAGTCATCACCGAAATTAGTTACGAACGTCAACGCCAGATAGGTGTGGGACAAGGCATGAACTCGGAGGTCTTCTTGGCACATGATGGCCAATTGGGGGGTCAGTTTGCGGCCAAGGAAATTGAGAAATCCCACTTCGGCGGGGACATAACGAGATACTTCGAAGAGGCACAGGCCATGTTTGCGACAGCTCACCCGAACATTGTGCCGATTCAATACGCATGCCAGACGCCTTCTCACATCGTGCTGATGATGCCGTACTACCAACACGGCTCTTTAGCTGATCGCATTGCCTCGGGACCGCTCACGTTATCGGAACTGGTTCGCGTAGCGATAGGAGTTTTGCACGGCATCGTTCAGATCCATGATGCTGGATACATTCATTTCGATATCAAGCCATCAAACATTCTGTTCAATGACGTTAACGATCCGATGGTGGCCGATTTCGGGCAGAGCCGAAAGATACTTCCAGGTGGTCGGGTGACGCTTCCTCCTCTGTATTACCGTTGCATCCCGCCGGAAACGCTACGGAGCCACATCGGAAGCTTACTCGGTGACATATATCAAGTAGGGTTGCTGCTATATCGAGCAACGAATGGCGAGCCACACTTCGACGAACAATTCTCCGGTTTGACTCCAGCCGCGATCAATGACCGAATGATGAGGGGTCTTCTCCCTGATCGAAAATCGTTCCTTCCGCACGTCCCGAAACGCATCAGGTCAATCATACGCAAATCCCTTAAGGCGGAGCCTTCCCAACGCTATCAATCGGCCACGGAATTTTCGCAGGCAATTGGAAGAGTTCCACGGACAATGGATTGGATGACCTATCCAGATCCAAACGGCAACATCACTTGGAAAGCACAAAGGGCCGGTAAATGCGACTTGGAAGTAAATTTACTTGGAAGTGGCTCGACCTGGAGTGTGGCCGTGTGGACAGTAAATGGAGGCGTAAAACGCGCCAAGAACGTCCTCGGTGCGTCGGGACTCTCTTATGACGACGCCATGGCCCACCTCAATGATGTGTTTGAGCAGTTGCTTTAAGTTCCAAGTAGTGACCGTTCCGCTCCCAACTTTTGTTTTCTTCGGGCTGCTGTCTCTCCGGTCGCGATAGGCAATCTTCGCAATAGGGTAATTCAGCATACTCTAGAGGTGGCCTCTTTACTTCCGTGCCACAACTCCGGCATCTTTGGATTCGCTCCAGCATGAATGGCAGTTTTTGTCTGGCCATGGCTCATCATAACACCGTTTTCGGTGGTTTCATCTAAGATCTTCGGCTATACTTGTCGAACTAATAACTGTTTCCGGTGCTTTTAATGCCCAGCATCGAGCTCAGCTTGGCCGAGAGAATCCTTCTGACCCGATTCCGAATCGGAGAAAGCCAACTAGAGTTCGCGCGCAGGTTGAATGTAAGCGATCAGACCGTTAGAGACTGGGAACACGGTCAGCGCCCCGGACGCAATAGCATGAATAGATTGTCTGAATTGTTCGCAGAACATCTCAGGGAAACAGAAGCACCGGAAACGGTAATTCAGCAGGAGGAACCGGAGGAACCGGCAATACAACTGGATCTACCCTTTGAACCGGTGAACGTCGCGCTGAAGATCGGTCCCAGGACCGCCGACACCTTGCACGTCGAAGTCCGTTTCGAGCGCAAGACTGGCACGTACGGATCCGAAATTCAAACTGATACACCGCCAAATCATTAAAGCGCTTGACAAAACCTCGGATTAGAGTTATTTAATAATTGAGGCTGGAGGCAGTTAGATCCAGTCAGCAAGCGAGTCTAGGAGGTATCTATCGACTGCGATTACCTAGCAGGGCGGCTACCGGCCTCCTCGACGTGCCTTTCTTGAGGCGAACAAGCAGCGTGAGAGTTTTTGCCTCACCGATTTGCGGCGAGTCCACCGCATCACCAGCGTCTAAGTAGGCAAGCGGGGGTTGGCGGTCGCCCTGAAAATACAGTAGATTCGATTTAGTGCCGCAGCCGATCGTCGAGTTCCGGGGCGTTTCCAAAAACTATCCGATTTACTCCTCCCCCAGTGCCCGCCTCAAAGAGTTGTTATGTCTGAACCGCATTTCGTTTCACCACGACTTCGCGGCGCTTGACGACGTAACCTTCGAAATCGAGCGCGGCGAAACATTCTGCATAGTTGGCGAAAACGGCTCCGGCAAAAGCACACTGCTTCAAATTGTCGCCGGCATACTTCATCCCAGCAGAGGGGATGTGGTCGTTCGCGGGCGCGTGGCCGCACTTCTCGAACTTGGCACGGGATTTAATCCGGAATTCACCGGCCGCCAAAACGTCTACATGAACGCCGCGATTCTCGGCCTCTCTCGACAAGAGATCGATGCGAAATTTTCACACATCGAAGAGTTCGCCGAAATCGGCGAGTTTATCGATCAGCCGGTGAAAACCTACTCCAGCGGCATGGGCGTGCGCCTGGCTTTTTCTGTTGCGATTCACGTCGAGCCCGAGATCCTGCTGGTGGATGAAGCGCTCTCGGTGGGCGATATCTACTTTCGGCAGCGTTGCCTGCGCAAAGTACACGAGATGCGCGAAGCCGGCGTGACCATTCTGTTCGTGTCGCACGCTATCGCCGAAGTGAAGGCGCTTGGTGACCGCGCGATGTGGCTGGAGGCGGGGCGCATAAGAGAGATTGGAAATACTGACGCGGTGGTCACGCGCTACCTTGCAGCCATGGTGGAAAAGGACAATGCGTACCTGGCCGGCACGCACCGCAAAGCGCAAGACACTGCCCATGAACCCGTGAAGGCGCCCGAAATTGTCGAGACCATTCCGAATATCGATCATCGTTTTGGCGATGGACGCGCGGAAGTGATGGGCATTGCGATCCTGGATGCCGCTGGCGAGCCAGTCTACGTACTGGAGCCTTCTTCCACTATCGTAGTGCGCATCAGCGTTCGAGCAATCGAAGATCTTACGCTGCCGATTGTCGGATTCATGATGCGCAACCACATCGGCCTCGACTTCGCCGGCACCAATACGGCGCGCGAAGCTTTCGATCTTCCTCCGATGGCTGGAGGCGACATTTACACGGTCGATTTTCACGTTCAGGTTCCCGAACTGTACCCTTCGGCATTCTCTTTTTCACCCGCTATCGCCGATGGAACGCTGCATTCCTACCGCACGTGCGATTGGGTGGACAACGCCATCGTCCTCCAGATGGGGCCTGCCGACGGGGAGGTGTACGGTCACATTCATCTGGCGTGCCGCGTGGAACTGAATCGTTGTCTCGCCACTCGCCCGCCAGCCTTGTCTCATGCGGAGCCAACCGTTGGTTGAATTCACCGGAGAGCGAGTCGTCCCGGGCCAAGTGAATGACGACCTCTGGAGCGAGCATGTGGCCCGTTACGCATTCGCTCGGCGGTACGCTCAAGGCAAGCGCGTGCTGGATGCGGGCTGCGGGACCGGCTATGGATCGGCCGAACTCGCGCAGTCTGCCGCTGATGTGATCGGGGTGGACGTGGCCGCCGACGCGATCGAATACGCGAGCGCCAATTACCCTATCGCCGGATTGCGGTTCCTCGAGTCATCGTGTACCTCTGTTCCCTTCCCGCCCGAATCATTCGACCTGGTGGTCGCTTTCGAAGTGATCGAACATCTGACCAACTATCGCGCTTTTCTCGATGAATGCGCACGCGTGTTGGATCGAGAAGGCCTGCTGATCGTCTCGTCGCCGAACAAGCGCTACTACGCGCAGACCCGAGCGGAGACGGGCCCCAATCCTTATCACGAACACGAGTTCGAAGCCGCCGAATTCGTGAACGAACTGGAGCGCGTCTTCCCGAACGTTCGATTGCTGCTGCAGAATCGAGTGGAATCGTTCGCGTTTCACCCGGCAGTCAGTTTCTGGCCGGCGGAGGCGCGTATCGACGGAGGAGGCGGTGGCGCCGAGGACGCACACTTCTTCATCGCGCTTTGTTCTCGAGGCCCGTTGCCCAGCCCCAAATCCTTTGTCTACGTTCCCAAGGCCGCCAACATGCTTCGTGAGCGCGAATTGCACGTGGAGGCGCTGGAGCGGCAGCTCGCGGACGTGAAGGCGGATCGCCAGGCGTTGCTCGAACTGTTCCGCCAACAAACTCGCGAACTCGAGGAACGCAACCAATGGGCGCAGCGGCTAGATTCAGATTTAAAGGCAGCGGGAGAACGTATCGTCGCCTTGCAAAGCGAAGCCGCCGAGCTGGCCGCGGGCTATCGCGCGCAAGTGGAACGTATGGAACAAGAGGACCAAATCAAGACCGAGTGGGCGCGCAAGGCTTCCGCTGAACTCGAAGCCAAGTGCCAGGAGCTGGCCCATTGCGTCGGGCTTCTCGATATCGCCGAGGCCACGGTCCGGGAGCGCACCGTCTGGGCTCAAAACGCCGAAGCAGCTCGCGCCAACCTGGCGGCACAACTTGAGATGGTTCGCGCATCACGCTGGGTGAAGTTGGGGCGCACGGTGAGGCTCGGGCCAGAGCTTTGAGAACGTTCCTGATCATCCTCTGGCGGTTCGTCAAAGCGCTGCCGCTGGTGCTTCTTTTTCCGATCCTCCTCACCATCGTTGCCTTCGCACTCGCATTGGCGGATCTCGCGTCGGCGGTCCGCAGGAAGCCTCTTCCACCGAATAACCGGCCGGACAATTCCGCCGCCAGCGTCGTGATTCCTAACTGGAACGGTCGCGATCTGCTCGCAAAGTACATCCCCTCTATTGTGGAAGCACTGTCCGGAAATCCGGGCAACGAAATTATCGTTGTCGATAATGGGTCCGAAGACGGCAGCGCGGAATTCTTGCGCGACCAATTCCCTTCCGTGCGTGTGCTCGCGCTCGACCGCAATCTTGGATTCGGCGGCGGATCGAACGCAGGCTTCCGCGCAGCCAAGAACGACATCGTCGTGCTCTTAAACAACGACATGCGCGTAGAGCCCGATTTCTTGCCGCCGCTCCTCGAAGCGTTCACTGACGACGCTGTCTTCTCCGTCGCGTGCCAAATTTTCTTCAGCGATCCGAATAAATTGCGCGAGGAAACCGGACTCACGCAATTCTGGTGGGAGAACGGATCCATCCGCGTGCGGCATCGCGACGATTCGGCCATCCAAGTTCCCTACCCTTGCGCGTACGCCGGCGGCGGGTCCTCCGCTTTCGATCGGCGAAAGTTTCTGGAGCTCGGCGGATTCGACGAGTTGCTTGCGCCCTTCTATATGGAAGACACCGACGTCGGATACCGGGCCTGGAAGCGTGGCTGGAAGGTGCTGTATCAACCGCACAGCGTGGTGTACCACGAGCATCGCGGGACCATCGGGAAACGATTTTCAAACGCGCAGATCGATCTGGTGTTGAAGAAGAATTTCGCGCTGTTCTCGTGGAAGAATTTTCACCAGTGGACGCGCCTCGCGTCGCACTTCTTTTTCGCTTACGCGGGCGCGGTGGTCACCGAACTATTCGGCGAATCGCCGGAGCGGGCCAACTTCGCGGGATTGTGGCGGGCGTTTCGGCAATTGCCCGGCGCGATCCGATCTCGGGCGCAAGCTCGCGATCTCGCGACTATCGACGATACCGAAGCCTTTCGCCGGCCGCTCGGCGGCTATTTTCGCGATCGCTTCGTTCCGATTGCTGACGCACGCGGTTCAGAGCCTTTGAGCGTCCTCTTTGTTTCGCCTTATCCGATCTGTCCTCCCATCCACGGCGGCGGCGTCTTCATGTACCAGACCGCGCTCGAATTGGCGCGGCTCTCGGAGCTGCATCTACTCATCGTGCTTGACTACGCCTGGCAGCGCGAACCGCACCAACAGCTGGAGCGCCAGGTGGCGTCCATAGAATATCTGGTGCGAACCGAAGGTAAGGAGAAGCAGTTCGGTTCTATCCTGCCGCATGCGGTTCGAGAGTTTGCCAGCCAGGAATTCGAATGGCGGCTGCATCGCCAGATGTACCTGCGCGAGATCGACGTGGTGCAGCTCGAATATACGGCTCTGAGCCAGTACGGCGGCGATTACCGCCGGATCGGCTGCGTGTTGTTCGAGCACGATATCTACTTTCAGTCCATCGGGCGTGGCTCGGCGAATCCACGCGGGGCGATTGAAACCGCCAAGGCCGGCTACGAGTATTTGCGCGCGCTGCGCTACGAGCTGCGAATACTTCCGCGCTTCGATCGGGTGCAAGTTTGCAGCCCGGAGAACGCGAATTACTTGTTGTCCTTCTTGCCGAAGCTGCGCGGCCGGATTGACGATAACCGCGCGGGCATCGCAACATCGCGCTACGATTTTCACGCCAACGGACGAGAGCCCGAGACCATGCTTTTTCTCGGGAGCTTTCGTCATCCTCCCAATCAAGAGGGACTGAACTGGTTCGCGCAAAAAGTGCTGCCGGCTGTGCTCAAAGCCAAGCCACGGGCCCGATTGGTGATTGTCGGGTCGGAGCCGCCGCCGCGCCACTCGCTGCCCGCTTTGCCCGATAATATCGAGCTGCGAGGATTTGTGGAGGACGTTCGCGAACCGCTGGGCCGTTACGCGGTGTTCGTTTGTCCCATCCTGAGCGGATCGGGAATGCGAGTAAAGCTGCTGGAGGCGTTCGCCGCTGGGATTCCCGTGGTTTCAACGCCGCTGGGCGCCGAAGGCCTGGCGGGAAAAGACGGCGAAATTTGCGCCCTCGCTGAAGACCCGGCGGAGTTTGCAAGCAAAATCGTTGAGTTGTTCGACGATCCCGAGAAGGCCCGGAAGCTGGCGTGCCGGGCGCGAGAGCAAGTGGTCGCAACACGCGACATGCGGGTGCTCACGGAACGGTTATTGGAGAGTTATCGCGAGGTGCTACGCGAGAAGCGGCAATGAAAGTTACTCCGCCGGCTTCTTCTCGTTGAGATCCTCTTTGAGATGCTTGACCACTCGCTCGGCGGTTCTCGTCAATTCGCCCGGAGTCGAGCTTTTGGGGCGCTCGTAAACGGACCACAACACCACCCGGCTATTCCGATCCACTACAAAAAAATTACCCTTGCCGCGCCCGATAGAGCCGGTCCTAAAGCCGCCTCCGCCCGAAAAATCCACTCCGTCAAATGCGTCCTTTTTTGCAGTGTTTGTAGTGGTGGGACTGCTGTCGCCGACGTCGAGCGACGTGCTGCTTGAATCGGCCGCTGGCTTGGTCGAGTCCGGCGGCGTCTTCGGCGCTGGGGGAGGCGGATACAATTCGTCGAGCTTCTTCTGGAAGCTTTCGCCGACATGATCCGATACAATCGCGTCGGCCTTCTTCGGGTCCGTTACCACCTCGAAGATTCCTTCCTTGGTCAGTTGATTGGCGAGGAACTGATCCATGCCGCTGCCCATCGCGAGAATATAAACCCGCTTCACTTGGTGCAGCTGAGGATTCACGCTCGCCAAGGCGATGGCCACGAGGGCGGCGATGGAACAAGTGAGAGCACAAAACAACTTCATGAGAATATGGTACCAGCGCCGGAGCGAGCAATTCGAGGCATTTTGTTCCGGCTCTCAGCCCCAAACGTGTATAAGTCCCAAAGGATCACAGTAATTACTCCCTGTCTGAACGAGGAACAAGGGATCGAACAGGTGTTGCGCCGGATGCCGGATTTCGTGGATCAGGTGATCGTGGTGGACAACGGTTCCACTGACCGGACTTCCGACGTCGCGCGATCGTTCGGCGCCGAAGTGATCCGGGAACCGGTGCGCGGCTACGGCAGAAGCTATAAGCGGGGATTCGCGTCGGCCACCGGCGACATCATTATCACGCTGGATGGCGATCACAGTTACCCGCCCGACGCGATTTCCTATCTTCTGGAGGCGCTGCTGCATCTGGATGTGGATTTTCTCAACGCTTCGCGTTTTCCGGTGCGCGATCCGAAAGCCATGAGCATGAAGCACCGCATCGGAAATTGGGTGCTGTCGCTCGCGATGTCGCTGTTGTATTTTCGATGGGTGCGCGATTCGCAATCCGGGATGTGGGTGTTCCGGCGTTCCATACTGAAGGACATGCATCTGGAGTCCAACAGCATGGCGTTTTCCGAAGAGATAAAGATTGAAGCCCTGAAGAACAGGCGAATCCGGTTCGCGGAAATTTCGATCCTCTACACCTCGCGGCTGGGCGAGATCAAATTGAATCCCTGGCGAGACGGAATTTACAACCTGTATTTCCTGGTCAAGAAGCGTTTTTCTTGAATGACTCGCCTGGCTATCGTCATTCCCACCTGGAATCGCGCCGAGATGCTGGCCGAGACGCTCGGGAGCTTGGGACGCCAGACGCATCCCATTGACCGAGTCATCGTCGTGGATAACGGCAGCACGGACGATACCGCCAGGGTGGCAGCGCAGGCCGGAACCCAAGTAATTTCAATAGGCGCGAACGTAGGCTTTGCGGCGGCAGTGAACCGAGGGATTCGAGCAGCGGATTCGGCGGAATTCGTCGGCATTTTGAATAACGATGTCACCCTGACGGCTGATTGGCTAGCGCACCTGATGGGGAAACTGGAGACAACCGGCGCATGGTTTGCGACTGGCAAGCTGCTGGACGCGCGTGCTCGCGAACAGATGGAAGGATCGTTTGACGCGATATGCCGGGGCGCCTGCGCCTGGAGATGCGGGCATGGCCGGCCGGATTCCCCATTGTGGAACCAGCCCAGAACCATACAGTTAGCGCCGCTAACAGCCGCCGTCTTCAGGGCCAGCGCGTTCGAGCGGGTGGGGCTTTTGGACGAGAGATTCGAGTCGTACCTGGAGGATGTGGATTGGGGGCTGCGCTGCGCCCAGGCAGGGCTAAGCGGTTTATATGTCCCAGAAGCGGTGGCGTATCACCAGGGCAGCGGGACGCTAGGGCGCTGGCACCCAGACACGGTGCGCAAGATCGCACGAAATCAGGTACTGCTGATAGCGAAACACTATCCGCCGAACTGGGTCTTACGCTATGGCTGGCCAGTTTTCATTGCTCAAGCTTTATGGGGATTCGTCGCGCTCCGTCACGGTGCGCTGCTAAGTTATTTGTCGGGCAAGACGGAGGGTCTGCGACAGTTTCGCGAGGCCAGGGGAAAAGACTGCGCCGGTTTTCCTGCCGTCAACGACTATCCTGCCGTCGGCGATTTTTCTGCCATCATCGAAAAAAGCGAGAAGGAACTCCACGACCTCCAGCAATTGACTGGGTTCGATCTGTATTGGAGACTTTACTTCGCCTTAACTTGATTGGCAGCGCTTACATGACTCGCACGGGCGTAGTAATCGTAACCTACAACTCGGCTGACATGATCGAGCGATGTCTGGAATCCTGCGGCGACTTACCGGTAGTGGTGGTGGACAATGCGTCGAAAGATGCCACCTGCGAGTTAGTCCGCCGTCACTCGCTGGTAAGATTGATAGCCAACCCTACTAACTATGGGTTTGCGGGCGCGGTAAACCAAGCGGTCCCGGCGCTCGACACCGAGTTGGTTCTGCTGTTGAATCCCGATACCGAGCTCAAGACGCCGCTGGAGGAATTAGAGGCAGTATGTTTGCAGGCCGGAACCGGAATCGCGGCGGGGCAGCTGGCCGATGATCAAGGACGGCCGCAGCGCGGCTTCACACTACGCCGTTTTCCAAAGGCGGGGACCCTGATTTTTGAGGTTCTGGGCATCAACCGGCTGCTCCCAGCCAATGCGCTAAATCGATCCTATCGATGTTTCGACCTGGATCTGTCGAAGAGCGCCGAGGTCGAGCAACCGCCCGGGGCGTTTCTGATGTTTCGTCGCGAAGTGTGGCAGCGGCTGGGCGGTTTTGACACACAGTTTTATCCGCTGTGGTTCGAAGACGTGGATTTTTGCAAGCGCGTGTGCGAATTAGGCCTGAAAATACAGTATGTGCCTCAAGTTATGGCGCGGCATAAAGGTGGCCACAGTATTGCAAGCCTGGACTGGGAATGCCGCGAGGTGTATTGGTATGCTAGCCTTCTAAGGTACGCCTCGAAGCACTTTCGCCCGCGGGATTTTCGGTGGGTGAGCGCGGCAGTGGTGCTCGGTTCCTTGTTTCGAACGGCCATCGGGGTAATGACACAGCGAAGTTTCAGGCCAATTACGGTATACGGACGGATAGGCCGGCTCGCGGGACGCAGTCTGATCTCTGGCCGTGTCAGTGTAGTAAAGGGTTTGGGTTTTACCAAAGCAGTAGAGGAACAAGAGCAGTAAAAATCAAAAGAATAGAGTCGCGACCCACATACATGCCATGTAACGATCGGGTTTCTGTCACAATCGTCACATTTAACAGCGGTCGATTCATTAAGCGGTGCCTGGAGTCGGTTCTAGCGCAGCGCTACGCCAACAAGGAAATCATCATCATCGATAATGCCTCCACCGATGGCACGGTGGATATCCTGGAGCAGTTCGTGGATCGCTGCCGAGTGGTTTACAACGACGAGAACATCGGGTTTGCCGCGGCGCAGAATCAGGCCATCCGGATGAGCAGCGGCGACTGGGTGCTGACTTTGAATCCGGACGTCCTGCTGCTCGAGAACTTCATTCAATCCCTGGCGGACACCGGGCAAATGGATCGGCGGATCGGGACGGTTTGCGGAAAGCTGCTCACCATCCGGGCCAGCTTTGACCTGCCGGACCAGCCTCTGGTGGATTCCACGGGAATCTACTTCACGCCGATGCTGCGCCATCTGGACCGCGGAAGCCAGGAAGTAGACAACGGCCACTATCTGAACCATGAGTTTGTTTTCGGCGCCACCGCCGCGGCGGCTCTCTATCGCCGCCAGATGATCGAAGACATCGCGGTGGACGACGAGTTTTTCGATCCG
>JBKQHJ010000146.1:0-2907 GCA_052148835.1 Bryobacteraceae bacterium
GTCCGCCGCGACGGGAGGGGCGACTCTTTCGGAAAGATTGAATCGAAAAAGACCGTCGATCAGTTTATAGCGGATCAAGTGGCAGCCGATACACCGCTGCGGTCCATCGAAGTGGGTACCGAGGACATGGGCACCGCGGTCGGGGCCTGCGACGGTTTCGCCTGCACGTTTTTCAATACGCTCTCGTGGCGCGACGACGAGAGCCCACTGCCGGTCGGGATCAACCCGCGCGTCACCTTCGAGCGCATGTTCGGCGAGACGGATTCCACCGAGCGGCGCTTCGCCCGCCTGAAGGAAAAGCAAAGCCTGCTCGATTCGGTGACCGAAGAAACCGCGAAACTGAAACGCTCGCTGGGAGCACCCGACCGCGCCATCCTCGACGAGTATCTCGGCAACATCCGCGACGTTGAGAACCAACTCCAACGGATGGAGACTCGTCTCGGCACCATCACCGGCAATCCCGAAGCGCCGGTGGGCTTGCCCGAAGCGTTCGACGATCACATGACGATCACGTATAACCTGATGCACCTGGCGTATCAGGGCGACATCAGCCGCGTTTTTACCTTCATGACCGGTCATGAAGCCAGCGATCGCGCCTACGGGCACATCGGTATTCCCGAGCAGCACCACACCATCTCGCATCATGGCAACGATCCGGAGAAGCTCGCGAAGTACGCGAAGATTGCCACCTACCAGATCCAAAAGTTCGCCGATTTTTGCGACAAGCTGAAGGCCACAAAAGAGGGCGACGGAAACCTGCTCGACCACGCGGTCCTGTATTGGGGCAGCGGCATGAGCAACGGCAATCAGCACGATCGCAACAATCCGCCTGCGGTGATTGTTGGCGGCGCATGCGGCCGGCTGAAGGGCAACCGGCACATCGTCGCGCAGGATACTCCGACCGCGAACCTGCTGCTGGCGATGGCGCACTTGGGCGGCGCGGAGATCGACAAGCTCGGGGCGAGTACGGGCAGAGTCGATCTTTAAGGTTAGATCCTAGGGAAAGTTAGATCCTAGGGACACTTCCCGGCGACGCGGTTCACCGTAGTCACATTGATGCCGTCGGCACCGCCGGCGCCGATCAGGAGCCCGCTGACCGCCACCCGCGAACCCGCTAACGAATCCAGGCGCGTCACGACGAACTTGAGCGGAATCGTACGGCTGCCAAGGGGCCTTGTGGCGTCGTCCACGCCCGGAGTCACGCTCTCGGCCCGCTCAGGGTTGGTCGCTTTCGTGACTACCCAGTCCGTTCCGTTGCGAGCCAGACATCCCACCACGCGAGCGAGCGCATCGGAGGGAAGCTCCGTGCGTCCGTCCTTCTGCACAATCTGCACATTGGCAATGGTGCCACGCTGAAGCTCTGTCTTTCCGGCAGGAAAGCCGTTGGATTTCAGCATCAGTGCGACGATATCCCCGTAGGTGGCTTCGCTGAGCGAGCGGGGATTGCCGTTCGGCATATTGGCGCTGACGAACTCGAGCAGATCGCCGACCGTCTTTTGCGCGAAACTCTTCCAGAAGGCGTCGCCCACGAGCGGCGCCTTGCCTACTGCTGCGAGCGCATGACAACCCGAGCAGCTTTGGCCGAATGCGGTCACTCCGCGAGTGGCTTGAGCCTCCGTGTACACACCGTCCCAGACAGTCCGGCGCGGTGTGCTGGTCTGAGCAGTGAGAAGACCCGCGAGGGAGAACAGGCCAGCCATCCGTACGACGGATCGAGCACACATGCTGTGCATTTCGTGATCGTGTCAGGTAACCGCAGCCATGTCAAGTCATAACTCGGGATCTTACTCAAGCCACGCCGCGGCTCAGCCGATAGACGAATATGCGCCTTTTCGCGATTCTTCTGCTCACCGTGTCCGCCGGATTTGCGCAGTCCGACCAAAGCAAAGTGGAGGCGGTCGTCAAACAATTGGAGCGCGCCGAGCAAACGGGCGACTTCAACACCTGGGCGAGCCTTTGGACGCGGGAGAAATCCGTCGACATCCAGAAAATGCAGCCTTACGCGAGGGCGCGTCCCGAGGTCCAGTATCAGGTCACGAAGAGTTTCGTTCAGGGCGATAAGGCTGTGCTCCTGGTACAGGCCGCTCCGAACTCTTTTGCCACCATGACGCTTCGGAGAGAGGGCGGCGAGTGGAAGATTCAGGACCAACTGTGGAAAGATACCGCACCCGACCCGAAGTCGATCTACGCGCTGGCGCCTCCCGACCCGGGCACGTTTGCGCGGGCAGGATCGCCGTGGGATCAGGTGGCGCCAGCGATGGATCCCAGCCACGCGGCTCGCCAGGGATGGCAGATGAAGGCGGTCTTCGACGAGTCGTACCTCTTATATCCGGATTGAGTCCAGCGGCGAGTTGCCCGCGCCAGGGAGCACGATCGAAAAACCGCCCGGCGGTTGGCCCGTCCTGAAGATCGATACCTCAGACGCAGGGGAGTTTGTGCTGTATGACGCGGTCAACGTAGGTGACCAAGCGACATTTGATGCGCGCGGTGCAGCAAACAGCCATCGCGCCTACGCAGCCTACATGATCCGCCTGGAGCGCAACCATCATGAAGTCCTTTCCGCTTCGGCCGATTTGAATCCGAGCCCGCTAATCGAAGTCGCCGGGCGGGATTACGACATCCGGATTCCTTTGGCAACGATGGGCATCCTGGATTCGCGCACAACCAAAATGAGCATCGGCGACGCGCAGTGGCCAAAGAGCGCGGTGCTGAGCATCGCGGTTCAAAGGTATCCGCGCTAGAGCGGGTTGCCGGTCGTTATACTATTCGACAGGGCGCTGCAATCGCAAGCCAACCAAAATAGCGGACAGGAGAACCAAGAATGCGTGTTGGTGTTTTCTATTTCCCAACAGACTATGGAATCGACATACGCGAACTGTCACGCGCGGTTGAGGAGCGCGGCTTCGA
>JBKQHJ010000147.1:0-33492 GCA_052148835.1 Bryobacteraceae bacterium
CGCTCGCATCTACCGGGTGCGGATGGGCGATAAGCTTCCGTTGCGTTGACGGTCCCAGCGCAAACGTCTGCTGCATGGTTGTGCCATCAACGTTCCAGGTCACCTGGACTTCGCCACGGCCATAGTAGCCAATTTGCGACTGCGCTACTGCCGCGTCGTCGCAGGTGCTCTTCACGAATGCCCTCGGCCAGTACGGCTGCTGACCGCGATTGATCGAGAAAATCGAAATAACGCTTGGTCGGAACACCTGAGTCATCGATGAACCCCAGGGTCTTAAGTACGCCAATCAGCAGGCGGTCGTTCGAACTTGTGAAGTCTAGAGCCGTCAGAAATTTCGCATTCACGCGTTCGGGCGCTTTCGCAGTTTTTAATGCATTGAGAAAAGCCTCGAGGTTCTTTGTCGTGATTAAGTATGCCGTCGGTATACCCACGTTCATGGCCTCCTAACAGTGAGTTATTAGCAAACTAGCCTACGATAACTCGGACCGGCTCCGTTTCCAAACATTTTTCCGAGGTCATGTTTACAGACACTTAGCCTGTGGAAGGTTCTGTGGGAAATCCCCTCGCCTGTGCGGGCCAATAACTTGTTTATTAGCCCTGGGTTGGAGGCGCTTTCCCACTATTGCGCCGGGATTTTCACAGGAGAAACAAATCGAAGCCGAATTGTTCCGGGTTGCTCTACATCCAGAACCAGCAGAGCCCGCGCCAATCCGGGCGCGCAAAACCACCGGCTTATTAGGTCCGGGCAAGCCGTTGCGCCGCCGATAATCAGTCGATAAGGCTTGACGCCGTTCTCTGGTTCTGGCATACTTCCATCGATAGTCGATGGGGAGCCAGACGATGGGAAGACAATCCGACCCTTCCGAACTTCTGCCCGGCACGCTCGATCTGCTCATTCTCCGTACGCTCGCGGCCGGACGAATGCACGGCTACGGGATCGCGCAGCGTCTGAAGGAAGTGTCCGGCGACGTGCTTCAGGTGGGAGAAAGCTCGCTATATCCGGCTCTGCAGCGGCTGTTGCTCAACGCTTGGGTGAAAGCGGAATGGGGTCCTTCTGAAAATAATCGCCGGGCGCGCTACTACACGCTGACCGCGGCCGGCCGCAAGCAATTGGTCCTCGAACGGGAGCAATTCTCGCGAATGATTACCGCCATTCATAAGGTCCTGGAAATGGCATGACGGCCCGATTTGTTCGCAAAATCCTCGCTCTGGTTCAGCGCCGCCGTTTGGATCGTGAATTAGCCGAGGAAATCGAGACTCACCGGATTTTATTGGAGCAGTCCGCCGGCCAGAGCGCCGCGGCCAAAGACGCCGCGCGCAAACAGATGGGCAACCTCACGCTGGCCCGAGAGGAGAGCCGTGACATGTGGACCTTTCGGCAATTGGAATGGATCATTCAGGATTCGCGGATCGCCCTGCGCGGCTTGCGGCGCAGCCCGGTATTCACAGCGGTTGCGATTGCATCGCTCGCGCTTGGCATCGGCGCTAATACCGCCATCTTTTCTTTCGTGAATGCCATTCTGCTGAAGCGGCTCCCGGTCGCGGAGCCCGAGCGGCTGGTCACATTCACGTTGTCCGAGCACGGCAAACGCGGCGGCGGCAGCCTGGTGTGGACCCTGGGTACCCTTGAGCAGGTCGCCAAACAAGCCACTACCGTCGACGGTATCTTCGGCTGGTTTACCCGGCCGGTGAGCTTCACCGCCGGCAATTCGGTCCGCTGGATCAATGGCGAGATGGTGACCGGCCAATATTTCCGCACGCTTCAGGTGCAGCCGGCCATCGGACGATTGTTCGATGACGACGACGTTCGCAACGCGCCGGGTAATCCGGTGTGCGTGCTGAGCTACGCGTTTTGGCAGCGCGAGTTCGCCGGCGATTCCGGAATCATCGGGCGAAGCGTGCTCCTGAATGGGCACGCTTATCGCGTTCTGGGTGTCACGACGTACGGATTCATTGGCGCTGCCTTGCAACAGCGCTTCGACGTTGTGGTTCCGGCCACGCGCATCGTGGATTTTATGCCTGCCTTTGGAACCATGGATTGGCTGAATAGGCTCTCCTGGATGGCGCCGATGGCGCGTTTGAAGCCCGGTGTCAGCGTCGTTCAAGCGCAGAAGCAGATCGAACGGCTGTTTCCCGATTGGCGCAAGCGCGAGCTGGTCTTGCAAGACGGCAGCCAAGGATTCAATCGCATGCGATCGCAATTCGGCCAGCCGATCCTGGCATTGATGGCCGTGGTGGCTCTGGTGTTGCTGGTGGCGTGCGCCAATCTCGCCAATCTGATGCTGGCCAGGTCGCAGGTCCGAGCCAAAGAGTTCGCGGTGCGGCTCTCGATCGGCGCGTCGCGAGGGAGGTTGATCCGCCAGCTCCTGGTGGAAAGCTTGCTGCTGGCTTTGGGCGGAGGCGCGGCGGGCGTTGCCCTCGCATTCTGGATCGGCCACAGCTTGATTGCTTTTCTGAATGCCAACCGATCCTCGATATACGCGTTGCACCTGGAACCGGACGCGCGCGTTCTCGCGTTTTCCATTCTTTTGTCCTTTGCCACGGCGATCCTATTTGGATGGGCGCCGGCATGGCAGGCCACCCGGCCCGATCTGCTGCCGGGACTACGACAGGAATCGGCCACGCGCGGACCGCTCGGGCGGGTGTTGCTACGCAGAAGTTTGGTAGTGTTCCAGATCGCGATGTCGGTAGTCATCGTCTTTGCGGCGGGCTTGCTGACGCGAACTCTGCGCTCGCTCACTACCGTCGATCTCGGATTTCAGCCGGATCGGGTGATCGCGTTGAATGTCGACCCAGCGGCCAGCGGACACTCGGCGGCCGAGGCGTCGGCGATCTTTGATGAAATCCTGAAACGCGCGCGCGATTTGCCGGGCGTCAAGGCGGCCAGCATGGCGGCCAACCCGCCCTTCGGTTCCACGGCGCTCTCGATGAGCATCCAGGTGCCAGGTCTTGCTTCCGAGCCGGTGGTGTTTTTCGATTTCATTAGTCCGCAATACTTCGCAACGTTGGGACAGCCCTTGCTGCGCGGCCGGGATTTGGATGAGCGGGACAACAAAAATGCTCCCCGTGTCGCCATCGTCAACGAGAATTTGGCTCGGCTTTATTTTAACGGCCGCGATCCAGTCGGAAGGAAATTCCGGCAAGGGCAAGGCGGCGGCGACATCGAAATCGTCGGTGTGGTCCGAGACGCCCGCGAGGGTAGCGTGCGCGGCGGACCCGTGGCGACGGTCTACCTTCCCTCGAAACAAGGGACGACCTCCGGGTTGACCCTGCTAACGAGAACTGCCGATGACTCGCGGCGTGTTGTTCCCGCGTTGCTGGGGGTGGTGCAGCGCATCGACCGGCGTTTGCCCGTTTATTCCGTTCACACGATGGATATCGACGTCCAGGCCGGCTTTAGCAGCGAACGGATCCTTGGACTTCTTTCCACGCTGTTCGCCGCGCTTGCCACGCTGTTGGCTTCTATCGGATTGTACGGAGTGCTGGCCTATGCGGTGCTGCGCCGCACGCGTGAGATCGGTGTCCGGTTCGCGGTGGGTGCGCAAAGGCGCGATGTCGCGCGACTGTTTGCGCGGGAAAGCGTCCTATTGGTGCTGGCCGGCCTGGCCATCGGAGTTCCCATGGCGCTGATCTCGGCGCGCGCGTTCGGAAGCCTGCTGTTTGGTGTGGCGCCAAGCGATCCAGTAACGTTGGTCGCTAGCGCGATGCTGCTGGCCCTGGCCGCACTGCTTGCGACGTCGATTCCGCTGTGGCGGGCATCGCGGGTAAATCCCGTGGTTGCGCTGCGCTGCGAATGAGGCATCGCCAAACCTAACGAAATCATCTGCTTCTGCCGATGTAACGGGCGTTAGGCAATCCTATGTCCTATCTCCCACCCGGCAGCGATGGCACGCTGGACCGAACGCTCGACCCACGGCTCGAGCCAACGCTTGACCCACGGCTCGATCCAACGCTTGACCCGAGTGACTGGCCCTCCTTTCGCGCCCAAGGCCACCGCATGCTCGACGATATGCTCGATTATCTGGAACACATCCGCGAGCGGCCCGTTTGGCAGCCGATTCCGGAGGGTGTTCGCGCGCGATTTCGAGACAGGCTTCCGCTCGGACCCTTGGATTTGAGCGCGGTTCACCAGGAGTTCCTCGAAAACATCCTGCCGTATTCGAGTGGCAATGTACATCCGGGCTTCATGGGCTGGGTGCACGGCGGAGGCAACCCGGCTGGCATGCTGGCCGAGATGCTCGCTGGCGGCCTCAACGCCAACCTGGGCGGACGGGATCACGCGCCCATCGAGGTTGAGCGCCAGATCGTGCAGTGGATGCGGGAGCTATTCGCATTCCCCGATACAGCCTCGGGGCTATTTGTCACCGGCACGTCGATGGCGAACCTGATAGCCGTGCTCATCGCACGCGATTGGGCGTTGGGCTTCGATGTCCGGCGCCTGGGCGTGGCTGGAAGCACGAAGCGGTTGACCGCCTATGCATCGATGGCCGCGCACGGATCTTTGCGCCGGGCGCTCGATTTTTCGGGCCTTGGAAGCGACGCGCTGCGGTTGGTTCCGGTCGACGCGCGGCACCAGATCAACCTGGCGGCGCTGCGCAACATGATCGAGACGGACCGTAATGCCGGGTTCACGCCGTTTCTTCTAATAGGAACGGCCGGTACGGTGGACACCGGGGCCATCGACGATCTGGATGGTCTGGTGGACATCGCGAGCGAGCAGCAAATGTGGCTGCATGTCGATGGCGCCTATGGAGCGCTCGGCATTCTGGCTCCCGAGATAGCGCCGCGCCTGGCCGGCATCGAAGCCGCCGATTCTCTGGCCTTCGATTTTCACAAGTGGGGCCAAGTGCCGTATGACGCCGGATTCCTGTTGGTGCGGGATGGCGAACTGCACCGCAAGGCTTTCGCATCGCCCGCTGCCTACCTGGAGCGCGAGAAACGCGGTTTGGCCGCCGGATCGCCCTGGCCCTGCGATTTCGGTCCCGACCTCTCGCGCGGATTTCGCGCGCTGAAGACCTGGTTCACCTTGAAGGTTCATGGCTTGTACGCCCTCGGCCAGACCATCACGCGCACCTGCCAGCTGGCCCGGTATCTGGAACAAAGGATCGCGGCGTCACCCGAGCTGGAGCTTCTCGCGCCGGTCGCGCTCAACATTGTGTGCCTCCGCTACCGGTGTGCGGACCCCGACCGCGTGAACGCGCGCATCGTGATCGAATTGCAGGAATCCGGAATAGCCGCGCCGTCCACCACCCGGATTAATGGCGAAGTGGCGATCCGCGCGGCGATCGCGAATCATCGAACGGATGGTTGCGATATCGATCGACTGCTGGACGCGACGCTCCGGATGGGGCGCGCGCTGGCCCCGGCCGACACGGAAAATCACGAACTGGAGGCGGCGTACCTTGATTAATGCGGGCTTGACTGGAGGGACTAATGGCGGGACTAATGCTGGCGCCAATTGGCGGCCCGCGGCGCTCCGCAAGGACGCACTGCGCGAGGTGGACGCGCGCCTGGCGCTCGATCCCGACTCGATCGCTTTGCGTTTCGATCGCGCTTGCCTGCTGAACGAGATGGGCCAGATCGAAGACGCCAAGCAGGCTTATCTCGACGTGCTCACTCGCAGCCCCTCGCACGTGGGCGCGTTGAACAATTTAGGCACGCTGCTTTATTTCACCGGCTACCGCACCGCCGCGCGCAGCGCTTACACCGAAGCTATCCGCCAGCATCCCGACCAGCCCATGGCACACGTGAATCTGGGCAATCTGTTTCTCGAAGCTGGGGAACTGGCGGCGGCGCGCGAGCACTATGAAGCCGCCTTGTCGATCGACGCGCAATTTGCCGAAGCGCACCAGGGCCTGGGGAATCTGCTGGCCGAATTGGGACAGGAGGAAGCCGCGGCCCGGCATCAGCGCCTGGGTCATTGGGATCACCGTCCCACGGAGCTTCCTTATAGAGGCGAGTCGGAACCGGTAGCGGTGCTCCTTCTGACTTCCGGCCGCCGCGGCGACGTGCCGATCCGCCATCTGCTCGACGACAAGATTTTCCGGACGTTCGTGGTTCTGCCGAACGTCTACGATCCCGATGTACCGCTACCCGAGCATCAAGTGGTGTTCAATGCCATCGGCGACGCCGATCTGTGCAAACAGGCGCTGGACCGCGCTGTGACGCTGATGGATCGCACGTTTGCTCCCGTCATCAACGCGCCGGCGGCGGTGCTGGGTACGGGGCGTGCTGCCAACGCCCACCGTCTGGGAGATGTTCCCGGCGTGGTGGCTCCACGCACCGCGAATTTCTCCCGAGAGGCTCTGACGGCGGACGCGCTGGCATCCAAAGGATTCGATTTTCCGGTGCTGCTACGCGCGCCCGGTTTTCACAACGGCCGGCATTTTCTTTTGGTCGAAGATGCCGATCGGCTCGCGCCCGCTCTGGCCGAGCTTCCGGGCCATGATCTCACTGCCATCCAGTATCTGGACGCACGCGGGCCGAATCAAAACAACGACGGCCTCCATCGAAAGTATCGCGTGATGATGATCGGCGGCTGGCTGTATCCGCTGCATCTGGCGATCTCCCCGCATTGGAAGATTCACTATGTCACCGCGGATATGGCGGACAACGCCGCGCATCGCGCCGAAGAAGCCAGGTTCCTGGATGATATGCCGGGCGTGCTCGGGCCGCGCGCCATGGCGGCTCTGGCGGAAATCCAGAATGTGCTGGGTCTCGACTATGCAGGCATCGATTTTGGGTTGAACGCGGATGGCGACGTGCTGCTGTTCGAGGCCAACGCCACCATGACCGTCCTCCCGCCTGATAAAGACCGGCGCTGGGACTACCGGCGCGCCGCGATCCAGCGCGTGGAACACGCGGTCCGCAAGATGCTCGTCGACAAAGCACAAGGTCAATTGGCGTCGCAACCCAACCGCACCGAGCCTACGATATACTGGCAACCAGCTTAGATCTGGAGGCCAAGTATGCTGTATCGTCTAATTCCCTTCGCCATCGCCGCTGGCGTGTTTGCACAGGAACCAGCTCCGCAAGCGGCTCCGGCATCGACGCCTACCGCGGCCCGGCCCGGCGAACGAACCGGCTCTCGCGCCCCTTTGTTTTTCCGCGAAACCTGGAAGACCGTAAAGGGCGAACATGCCGCCACTCAGGATCAAGTCGCTAGCGCCAACCTGGAACTGAAGCTCTACGGGCCTTCCGCGAATGACGTGCAGGCGGTGGGCAATGCCGACGATCCGAGCAATCCTCCGCACGTCTGGACCGGGCTGTGCGCGTCGCCCGTTGCCGTCGCGCTGCGTGACAAAGACAACTACGTCGATCTCACCGGCCTGGCGCGCGTTCGCTGGGAGACCAAGGTCTCCGGTTTTCACAAAGTGCGCCCGGTGGTCAAGCTGGCCGATGGAACCTGGCTGGTGGGCGATCGCGAAGACGGGTCGATGCTCGATTGGCACGACAGCGAGTTCTCGTTCGGCGAAGTTCGCTGGCTGAAGCTGAAGATCGATAAAGTAGTCACCACCGGCAATTTCGTAAAGGATCCGGACTTGAGCAAAGTGGACGAAGTCGGGTTCGCTGACCTGCTGCCCTCTAGCGGCCACGGTCCCGGTGGATGGTCGGATCTCGCGTGGATCGAAGTTTACGGCAAGTCTGTCAAGCGCGACGCAGCCACCACGTCGAAATAGCTCGGGATTATCGGCATTAATGGACCGTTGCCTTTTCCGGATGCAGGTAGTGGAATGACGGGAAGGTGAACTCGTTCAACGGAACGCCCTGCGCTTCGAAGTCGCGGCGAAAATGCGCCAGCGGCTCCTCCACAATAATCGTGACGTCGCGCACCGGCTCGGTGGGTGGAGGACCGGCCGCGTAAGCCGAGGCCCAGCGCGTTTCCACCGGCTCAATACTCAGGCTGGCCGGAAACGGTGAGTAGGAAACGGTCTGCGTGAAGGAATTTGCGTTGGTGTGCCGGAGCTTGGCGGAAATCAAGCGCGCCGGCCATCGAAAGGCCGACCGGCAGTAAACATCCCACTCAGCCCGCACCACGTCCGTGTAGCACTGCAACCCATCGAGCGCGTTCGCCGGCTGATCGCTTAACGGAATCGTCTCCGATCGCGCGTTCCCGAATAGTGTCAGGTAAAGCGAACCGCGGAAGGTAACGGGCTTACCGTTCTCCAGGTGAAAGAACGTCGGGTCGGCCATACACATGGCGGAGATCCTCACGGCGTTGGCCGAGAGTGTGTCGCGCTTTAACTCCGAACAGTCATTGATGTTCAAGTTCGCGCTGCGGCCATCCTCACTGTGCAGCGAAAGTTTCAACGCATCGGGTTCAATTTCTGCTCCCTCAGCCAGACCTTGCACCACAATCGGTATCCGCAGGGCGATCTTCGGCTGACGACGGTACCAAAGCGGTCCGGAGCTGTCGCCGAGGCTGATTTGAATGGACGAAGCGGCCGCGGGCTCTTTCGACAAGTGTGTTTGCAGCGCCAGTGCCAGCGTCGTTGGCAGCTCGGCATAAATTAGCGCCGCGATCGCGATGCCTCCCAACCCGACCCAGCGGCTGAAGACCGTTCGGCGGCTCTTGTATTGAACGTAGATTATGGGACTGACGACGGCGGCCAGGGCCAGGCCCGCAATCGAATCCCTGACCCACTCCACACCGCCCAGTTGCGCGACATCGAGCTGCCGCCTCATTTCCCACGGCCCGAATACAACGGCAAGAATCGCGATTTGGCTAAAGATGAATGGCGTCATGCCGGAGTTCAGCGTCGCGAGCGCGGCGAAGGGCAGTAAGGCGAAAGTGAGCAGCAGCACTTGCGACCACACTAAACCCGGCAAGCTGGAGCCGATTGGAAAGCCGTCCATCGTCACGATGAACAGTTGCGCCAGCAAGATTGGCAGATTCACGAACGTAAGGATGAACAGCAGCTTCGCGCCTAAGAGGCTCAGCCAGCGATAGGGACGCGTGATCCAGAATTGGCGATCGCCTGGGATCGCCTCGGCCAGTACCAGCCGTCCGATGAGAAAGGCCGACATCACCACCAGCGCCAATTCACCCCACGACGAGTTATTGCGCTCGTGCGTCGCATGCATGGCGGCGAAGGCCAGCGCGATCAGCAGGACCAGCGCAACCTCGTATCGGAGGTACCGAACATCTTTCTTGAAAATGTGCAGAGCCTGTTGCATGGCGAATCTCCCTACGCGGCTTTCGACCGTTGGCGCGCCGTCGCCTCGCGTGCCAACGCCACGAAGATCGCCCGCAGTGGCATGGGATGCGCCGAAATATCGCGGACCTCGCCAAACAATCCGCGGATTTCCTCCGGAGTCCGCTCCGCATCGAAGTGCGTCTCGATGAAACGGACCAGCGCCGGCGCAGTCTCCGGCCGCAGCCAATGACCCGGCCACGGGCGATCGAGCGGAACCAGCGGCGGCGAATCCAGCACCACCTCCACTTCCCGAAAACGCGCGGTCAACGACGCCATCTCTTCGGAAAACTCCAGGCGCCCATGATCGAGATACCCGATGTGGCTGGCGAAGCTTTCGATCTCGCCCAGATCGTGCGACGAGACAAAGATAGTAGTTTCGGCGGCGCTTTCGAGCAGTCCATCGATCAGGTCTTCGCGCACCAACGGATCCAGGCCGCTGAACGGTTCGTCCATGATCAATAGGCGCGGACGATACGCCAGCGAGGAAGCGAGCGCGGCCTTCATCCTCATCCCGCGCGAAAGATGGCGAAGCTGGCGGTCGAGCGGAAGGTCGAACTGGCGAACTAATTGCCGAGCCCGATCGTCGTCCCAAGCCGGGTAGAAAGGCTTCAGGTACGCAAGCAGGTACTCGACCGTCATCCATTCCGGCAGCTCCTGATTTTCCGAGACATAGCCGATGTGGGCGAGCTCCAAGGGGCTCATCGCGCGCGAATCGATTCCCAGAACCTCGGCGCGGCCGGAGGTCGGCTTCAGAATATTCATGACGATTTTGATCGTGGTGGTTTTTCCGACACCGTTCGGACCGGCTAGTCCGTACACGCTGCCCTCGGGAACGGCCAGATTCAAACCGTTGAGCACGGGTACGCGCCCGAAGCGCTTAACCAGATCGATCGCGGAAATGAGGTTGTTCATTCTTTCCTCCTCGTGGCTGGCGCCGCCGCGCCTTCCAGCCGAGACCAGTGGTTGGCGACGGCATCGGTAACCGCGTCCAGATCCAAACCCAGGCGCTTGGCTTCCACCACCAGCTGTTCTACCTCTTTCTTCAACAGCGCCCCGCGTTCGGCCGCGGTAGAGGCGGGCAGCTCCGCGACCACCGTTCCCAGGCCCGGCCGCACTTCAATCAGGCCTTCGGCCACCAGTTGCGTCACAACTTTATGCGCGGTGTTCGGATTGATCTTTAGAGCCTTGCTCAACGCGCGTACGGATGGAAACGGGTCGCCGGGCCGCATTTGGCCCGAGATTACAGCTTTTTTCGCGGCGTACACCACCTGTTCGTAAAGCGAGACGCCAGGTTCGAAGGCGAGGCGGAACGGAATCACGTGTGTACTATAACAGATAATACACCGCTGTCAAGGGGCCTGATTTCCTGAGGTATGATCTTCTGAGGAGAAAACGTGAACAAACGGGTGTTCGCTCTGATCGCGCTGCCGCTCGCGGCGCTGGCCGCCGACAACTGCTCGGACTCGCGCGATCTGCGCCTGGTCAACGGCAAGATCGTCACCATGGACGCGCGCAATTCGGTGCTCTCATCGGTCACTATCCAGAACGGCCGGTTCGATTTTTCCGGCGGCAAGCCAAGTGCCTGCACCAAGACCATCAACCTGCATGGCCGCACCGCCGTGCCGGGCCTGGTCGACAATCACAATCACATCGTCCTGCTCGGCCTGCGCCCCGGCTACGACACGCGACTCGAGACCGCCGCTTCTATCAAGGACGTCCAGGCCGCGATCGCCGCCCGCGCGAAATCGGTTCCAGCGGGGAAGTTCATTACGGCCATGGGCGGATGGAACCCCGCGCAGTTCGCCGAAAAACGTTTGCCGACGCTCCAAGAATTGGACGCGGCATCGTCCGATCATCCCGTGCTGGTGTTCGTGGCGTTTACCGGTCCCGCGGCCACCAATAGCCTGGGCAAAGCGTTCTTCGCGGGGAAGGGAATTGACGTGAGCGCCACCGGCGCCATCGCGGCCAACGCTCCATCGGTCGCTGCATTGAACGCGCTGCGCTTCATACAAACCTTCGAGGACAAGCAGCGCGGAACCATGGACGCTCTCGACTATTCAGCCAGCGTCGGCGTTACTACCGACGTCGACATGGGCGCGTTCGTGATTCCCGGTACGCCCGATATTGAAGACTCATTCGTGTTCGACGGCCTGGCGAGCGCGGATCCGTTCCACATGTACGATGCGGCTCTCGCTCTGCACCGCGATAAGAAGATGACAGCGCGCCTGCGCATCTTCTTTCTCAGCATGGACACGCAACCGAACATTCCGCTGTTGAGCGAGCGCCTGCGCAATGCGTTCAATGGCCTTGGCGACGACATGCTGCGCATCTCCGGCATCGGTGAGTTCGCTACTGTTTGGCCATTGTTCGGGAAAGTAACGCCGCCCGCGAATTACGAAGCGGCTCTGCAATTGGTCGCAAAACAAGGCTGGCCCTTCCAGCAGCACAGCCTGTCGCTGGCCGAGGATCAACTCACCGCCGAGACGTTCGAGAAGGTCAACGCCGTAACCCCGATCGCGAACTTGCGATGGTCCATCGCGCACGTGCCGCATATCGATCAGGCGACGGTGAATCGCTTCAAGGCTCTCGGCGCGGGCATCGCGATTCATCCTTTCGAATATCTAGCCGGCGCGCCTGGGGCGGGGCCGCCGGTGCGCATGATTGTCGACAGCGGTATTCATGTGGGAGCAGGCTCGGACGCGGCGCAAATTTCGACGCTCGATCCGTGGCTGATGATCTACTACATGGTGACCGGAAAGAATGCCGCGGGCCTGTCGATCAATCCAGGTCAGACCCTCACTCGCACAGAGGCCTTGCGCCTCTACACTGCCAACAACGGATGGTTCCTTCGCGAAGAGGATCGCCTCGGATCGATCGAACCGGGAAAACTCGGCGACATCGTGGTCTTGAGCGACGATTTCCTGGACCCTTCCAAGGTGCCCGACGAGGCCATCAAGCGTGTCAAATCGGTACTCACCGTGGTCGGAGGAAAAGCGGTTTACGACAAACTCAATTGACTCCCGCCATCCGAGTCGGGAATTCGGCAATTGTGTGCCAGTCTACCGACCCGAAAACCTAGCCAGAACATCGCCGAGACCGACATCGCGTACCACGTGGGTGGCTAACTGTGTTTGGCGATTGAAATGCTTACACATCCCCTAGATAGAGGTGAGCCTTGAAAAACCTATTGTTACTTGCGTCAGTGGCGACGTTACTCGGAGGCGTGGCCGCATTAGGTCAGGAAAAAACTGCCGTCCCTCCGGTAGCGCCCATCGTCTATTCGGCGCGGCAGTCGTTCTCTCCGATTGACATGAAGACCATGGGCACCATCGATAGCGGGCAAACAGTCACGCTGATGGACGGCTTACATAGCCCGAAGTATCGGGCCCTTGTCTTTCAAGGCAACGGGCACGATCAAGTGGAGATCACCGTGACCGGCGGCAACCGCAAAGCGTATATCGCGCTGGCCGACGCTTCACTAAGTCCAATCGCGAGTGGGATGGGACGGTTGGCCACCAGCCTGCCTTATCACGGTCCGGATACCGAGGCATTCTACATCTTGATTCTGGCGAGCCCCAACCAGCGGCTGGCCGTTCATTTCAAAGATACGCCTGCCCCGGCGGACGCTACGCACTAACCGCTTCGGTTTCGTCTTTGCTTGGAAATACGCGGGAGAATAGAAGCGCGAAACGCGGGTCGTCCCGTAAGTTGTCCAGCCTCGGATCGACACCCACGGCAAACAGAGCGGCCGATTTTTCGTGATAAGCGCGTTCCAGTTCCTGAAAGGCTGCATCGCGATCACCCAGGGCGTCCATGAGAACGGCCATGAAATAGGCGTCGACGTACTGCGTCTTGCGAGCTTGCGTCAGGCTTGCAAGGACCGACGTCGCTTCCTTGCGCCGCCCATGTCTTGCCAGAGACGCCGCTTCCACAGCCTGTAGCCACGGAAGATCGGGAGACATAATTACGGCTAGCCGGTATTGCTCCAACGCTTGGGCTGTTTTGCCGCTGTACTCGAGGGCTTCGGCGTAAAAGAGATGACCCAGATACAGGTAGGGATGCAGCTCCAAAGCCTTCTTACCGCACGCCACCGCCGACTCGAATTCACGGCGGAAGAAACGGATCTGGATTTCGCAGGCCGGAACCGTTGGCCAAAGCGAATGAGTGGAGCGCGCCCGCAACAAAATGTTCAATGCGTCGTCCAGCCGCCCCTGGCTAGTGTAGAGCATGGTCAGGCGGACGTAGACCTCCGGCGAGTCCGGACTCTCGGCCTGCGCCTGCAGCAGTTCGGTTTCAGCTTCATCGATCTTGTGTTCGAACAGGTGCAAACCGTGGGCGCGATCGGCGCGGCGTTCGGGCGTGAGGCCGCATAGCTCTACCGCGCGCCGATGGGCTTGCAGGAATCCGTTGTACATCTCGCGCGGCGTCCGCATTCCATATGTGCCCAGCAATAGATAGCACAAAGAAATGCCTTCAAAGGCCCGGAAATCGGATGGATTCTCAATGGCTGACTGCTGGAAGCAATCCAGCGCCTTCTCGAAACCTTCGCGCGTGCGGCGGCTCCAGAAGTGCCAGCCCTGCTTTACCAAATCGTCGGAATGAGGGACGTCCAGCCGGTAGCCCAGCTTCGGACGGTAGCTGATCCAAACCCCGAATTCCCCTAAAATTTTCTTGACCTCGCCGATGGTGACGGCCACGGTATGTTTGGAAACCAGGTTGCCGTCCCAGGCTTGGTTGATCATCTGCGCGTATCCGACATAGCGGCCGCGGTTGTGAATGAGAGCTCGCAAGGCATGAAACGCCTGCGGCCGCAGTTCAAGTTCGCGGCCGTCTCTCAACAACGTCGTGGTTGTAGTGTCGAGCCGAAACGGCCCGAACGTAATCTGTTCCATTTGGCGCCTTCCCGTTACTTCCCAATCCGATGTCCCCTATCAAACTCAGTCCCCAATCGGACTCTGTCCCCAATCCAACATTGACGCGCTTTTGACTTCGGTTCAGCGGATTATATCACAAATCGGACGTCGCAACTCAAAATCTTTGACGGCGGGTAGCGCGACGCGGGAGTTCCGCGGCAGGCTGGTGCGCTTCAGCCAGGCCAGTCGGGTCCGAAACACCACCCTCCGATTTTGTTCTTTAGGCACTCACTATGAGCCTCTCCCGATCCCGTCCCTCTCGGAGTTCATTTTTAACGTGACACACAGCGTCTAGCCGCTCTTTACAAAAATTGACGTTCTTTGGCCGATGACTGGATCCAAATTAGAATACAATCCCAATAATGAGTTGGTGGGGTTGCATGCATGTCTTAGCGAAGCGCTGCCTTCCCACCTCTCCAATCGCACATTGCTTCAAGCTGGGCCCTGGTAGGTCCAGAGATCTAACTATCTTACGTCACAGTAGTTTAGAAGGAGAAGGGAAACGATGAGATTCAAGTCGCTGCTTCGTATGCAGCTGATTGCAGCAACCCTGTTGGCTTTGTTTTTCGCGATTTGCGTGCCGTCCCTCATGGCACAGTCGGCCGGAACCTCGGCCTTGGCCGGAACCGTAACAGATCCCTCCGGTGCGGCCATCCCCAATGCCACCGTCACCATAACCAGCAACGACACCGGCCTAACGCGCACCACCACCACCGGGTCCGATGGCAGCTACAAGTTCACTTTGTTGCCGCCTGGAAACTATCGGGCATCATTCTCAGCCGGCGGGTTCAAGACGGCCGAAGTCGCTTCGGTAACGTTGAATGTTACCGAGACACCCGAGCTGAACCGCACTCTTCAAGTGGGTGCGGCCGCCGAGCAAGTTACAGTGGAAGCGGCGGGGGAAACATTGCAGACCCAGAGCTCCACGCTCGGAACCACGGTCACCTCACAGCAAGTTACCGGACTTCCTCTTAGCAACCGCAATTACACCCAGCTGCTAACCATGGCGGCCGGTGCGAATGTCGGTGTTAACAACGCCACCGAGATCGGCAAGGGCACCCAGGACATTTCGGTAAACGGCGCCGACCCAGGCAGCAATAACTATCAGATGGACGGCGTCTCCATCGTCAACACCGCGAACACGGGATCGGCGAAGGACTGCGGAATCTACGGCGGAATCGGAATTCCGAATCCGGATGCCATTCAGGAATTCAAGATCCAAACCTCCACTTACGACGCCAGCTACGGCGGCCATCCCGGCGGAAACGTGAACGTGGTCACCCGCTCCGGCAGCAATCAGTTCCACGGCGATGTGTGGGAGTTCTTCCGCAATACGGATCTGAACGCGAATAGCTTCTTTGATAATCGCGACGGTGGCGGCGTGCAGCAAGTTCTGAATCAGAATCAGGTCGGCGGCGCTATCGGCGGACCCATCAAGAAGGACAAGCTCTTCTTCTTCGCCGACTATCAGGAAACGCGCCAGAAGAACGGCATCACCAACGGCGGTTCCAGTAGCGTTCTGTTGTTCCCGTTACCGCAAGATCGCACGGCGGCTAACCTCGGCGCGGCATTGTGCGCGGCGAACCATCCTGGCAACCCGGCATACAATACCTTCTTCGGAGGGCCTGGCGTCGCTTGCAACGGATCCAACATCAGCCCGGTCTCATTGGCCGAGATGAACGTCAAGCTCCCCAACGGCCAGTTCTACATCCCCGGCAATCCCACCGGACAATACGGGCCCGTGGAATACACCGATCCTGCCAGGTTCACCGAACATCAGCTGGTCACCAACGTCGATTACCTGATCAATTCGAAGAACACGCTGGCCGTCCGATATTTCTGGACCGCCGATCCGCAACTGCTGCCTTTCAATCCTGGTTTAACCGGTGTGTCAAACAGTCCAGAAGGCACGCCGATTGCTCTCAATTACACCAATATCAATTCCGTCGTAAAGCTCACCACCCTCTTGACCACCAGTTTGGTCAACGAACTCTACGTGGCGGGGCAACGCAATGGTTCGCATGGGAGCGACTCCACTCCCGCTACACCGCAGTCCATCGGCCAGGCCACCATCGTGCCGACTGAAACCGAACTGCCCGTTACAACGATTTTCAATGGTCCCTCCCTTAACGGTTCGCTCTATCCCGACAACAGCCCGACCGATCAGGTGCAGTACGGGGATCAGATTTCCTGGTCCCTCGGAAAGCACACCATTCGCGCGGGATATGAATTCCAGAATGCCCAATGGCCCATTTCGTTCCAGGGTCTGGAACGTGGATTTTTGTTCTACGGGACATTTGAGGACTGGGCGGTTGGCGGAAACGGCAACATCCTGCAATGCTTGTTCTGCGTCCGCAGCGGCCCGAACGGGATCATTCACAATTACGTCGAGCAGAATCAGACCGCGTTCGTGCAAGACGACTGGAAGGTCAGCTCGCGCTTGACGTTCAATCTGGGCGTTCGTTGGGAATACGACGGCACCTACTCGGATAAATATGGAAACCTCACCAACATCTCCATACCGCAACTGGAAACCGTTCCTATTCCGCCCACTGGACCCACCACTTCGGGGCCCGGATTGGTCGGGTATGTCGTGCCCAACAACTATACAAGTCACTATCCCGCGCCTCCCGCCGGAGTCCAGGTATCCAACCGCAGTCTCCCGGTGACGTCCGGACCGCCTCTGGATAACTTCGCTCCTCGCTTTGGCTTTGCGTGGCAGCCGCAGAAAGATGGCAAATTGGTGATCCGCGGCGGCGTCGGTTTGTTCTACGACCGCATCGGTGGTGGATCGTTCGTACACGGGCTAGAGCAGGGTTATCCTTACGCCGTTACGTTGGATTACAGCGGCCCGGCTGCGGCGGCGTTCACCAATGTGAATCCGTATCCGTCCACACCGCTGGGCACCTTTGCTTCGCGGTGGGCCAATTTTGCAACCGGTGCAACTTCCGCACTGGATACGCCCGCGCTCGACATGGCCCTGCACACTCCGTTGGTCCGCCAGTACAACATTAACCTCCAATATGAATTTGCTCCCTCGTGGATTTTGGAAGTTGGCTATGTGGGATCGAGCGGCATCAATCTGGAGGATCAGTATCACGACGTAAACGCGCCGTTACTGGCCAGCCCTTCTAATCCCGTTAACGGACTCACTACAAATACCCAGGCCAACGCAGCCTTGCGCACTCCGTTCCTCGGCTACATCCCCGCCGGCGTCGACGAAACCGCCTTCGACGGCGTCTCCAGCTACAACAGCCTTCAGGTGACCGTCAGAAAGCAATTCACGCACGGTTTCTTGATGCAGGCCTCCTACACGTACAGCAAAGACCTGAGCGACATCGGCGCCATTTTGAGCGGTACCGGCGCCAACAGCAATCTCCCGACGGCATTGGCCCAGCAGTACGGCCCGGTCGGCTTCAACCATCCGCAGCGCTTCGTGGTCAACTATAGCTACGACCTTCCGTTTGGAAAGCACAACGGCGCGTTGGGTCTTCTTGCCAATGGATGGAATGTGTCCGGCGTCACCACCATTCAGGATGGAACGCCCTTGACCGTTACCGATCAAGCCGGCGGCACCGTGTACGGTCTTGGAACCTACGACACGGCCCGCGCGCAGATGTGCCCGGGCAATACCTATTCTTCCATTCCCACCTCCGGCGGGATCGAATCCAGGCTGGGCGGAAGAAGCGGCGGACCCGGCTATTTGAACTTCAACGCGTTTTGCGCCCCACCGGTGGCTCCGTTCTCGCCCGACGGTTCTACCTTGTTCGGCAACTCGGGACCAGGCATTCTGATGGGCCCGGGCCAATTCAATTGGGACATTTCGCTGATCAAGACCACCCACCTCACCGAGCGGCAGTCGGTGATCTTACGCGCCGAGTTCTTTAACGCTTTCAATCACGCTCAGTTCTCGAATCCGTTTGTGGCGGTGGACACCCCGGCCACGTTCGGACAAATCACCACCACCTCGGTCGGTCCCCGCATTATCCAATTTGCGCTGAAGTATTATTTCTAGGCGTTTCGTAGTCGATGTTGATCCGGCTCTGGGCGCGATGAACGCTCAGAGCCGGAGTTTTTGGTGCAGAATAAGGTTTGAAGTATTTAGCCCTTGCTCTCGGCCTGACCGCAATTTCGGCTATCGCGCAAACCACCGCGCCGGTCGGAGCTATTCACGGCACGCTGTTTGACTCGAACGGCGACCCTGTCGATCACAACACCGTGCTCGCCGAGAACGCCGACTCCCACGCCGTCTTCAAGGCCATTACGTCCGCCGCGGGCCAATATATGCTGGCGGACCTGCCGCCTGGCACCTACTATGTCGCTGCTTCCGCGCCTGGCCTGAAACCATTCGCGATGAAGGGTGTCATTGTCAAAGCATCGCTGGCCCTCAAGCTCGACATCCACCTCGCCGACACCACGCAACTCAACACGCTCGGCGAAGATCGTTTGCGGATCGCCGCCGATAATAAAAGGCACCAGCCGCCCGCCGGCCCGACGCCCCGCACCTTTGACGGCAAGCCCGATCTTTCTGGCGTGTGGTGGATTCCCAATACCGTGGATCCCGGCAAGCCCGAATTCCTGCCCGAGGCGATCGCCATCCAAAAGCAGCGCCTCGAAAACAACTCCAAGGACAGCCCTCAGGCGCGCTGCCTGCCATCGGCGCCTTTACGCTACGGTCCGCTGTGGGAGTTCGTGCAGAGCAAAGATTTTCTGGTTTATATTTCTGACGACGAAAGCCCTGGCTTCCATCAGATCTACCTCGATGGCCGCAGCCATCCCGCCGACCCGAACCCGGCCTGGTACGGCCATTCCATCGGCCGTTGGGACGGCGACACGCTGGTGGTGGATCGCGTCGCTTTCGATCCCCGCGTCTGGCTCGACATCGAGGCTCACCCGCATTCCGATAAACTGCACATTATCGAGCGCTATCATCGCCACGATCTGGGCCACATGGAAATCGAGACCATCGTCGACGACCCGGGCGTTCTCACCAAGCCCTGGACGCTGAAAAGCATCGCCGAGCTGGCCCGCGAGGAGATCTTTGAATTTATTTGCCAGGAAAATAACCGGGATGTCCAACATCTGGTCGGCAAATAAGAGCCGTAATGCATGCATTCCGTCTGTTAGCTTCTTCTTGGACTGATCTGTCAGGGATCTTCGGTCAAATTTGCCCCTGTTTTGATTCTCACATATTGCGGATATGGCATACAATCCGTTGTAACTGATGGATCGCCTGGGGTTGCATGCAGTTTGTGTGGGGCGCTGTTCGTCCACTGTTCCTAACCGTCAACATTTACGCCGGTCCTGCGCGCTATGCAATTACAGGAATGATTCACTCGACGTAGAGGACATACAAGGAGAAGAAGGGGTATGAGATCCAAGACGCTGCTCTGTGCGCAGCTTGCTCTGTTGGCATTGCTTTTCGCTATGTGCGTGCCGTTCTTAATGGCACAGTCCGCCGGAACATCGGCTCTGAGCGGAACCGTCACCGATCCGTCCGGCGCCGCTGTCCCGAACGTTACCGTCACCATCACCAGTAACGAAACCGCCCAAAGCCGTACCACCACCACCGGTACCGACGGCGTCTATAAGTTCTCCCTGCTACCGCCGGGAAGCTATAAGATCCGTTTTGCCGCCAGTGGATTCAAGACCGCCGAGATTGGCACCGTGAATCTCGCCGTCACCGAAAGTTCAACGCTCGATCGTGCGTTGGAGGTTGGCGCGCAGTCCGAACAAGTGACGGTCGAAGCGTCGGCCGAAGCACTCCAGACCGAGAGTTCCACTCTTGGAACCACCGTCGGAGGCTCCACCGTGACCGCCCTTCCGTTAAGCAACCGCAACTACACCCAGGTCCTCGGTATGTCCGCTGGCGCGAACGCTAATGTCAACAACGCCACTAGTTTCGGAAAGGCCACTACGAATTACAGCACCAATGGCGCCGATCCAGGACAGAATAACTTCCAGATGGACGGCGTCGCCATCAATAACATTGCAAACGGCGGCAGTTCCGGCGACTGCGGCATTTACGCCGGCATACCGATTCCCAATCCGGACGCCATCCAGGAGTTCAAAATCCAGACTTCCACCTACGACGCCAGTTACGGCCGCAACCCCGGCGCCAACGTCAACGTGGTAACCAAGTCGGGTTCCAATGCCTTCCACGGCGGTGTGTGGTATTTCTTCCGCAACGAAGATCTGAACGCCCGCGACTTCTTCGAGAACGCTCAACCCGGCGGAACCGGAACACAGCAGATCCTCCGTCAGAACCAGGTGGGTGGATCCATTGGCGGCCCGATCAAGAAGGACAAAATATTCTTCTACGCCAACTATCAGGAGACCCGCCAGTACAATGGAGCCGTCAATGGGATTGGTTACGAAGCCGTAACTCTGCCCCCTATTCCCGGCGGCGATCGAAGCGCTCCCGGCTACCAGGCCCAATTGGGCGCCGCGCTATGCCCAGCCAACCACCCTGCTAACGCGGGAGCCTATTTGACGTACCTTGGCTTCATACCAGGATTTCCGAACGTCGCTTGTGACGGGTCCAACATCAACCCGGTCGCGATGAATATCCTCAACATCAAGCTTCCGAACGGCCAATACTATATTCCGACCAACACCTCGGGGAATTTCCAGCCGGTCACCATCACCGATCCCGCCTCTTACGAAGAACACCAACTGATTCTGAACGGCGATTATTTGATCAACAGCAAGAACACCCTGGCGATGCGGTATTTGTATACCAAGAATCCGCAGACCCTGCCGCTGGCCGGCGGTCTTCCCGGTGCTCCGGCAACCGTTCTTTACTCCAATACGGACGCGGTGTTGAAACTCACCACGCTGATCACACCGTCCTTGGTGAATGAACTCCGCGGATCGTTCCAGCGCAATTTCCAACATGAGACCGACACCACGCCTGCTACGCCGCAAGCGTTGGGAATAACGCCCGACATTCCTCAAGAAACGGAAATGACGCCGTTCATCATTGGAAATACAGGCGAGACCATTGGCGGTACTTTGGCGCCGTCCTACAGCCCGACCACGCAGATGCAGATCGCCGACCAGATTTCCTGGTCGCACGGAAGACACACTTTCCGCGCCGGCTATGAATACGAGGAGACCCAGTGGAACATTACGTTCGGCGGTTTAATCCGAGGCCTCATCGTGTTTCCGACCTTCGCCGATTTGGTGATCGGAAAAGGAGGCTGCGCACCAGGCGATGCGACCTGCAATCCCGGGAACCCCGGTGCCACCACCGGCTTCCCGTACGGCGAGATCGTGGAGTGCCTCTTTTGCACGCGCAGCGGCCCCGGCGGCTTGATCCACGGCTACCGGCTGCCAAATCAGGACGCCTTCTTCCAGGACGATTGGAAGGTCAGCAACAAGCTTACGCTCAACATAGGCGTTCGCTATGAGTATGACGGGGTCTTCAGCGATAAGTACGGAAACCTGACCAACATCTGGGCCAGTCAGCTGCTCAGCATGCCGGTGCCCCAAACGGCGCCTACGAACATCTTCAATCCTGGCGCTGCATATCTAGCGGGCAACGTGGTACCCAATAACTACAGCACGGCCACCTGGGGCGCCTTGCCTGCGGGCGTCTTGCAGTCCAATAAATCTCTTCCGATCCAAAATGGGCCTCCCAAAGATAACTTCGGACCACGTATTGGGTTCGCCTGGCAGGCTGCCCCCAAATTCGTAGTTCGCGGCGGATTTGGAATTTTCTATGACCGCATCGCTGGCGATCGTTTCGTGCATTCGGTGGAACAAGGCAACCCTTACGGTGAAACTCTGGACTATGGCGCTGTAAATCCATATAGCTTGGCGGATCCTTATCCGGCCACTCCTCCCGCCGGCGTGTTCGCGTCGCGATATGCAAACCTCACCACGGGCGCTTATTCCGCCCTCAACACTCCGGCGCTCGACCAGTCGGTTCATACGCCCCTGGTCCGGCAGTACAACATCACGGTCCAGTACGAGTTCCTCCCGACCTGGGTGTTAGAGGCTGGGTACGTCGGAGCGAGCGGAATTAACCTGGTGGATACCTACCATGACGTCAATGCGGCGCAACTCGCCAGCCCGAGCAATCCGATCAATGGGCAGACCACCAATACCGCGGACAACGTGCAGCTGCGCGTTCCGTATCTCGGCTATCAGCCGACGGGCTATCAAATCACGGCGTTCGACGGCATCTACAACTACAACAGCTTGCAAGTTACCCTGCGGAAGCAGTTCTCGCATGGCTTGACCCTGCAGGCCTCCTACACTTGGAGCAAGGATCTCACCACCCTGACGTCGTCGAACTTCAACAACATTTCCGCGGACAGCAACAATCCGTCCAACCTGGCCCAGCAGTACGGGCCGGCTTATTTCAGCCATCCCCAGCGGTTCATCATCAGCTACAGCTACGATCTGCCGTTTGGACACCATAGCGGTGGGCTGGGATTACTGGCCAACGGCTGGAACGTGTCCGGTGTTACGACGATTCAGGATGGTGTACCTCTGACCATTGCCGATACCGCCATCGGTACGGCTTACGGAACGGGCGGCTTCGCGATCATCCGCGCGCAAATGTGTCCGGGCCAGACCTATGGTGACATCGCTTCGCCGGGCGGCATCGAGAATCGGCTGGGCGGTGGCAACGGCGGTCCGGGTTGGTTCAACCCAAATGCCTTCTGCCCCGGCATCGTCGCTCCCAATTCCCCGGACGGCTCTACACTCTTCGGCAATACCGGTCAGGGAATCATTCTCGGACCACCCCAGTTCAACTTCGATATTTCGATTCTCAAGAACTTCCGGTTCACCGAACGTCAATCGTTGCAGTTCCGGACCGAGTTCTTCAACGCCTTCAACCATCCGCAGTTCCTGCCGCCTGGCAATCAGGCGCCGGCTCCAGGCGGACTACCCGGGGAATTGAACGTGAATTCGCCCGCTAATTTCGGCCAGATCAATGAGCTCTCGGTGAGCCCGCGCGTTATCCAATTCGGGCTGAAGTACATCTTCTAGATTTACCCCAACGCATGCAGCGTGCAGCTTGATATACTGCACACTTCATGCGCAGGATATACATTTTGTTTTGGGCCGCTGTCCTTCCGATGGCGGCTCAAGTTTCACCAGCCGACTGGCCCACCTACACCCGCGACCTCGCCGGCACCAAGTACTCCCCGCTCGATCAGATCACTCCGGCTAATGTCACCAAGCTCGCGCCGGCTTGGACTTTCGCTCTGAAAGCAACCGCAGTACGCGCCGATACCGCGGCCGATCCCTTCGCCGTTCCCGGCGCTAATGTCGGCACAACTTCGGCTGCAACTCCCATCGTCGTCAACGGCGTGATGTACCTGCCCGCGGGCAAACGCGTCCTGGCGCTCGATCCTACCAATGGCTCGGAAATCTGGAGCTACGCGCTTCCGAGCGGCCTCGCCTCCCAGCGCGGTGTCGCGTACTGGCCGGGCGACAAACAAAATCCGCCGCGCGTCTTGTTCACCGCCGGCTCCAAGTTAATCGCGCTCAATGCCAACACCGGCAAGATCGATCCCGGATTCGGCAACGAGGGTCAGGTCGACATCGTCGTTCCATACTCTGGCGTGCCAACGGTATACAAGAATGTGGCAATGCTGGGAGCCACCGTCGGCGAAGTGCCCGTCGGCCTTGCGGGAGACTCGCGCGCTTACGATGCCCGCACCGGCGCCAAGCTCTGGGAATTTCACTCCGTGCCGCGCCCCGGCGAAATCGGTCACGAGACCTGGCTTGACGACGGCTGGAAAGGACGCTCGGGCGTCAACGTCTGGGGCTGGTACATGACCGTGGATGAAGCGCGCGGCATCGTGTACATGACGTTCGGCGGTCCGGCGGCGAATTACTGGGGTGGCGATCGGCCGGGTGCGAATCTATTCGCCAATTCCGTGGTCGCGGTGGATGCCGTCACGGGCAAGTACAAGTGGCATTTTCAGACCATCCATCACGATCTCTGGGATTCAGACCTGCCTCCGGCGCCGAGCTTGATCGACATAGTGAAGGACGGCAAAAAAATTCCGGCGCTGGCGCAGATCGGCAAGGCCGGATGGATGTTCATTCTCGATCGCACCAATGGCAAACCGGTGTTCGGCGTCGAGGAGCGCCCGGTTCCCAAGGGCGACGCGCCGGGCGAATGGTATTCTCCCACGCAGCCGTTCCCGTTGAAGCCGCCCGCTCTAGCGCGCGTGAGTTTCAAGCCCGAAGACATCGTCACTGCCGAAGACACCACGCCCGAGCACGCCAAGGCCTGCCGCGAAGTCTGGGACAAGAACGGCGGATTCATGAATGCCGGCCCGTTCACGCCCTGGAATTTCCACGAAGAGGGCACGCCGCCCAAAAGTACGATTCAATTTCCCGGCGGCACCGGCGGTGTCAATTGGGGCGGCACGGCGGCCGATCCGGCCACCGGCTACGTCTTCTTGAACACGCACGATGGTGCGTTGACGGGTTGGATCGAAAAAAAGAAGCCGGGCGGCAATTACGGCCGCGGGACTGAGGGCTCCACGCAGCCCTACGATCGCGCCAGCGTCGACGGCCCCGGTCCTTATCATGGATTCAGCGCGACCGTGAAGGACGCGGACGGCAAAGTGATTGGGAATTGGCCATGTCAAAAACCACCTTGGGCGCGATTGATTGCCGTGAACGCAAACACCGGCAACATCGCCTGGCAATCGCCGCTGGGTTTGGTGGAAGGGCTGCCCGAAGGGAAGCAGCATGCGGGCTCGAGCGGCAGCGCGGGACCCTTGGCAACCGGCGGAGGTCTAGTGTTTATCGGCGCCACCAACGATCGTCGCTTCCGCGCGTTCGACTCCAAGACCGGCCAGGAGCTGTGGGCCGCAAAGCTGGAGAAAACCGCCAACGCGAATCCGATGACGTATCAAGGCAAGAACGGCAAGCAATATGTGGCGATCATGGCTACGGATGCACTTGTCGTGTTCGCCTTGCCATAAATAAGCCGCGCCTTACTGAGCCGCGCGCGTCAGCAAGCGGTGCTTGCGTCAACGCCAATCGTGCAGCCACGCCGCGACGTCGATTTTCCATTGTTCGTAATCGCCCCCCAAGACCTCCACTAGGTGATCTCCTGAACAAAGTGCGGAACCAAATCGCGATTCGCGCGTATACATGGTATGCGACTCCGGTCGATGATCGACTGAAGTATACTGAAACACATGCCACGACGCGAATCCCCTCTGCACAGCGAAATGCTCCAGGGAACTCTCGACATGTTGGTCCTGCAGACCCTGGTGCTTGGGCCGGCGCACGGCCATACCATCGCGCATGCCATCGAGCATGGTTCCGAGGAAGTGCTCCAGATTGAACATGGGTCTTTGTACCCGGCGTTGCATCGGCTGGAGGACCGCGGCTGGATCGCGTCCTTCTGGGGGACTTCGGACAACAATCGCAAGGCACGTTATTACCGGCTGACGGCGGCCGGGCGCAAGCAGTTGATCGCGCAGACGACGCGATGGGATCAACTGGTTCGGGCGATCGGCCGCATTCTGAAACCTGCGGCGGAGTGAACAGAATGCCTTGGACACGTTTCTTTCGACGGGCGAAATGGGATCGCGAGCGACGCGAAGAAATCGAGTCCTATTTACAAGCGGAGGCCGACGACAACATCGCCCGTGGGATGCCGGCCAAAGCGGCTCGCGCGGCGGCCCACCGGAAGCTCGGCAACAGCACGCTAATTCGAGAGGAGATCTACCGCATGAACACCATCACGTTCCTCGACACTCTTTCCCGCGACGTGCGCTACGCGTTGCGGGCGCTGCGCCACAATCCCGTGTTCGCCGTAGTTGCCTTGTTGACCATTGCGATTGGAATCGGCGCCAACACCGCGGTATTCAGCGTCGTCAACAGCGTGCTGCTCAGGCCGCTACGCTACCCCAAGGCGGAACAACTGGTGGCGCTGCGGCAGCTCGCGCCGGGCGCGGCGGGACTGGCCAATGTGTCGGACGGGCTGCTGCTTTCGCCCTCCATGTACTTTACCTATGCCGAGCAGAACCGCTCTTTTCAAGCGATGGGCGTGTGGGCCACGATCACGGCGAACGTCACCGGTCTGGCTGAGCCGGAACAGGTTCGGCTCGCGTATGTGAGCGATGGGGTGCTTCAAGCTTTGGATGTACCGCCGGCTCTGGGGCGCTGGCTCAACGCGCAAGATCAGATTGCGCGAGGTTCCGACCCCGACTTGATCGTCGGGCGGAGCGCCACCGTGATGCTCAGCTACGGCTATTGGCAGCGGCGCTTTGGAGGAGATCGCTCAGTGATTGGCCGAAACATTACCGTGGATTCGCGTACTCGCGAAATTGTGGGCGTAATGCCGCGCGAGTTTCAAATCGTCAACACGGATTTCGATCTGATTGAGCCGGTGGCCTTCGAGCGTTCCAAAGTGATTCTGGCGGGCTTCGGATTTCACGGAGTCGCGCGGCTGAAGCCGGGAATGAGCATCACGCAAGCCGATGCCGATCTGGCGCGCTTACTGCCGGTCTGGATGAACTCCTGGACAAACGGGCCCGGTACCAACGGAAAAGTCTATGAAACCTGGAAAATCACGCCTGCGATTCTTCCACTGAAGCAAGAGGTGGTGGGCAATGTGGGCGACTTGTTGTGGGTGGTGATGGGAACGATTGGTCTTGTCATGCTGATCGCCTGCGCCAATGTGACGAATTTGCTGCTGGTGCGCGCCGAGGCTCGGCAACAGGAATTGGCCGTTCGCGCGGCGCTCGGAGCGGGTTGGGGAAGAATCGTCCGCGGACTCCTGGTCGAAAGCGTGATGCTCGGTCTGGCGGGCGGCGCGCTGGGAATCGCGCTGGCAGTGGGCGGGCTACGTCTTCTGTCGATCATCGGCCCGGCGAATCTGCCGCGGCTGACCGAAATCTCGCTGGACGCTTGGGCGCTCGGTTTCACGCTGCTTCTTTCCGTGCTCTCCGGGCTGCTCTTCGGTTTGATTCCAGCTCTGAAATATTCCGGACCACGAATCTCGGTGGCCCTCGGCGGCGCCGGGCGCACCGCCAGCGTGAGCCGGGAGCGGCATCGCACCCGAAATCTTCTGGTGATCGCTCAAGTGGCCCTGGCTTTGGTGCTGTTAGTGAGCGCGGGTTTGATGATTCGCACTTTCCAAGCCTTGCGAAACGTGGAGCCGGGATTCACTCATTCGGAGGATCTGCAGACCATGCGAATCGCGATTCCGGACTCACTCATCCAGGATCCAAAACGCGTGACACGCACCGAGAACGACATCCAGGACAAGCTGGCCGCGATTCCGGGCGTGAACTCCGTTGGCTTCGCGAGCCAAATGGCGATGGAACGCCTGCCCTCCAACTGGGACTGTATTTACGTCGAGGGCCGGACCTACACCGCCACCGAGATTCCGCCGCTGCGTTTGTACAAGAGTATTTCTCCGGATTTCTTTCGCGCCGCCGGTACGCGCCTGATCGCGGGCCGCGACCTCACTTGGAGCGACATCCATGGAACCAGGCGATTCGTGTTGCTTTCCGAAAATCTGGCGCGCGAACTCTTTGGCACTCCGTCCGCGGCGATCGGCAAGCGGGTCCGCGAGGTTCCGTGGAGCCCGTGGTTTGAGATCATCGGCGTGGCTCAGGATGTCCGCGAGAACGGGGTGCAAGAGAAGGCGCCGGAAACTGTGTACTGGCCTGCCTTGATGGAGTTCAAGCCGGGCGTGCCGGATGCCACGCGCTTGGCGACCTTCATCATTCGCAGCGATCGCGCGGGTACCGAGAGCTTCATCAACCAGGTTCGGCAAGCGGTGTGGTCGGTGAACCCGAGCCTCCCGGTGGCATCGGTAAGAACCATGCAGGATATCTACGATCGATCGCTCGCGCGAACGTCATTTACTCTGGTCATGCTCGGAATCGCGGGTGCGATGGCACTGGTGCTGGGCGTAATCGGGCTCTACGGCGTGATCGCCTACGCGGTGTCGCAGCGGCGGCGCGAAATCGGAATCCGTCTGGCTCTCGGCGCGGAACCCGGCGAGCTCAAGAAGATGTTCGTGCGCCATGGTCTGACGCTGGCGTCGATCGGCGTGGCGATCGGGTTGGGCGCGGCGGCGGGCTTGATGCAACTGATGAAGTCGCTGCTGTTCGGAATTAGTCCGCTGGATCCGCTGACCTATGCCGCGGTGCCGATCGTTTTAGTAGCTGCCGCGGTACTCGCCAGTTACTTGCCGGCGCGTCGCGCGGCCGCTGTGGATCCGGTGGAAGCGCTCAAAGCCGAGTAACGTACACTAGGTGAATGAACGTCGTTGTGCCACACGGTGACGCCCCAGCCGGTGACGTGCCACCCGATGAAGCGTCTGCGCGGAATCATTCCAGCGAAGCCCTGTTCCGGCCGTTTCAACTGTGCGAAATGCGATTCGTGGCTGCGCGGCGTACCAGTTGAGTTGGTTCGACGCTCAACTGTGGTCTTGCGCGGAATATTACGGACTGGAGGAATTCTCATCGAGGGCCTGCGGCACGGCCGCCTTTACGGCAGCGTCCGGGTGGAGAATCCATTTGCTGGATCGTCGTAGGCGCTACACGGTGCAAATGAGGCTAGAATCATGGAATGCTTAAGAACGTAACGGGTTGGTTGCTAGCGTTGTCTTTCGCGGCGCTCGCGCAACAACACGATCACGGCGCGGCATCGCCGCAGGACACCGGGCCCGCGCCGCTACTCAATGGCCTGGGCCATTTGCATCATCCCATCAGCACTTCGAATCCCTTGGCGCAGCGCTATTTCGATCAAGGCCTGACGCTAGTGTACGGATTTAACCACGACGAAGCCGCGCGGTCCTTCGCTTATGCCGCGAAGCTCGATCCCAACTGCGCCATGGCGTATTGGGGCATTGCCCTGGCGCGAGGCCCAAACTACAACGAGTGGGTGATCGATACCGGCCGCGAAAAAACTTCAGCGGAGGCGATCGAGAAGGCTGGGACCTTGGCGGCTGGAGCCAGCGCGTCCGACCAGGACTATATTCGCGCCTTCTCCAAGCGGGTTTCCTCCGATCCCAAAGCCAACCAAAAGAAATTGGGTGACGATTATCGCGACGCAATGCGCGATTTAATGCGGCATTATCCCGACGACCTGGATGCCGCGGTGCTCTTCGCCGAGTCCATCATGGATCTGCACGCCTGGAAGCTTTGGAAGCCGGATGGCACGCCGGAAGAAGGAACCATGGAGGCGATCCAAACCCTGGAAACGGTGCTCAAGCGCGATCCGGACAACATCGGCGCCAATCATTTTTATGTTCATGCGATCGAAGAGTCGCCCCATCCGGAGCAGGCCATGGCGAGTGCCCGGAAAATGGCCGATTTAACGCCTGGAGCCGGGCACCTGGTTCATATGCCCGCGCACATCTATATTCGCACCGGGGATTACCATGCCGCCTCCATCGCGAACAAACAAGCCATGGGCGCCGACCAGGGCTACATCGAAAAATATAATGTACAAACCATGTACTCGATGATGTACTACACACATAACGTACATTTTTTGGCCGTTAGCAGCGGAATGGAAGGAAATTTTGCCGATGCCAGCCGGGCAGCGGCACGAATTACTGCGGGTCTCGCGCCATATTTGAAGGACCATCCGGAAGTGGAGTCGTTTGTTCCCACCGAGGCTTTGGTATTGACACGGTTCCATCGATGGGCCGAGATCGAGCGCCTTCCAGAACCGAACAAGAGTTTCGCGCAGGCCCACGCGTTGTGGCGCTTCGCGCGCGGAATGGCGTATAGCGGGGAAGGTGACGTGGCCAAAGCCGCCGTCGAGCGTGCCGCCCTTCGAGCGGAAGCGAAAGCGATACCGGCCAAAACAGAGTACGGATACAACACGGCCGGGCAGATCCTTCAGCTAGCTCAGTGGACGCTGGACGCGAGTATCGCGCGATCGAAGCACGACTATAAACAGTCGGCGGCGCTGCTCGGTAAAGCCGCTCTGGTGGAGGATGCGCTCAATTATGATGAGCCGCCGGACTGGTATTTGCCTCCGCGCGAATCGCTCGGAGCGGTGCTGTTCCTGGAAGGTCGTGCCAAGGAAGCTGAGGCCGTCTTTCGAGAGGAGCTCCAGCGGCACGCAAAGAATCCGCGCGCGCTGTACGGGCTGGCGGAATGCCTGCGGGTCCAGGGAGAGACCGGTGAGGAAGCTGCGGTGCGCAAGGAATTTGAAGAGGGCTGGAAGCACGCCGATATCCCGTTGCGCATGGAGGATCTGTAGCGGACAGATCGGGCACGTCGGTTGACTTTGTCTTCTGACGCGTTATAGACTGGCGCACGATAACATGCCGTAACAATCGAGCGGCCGCGGTCGTCATTTTGCAAGAATATAATGGGAGGGTTTTTTTATGAAGCTTAAAGTTGGGGTGATCAGTGCGGCCGTGGGCGTCTTGCTGGCCGCGCTGCCGGCACTCGGGCACCATTCTTTCGCCGCGGAGTTCGACGTCGCAAAGCCGGTCACTCTCAAGGGCAAGTTCGTGAAGATGGACTGGGTGAATCCGCACTCGCAGATCGTTCTTGAAGTCACCGGAGCGGACGGCAAGGTAGAGACCTGGTCGTGCGAAGCGCTGCCGCCGAACAGTTTGTACCGGATGGGGTGGCGCAAGGATTCCTTGAAGGCGGGCGACGAGATCGAAGTGGAAGGATTCGCTGCCAAGGACGGAACCAACAGCATGTGGACGCGGTCGGTAAAGACCGCTGATGGCCGGCGCATGTTCGCCGGACGCGCGGATTCTCTGCCTCCCGGGACTTCTGGACCGCCGCCCAAAGAGGACGGCAAATAGTGAAAATTCGGCTCTCCCGTTCGATGCGCGCCGCGGTTGGGGCGCGCTTGTTGGTTGTCGGTCTCTCGTTGGTTGGCGCGCTGTCGGCGCAGGGACAATATAAAGCGCCCCGCACCCCCGACGGTCTCCCCGATTTGCAAGGCATCTGGCAGGCTCGCGACACTGCCGCCGCGTTCGACGTCGAGGACCACGCCGGAGCCTTGGGGATTCCAGCCGGCAGAAGCATCGTCGTCCAACCGGCGGATGGCAAGATTCCCTACAAACCGGAAGCGCTGGCCAAGCGGCAAGCGAATTTCAAGAACCGGGATGCGGCCGATCCCCTCAATAAATGTTATATGCCCGGCGTTCCGCGGATTACGTACTTAAATTTCCCATTTCAAATCTTCGAAACTCCAAAATATACGCTAATAGCCTACGAATATATCCACAATTATCGGACAATTTTCACCAACGGCACAAAGCATCTGGATGGGCTGGATTGGTGGAACGGCGATTCGCGCGGCCATTGGGACGGCGAGACGCTGGTGGTGGATCTGACGGATTTCAACGACCAGACTTGGTTTGACGCCTCCGGCGATTATCACAGCGACAAGCTGCACGTGGTGGAGCGCTACACTCGCACCGGTCCGGACACGCTGCGGTATGAGGCGACCATCGAAGATCCGGAAGTGTTTACGCAGCCGTGGAAGATCAGCCTTCCGCTGTATCGGCACGCCGAGCCGAATTTCCGCATTCTGGAATACGAGTGCCACGCATATGCGGACGACGCGGCCAAGGCAGGTGGACAATGATGTCGCGATTCGCCCTACTGTTTTCGCTCGCCGCTGTGATTTCGTTCGCTCAACCGCCCGCGCCGCCCCAAGGTGGTCGAGCTGCCGGAGGAGCCGGAGGCGGAGGAATTTTCGGCATACCACCGCACAAGCCGGGCGGGCCCCTGCAACATCTCGCCGACGGGCATCCCGACATCCAAGGATTTTGGAATGCGGCCAATAACGGCGGCGCGGTATTCGAACTGCAGAACCATCCGACTGCCAAGTCCGGCGTGCCGCCCGGAAAGGGCGCCATTGTAGATCCCGCCGACGGCTTCCTTCCGTATCAGCCCTGGGCCGCCGCTAAAGCCAAGGACACTTTTGAAAACGACCTGGCGGCCGAACCGGAGCTGCATTGCTACGAATCCGGAGTGCCCAAGCAGATGTACGTGCAATTCGGGTTTCAGATTTTTCAACCGGCAAATTATGTGGTGCTGACCTGGGAATTTATGCACGCTTATCGCATTATTCCTACCGACGGCCGGCCCCATATTCCCGAAAGCATCAAATTGTTCCAAGGCGATTCGGTGGGCCATTGGGAGGGCGACACGCTGGTGGTGGATACCACCAATCTGAACGATCGCACCTGGTACGACACCACCGGCAATTTCCATAGCGACGCCGAGCACGTGGTGGAGCGGTTCACACCAGTGGACACGGATACCATCAAGTACGAAGCGACGGTGGACGATTCGAAAGTGCTGACCAAGCCCTTCAAGATCGCGATGGACCTTTACAAAGCCAACGATCCCACTTACGAGCAGATGGAGTTTGGTTGCATCGAAGGTAACCAGGACGTGAAGCACTACACCAAGGACAAAGGCGGCGCCGCCGACGTCAAAAGGAAATAGCAAGGATGGCGGCAACAGCCCATTGGCCCTGGCCCGATTCGCTGGATGCGGTCATAGCCGCGCCCGAGTATCATCGTGTGGTGATCGAGAACGATCGCGTGCGCGTGCTCGACACCCGTATTCCGGTGGGCGACATCGTTCCGGTGCACACGCATCGCTGGCCGGCCATTTACTACACCATCGTGGCGGGAGATTTTGTTCGCCGCGACGGCGAGGGTAACGTACTCTTCGATAGCCGAGCGGTGCCTGGACTCCTGACCAGATCCGAGGCCACCTATATGGAATGTCTCTCGCCGCACTCGGTGGAAAACGTTTCGGCGAACGAGATTCACCTCATTAGCGTGGAGCTAAAAGAGCCGAAGTGAAGCTCGCGCTACTCATCATTGTTCCGATGGCCTGGGTTCCGCTGGCCTGCCTCGCGCAGGCCGATTTGCAGGGTATCTGGCAAGCCAAGGGAACGGCGTCTGAGAACCTCGAAAAGTTTGTGGTCGACCCGGCCGATGGCAAGATTCCGTATCGCGCCGACGCGCTCGGGAAGCGGCAGCAGAATTTCCAAAATCGCGAGACCGCCGACACCGTCAAGAAATGCTACTTGCCGGGCGTGCCGCGGATCACGCTGCTCCCGATGCCGTTTCAGATTTTTCAATCGGGCCAATATCTCGCGATCGTCTATCAATACGCGCACGCCTACCGAACCGTTTATCTGGACGGCAGCAAACATCTGGACGGGCTCGATTTCTGGATGGGCGATTCGCGCGGCCACTGGGAAGGCGGCACTCTGGTGGTGGACGTCGCCGACTTCAACGATCAAACCTGGCTGGACGCATCAAGTGTCGCGGGGAGATGGCCAAGAACCTCGGCAAGTGCATTGGGACCACCTGTCGAGGCGCCCAGAACAACGAGGGGAGTAAGTTCGGCATCCCTCCAGCGTTGTTGCCC
>JBKQHJ010000148.1:0-3688 GCA_052148835.1 Bryobacteraceae bacterium
TTCGGGGCCATTCTCTACGAGATGGTTTCCGGGAATCGCGCTTTCAAAGGCGACTCCAGTGTTGAGACCATGAACGCCATCCTGAAAGACGAACCATCAGAACTGACGGAAGGCAGCCTGCGCGTGAGCCCGGGGTTGGAGCGCATCATCCGGCGCTGTCTGGAGAAAGCGCCAGAGCGCCGGTTCCAGTCGGCGAGCGATTTGGCGTTCGCCATTGAGGCGCTTTCAGGTTCCGCCGGTGGTATTGCTGCTCAGCCACCGACGAGCGCTTTGTCAGGGCGTCCTAAGTGGGTGCGTCGGCTTGCGGCCGTGGTCATTCTTCTTGCCGGCGTTGCGGTGGGCGCCTTGCTGACGACGTTACGCGAGGGAGAATCCCGTGGGTTGGGAAATGTTTTGTTCCGGCAACTGAGCTTTCAACCCGAGGCTATCTTCAACGCGCGCTTCGCGCCGGACGGCGAAACTGTCTTGTACAGCTCGGCAACCGAGGGCAACATTCAGGACTTGTTCATACACCGTCCGGATTATCCTGCTCCGCAGTCCATGGGGCTCCACGACGTCCGCCTTCTCTCGATATCGACAAAAGGGGAAGTGGCAATCCTCACCCATGCTGTCTATCTTGCGCAACGACAGTTCCGGGGCACGCTGTCGGAAGTTGCGGTAGGCGGAGGAGCACCTCGCGAGATCCTGCAAGACGTTCGCGAGGCTGACTGGTTTCCTGATGGAACAAGACTCGCTGTTATCCACGAGGTTGATGGAAAGGATCGGCTCGAGTTTCCCGTCGGGAAAGTGCTCTACGAGACTTCGGGGTATCTGAGTGACCTTCGCTTTTCGCCACAAGGCGACCGGATCGCATTTTTCGAGCATCCTGTGAAATATGATGACCGCGGATCGATCGACGTGGTTGACCTGGCGGGGCACGCTGCTGTCCTCTCGGATGGCTACCAGGCGGAGGAGGGTCTGGCTTGGGCACCGACGGGGAAAACGATCTTCTTCTCTGGCCAGCTCGGGAACGGGTTCAATCTCATCGTTTATGAATTGGCTTTGACTGGGCAACGGAGGACCGTGCTTGCTGCCCCCGACGATCTTTGGGTCCTCGATGTGTCCAAAGATGGCAAGCTGCTGGTCAGTCGTGGCGAATACCAGGAGCGACTCATGGCCTTGGCTCCAGGATCAAAGAGCGAGCAGGAAATGTCCTGGCTGGATAATTCCAACAATGCAGTGCCGTCCGCCGATGGCCAGACCCTGCTTTTTTCTGACGGTGCCGCCGTCGTGGGCGTCAACTATTCGCTTTGTCTCCGTAAGACGGCCGGTTCGCCGGTGGTGCGGCTGGGCGACGGCAACGCGCAAGGGCTTTCGCCGGACGGCAAGTGGGCTTTGTCCATTGTTCCTACTTCTCCGATGCGGCTTACGCTTTATCCGACCGGAGCTGGCGAGCCGCGGCCACTGGAGAATGGCAACATCCAGAATTACGACTCGGCCGGATTCTTTCCCGACGGAAAACGCGTCCTGGCCTGCGGAAGTGAAGCGGGACAGACCGCGAGATGCTACGTGCAGGAACTGGCAGGCGGACCACCCCGCGCGGCGACTCCGCCCGGAACAACGCACGGACTTGTATCCCCGGATGGAAATTCCATCCTTGCACGTGAGGCGGATGGGAGATTCTCGATTTACCCCGTGACCGGCGGCCAACCAAAACCCGTGCCCGGGACGGATCCCAACGACGAAATGATCCGGTGGTCTTTAGATCGTCGATCACTTTTGGTTTATCGGCGCGGGGAAGTACCCGCGCGGGTCGAGCGCCTTGATCTGGCCACCGGCAAACGAGTCCTCGTCAGGCAGCTGGCGCCGCCTTCCCAGGCCGGGGTTCTCAATGTCCGGTATATCGCCTTTAGTGAGGACGAACGGTCGTACGCGTATACCTTTGACAGGGTTCTTTGCCGTCTCGCCAGTGTAACGGGCGTGAAATGACGCTGCTGGTCAGCACTAGACTGGGTTTCTACTTGCTGCGCTTGGCCGCCTTCCATTTCGCCCAACGTGCGCGCTGAGCCGCGGCGATTCGTTTACGCGCAGCCGCTGACAGAGGCCTCCGCGTCAGGAGCATGTGAACGAGAAGGCACTCAGCCAGAAATCAGATCGGCAAAGGCAAAGTGATCGCGACCCACAGTCACGCCCACTGAAACCGAGAGGGCAGCATTCAGCATGGGCCCCGCGAAAACAAAGGAGTGAAACTCCCCGCGTTCACCGCAGGGATCCGCTCCATCGGGTAGCGCCGAAAGAAACGTCTGATCGAACTCGCGGCCTGCGAAGGATTGCTCGAGTTTCCTCGTGTCGATACAAGTCAACTTCGCTCGCACTCCCGACGCGATCATCTCCTGTGCCAGATCCCGCGTCGGCAGCCCCCACACGGGGAATATCGGTTCTAGTCCCGTGCCTTTCATCTGCCTTTCTCGGTAGGCACGTACATCCTCGAGGAAGAGATCGCCAAACGCGATTCCTTCGATTCCTTCCGAGACTGCCTTGGCACAGGTTTGAGCCATCAGAGACTCATACTGTTCATTGGGGCATGGCCAAGGCAAGGGAACGGTCCAGAGCGGAAGTCCGGCAGCCGCAGCTTGCTGGTCGACCAGTTCGCGTCTGACCGCATGCATGGCAACGCGGCCTGCGGCCTCGTTGAAAGTAGTCAGCAGTCCTGCGACTTCATACTCTGCGCGCTGGCGGAGGACATGAAGACTCCATGCACTGTCTTTGCCGCTGCTCCAGGAGAGAAGAATGCGCTTCATGGCCGATTGCCCACGCGAAGCCGCACGGGTGGTTGGCGGACGGGCGAAGCGGACATTCTCGCGAGCTTAGTCTGGCCGAAGAGATCAGACATAGCCAGAATTCCTTCTGCGATCCTCGGACCAGGACGCGAAAAATGACTGCTCGCATCCATCGCAAATACGTTGCGGTTCCGCACTGCCCGCAGCGAATACCACTCTGCTGGAAATGCTAGCTCCTTGAGCTCCTTCTGGACTTCGCGCGCATGATAGCCACAGGGCATGGCAAGGATCAGATCGGGGTTACTGTCCACGACGGTTTGCCAGCTGACTTGATAGCCGGGCTCTCCGGCACGGCCCAGAACGTCAATTCCACCCGCCAGGGCTACCATCTCGGGCACCCAGTGGCCACCAACAAACGGTGGGTCGAGCCACTCCAGGCACAAGACGCGTGGGGGATCTCCCGTGCGTTTTGCCGCCAGCCCGGAAACCTGAGCAGTAAGACGCGAGACGAGTTCGCTTGCCTCCGCCGCTCGACCGGTGGCCTCACCGACAGCGAGAATGTCGCTCCAAACGTCCGCAACGGTTCGAGGACTGAGAGCAAGTACCCTGGGTTCCTGGGGTAACCGTCTTAGCACAGCGCCCAAATCGTTTGGGGAGGCCGCGCAGACGTGGCACAGATCTTGAGTGACGATAAGGTCCGGCAGAATTCGCTCCAGTTTCTCCGCATCCAGTCGGTAAAGGCTTTCGCATGCCTGGGAGGAAACCTTGACGTGCCGGTCGATCTCTCCTTCAGGCAAGTTGGGCGGCAATTTGCTGTAAACAACTATCGGTTTCGTACGGGCTTCGGCTGGGTAATCACATTCGAAAGTGACCCCCATAACCGAGTCCGCTAAGCCGATAGCAAACAGTATTTCGGTTCCTGACGGCAG
>JBKQHJ010000149.1:0-3098 GCA_052148835.1 Bryobacteraceae bacterium
GTTTTGGGCCGGTCCGGGAAGCGGCGGTCTTTGGAATCCCTTACGGAATCCATATACCCGTGTTGTCGATATTTACGATCATCATCCATGCGTCAAATAGACTCCTGGAGTGGTTCTAGCGCTGCAACTGTTGCGATGGAGCTAACACATCATGGCTATCAAAGACGGCGATCAATGTAGGATCTATCGGAGGATAGCGGCGGGAACCGGCTAAGCTGGGAGACGAGTCCCGCGTGCGCCTATTAACTATGTACCACGAAAGCAGCTTCGATGCTACTAAAATCTGGCGGCGACGGTTCTGGGTCGCCCAAACCAGGGTGAAAGCCCTAGAACGTCTAGCCCCCGCTCCATTTTAATAACCCGTTACAAGGCCGTGTCAGAGGATCGTCATAGTGATTGGGGCTGATTCTAAGGGAATACCCCAACCGGCCGGTTTGATGCGGCACAAATTCCTTCTGGAAGACGTACGCTGTCCCCTGCTGTTGAACCGGAGGCAGGCTCATCACCTGCGTCTCTTCGAGATTTCCGTTCACTCCCACCCGGCCGATCACTGCTTCCACGCGCACATCGTTCGGTGAGAGCCCGGCGAGATCCACCACCGCGCGCATGGGTACCGGCCTTCCGGTTAACACGGATGTATCCGGGCCCGGTCCCACTTCCAGGAATCCCACACTATCCCAGACTTTTTCGACATCCTCGTTCCACAACGCCCGCGCGCGCGCCGGTTCGAAGCCATCGCGCGACATGTCGAGATAAGCCTGATGCGCGGGCTCATAAAGCTGGGAAGCGTATTCGCTCAGCATCCGCTGGCAGTTAAATTGTGGACTCAGATGCATGAGCGACTGTTTCACTCTGCGTATCCAGTCCACCGGAACACCCTCGTCCCGGTCGAGATAATACATCGGCACAATCTCGTTTTCGAGCAGCGAGTAGATGGCCCGGGCGTGGATCTCGTCATGATCGTCGGCGTACGGTTCCCGGTCCCCGATAGCCCATCCGCCTGAGGTTTCATAAGCCTCATCAAACCAGCCGTCCAGAATACTGAGGTTGAGAATGCCGTTGATCCCGGCCTTCATGCCGCTGGTACCGCAGGCTTCTTCGCCGCGCCGCGGGGTGTTGAGCCACAGGTCGACACCCTGTACCAGCTCGCGGGCGACGCCGATGCTGTAGTCCTCCACGAAAACGATATGTTTGGAGATTTCCGGAGCCCGTGAGAGCTGCACAATTTCGCGGATCAGCGTCTTGCCGGGCAGGTCCCGCGGATGCGCCTTGCCGGCGATCACTATTTGAACCGGCCGCTCCTTGTTGGTCAGCAGGCGTTTGAGGCGGTCGATATCGCGGAACAGTAGCGTGGCCCGCTTATAGGTTGCGAATCTGCGCGCGAATCCGATGGTGAAGGTGTCCGGCTCCAGAACGTCCGACAGGCGACGCTGTTCGGCAACCGAGGCTTTGCGCGACACCGCCGCGGCCATGACGCGTTCCCGTACGAAGGTAACCAGATAGCGTTTGCGGCGCCGGTGCGCCTCCCATAGCTCCGAATTGGGAATATCTTCCACCAGATCCCAGATCTTGGGGTCCGGGTAGCGCTCTCGCCAATCGGGCTGGAGATACTGATCGTACAGTTGCGCCAGGTCTCCATTCAGCCAGGTGGGCAGATGCACGCCGTTGGTTACCGAAGTGATGGGAACTTCCCAGACCGGCAACTTGGGCCAAAGATTCTGCCACATCTCCTGCGATACCTGCCGATGAATGCAGCTCACGGCGTTGCGGAAGGCCGAGGTTTTCACCGCCGCGATGGCCATTGAAAACGGCTCCTGCTGATTTTCGGGATGGAAACGCCCCAGCGCCAGGAAACTCTCGAAAGGGATACTGCTCTCGCGGCAGTACTCGCCGAAATATTCGTACATCAGGCCCGGATCGAAAAGATCGATGCCGGCCGGAACGGAAGTGTGCGTGGTGAATACGTTATTCGAACGGCAGGCTTCGAAGGCTTCCTCGAAAGAGAGGCCCTGCTTGTCTATCAGAATGCGCATCCGCTCTACCGCGAGGAATGCGGAATGTCCTTCGTTCATGTGCCACACGGTGGGTTTCAGCCCCAGTAAATGCAGCGCCCGCAGGCCGCCGATGCCGAGCACGATCTCCTGACGAATACGAGTGACGTTGTCCCCGGCGTACAGCTGGTCGGTGATTTCGCGATGCTCGATCGGCTCGTTTTCCGGGATGTTGGTATCGAGCAGGTACAGCTTCACCCGGCCGATATCCATGTACCAGATCTTGATGCGAACCTCGCCGGTGGGGAGCATCACCGACACGGTGCGATCATGGCCCTGCTCGTCGCGCAGCGGACGGACGGGCAAAGTATAAAAGTCGTTAACCGGGTTGCGCTCCTGCTGCCAGCCGTCCGGATTCAAGGACTGCTGCAGAAATCCTTTTTGATAAAGCAGGCCCACGCCCACCAGCGGAATTTCACCGTCGCTGGATGCTTTCAAATGATCGCCGGAGAGCACGCCCAAGCCGCCCGAGTAGATCGGCATGCATTCCACCAACCCGTACTCCATTGAAAAATAGGCGATCAGCCGGTCCTGTGGCGGTTCGCTGCGCTCCAGATAGTTCGCGTAGCGTTCGCAAGCGCGCCGGTAAGCCGCCAGAAATCGTGGATCCGAAGCCGCGCGCTCCAGCGTCGCCTGCGGAACGCGGCCCAACATGAGAACCGGATTGTAGCCGCAGCCCTTCCACAATGCCGAATCCAATCGCCGGAACAGGGAGCGAATGGTATGGTCCCAACTCCACAGCACGTTGTAGGCAAGCTCGCTCATCCGGGAGATGGCGGGCGGAAGGGCCGGCCGGACAAGAAACTCCTTAACCGGTTGAATCTGAAACGCCATGAGCTAGATTACGAACTCCAATGGTACACCAGCTTGCCAGCTTGTTTATTATTTGGACGGCGGCCCGCGGCGCCAGGCTTCAAAATCAGTTGGATAGAGGGCATTAAATTCTCTTCAGTCCGGCCATCGTGCCGCTCTAAGACTCTCATCGGCAGATTGCGCTTCGAACTGAATATCGGGTCCACCGTCTGAATTTTTCGCCGTGATGTTAAC
>JBKQHJ010000150.1:0-45941 GCA_052148835.1 Bryobacteraceae bacterium
GCAGAAACAGCGGCGGATTCGACTGCAGCCAGCCGGGATAGACAAACATCCCGGAGAGCGTCGGAGCCTTAACGGAGTTGGCGACCCACGCCTCGTCCAGCCACAGGCTTCGCCCGATTCCATGGAGTCCGGCGGCGAGGGCGGCGAAGATCAAAATCGCGGCGGCGATGCGCCCCGGTGTGACTCGGCTGAGAACGAACTCCTCGGCTCCCGTCTGCATTTAAAGATTTGCACCCTGAATCTTATCCTATTTACCTCCCGTTGGCTTCCTCCGGGTTCATATGCAGGAACTCCGACACTTTATCAAGCGCCGGCGGCGGTGCCGGTGCATGTGGGCGCCGCTTAGAGTTCATCGTCTTTCGTTTCACGCATCGCGAGCAAACCGATGAGCGTCAAGGCCGCCGCTCCCGCGAGATAGTATCCGACGTACTGCAGACCATAAGTAGTGGCAAGCCAGGTGGCGATGTAGGGCGCGAGGGACGCGCCGAATATGCCCGCGAAGTTGAATGTCAGCGAACTGCCGGTATAGCGCACCGCCGTCGGAAAAAGCTCGGAGAGCACAGTTCCCAGCGGGCCGTAGGTCAGGCCCATCAAGAACAAGCCTAAAACCATCATGGCCACTACCCCGGCCGTCCCAGCCTGAAATACCGGCGCCATGAACAACCCAAACCCACCGATCGCGGCGGTCACCCACAGCAGCGTGCGGCGGCGGCCCCGTTGCGCCAGAGCACCGCCAATCGGAATGCCGAGCGCGAAGAACAGAATCCCCACCAACTGGATCGCCAGGAATTTTTCCCGGCTATAGCCTAGCGCCGTCGTGCCCCAAGACAAGGCGAAGACCGTCATCAGGTAAAACAGCACGAAGGTGGCAAGCGAGACCAGAGTGCCCAGCAGCAGCGATCGCGCGTGGTCCCGAAACACCACGAAGATCGGCACCTTCACCTGCTCTCGCCGGCGGATGGCATCGCGGAACACAGGCGTTTCGGTGATCGTCAGCCGCACATACAGGCCTACCACCACCAGTACCGCGCTAGCCAGAAACGGAAGGCGCCAGCCGAACGCGAAGAACTGTTCGTTAGTCAGCACTTTCGAGAGCAGCAGGAACACGCCGCCCGAGAACAGGAATCCGATGGGCGCGCCGAGTTGCGGAAACATGCCGTACCAGGCGCGCTTTCCAGGCCGCGCATTTTCAATCGCGAGCAGCACCGCTCCTCCCCACTCGCCGCCGAGACCCAGGCCTTGGCCAAAGCGGCAGAGCGCCAGAAGCAGAGGCGCCGCCACCCCGATGCTCCCGTAGGTGGGCAGGCCGCCAATCGCGATCGTCGAGAGCCCCATCGTGAGCAGCGCCGCAACCAATGTCGTCTTGCGCCCCACGCGATCCCCAAAGTGGCCGAAGAGCGCGGAACCGAACGGCCTTGCGAGAAACGCAATCGCAAACGTGGCGAAAGAAGCCAGCCTGGCCGAGGCGGGGTCTGAAGCGGGAAAGAACAACTTCGGAAATATGAGTACCGCGGCTGTCGCGTAGATGTAGAAGTCGAAGAACTCGATGGTGGTGCCAATCAGACTGGCGAACAACACTTGGGCCGGCCGGTTCAGAGGCGCGGCGGCGCGCATTGAGAAGCCGGGGGCCGTGGATTCAATTTTCAGTTCGCTGGCCACTGTCGCCCCCTTTATCGCACATCGGGCGAGTATCTCGTAGGGCTGAGGTGGATCGCCGAGAGGATATCGATGATCATGTGGGTCGCGATCAACGGCCAGTTGAAGCGACGTCGATATGACCACTATGATTGAACTACTGCACAGGAGGTCGCACGGAAACGGGGAGGCGATTAACGAGGAAGAAGGCGCATGGCGCCGCGGCACCGCTCATCTCGGTGGATCGCAAGGGTGAAAAACCGCTTCACCGCCAGATCTACGACGCGTTCCGCGAGATGATCCTGGATCGCAGATTGCAGCCGGAACAGCAGATTCCGTCAACGCGCGCATTGGCCGATGATCTGGGAATTTCGCGGATTCCGGTACTGGATGCCTACGCGCAACTCCTCGCCGAAGGCTACATTGAAAGCCGATCCGGAGCGGGTACGTTTGTAAAGAGTTCGCTTTCCGAGCAGTTCCTCGGCCCGCGTCCCAGCGTGGCGAGCGTGGTAAATCATGCGGCGTCCGATGCCATTTCACGTGTCGCGAAGCTCCTGCCTGTGGAGCGGACACCGTGGTTCCCGAGCTCGGGGGCTTTCAGTGTGGGGCAGATCGCTTACGATCATTTTCCGTTTCGGGTCTGGTCCGACCTGGTAACGCACCATGCGCGACGAGTACACGCCAGCTCGATGAATTATGCGGACCCGATGGGATCCGAGAAATTTCGAGAGGTGATCGCGACGTACCTTCGAACGGCGCGGGCGGTTCGCTGCGAGGCCTCTCAGATCATGGTGGTGAATGGTTCGCAGCACGCGCTGGACCTGTCGGCCCGTGTTTTGCTCGACCCGGATACCCCGGTCTGGATGGAGGAGCCGGGCTACGAATTACTGCGGCACACTTTGACGCTCTCCAGTTGCCTCCTGGTTCCGGTGCCGGTGGATAGCGACGGATTGGATGTCGTGGCCGGCATCCAGATGTGCCCGAATGCGCGCGCGGCCTTCGTCACACCCTCGCATCAATATCCGCTAGGCGCTACGATGAGCGCCGCGCGTCGCTTACAGCTCCTGGAATGGGCGCATAGTTCCAACGCCTGGATCGTAGAGGACGACTATGACAGCGAGTACCGCTATGAAAGCATGCCGGTGGCGTCCATGCAGGGGCTCGACCCCGGCGCGCGCGTAATTTACATCGGAACCTTCAGCAAGACGCTGTTTCCCTCGCTTCGTCTGGGATACATCGTGATTCCCCCCGCTCTGGTTCCGCGTTTTGCCGCCGTCCGGAGGGCCAACGATCTGTTCCCTTCGCACCTGTATCAGGTGGCGCTGGCCGATTTCATCAGCGGCGGCCACTTCACGCGGCACGTACGGAAGACCAGGCAATTGTACGCCGAGCGCCGCAATGCGCTGGCACAAGCGCTGCGGAAAGAGTTCGCCTCTGAGATCGAGCGCTCCGAGATGGAGATTCTGGGCGCGGAGGCCGGCATGCACCTGGTGGTCACGCTACCGCCGGAGCTGTCCGATCGGAAGATTTCGGCCAAAGCCGCCGAGGACGGACTTTGGCTGTGGCCGCTTTCGTCGGCTTACGCAGGCCCGCATGTGCGGCCAGGCTTCATTCTCGGCTTCGGCGGCACGAAGGCGGATGAAATGCTCCATCAAGTGAAGCGCTTACGAAAAGCCATGCGCGCCGAAAGTGGTCATGGCGGGCGCACTCAGAGTGGTCATTGAGTGTGTAACACTTCCGCCGTAGCATTAGGAAATTAAGAATTCAGGCTGTTCCTGATATCGCTCGCATAACTTCAACGGGCGATTTTGAGCCTCACAGCTACGTCAGCTCGCCAACCGGCTCCCCGTCCCGCTTCACTGACTCGCAATGTCTGCGAATTTCCGGACGTAACGATCAATTGGATCGAGGAGAACCATTATGCCCAATCGACAGACACGAGTGTTTTCGGCGCGCTGCGCGCTTATGGCATGCCTGCTGGCAGCTGTCACCCTGGTGCAAAGCACCGGTTACGCACAGTCGACTTTCGCCGACATCCGGGGAACCACTCGCGATCCGGCGAACCTGGCGCTTCCGCAAACCTTGGTCACGCTTCACAATGTGGACGAAAATACCAGCCGATCCGTGCTGAGCGATGACAACGCCAATTTTCTGTTCGAAAACTTGAAGCCGGGAAACTATAGCCTGGTGGCCTCCAAGGAAGGCTTCTCGACCTCGCCGACCACGACGCTGGAGCTGGTGGCTCGCCAAAGCGCGCGTGTGGATCTGGCTTTATCGCTGGCGCAGGTGCAGCAGACGGTGAAAGTGGAGGCGGCGGCCGAGCAGATCAATACGGAAAACGCGACGGTGGGCGATACACGCGGCAATAATCAACTGCTCGAGATGCCGCTGAACTTCCGAGCGCAAACCACCAGTCCGCTGGCTGCGTTGGCTCTTTCTCCGAGCATCATTACCGACAGCCAGGGCAATATACAAGTGGGCGGCGCCAGTTATTCGATGACCGGTTACTCGGTGGATGGAATTTCCACGGCCAATGTCGCCGCCAACGGCTCTCTGCAGAACGCCTATCCATCGTCGGAAGGACTCTCCGAACTGAAAGTCACCGCATTCAATAACAGCGCCGAGTTCTCGCAGGTGGCGGACGTGACGTTTATCACCAAAAGCGGGACCAACCAATTCCACGGCAGTTTGTTCGAATATCTGCAAAACGACGTGCTCGATGCGACCATTTTGAACTTCACGACCAAGGCGCCCAAGCGATTTAATACGTTCGGCGGCAGCCTGGGCGGCCCGGTGACCATTCCACATTTGTATAGCGGGAGGGACAAAACGTTCTTCTTCGTCGATTACGAAGGCAATCGCCGGAGGACGGCCAGTCCGGAGCAAGATCTTGTGCCGACGCTCGCCGAACGCGGCGGGGACCTGAACGGCCTTCCCATTATCAGTCCCTCAACCGGTCAACCGACCAATGTTGCAATCAATCCTTACAACGGCACACCTTTTCCCAATAACACCATTCCGAAATCCATGCTGAATCCGGTTTCTCTCAATCTGCTCAATGGATATTATCCGCTGCCGAATGTCCCTTCCGGCGGCAGCTACAACTATGAGGTGCTGCAGCCCATTCCTTCCAATACCAACGGATTTGATGCGAGGCTGGATCACTACATCACAACCAACCAGCAAATTTATGCACGGTTCAGCTGGAAAAACCTGCTCTCAGATTCGGGGCAAGCCGGCCCGGTGAATCCGCTCCTGCCGAACGACCTGGATACGGAGCACGATCGTAGCTTCATCGTCTCCTACAACTACACCATCAGTCCAAAGATGGTGAACGAGTTTCGCTTTGGTTTTACCAATAGTTTGATTTATCAGCAGTTCCCGATTCAGGGCGCCGTGGCGGACAGTCAACTCGGGCTGACCGGCATCAGCTTCGCCAATCACCCGACTACGGGAGCGTTTCCGACCTTCAACTTTTCCGACGGCACCGGCTTTACCCCAATCGGCCGCGACAAGGACGGGCCGGGCCAGTCAAAAACCATGCAGTTCACCGACAATCTGAGCCGCACGATGGGCAAGCACACCATTAGGATTGGACTGGATGTTCGCCGGGTGTTCTACGAGACCGTCGTCCGGTGGGGCCAATCCGACGATTTCGGCGCGTTCACCTTCAACCAGGGGGTCTTCACGGGAAGCTCCTTCGGAGACTTCTTGCTGGGCGCGCCCAACACGGACTTTATTGTGGAGAGCAGTCCCAACACACATGAGCCGAGCGTCCAATGGGGGACTTACATCCAGGATCAGTGGCAGGTAAACGATCGCCTTACCGTGAACGTCGGCTTCCGATGGGAACTGCTGCCGGAATTCACAGAAAACCAGGGGGACATCGCCAACTTCGATCCGCGCAACGGCGACGTGGTGGTTCCCGACATTCTGCTGAACAAAACCGTGCCCTCCAGTCCGTTGCTGCAAGCGAATTACAATGCCTTCTTGGTGTCATTCAATGCCTGCCAGCTTCCAACCAGAAACACGGCACTGGCCTGCTCGAACGTGGTAACGGCCAGCCAGGATCATCTGTCTCAGAGCCTGCGGAACACCTATTGGGGCGATTACGATCCACGCATTGGTATCGCTTTCCGTCCTTTTCGAGATAATAAAACTGTTTTTCGCGCCGGATTTGGCATTTTCACGCAAACCCCGCTAGGGCAGTTGGCCTACGATTTTATCGGCATCCCGTTGGGAGCGCCCTATACTTACTCGAACAACAATGGCGGCGTGCCGCTGTTTACCTTTCCGCAAACGTCTCCCGCGTCAACGACCGCGCAATACGGAGGCACAGGATTTTACGATGGGATGAGCCCGAATTACAAGGATCCGCAGACCGCGCAATGGAACGTGACTATCGAGCGCCAATTGACTTCGGCGCTGGCCGCGCGAATCACTTATTCCGGAATGAATTCTTACCGGATGAACGTGAAGGAGGATTACAACGCGATCCCGCCGAGCAAACAGCCGTACGTGCCCAGTCCGTACGTGGATCCACGCGCGCCGTATCAGAACTGGGATGAAATAAACTACAGCGCGAACGCTGGTTTTCAGAATTACCAGGGGCTAACGCTCGAAGCGACCCAGCGGCTTTGGCACGGGCTCTATTTTCAGGCGAACTATACTTGGGCGCACAATATCAGCGACGCGCAGGGCGACGCACCGGGCGGCTTTACCTCCGAAAACCTTTTGTTCACGCCGTCCTACGACCAATTCGATCTTCGCGCCGCTCGGGGCAACGTGGCCGGCATGCCGCGGCAGCGGTTCCTGCTGACGGGCACCTACCAACTGCCATACGGAGCGGGGCGCGAATGGTCGAGCAAGAACAAATTCATGAACGGGGCATTGGGCGGCTGGAATATCAACACCGTCACGCTCATTCAGACCGGCCCGTGGCTTACGCCCACCATCAGCCCTACCGAGGATCAGTCGAATACCGGCATCATTGGACGCGGCGGCATTACGGCGCGGCCCGACGCGGTGGGAAATCCAGGTTCCCCACAGGGCGATCTGCAATGGAACATCAACGCATTCGCGCCAACGCCGGCCGGCGCAGGTCGCATCGGGGATGCGGGCGTGGGCATTTTGCAAGGCCCCGGGACGATCGCGGTTTCGGCGGGTTTGTCCAAGATCTTTGCGGTGCGTGAGCGGATCCGATTTCGATTTGAAGCAACCTTCACGAACGCTTTGAATCACACCAACTTCGCTCCGCCCGCGTCGGACATCAGCAGCCCGTCGACATTCGGCGTTTTACAATCGGCGCAGACCGCGGGGCAAGGCGGCAATCGAACGGGACAGTTGGCCCTGCGCATGGATTTTTGATAGTTTCGTTTCTATTTTTAACAGCGAAGGAGATGGGATGGCTATTTATCAGAGCATGCAGCGAGTACGGTTCTCGAGCCCGGACGGCTATGAGAAATTCAAGTTGCTTTTTGGAGAGACGCGCAATCAATTAAAGACACTCCCAGGGTTCTTGCACCTCACCTGGTGGGTCCATCCCAAGGATCCTTCCTGGTACAACGAGATCAGCCTTTGGACCAGCTTCGAGGCTTTGAGAGACTGGCACATGAACACGTACCACAAGGCGGCCAAGGAGTGGGCGGTTCGCAGCGGCGCCATCATGGAGGACATCATCACCAACTTCGAGCTGAAGAACACTCGATTGATCCGGGTGTGCCCGTGTTGCGCCCTGATAACGGACAAGGCGTACGACCTGCATCACGAGCAGCAGGCTCTCGCGGAACGTTGTCCCAAGTGCGGCTTCCAGTTCCCGGTGATGGCGGAAACTTCCGATAGCACCGCGGTGTTCAAGGACGTTGACGCACCCACACTAGCTCCGTTGGCTACGCTGGGAGACTAAACCAGGCGCACCCGCGCTCGATTCCTTCCGAGGAGCAGGATAATCGCTAGATTTTGCCCCAGCATGTGGCCCGTTCGGGAGTGATGCGGATGATCGGTGCATCCTCGGCGAGCATTCCGCGGGCATATTGCGGGTATTTGGCTCTTAACTTACGAATCGCCGAGGCACGCTCTTGCTGAGCCGAGTTGGGAATCAACTTCGCCTTCCCGCGGATTAAGACATACCAGAGCCGCGCCCAGTCTTCGTCGTATTCGTCGATCAAAAGCGCGACGCGGGATACCGCTCGGATGTTTTGCAAGCGTACCAGCCGGTCCGGAGAGACACGTTTGGGTTTCCGGTCAATCGCTGTATAGAAAGCCTGGCTGTCATAAACAAAACAGACCGGAACGATGTGGGGGCCGCCCCTGGTATCGAGCGTCGCGAGCCTGGCAACTCTGGCCTGTTTTAGCTTTTTCCGGATGGGGCCGGCGATTTTTTGCTCCTCGCCGGACTTGCGGGTCGCAATCATGCGCACTTTCAGGCGATCAATCGCGTGTACTGGTCGAGAACTCCCAGGATTTCATCGCGAGTCAGATCGGGGATTACAAGAAAGGAACGTTGAATCCCCGCTTCCTGGTATTCGGCGAGAACCGCCTCTTCGGGCGGCGCCGCGAACGTATTAATCGATAGGGTGGAGAAGTCCCGCCCCGCCGCAGATGCCGCTTGATGCAAGCGGGCGACTGCTTCCTTGGCGTTGAAGCCCCCTCGGGCAATGGGCAACCAGCCATCGCAAAATTCCACGACGCGCTTCAGGGTGTGGTCGCTCGAGCCGCCGAGAAGTATAGGAGGGTGGGGGCGTTGCGCCGGCTTGGGATAAAGCCAGACGGGATCGAAGTTCACCATCTCGCCATGGAAGGAGGCCTCCTCCTGGGTCCACAGCGCCTTCATCGCCAGGATGCGTTCGCGCATCAGCTTGAAACGCGTTTCGTAGCGGGCTCCGTGGTTCTCCATTTCGTCGACATTCCACCCGCCGCCAATGCCGAAGAGGAAGCGGCCGTTCGACAAGCGGTCCAGACTTGCGATGCTTTTCGCGGTCACGATGGGATCGCGTTGGGGGACCAGGCAAATGCCGGTGCCCAGCAGGATTTTCGAGGTGGCAGCGGCCGCAAAAGCCAGGGCAACGAACGGGTCATGCGTGTGGGAATAGCATTTAGGCAACTCACCGCCGCCGGGAAAGGGAGTGCGGCGGGACGTTGGAATGTGCGTGTGCTCCGGGAGCAGCAATGAATCGAAGCCGCGATCCTCGGCGGCGCGGGCCAGCTCGCGGATGTCGATGCCGTAGTCGGTTGGAAAATAGCAAACACCAATGTGCATGTAACACATCATACGGGCAATGTGGCGCGGGGTGGGAGATGGGTTGTTAGGTTCTGCGTATTCCCACTAGGGGAATAGCGCGCCGAGGATGGCTCCCCGGAGGAGCACGCCGATGTCTAGTCAGCTCGGACATAGACCAGGTGGAATAGGCGGCTATATGGCTCTGCAGCTACCGCCCGACGTGCCTAGTTTGCGAATGTACATTTAGAAAACATGCCGATCTGTATGACATGGGCGATCCGCAAGAGCGCACGCAAAATATCCTGGTGTTTGGGGACGAATTCCGCCGGCGCATTCGAAGGAACTCGAACACGCTGGGCATACCGATACTGATGATTACCGCTTCGGCCCCGGAAACAGCGGAGATACAAAGCCTGGAAAGCGGGGCGGACGGCTACGTTTCCAAGTCCGAGAGTATTGAAATCCTGATCGGGCGAATCCGGGCGCTGTTGCGGAAAGCGCCGGCGCAAGGTGCAATTCTGAATCCCCAGGATTCCGCCTTCGGCACGGCCCGCCTGTTAGCCATTGACGACAGTTCCACCTACCTGGCACTCCTCGGCGAGGAACTGCGGAATCAAGGCTATGAAGTGGAGACGGCGGACAGTGGGGAAGCGGGGCTCAGCCGCCTGGTGAATGAGAAGTTCGATTGCGTACTGGTGGATCTGCAGATGGCCGAGATGGACGACCTGGAAGTATGCCGCTGGCTTACTGCGATTCAGAGCCTGAACAGCGGCGTACCCGTCATCATAGTCACCGGCGCCGCAAAACCAGGGGACCTGAATCGAGCGCTCCAAGCCGGGCCCGATGACTTCGTTAACAAGTCTGGCGACCTGGCGGTTTTGCGCGCCCCCCTGATGCGGCACAGGCTCTTTCAGGACGAGAGCGGCCGCGCGGTAGAGGAGCTCAAGGCCAGGGAATTGGAAGTGTCGCACGACCGCGCCGAGCGGGAGATTTCAGAGACCCGGTTCGCGCTGGCCGAAAAGCTGGTCCAGGCCAATCACGATCTGCAAGAGGCGAACCGGAAGCTCAAGGAAACCCAAGCCCAATTGGTCCAGAACGAAAAGATGGCTTCGATCGGCCAACTGGTGACTGGAATCGCTCACGAGATCAACAATCCGCTGGCCTTCGTGATGAACAATTTGTTTATCGTCGAGACCGGGCTGGATGGCCTGGGCCCGGAGTTGGAGCCGTATCTCTCCGAGCCTTTTCTCCTGAAACTGCGGAAAGCACGGGCCCGCCTGGGAGAGATGCGGGAAGGCCTCGACCGGGTGAAGGAACTGGTGCTCGATCTGCGGACTTTCTCCCGGATGGATGAAGGAGAGTTCAAGAGCGTGGATGTGGTGGAGACCATTGACGCGGTCCTGCTTCTGATGAAGCACAAGCTGAACGGCCGCATCCTGGTAGAAAAACATTATGTCCCGGAGCGCATGCTGTGTTGTTCGGTGGGGCGGCTGCACCAGGTGTTGATGAATTTGATCGCTAATGCCATGGACGCCATCGCGGGAGAAGGAAAGATCGTGATCGGCACCCGCCAGACCGCGCAGGATTTCCAGATCTCGGTTCGCGACACCGGAGCCGGCATCCCCGAAGAAATTAGAAGCAAGATCTTCGATCCATTCTTTACCACCAAGCCGATCGGCCAGGGGACCGGCCTGGGACTCGCCATCTCTTACGGAATCGTGCAGGACCACGGCGGCTCCATCGAGGTTCAAAGCGAGGAAGGCGTGGGTACGGAATTCATCGTCAAGATCCCGCTCGATTTAGAGTCGCAGAGGGGAAAATGAAGGAAAAGCTGTTGGTGTTGGACGATGAGCCGCTCATATTCACGTCGCTGGAACATCTGTTTGAAGACGATTACGAGGTGTTTACCACCACCGACGCCGAGGTGGCTCTCGCGTTGGCGCTGGCCAACGACCTGGCGGTAATCCTGTGCGATGAGCGCATGCCTGGCGTCAGCGGGCACGAATTTTTGCGGCGCGTGAGACAAGTTTCCAGAGCCACGCGCGTCATGATCTCCGGATATGCCGACCTCGACGTGCTCACCGAGGCAGTCAATAGCGGACAGATCTTCGCGTATATCAGCAAGCCCTGGGACCCGCTCCAACTGCGGGCTCAGGTCGACGCCGCCGTGGTTCACTTCAAACTAGTCCAACAGATCGACCAGGAGCGCGAATTGCTGCGCGCCCTCATGGAAAACAGTCCGGATCTGATCTATTTCAAGGATCGCCAGTCCCGCTTCACCAGAGTCAACCAGGCGGCGGCGCGGGTGTTCGGAGCGAGTGGCACGGCGGAGTGCATTGGGAAGAGCGATGCGGACTATTTCGCTTCCCAAGACGCCCTCCGCTGGCGCCTTCAAGAGGAAGAAATCGTGAACTCGGGCCAGCCTGGCGCCGATCTGATCGAGCAGCTGGAAGACCCCCAGGGGCGCCTCCGTTGGATGTCGACCACCAAAGTTCCGATGTTCGACAGGAGCTCGCAGGTCTCCGGCATCGCCGGAATCAGCAGGGATATTACGGCCTTGAAGAACGGCGAGGAACTGCTGCGGGAACAGAGCGAGCGCAACCGGTTGATTATCGAGACCGCCAACGACGCGTTCATCGGCATGGACCCGGACGGCACAGTCACGGCTTGGAATCCCCGGGCCGAACAGATCTTCGGATGGAAAGCCTCGGAAGTGATGGGACGCAGCTGGTGCGATGTCATGATTGCTCCGGTCTACCGCGCAGCCCACGTGCGTGGTGTGGAACACTTCCTGGCCGCGCAAGGAATACCTCTAAACCAAGCGATCGAGCTGGTGGCCTTGCATCGCGATGGCCACGAGTTTCCAGCGGAGGCGACGGTTTGGCCGGTTCGAGTGGCGGGAGCATGCAGCTTCAATGCCTTCGTGCGCGATATCAGCGAGCGGCGGCGCGCCGAGGAAGCCCGTAAGAAAGAAACGACCCTGGTTCAACTGCTGCAATCGGTGACGGTAGCCGCTAACCGCTCCTCCACCATCGAATACGCGGCCCAGGCCTGTCTCAGCCTGATCTGCTCGTACACCGGGTGGCCGGTAGGCCATGTTTACTTGCGAGAAAATAACGCGGCGGAGGAACTGCTTCCGGTGGGAATTTGGCATCTGGACGATGCTGCCCGGTTCGCAGCTTTCCGCGAAAACAGCGATGCCTGGCGCTTTCTGCCCGGAGCGGGATTGACGGCCCGCATTCTGGTTTCCGCCAAGCCCGAGTGGATGGTCGATTTAGCGGACAATGAACTGTCTCCGCGAGCGAGGGTGGCGGAGCAGGCCGGGCTTCGATCGGGATTCGGGTTTCCGATAGTCGCGGAAGAGAAGGTGGTGGGAGTTCTGGAGTTCTTCTCGCTCGAGACGGTACAGCCCGATGAGGAGTTTCTGACCATGCTGGGGCACCTTGGCTCGCAGCTCGGGCAAGTGATCATACGCCAGCGCGCGGAGGAAGATCTAAAGCGCGCCAAAGCGTCGGCGGAATCCGCGAATCGCGCCAAGAGCGAATTCCTGACCACCATGAGCCATGAAATGCGAACGCCCATGAATGCCATTCTCGGAATGGCGGACTTGCTTTCCGAGAGTTCGCTCGGCGAGGAACAACGAGACTACCTGGGTGTATTTCAAAAAGCCGGGGCCAACCTGCTGGACCTGATCAACAATATCCTGGATCTTTCCAAGGTGGAATCCGGGCATGTCGAACTGGAATCGATCGCGTTCGATCTGGGGGCTCTACTTCAAAAGATCATCGAGATGTTGGGTGCGCCGGCGCGGGACCGTGGTTTGCAGTTCACACTGGAGATCCGGCCCGGGGTCCCGCTCGGGCTGGTTGGGGATCCGAATCGACTGCGGCAGATTCTGCTCAATCTGGCCGGAAACGCTTTGAAATTCACAGAGCGCGGCTGCGTCACCTTGCGCGTGGAGCCGGAACCTGATTTGTCCGGCGGGGATTTGATAGGCCCGGGCTCGACAAGCCGGGAAAACGCCGTGAGCTGGCTGCGATTTAGCGTGGTGGACACCGGGATTGGGATCGCCGCGGACAAAGTGGAAATGATCTTTGGCCGTTTCACGCAAGCCGACGCTTCCACCACGCGCAAGTACGGTGGAACGGGTCTCGGATTGGCCATCAGCAAGGGCCTGGTGGAGTTGATGGGTGGACGGATCGGTTGCAGCAGCGAGGAAGGCAAGGGAAGCACGTTCTTTCTTACCGCGCCATTCAGCATCCAGAAGGAGATGAAAGTTCCGGAACCTGGCAGGGCGGCCGCGATCGGGGCTCCGCCGGCGGTACATGCTGGACCATTGCCGGTCTTCCGCATCCTGATTGTCGAAGATTCCGAAGACAATGTCGTGTTGCTTAAGGCCTATCTCAAAGGCTGCGGCTTCGAGCTCGAGTTCGCCGAGAATGGCAAGATTGGCGTAGAGAGCGTAATCTCCAAGCATCCTCATCTGGTGCTCATGGATCTGCAAATGCCCGTGATGGGAGGCCTGGAGGCCACTCGAGCGATCCGCCAATGGGAAGCGGAAACTCATGCGCCCCCGATACCCATTCTCGCGCTGACGGCCCACGCTGCCGCCGACGCTGCCAGGAGGAGCCGGGAGGCTGGCTGCAACGAGCACCTTACCAAACCGATCCAGAAGTCGACTCTTCTGGAGGCAATTTCCCGCCACCTCGACGGAAAAATCCGCATTACGCCCCCGCAGGGTATTGAAGGCTTGGTTCCCAAATATCTGGAAAATGTCCGGCGCGGCATCCACGAGATTCTGGCCGCTGGCGATGCCAAAGATTGCGACCGGGCCCGCCGGCTGGGGCATCAGTTCAAGGGGTCGGGTGAAGGCTACGGTTTTCCCGAGATCGCCCGAACCGGAGCGGCGGTGGAGTTGGCCGCTAAGGCCGCCGATCAGGATGAAATTCGAAGCCAGATCCTGGCGCTTTCTACTTACCTCGACCGCGTGGAGATTGTGGTGTAGGCCGATTGCGGTAGGAGAGGGAGAAGCCAGCGGGAACTAGAATCTCAGTGAAAACCACCGACACCAGCAGTGCCCCCGATCAGAGCGCATGCCAGTGGGGCGTAGGATTCACTGCCTTCGCCGAGTTTCATCGCCATCGGCATAAGACCGATGCTAGCATCACTACTCCAACGTTTTGATACCACCCTCCCTTCGTCGAAAATGTGGACGACATCGAGCGGTATGACCGCGCGGGAGCGAAAATATTCGTTGGAAGTCCCGTGGGACGTCATTGGAGGCAGTTCGCCCGATTCGACGACGGCGGTTCGCCTTCCTTCTTTGGCCGCCGTCCAGGAAGCCAGATGGCGCAAAACATACCGCTACCTTGCGATTCGACCAATTGAGCAATGATCGTCAGCACCTCAGACAACTCAGATCCGGCAAGAATCAACTCGAGAATGTTGAGAACGGATTCGCTCGAGGAGAACCCCGATTCCTTCTGAGCCCGTTCAATCGTCGGCAGATCTTGTACGGGAAATTCCATTGCTGACTTCTTAACCCGTACGTCCGGCTTAGATCGCCGACTCGGTGAAACGGAAACAGCAACGGCGCGATTAGTCTTGCCCTGGCTGCGCTTCACTGTTATCGTCTTAAGGAGGAGCACGGCCTTTTGGCTTCCGAGCACCCTGGCGGTTTATCAGAGCACCTTTGTTCGACCGGATCTGGCCGGCAGTTAATGTGCTACTGTCCCGAACCCAGGGCGCTCTTGCAAACGGCGCTCCGGTATCGGCGGAACTTTCAGGAAGCGGCGCCTTTCCCGCACGCCGCTATCGATGGCCTGTTTCCGGAGAACGTTTTGCTAGGCATCCTCGAAGAACTACCATCTCGAGATACGGACCAGTGGACGCGTTGGGGTTCCGGCTCGCGATTTCAAGAGTCCAACGTTTCCGCGAAGATGGGCATATCGGGTGAAGCTCTATGGGGCCCAGTGACGCGAAACTTCATGCTGCAGCTCAATTCCGCGCTATTCCTGCAATTTCTTAGCGTGCTGAGCGGAGCGGACCCTCATTCGCTGATTGCAGACCCATCCTTTCGGGGCGGCGGTTTACACTCCACCGGTCCCGGCGGACGCCTGTTGGTGCATTCCGACACTGAGCGCCATCCGTTGGGTGCGCCATTCTGCCAGAAGCTAAATATAATTGTTTACCTGAACAGAGACTGGCCCGATGCTTACGGCGGCCACTTGGAGCTTTGGTCGCGCGATGGCTCCCAGTGCGTGACGCGCATTGCGCCGCTTTTCAACAGAACAGTGATCTTCGAGTCCGGTACCAACACGTATCACGGCCACCCGCGCCCGCTCACTTGTCCAGCAGGTCGATATCGTTATTCGCTGGCGGCGTATTATTACTGCATTAACCGCGGCGTGGATGAAAACTATGCGCAATTTCAAACGCAGGTAGGGTGGATTCACGACGAAGCTGCCGACGTGCCAGGCGAAACGAAAGCCTCGGTAATCAAACCCCGATGAACGCGATATCGCTGATCGCCGCCTTCACTTAAGTATCGCAGCATGGCCAAAGTAGCCCTCGTTTCTCACGACGTACAAACCGTGCTGGGCCGCGCTGGGGGCGTTGGGGCATTCGTTACGCACTGGGCGAAGTTACTCCGGAGCAGCGGCGAAGAAGTCACCATCATTCTGACTCACGCCGAAGTCCAAACCGCTGGCTTGGATCCGCACTGGGCCGCGAATTACCGGTCATGGGGTATCGAGTTCATCGAGCTGCATAGCGATCCGCCGAGCGCGGACCGGTGGCCGGAAGCCTGGACCATTCGGCTTTCCGAGAAATTACACCCGCTCCTACTGCAGTATGACGTGGTGTATTTTCAAGACTGGGCGAATCTCGCCTTCCACACCGTGCGCGTCAACAGGTTCTCCACAACGCGAGGACCACTCTGCGTCACGGTTCTGCATGGACCATCCAATTGGGTAAGACTTGGCAACCGCAAGCATCCGCAGATTCCGGTCGATCTGCATCTCGAGTTTGTAGAGCGCTACAGCGCTGAACACAGTGACGTTGTCATTGCGCCGAGCAATTACATTCTGGAATGGGTGAAGAAAGAGGGCTGGAAATTCCGGACGCCACCGGTTGTGCTCGGCCTGCCCTACTACGGTGCCGGTGAGGCGGAACTCACGCCGGAAGAATCGGCGAAGAAGCGCGTGATCTTTTTCGGCCGTCTGGAAACACGTAAAGGCGCTACGTTGTTCACGAAAGCGCTGCTCAATTTGTGGAACGAGCATCCCGAGATCTCGCAAAGCATCGAAGAGGTTGTATTGCTCGGCCATGAGGACGAGCCTGGCTCGGTGGAAACGGTAAAACGTCACCTGGCGAGAACGGGATTGCGAGTGGTCCACGTGGGAAACCTGGATAGCGAACAAGCGGGACGTTATTTACGGGAGCACGCCCGCGGAGCGGTTGCCGTCATCGCAAGTGCCCATGAGAATTTTCCTTATGCGGTAATTGAGACCTCGCTCATCCCGCGACTCGACATGATCTGCTCGCGCGGTGGCGGGACTCCTGAAGTTCTCGGGGGGCGCGCGGATGGACGGCTTTTCGATCCTGACCCGCGTTCACTGGCGGCGAAGCTACATGAGGCGCTCGTTGAGTCGAATCCCGATCCTGCGGCCCCACCTTATGACTATCAGGCTGCCAACGATGCATGGCTTGCTTTTCACCGCGACATGCTCGAACGTGCGCGTGGCGAAAGGAACACCAAAACGGCTCACGCCAAGCCATCGGTCTGCGTGTGTATTCCGTACTTCAACAAAGCGCGTTATTTTCCCGAACTCTTGAGTTGTCTCGCCGCACAAACTTTCACTCAATTCAGTGTTGTCGCAGTGGACGACGGGTCGAACCAATCGGAGGCTAAGGATGTTTTCGAAGCAATGGCGCGGAAATATGAACAATTGGGGTGGGTGTTTCTGCGGCAAGAGAATGCTTTCGTCGACGCGGCTCGAAACAGGGCTGCACGGCATTCAGACAGTGAATATCTGTTCTTCATTGACGCCGACGACTGGATGCCGCCGCATGCGATCGAGCGCATGCTGGAAGCCGCGGTGATTTCCGGAGTGGACTGCCTGGTCAGCGCCAGCATCTTGTTCAGCGGCGACGAGCCCCCCTACACCACGAGCGCGAAATATATGCCGATCGGCCCAAATCTGGTGGCGGGTTTGATCGAGCCAATTATTTTCGGCGGACCGATGATCCTGGTCCGGCGTAAAGTTTTCGAGGCGATCGGCGGGTACCGGGAAGTGCGCGGGGCGGCCCATGAAGACTGGGAATTGCAAGCGCGTCTCGCCATACGCAGATTCGATACCGATGTCTTGCCGGAGTACCTTCATCAATACCGGCAACTCCCGGACGGATTGGCAAAGACCAGCGACGATTTTATTGCGAAACGCCGCATCATCGATTGTTACGAAGAACAGTTCTCCAAAATCGGAATGCAGGGAATGGGCGGTGTGATGTACGCTCTGTACCGCCGCTGCCAGGAGTTGGAAGGCGCCGTTCGGGAAGACGTTCCACTCGAACTACGAATGCGACTGCACAATCGTCTCAGTAAAATGCTGGGCCGGCCGGAATAAATGTCCGCCGTCAGCATCATCATCCCGGTTTACAATGCGCTGAAATATGCACGTCAATGCCTGGAAAGCATTTACCGGGCCCAAAGCCGCGTCCCGTTCGAAGTGATTGTGGTTAATAACGGATCGGCTCCCGATGTGGCCGGATGGCTAACCTCGGAGTTACAGGGCCGTCCGATGCTTCGCGTTCTAACCTTTGATCGTCCGCTCGGTTTTGCGAGAGCGGTGAACGAGGGGGCTCGCAGGGCACAGCACGATTTTCTGGTGATCTTGAACAGCGACGCCACCGTAACAAATGGATGGCTGGATGGGCTGGCCGAAGCTATGCGCGCCGATGCCCGTATCGGCATCGTTAGCCCCGTTTCCAGCCATTGTGGGCCAGGTCCTCAGTTGGTTTCCGGCCCGCCCGAAGCTGGCGCTCAACACCCTTTGATTGAGGAGCTCCGGCGTTTGATTGAGGAGCCGCGGCGCCTATTTTTCTTCTGCGTGATGATTCGGCGCAAACTTTGGGAATCTTTGGGAGGCCTCGACGAGATTTATCAATTGGGCACCTATGAGGATGACGACTTCTGTTTGCGCGCCCGCATGGCGGGCTGGTTGCTGGTGGTCGATCCAGATGTTTTTGTATTCAATGACGCCAGCAAGACTTTCGAGGAAAATCGGATCGATCGCGAGGAGTGGCTGTTTCGCAATGAAAAGCTTTTCCTGGAGCGGGCGAGCTGTCTATCCCGCTCACTCTCCCCAACCACCTACGCGAAAAGAGCGGTCCCTTCAACCAGCGTTATTGTCGCCGTTGGGGACGGCGCGGCTGAGCGATTAACCGACTCGCTCACTAGCCTCGCGAACCAGACCGTTACCGGTTTTGAGACCGTGATTGTCTCAAGGCATGAGCAGAAACTGCCCAGCCTCCCTGCCGAACTCGTTCGACATTTGCGGATCCGGCAAGTGACCGTTCCGGGAAGCCCGCGCGATGGCTTGGGCTCTTTGTGGAACGCGGGAATAGCCGCTGCGCAGGGCAATTTTCTGATGTATCTGCCGGCGGGCGATATCTATTTCCCTTATCACCTCGAAATTCTCCATCGGTCGGTCGACACGAACCAGAGCCAGGCAGCGTACACCGCCTGGAGCGTTGCGATCCACTCCTCCACCACCGTACGACGCGCGGCGATTAAGGAATTCGAAGGCCAGCCGGAACGTCTGCTGCTCGGCCCCTGGGCTCCTCTGGTGTGCTGGATTCATCATCGCTCTTGCCTGCCCGGAAACGGATTTCGCGCGGACCTTCCATCCTTCGCGGAATGGGATTTTACGCTGGGTTTAAGCCAAGCCAGGAAAGTGTGGTTTGAACCAGCCGTGACTTGCGAGCGGAACCGATGGTCTGGAGACAGCAGCGAGAGCGCGGACGATGCTGAATCGGTAATGAATGCCTTTCCGGTTCCCGCACAACCGGCCAGGAAAAGCCGGATCGAGTTTCTTCAGGCTGTCAAGGGGGGGGTCTGGGAAGAGAGCCTCATCGCGCGGCGCCACGAGATGGAATATCGCGCGCGCCGTTTGTTCCGCCAAAAAACCGCGCTTCCAACGGATGAGCACGCCGAGGTGCGCGCAATTGACGAGGCGCGCCGCAGGTTGGCCGCCATCATTGCATCTCAGGATCCCGTAGCGCCGACCTCTGCAAGCCTCGATTTCGTTTTCTTGAACATCCTGCGATGGAACGATCTCACTCAACGGCCGCACCACTTCGCCAGTGGTCTAGCCCAGCGCGGGCATCGTGTCTTTTGGATTGATGTGAAACTGATCCCCGCCGAACGTTTTACTGGAACCACAATTCCGCGCAAGCTCACTGACAACATTTTCGAGATTCAGCTACCGGGATTCGCCGATGACATTTATCATTTCCCCTGGAACGCCCCAGTATTGGAACTGATGACCGCCGCGCTCGACCAATTACGAAAGGCGAGCGGGATCGCTCAAGCGGTTCAGCTAGTCAACTTTCCCGGTTGGACGCCACTGGCGCAAAGCTTACGCCAGCATTTCGGATGGCCGATTCTTTACGACTGCCTCGACGACCAATACGCATTTAGCGAACTTCACGGGCACGGAGGGGCGGTGTATGAAGCGGAACTCGCCCAAACCTGCGACGTGTTGGTGACGTCAGGCCACCAGCTTCAGGAGACCAAGCTGATCCACAGAAAGGACGCAATCATGATCCTGAATGCCGTCGACTTTAGCATTTTCAATGCCGCCGGTTCCCAGGGACTTCTGGATCACCTTCCCCGCCCCGTGATCGGCTTCTTCGGCGCGTTGGCCGACTGGTTGGATCTGGATTGGGTGGCCGAAGCAGCCCGCCGATTCCCGTCCTGGGCATTCGTCTACATCGGCAGCGAGGGCTTTGCTCGCGACGAAACGAGAGCGCGATGGCGGACCGCAACCTCGGTTCCCAACGTGCATGTCTTGCCCCAAACGGATCTCACGACCCTGGCGGCTTATCTTGCTCAATTTGATGTTTGCACCATGCCGTTTCAGAATCTGCCCATTACCCGCAGCATGCACGCGGTAAAGATTTACGAATATCTGGCGGCCGGCAAGCATGTTCTTGTTCCGGCGCTGCCGGAGATGCGCGAGTTTGCAGCGCAGGGCTTGCTGTTCACCTATGGCAATCGTGAGCAGTCATTCGAATTGCTCGAATCGCTCGCGCGTCAGCCTCCCACGGCAGATCAGATTCTTGCTCGCACGTCGTTCGCCGCGCGCAACGATTGGAGCGAGCGGCTGGATACGCTTATCGATTGCCTGGCGAAGTGTAGGTTCATCGATGCGCCGCACCTCGCCTCAGAATCTGAGGCATGAGCTGAAGCGCTTCCCCGTCAGTCGGCTTAGGCACGTCGCCGCCAAAGTGAATCATCGTGAATCCGCAAGGATTATTCGCATAGTCGTAACCCAGCATTCCGCCGGGAAGTCCCCAAAAGAAGGGATACCAGTACGATTCCCGTGGCAATTCGGAGATCGCGTCGTTTGCGAACAGATGGGCGTAAAACCCCTGCTCCCACGACCATGCGGCTTCCGCTTTGGGCAGGCCATCCAGCTTGCCCAATCCGCGCAGCATTAGATCCGCCACCTCTTTACGATCCTTCCTCATACGCAGCCAGCAGAGGGCTCCATTCAGACGCGCGGTGCGGGTGATCGGCATGTCTCCGAAAACATCGCTCCAAATGGGGCGATAATGCTTCGCATTGTCGATTTCCGGCACAAATACGAAATCGTGCGCCCGGAAAAGCGACTGGGCGTCGGCAACCGATTTTAGGATGATCACGTCGTCATCCATCATGCAAAACTCGATCGGATCGCACAGCAACGTCAGGCAGCATTTCATGACCATCCCGTTATTCCTGGCCGCATCCACCAGGTGCGAAGACCCGAATTGCAAGACCTGTTGGCAAATCTTGCTCAGGGGAACCACGGTGGCAAACGGAAGAAACTGCGCCAACAGAGCCCTCGCGAACGGTTTCCATTGATAGCCGCCGTAAATATAAACCTTGGAAGGCGAGTACCCGTTCAGGATCATGCTGTAAATTGAGATCACGGTGCGAATGGGACTGCGCGCATCGGTGAATATTTTCAGTGGAGGACCTGTTGGTTCCCGCAACCGGGCTTCAACGCGGGGAAGGTAAATACTCTTCAACTCCGCGCCGGCGTTAGCGGGCGGCTCGATCCTGGCTTTCCAACTCCATTCCTCCGTTCCGTGAGCGACGGCGACCTCGAGAATGTCTCCCGCCTTTACATCCACGCATGCCTCCGGATCGGAAGCACCTTCAAAAACGGACGTACCAGCCTGCCTGATCACACAGCGGCCAGGACTGGCAAAGACCAGCTTGCCACCCGTATTCACGCGAATCCGGAACACGACCCCGAATTGGCGCATCGTTCCTAGAAATTTTTCGCTCCCGCGGAACAGCTCCCCCCAGTCGATACTGCAATAAGCGTGATCTCCGTTGCGCCGCCATTCCGGGATCGGCCTGAGGTGCGTGAGCGGAGCCTGCCATTCGGGGTTGAAACCCTCTTGGGATAAGGGAAAAGGCCAGCTACAGCTCAACAGTTCGAAGGGGACCGTGGTAGGGATCACGTGAGTCAGACCATGTTCCCATAGTGAGCCCGATATTGGCTCGGCGGCTATTCTTCACCGTGCAAGAGGCGAGCCAGTTCCGGACAAGCGCTCCGCCACGAATCGCCGAACTGGCGATCGGATTTCTCGCTGAAGTAAAGAAAATCCATGAAGTGCTGGATGGGCAACGATTCGTCCAGGTAAGCCAGCGTGGTGTCAATGGTGCTCAAGACATCTTCGTGGATCGGCCGTTTGCTGGCTCTGGCTTTCGTGCGTTCGGCCAGCAGCCTCTGGCGGGCGATATCTTTCACGCGCGCAGGCAGCATTTGAATCGACAAATAAGCCGGCTCATACAATGGAATGAGCACTGGCGCCGCCGCAACATTCTGGAAACCGCTCGCAAGATAGTCGAAGAGCTCGCCGAGCTGCAGGACATTGTATGCCTGCACCGTAGTGCCGCAGACAACCCAGCGTAGTTTCCATTCTTTGAAGTTCTGGTCGAGAAGGTGCAGATTGCGGTCGATGTCGCTCCACTTGGAAGGCCGCCGGATGTAATCGTTCACAGCGCCAAATCCATCGACACTACAAACGATGGATACACTTCGAAAATGCGGCCACAGGTGCGCCACTCGGTCCGGAATGACGGTGATATTGGTGTTATAGGAAAGGTCGATTTGATCCGCCCGGCCCGCTTGGATGCATAGATCGAGCGCCTCCAGCATTTCCGGAATGATGAGAGGCTCGCCCCCGGCGAAGTGCAGGGACTCCAAAGTGGGCAGGCATTGCTCCATCAGGAAGGCTACCGGGCGGCTCTTCACCCAATTGTGATCGCGGAGGAATGTGAGTTCCTGAATCGGCACCTGGTGATGCTTGGGTTGAACTTCGTTGTAGTGCTCAGCCCACAAACGCGACGCGCTTGGACCGCACATTCGGCAGGTGAGATTACAGGCGTTGCCCAACCGGATATCGGCGTATCGAACACGCGGCCGATCCAGTGTTCCATCTTCTGCGGTGCCGGCTAGCGCCTCCGTTTGCCAATGTCCGAATCGCCGGTTCATATGGTGGCGATTGCTGACAGCGCCAGCTTCCTCCGAACGCCGGCAGCGCTCACAAGCAGCCGGCCACTCGCCGCGCAACATGGCCAGCCGAACCGCCTTCACGTCGGGAGAATTGAGAAGCTCGGCATCGGTTAACTGCCGCCTCACATCGAGAGGTCGACCGTGTTCGTCACGAAGCACGTTGGCGGATCCCGTACCGGAGCAGCATAGTTGGTGCAGTCCCTGTTCGTTGGTGAACCGCTGCACCCAGGGAACCATGCATAAGGTTTTGGGCTCAGTCACAGAATCCTTCCCGCCGGGGTCAGTTCATATCAGAACACAAGCCCACCCGGCAATGCAGTCGCCCCCGACATTGTCAATCTGACCGCGGATGGTATTCTTAGGGCTTCGATGGATTCACTCGCGCCGCGCGCCGTTCAGATTGACGCGTCTTCTCATTGCCAGTTGGCTTGTCCGGTCTGCCCAACGGCAAACGGCCTGGCGCGCCCCGTACTGGGAGCCGGGCACCTGAAGCTGTCGGATTTCCAGCGCTTGCTCGATGACAACCCGGAAATTCGCGAGGTGGAGCTTTCCAATTACGGCGAAATGTTTTTGAATCCCAGGCTTCCCGATTTGTTGGCTTGCGCCTATGAGAGAAAAGTCGTCGTGAGCGGCAGCAATGGGGTAAATCTGAACTTCGCGAGCGATGCCGCGCTCAACGCGGTGGTGAAATTTCGCGTCAAGGCTCTTACCTGTTCCATCGATGGTGCGACAGGGGAAACGTACTCGCGCTACCGGATCAATGGGAACCTGGAGCGCGTTCTCGCGCACATCGACAGGATTCGGGAACTGCGTAAGCTCAGCGGCGCCGCGTTTCCGCTGCTGGATTGGCAGTTCGTGGTTATGGGCCACAATGAACATGAAATCGAATCGGCCCGGGCCATGGCGCGCGCTAGAGGAATGCACTTCTTCCCGCGCCTCTCCTGGAGCGCCGACCATTCGCCGGTGGTAAACCACGACCTGGTCCGTATTCAAACTGGTTTGGGCGCGGCCAGCCGCGAAGAATTCCGGGAAAAGAAAGGCGTCGAATATACTCGCGATATTTGCCATCAACTGTGGCGTGCGCCAGTAATCAATTGGGATGGCAAAATGCTTGGCTGCTGCGTCAATTATTGGGGAGATTTCGGCGGCAATGTTTTTACGGATGGGCTTTCCGCCAGCATGCGGAGCCCCAAGCTCGAATATGCGCGGCGAATGCTGACGGGGAAGGCGGAACCACGCCCGGATATTCCCTGCACAACGTGCGACCAGTACCATGCCATGGCCCGAGCAGAAGGATGGATCTGTGAGGATGAAGTCCAGGCCCCGGTATCGAGCGAGATTTTGGTGGGCCTTGTGCCGGCAGCGAATCCCAGTTCTAAGTTCGCGCGGGTCTCGATCAGCCGGGGTACGGCGGCCGCACCGCACTCTAGCGCGTCCGGCACACTGTTCCGCTTCGGCTCCGACACCGCCGTATATTTCCGCGCCCTCGCCGGGCGCTATACGGCATTTGTTCAATATTTGGAGGCCGCCGGCTGGGGACGCGTTAGCAAACGTGTCTTCGATCTCGCGGAGCGTCCTCTGTGCCAGGAAGTCAAGATGGAGGCCGTCGCCGAGCCTCCTGAAGCGATGGATGAAGAGCTGTGCCCTCCCGCCCTGCAGGTCAAAGCCGTTCCCTTTTGGATTCGTTAGTACTTTCGACGGCCCGGATCGTAGAACTTTCCGCCAGTACTAGAACTTGCTTGATGTGCCCCGTTAAGTAAGAATGAAACATCTAATGTCAGAAATATGCTTCCGGGTCAACGCGCCATCGGTGATCCACGAGAAATTCGATGATGAGTTGGTAGCCATCAATCTGGATACGGGCGTCTATCATAGCTTGGCAGGCGCGGCGGCCGATGCGTTTCAGCTTCTGACCGAAGAGGCTACCCTGACGGAGGTGGCGGAGGCGCTCGCCAATAAATATGCCGCTAGCGTAGACGCCATTCATGCCGCGCTTACTCCATTTTTTGAGCAGTTGCGGAAAGAAGATTTGATCTGCCAAGTGGATGTCAGGAAGCCCCGCGGCCCTTTGCAATTGCCCGATGGACCATCGGGTTTGCCCCTCGGAGTCCCAACGCTCGAGGCTTATCGCGACTTACAAAGCCTTTTCCTTTTAGACCCGGTGCATGAAGTTGGTGAAGAGGGCTGGCCCAACCCCGCGCTCGGTTCGCCGGAATCATGAAGGCCATCGTTGATCTTTTTGAGGAATACGCCGAGCAATCCATCGCAGCTCTAGGACTGGAAGAGAAAGCATTTTCGATCGGAGGCTTCCAGGTTCGGTTACGATTTGCCGGCCAGCGCTGGGCCGGCATACTTACCAAAGCGCTCGACCATCTCCAAACCCACCAGCCCGCCGCGCCAGGCCGCCCGCAACTGACCATTTCGATTCTGGACGGTTCGCTGCCTCAGCGTAATCCTCTGCTGCGTTTTTATCTGAAAGTGTTAGTAGATCACTGGCCGGATTACACCGGGCCCCGCGGTGAGTTACTCCACCTGCATGGCGGTTCGGTGCTGGCTTTCTATCATCCCGGTCCCGACATCTTGAGCATTGTCGATGTGGAAGCCAATCTGGGCTTTTTTTGGAAGCGGGATTTGTCGCCACTGCCGTATTATGAAGCCGGTTCGCCGATGCGCGCGATCCTTCATGGGTGGATGAGAAAACAGGGCATTCAATTCGTCCACGGCGGCGCCGTTGGAACCGAAGTTGGCGGCGTGCTATTGGCCGGCAAAGGGGGATCCGGGAAGTCCACCAGCGTTCTAGCGTGCTTCGATTCCGGCCTGAAATATGCGAGCGACGACTATTGCATGGCCGGCGCTCCCGATTCGAAGCACTGGGAAGTATATAGCCTCTACAACACGGCGAAACTCAATTCGGATACCGATCTTGCCCAGTTTCGTTGTCTCGCATCTCATGTGTGGAATCCTCACAGGGAACCGGGTGAGAAAGTCACCATTTTCTTGCACGACGCTTTTCCGCAAAAGCTGATCCCTCAATTCCCGCTCAAAGCCATACTGGTCCCCGTGATTACCGGCCAGGTGGATACCCGTATTGAGCCTTGCGGCGAAGGCGCGGCACTCATGGCCCTGGCGCCCAGCAGTTTGGCGCAACTGCCCGCCAGCGGGCCCCGCGATCTCAGCTCCATCGCTCAATTGGTTCGCAGCTCTCCCTGTTTTCGGCTGAACCTGGGAACCGACCTGACGCAGATCCCTGGCGCCATCCGCCGGCTCCTGAGTCAACTGAGCCCCAACTGAGTTCCATGAATGCCGATCCACTCATCAGCGTCATCGCACCGGCCTTTAACGCGACGGGATTCTACGATGCGTGGCTCGGGAGCATTCAAGCTCAGGATTATCCCAAGCTGGAAGTAGTTCTGGTGGATGACGGCTCAACCGACAGCCTAGGGGAACGCGCGAAAAATGCTCCACCCTTCCTGCGCTATATCCGCCAGGACAATCGCGGACCGGCTGCCGCGCGCAACGCCGGAATTGCCGCATCCCGAGGCGAACTGATCGCGTTCCTGGATATGGACGATCTTTGGGCGCCCGGCCATCTCAGTCGATTGTCGGCGGCCCTCCAGGCTGAGCCGGACTTGGAGATTGCACAGGGCCTGATTCGCAACTTCCTGCGCAATGAAGACGGCCGCCCCTGCTATTGCTCGCGGCCGTACCGTTTTATCAATGTGGGAAGCGCTGTCTTTCGGCGAAATGTCTTTGACTGGTGCGGTGTTTTTGACGATAGCATGCGGTTCGCCGAAGATTTCGACTTCCTCATCCGCTGCTGGGAAAAAGGCATGCGCAAGCAGGCTATCGAGGAAGTATCGCTGCTTTATCACCGGCACGAAACAAATATGACGCTCGGGAAAAACGTGGTGGAAATGGGCTTAGTTGCCGTTTACAAGCGCCGGATCGATCGGTTACGCGCCGGCGCCATCCATCCGGCCATGGCGCGGCCATGCGAGGTGAGATACTGGGACTACATCGGCGGCAGCGTGTGGCCCTTCGACGAAGGAATTCGGGAGCCGGTTTGATCCCCGACCGATATATGAACGCCGAACCGTTGATCAGCGTCGTGATTCCGGTCCGAAATGGCGAGTCTTTCGTCGCTTCGGCCATGGATTCTATCCTGGCTCAAGGTTATCCAAAGCTGGAGGTTCTGCTCATCGACGATGGGTCTACCGACGGCTTGGCGAAGCGGCTGAAGCACTGCCCCGAATTCGTTCGATATATTCACCAGGAGCAGCAAGGACAGGCGGCCGCGCGAAATCGCGGGATTCGGGAATCCACTGGCGAGCTGATCGCTTTTCTCGATATTGACGATCTATGGGCCAATCGCCACCTGAAGAATTTGGTTCGTTCTCTCGAGGAGAATCCGGAAGCCGGCATTGCTCAGGGCAAGATGCGGCAGTTCTGGATCGATCCCGGCGGGAGAACCTACGGCACGGCCATCTATCGCGGGCCATACCTGGGCAGTTGCCTGTTTCGGCGGACCGTTTTCAGCCGGTGCGGACTCTTCGACGAACGCATGCCGTACGGTGAGGATACTGATTTCTTTTTCCGCTGCTGGGAAAATGACGTTACGAAAATACATGTCGAAGACCTTTCCCTGCTTTACAGGAGACATCCGCGGAACACCAGCCGCGGACGAAATGGCGCCGCGCATCTGCTGGTGATCAAGCGACGGATCGAACGCATTAAAGCGGGCATCTCCGATCCGTCGGTTCGGCGGCATTATGCCTTTCAAGATTACGTCGGCCACCAACGGCAGTTGAGCGAACTATCGTTGCAGGAGGTGAGCGAGTGCGACCTTCGGTCAGCGTAATCATTCCGATTTATAACAGCGCCAAATATCTGCGCGAAGCGATCGCAAGTGTTCTGGCCCAAAGGCACAGCCCCTTGGAAGTGTTGGTGGTGGACGATGGTTCGAGCGACAACGGCCCGGAATTAGCCTCCAGCTATGGTCTTCAGGTTCGTGTGATCGCGATCCCTCATCGCGGTCATCCCGCTGCGCGAAACGCCGGGATCGCGGCGTCGACGGGGGACTTCCTGGCATTCCTGGACGCCGACGATTTGTGGACCGCCCATAAACTCGATCTACAACTCGAGGCGTTCGATGCGAACCCATCCCTCGAATTGGTCTTTGGCCACATGCAGAACTTCATTAGCCTGGAACTGACCGAAGAAGAACGCGCTAAGATCAAGTGCAATTCCACCGTCCTTCCTGGCCTGTTGCAGGGCTCGATGCTGGCTCGCCGCGGTTCCTTCGAGCGCGTAGGGCCTTTCGCGGAGGAACGAAGCATGGGCGATTTTCTGGATTGGTACGGCCGCGCCACTCTTCTAAATCTCAACATGCACATGCTACCGGACACTCTCGTCCGCCGGCGAATTCACCTCGGCAACTTCTCACGCACCCACAAACATCTACGCACGGAAAATTTGCTGGTGCTGAAAAAGCTGCTGGATCTTCGCAGAGCCGCGGCGGATTCCACTGCCACTGGTGGCGCGGGCCAAGTACCTGGATAAATGTTTCGCGGTCTTGACATAGCCGGCGCACAGCGCCTTTATTTGAACGACGCAAAGAACGACGTCTGGATCCGCGAATGCATTTTTCCGGGGCTACGAGAGGGCTATTTCATCGAGGCTGGAGCCGGAGATGGCTTTAGCGATAGTAGTTGTTACATCCTGGAACGTGAATTTGACTGGCGTGGCCTTTGCGTAGAACCGAACGATACACTCTTCGCCCAACTAAGCAAACGCCGTCCCCGGAGCATTCATGAGAATGTATGCCTTACGGCCACTTCGCGCTTGGTTCGCTTTATTGCGGGCGAGCAGGGTTCCCATCCCCATCTTTCGGGCATCCGCGAGAACCTGCTCCAGTACAAATATGGGGGCGACTTGGTTGTCACCCAAGGCCGCGAAATTGCCAAGATGGGAATACCGCTGGCTGATCTTTTACGCCAGCATGCGGCTCCCTCTATGATCGACTATGCGGCTCTCGACCTCGAAGGCAGCGAGCTGGAGGTGTTGTCCTCATTCCCATTTGGCGAATACCATTTCCGCGCAATATCGATGGAGTGCGACGGCTCCATGTGGCACGATGTGACTCAAGTACTTCAGCGGGCCGGATATCACGAGGTTCTCAATCCGTTCAACCTAGATTGTCCATGGGAACGATATTGGCTGCATGCCGGCACTCAGGCCCCTTCCAGGATCGATCTGTAGAGCCACACGTCGGGAATGGTCATTGCAGCAGTGTCCAGCCGTAACGCAACGCGCGTCTGGCGCCGGCCCAGGGTATCTGCCACATCGACGGGACGTTCCAACGCTCTTGGAGATATTGAAGAAACCCCAGCCAACCCGGGTGTTCCCTGCGGCTGTAACTCACGGCGCGGTGTTCGCTCCAAAGCAGGCGGAACTTTCGCCGCAAGAGCGATGCATCGTCCGCCGGGAGCAACGGCGCGAGCCATGGGTTCCATTGGTGCAACTCCCGGAGGCGTTCGAGGGTGGACGGCGAAAACCGTAGCGCCAGCTTTCGGAAGCTGGTCCAGTTCATTCGGGGAGTGGCGGTCAGCAGAACATCGGCCTGCCAGGGCAACGAGCGCGACTCCGCTGCGCCGTGCAGTATTTGTAGCAAAGTCGCTTCGGGCGAGGTTGTCAGCAGAAGGGTGCCATTCCATTCGACCTGTTGGAGGCGTGTCAGGAACGCCCTTTCACACTCCAGCGCGTCTTCGGGCTTGACCGGCAGCACGCGCCAGTGAAGATGCAAGGGGACATCGTCGCGGACGAAAGAGATATGGCCGCTCCAATCCAGCCACTCTCCGGATGGTTGATCGGAATAGGGCTTCCAACCGGCGCCGAGCAAGGCTTGGTATGCTTTGCCGACATCCGCGCGCGGTACCAGGAACATCAAATTGTTGGGAATCGCCCGAATGGCTGGCGGCGTGGCTTGTAACGCCCACGCAAGTGGTCCCACTACAACGGGCTCCCGGACGCCGGCTTCGTGTAGCTGGCGGGCTACCTCGCACGCATCGCGCAGGTGCACTTGATTTTGAGTCCAAATCAGCCGAACTATGCCCTGGAAAATGCCGGCGGCCGGGTCGTCCGCGAGCCAGATGGACAGCGATGGGTTCAGGGCCGGCAACAGCACCTGGCAGTGGTAGGGCAGAGCGCCAAGGTCGATGCCGGCCCGCCAGTGGTCCCAAGCCCGCCGCCGCGCCGCGGGTTCGGGCAGCAGCAAGGCTTCGAGCAGTTCGTCCATTAGGCGTTAGCCCTTCCCCGCCCTTTGTATCACGGCCACTCATCCGGGCGATATAGCCCGAGGTCTCGCAGCTCGCGGAGCCGAGTACTGGTGGTGCCGCCCAGTACCCAATGGACCTCTTCTTCAGCTTTCACAGCGACTCAAGTCTTACGCGAAAAGCTAGAATCGAGAGATGTTGGAGACGCGTAGCCCGGTAACGGTTCAGTTCGCTACCCCGTCCGAACTCTTGCTGTTGCGGGCGGCCCTTCAGGAAGGCCCCGGCGCGGTGGAAGCCGCTGAAGAGTGGTTCGCGCTTCACCGGGACGCAGCTGGGCAGGGATTTCTGTGCCTGGAACAAGGGTCCCGCCGTCTGCTTCCTCTGGTGTACCGCAACGTGAAAAAAGCGCTTCCCTCGGAACTGCGCGACACGCTGCGGCGGGTTTCTCTCCAATACTGGGCGGACAATCAAAAACTGTTCCGTCGCCTGGAGGAGCGCTTAGCCTGGTTCCAAGCGAATGCCGTCCCCACATTGGTTCTCAAAGGCGGGGCTCTTTCCGTCCTCCATTATCGTGACAAGGGGATTCGCCCCATGGCTGATTTCGACATACTGGTTCCTGAGGATCTGGCTCGCGACGTCGTCGGCCGGCTGCGGCGCGACGGATGGTCTGCCGACGCCTACTTCTCCGAGGCGCCGCAAAACACCTATTTCTACCGCCATCTTCACGGGACGTTGTTAACTCATCCCGATTACGGAGCGTTTGACCTCCACTGGCACGTGTTGCACGCGGCTACGTTTCGAGGCGCGGATAGCGCTTTCTGGGACCACAGCGTCCCGCTTTCCTTAAATAAGATTGCGACCCGCGCGTTGAATCCCACCCACCAGCTTCTGCATGCGTGTGTGCATGGTTTCACTGTCACCGAGGTTGCTCCCATTCGCTGGATTGCGGACGCTCTCACCATACTCCGGACCAGCCACATGGATTGGAGCCGGCTGGTCGAGTTGGCCCGGCATCTCCGCGTGAGCATACCTTTGGCCGCTACTTTGAGCTTCCTCCGGGACACGTTTCCAACCCCGATCCCCCCGGGCGTGCTCACGCAGCTCGCCTCGATCCGCGCGGGCGCCTCGGAACGGCGGTACTTTGCGAGGCTCTCGAAGCTCGACCGAAGCGCCGCGGAAATCTTTGCGGACAACTGGGAACGGCATCGGCGTGCCAGTCGAGACATGCCCCCGATCCTCCGCCTGACCTCGCTGCCCCGCCAGTTTCAGTTGCATTATAATTTGCCGCGGCTGACGGATCTCGGCCCATTCGCATTTTCCTTGCTAGGCAAACGTATCGCCGAGCTGCTGGGACGGCGATGATTCAAGATTCAACTCCGCTGCCTGCGCCTAAACGGATGACCATCATCGATCCATCCGGCGCGTCGTTTTTCAAGAAAATCGGCGAGTACCGACAATATCGCACTTTATTCTTTTTTCTTACTCTTCGCGATATCACGTTGCGTTACCGGCAGACCCTTCTCGGTGTCCTTTGGGCGGTATTGCAACCCATATTGCCGATGATTATTTTTACGGTTGTCTTCGCGCGCGTTCTTCGCCCCGAAACCGGCCCAGTTCCCTACTCATTGTTCGCGCTGAGTGGCTTGGTGCCCTGGATGTTCTTCGCCAACGCCATAAACACCGCGGGCAATACGTTCACCGCCAACCACAATCTCCTCAACAAAGTTTATTTCCCGCGCGCATTTCTGCCGGCCGCCGCCGTGGCTGCGGCTGTGGTCGACTTGATAGCCGGCGAGGTTTTCCTGCTGGGTATGCTGCTTTGGTGGGGTTACAGGCCCAGCGTTCTGTGGCTTTGGTTGCCAGTCATTGCCCTGCTCACCGCCGGCTTGGCGGTGGGTGTTGGACTGGCCTTGGCATCTCTCATGGCCCTGTATCGAGACGTGAAGCATGTCTTGCCGTTTCTCATTCAGCTTTGGATGTACGCCACGCCCGTGGTGTATCCAATCACACTGCTCTCCCAGAAATTCCGTTGGGCCGTGAACCTAAATCCGATGGCTGGCGTGGTCGAGGCCGGCCGCAGTTGCTTGTTTGGAACCCCCGTCAACTGGACCCTGCTGATGATGTCGGCCCTCTCGGCGGTCTTGATTTCTGGCGCAGCCGCGTTGCTCTTTCACCATCTGGAGACCGATCTGGCGGAGCGGGTGTGAAGACGGTTTCGGTCCACGGCCTGACGAAAGAGTTTAGGCTTGGCGAGCGACGACGTAACTATCGGACCATGCGCGCGTGGTTTTCTCTTGGCCCGCTCGAGCCGGCCACCAGACCAGCCGCCCGCTTCCTGGCTCTCGATGACGTCAGCTTCGAGGCATCGTCCGGAGAGGTGCTAGGGATCATCGGACGCAACGGCGCCGGCAAGTCGACGTTGCTCAAGATACTGGCAAGAATCCTGCGCCCCAGCGCCGGCCACGTCGAATTGCAGGGGCGCGTGGGCAGTCTTCTGGAGGTGGGATCCGGGTTTCATGGCGAACTCACTGGCCGCGAGAACATTTTCCTGAACGCCGCCATACTCGGCATGCGGCACAGCGAGATTGTCCGCAAACTCGATGAGATCGTCGACTTTGCCGGGGTCGGCCAGTATCTCGATCAGCCAGTGAAGAATTATTCGACCGGAATGTACATGCGGCTAGCGTTCTCGGTGGCGGCTCACATTGAGCCCGAAATTCTACTCATCGACGAAGTTCTCGCCGTGGGCGATGCCGAATTTCAAAAGAAATGCATGCAACGAATCGAACAAGTCGGCAGAGATGGGCAGACGGTGTTGTTCGTTTCGCACAACATGCAAGCCGTGCTACGGCTGTGTAGTCGCGCGCTGCTTATCGAACAGGGGAAGTTGGTGGAGCAAGGTTCCGTTCATGACGTGGCGGCGGCGTATTTGCGCGTCGGCGGGGGCAATCGGGGCGAGCGGCGTTATCCGGAAGACCCCTATGCTCCCGGTGACAGCGTCGTAAGACTCCGTAGCGTGCGCATTCGCTCGCGCGGCGGCGAGACGCTCACCGAGGTGGAACTGAGCCACGAGTTCGGAATTGAAATGGAACTCCAGGTGGAGTCCGCATCCATGGTCTTATTTCCGGTGCTGAGCGTTTATAACGAGTGGGGCACCGAGGTGCTTTGGTCTACCGATGTCGACACCGAATGGCATGGGCGGCCGCGCCCAGCGGGCCGTTTTCGAATGATTGCGTGGGTGCCGGCCAACTTCATGACGGCCGGGCCAATGACTGTCGCTGCGTCAGTCTATTCGCTGGCCCCACGCGTGGAGCATTTTCGCGAGCCCGACGTCATCAGTTTTCAAGCGGTCGAGACTTACGGCAATGAGACAGCCCGGGGTAAGTTTACCGGCTACATCGGGTCGGCCACACGGCCCAAGTTAGAGTGGAGCGTCGATTTTGATGGCGCTGGCCGGAAGTCCTGATCCGAAAAGTGCGCCGGTGGAGTAGAATCGTTGCGAGAACTCATGCCCGGTTCGAGTGGATTACGCGCAGTCGCGGTTGCCGTCTTCGTCTTTGTCTGTGTTTTCGCGGCACAGCAGGACGCGGCCGCCGCCAATATCGAGGTGCTCCAACTTCGCCCCAACTTCTATATGATCGCGGGCGCCGGCGGCAACATCGGCTTTCAAGTCGGAGTGGATGGCGTGGTGGTTGTCGATACAGGATCTGCCGCGAGCGCGGACGCGGTTGTTGCCGCCATCAAGAAAGTCACCACGCAACCCATCCGTTACGTGATCAACACCAGCGCCGACGCGGACCACGTAGGCGGCAACGTTACCGTCGCAAAAGCCGGGCAGACACTGTTTACGGGCAACGGCGGAGCGGGTCTCGCTACCAATTTCCTGGGAGGCGGCGCCTCGATACTTTCCGCGGAACAGGTCTTGACCAGAATGAGCGGGCCGACCGGGAAGCCTTCTCCATTTCCGGTCGACGCGTGGCCCACCGAAACATTCAACCAACCGCGGAAATACATGTACCTCAATGGCGAAGGCATTGAAGTTTTTCATCAGCCGGCGGCGCACACCGATGGCGATGCGATTGTCTTCTTCCGCCGTTCCGACGTTGTGGTGGCCGGCGACGTTTTCGATACCAGACGATTCCCTGTGATCGATATCGCGAAGGGGGGTGGCATTCAGGGCGAAATCGCAGCCTTGCAGAAGCTGGTGGATACAGCCATTCCGTCCGTGCCGATCGTATCGCGCGAGGAAGGCACGCTGATCGTCCCAGGCCACGGCCGCATCTGCGATCAACTCGACGTCGTAGATTACCGCGACATGGTGACCATCATTCGCGACCGCGTTCGCGATCTGATGAAACAAGGCCTCACGCTGGAACAGATCAAAGCAGCCTCGCCGGCCCGCGGCTACACGCGCCGGTACGGGTCCGACACGGGATCCTGGACCACCAACGATTTCGTCGAGGCGATTTACCGCAGCCTGAGTGAGAAGGCGCAATGAGAACCTTCTTCATCGCAGCGCTTGGAACGCTGCTGTTAGCGCGCATGTTCGGACAAGTTCCAGCGGGTCTAGCGCCGACGGCGAAAGCCTCCGCGCCCATCGATATTACCGGTTATTGGGTCGCCTACGTGACCGAAGACTGGCGTTTCCGCATGATCACGCCCCGCAAAGGCGATTACCAACCCGTACCGCTCACTCCAGAGGCGCGTAAGATCGCGGATGCGTGGGACCCAGCGGCCGACGAAGCCGCGGGCAATCAATGCAAGTCGTACGGCGCCGGTGCGATCATGCGGCTGGCCGCGCGGTTTCACATTACGTGGCAGGACGATAACACGCTGCGCATCGATAGCGATTACGGCATGCAGACGCGGCTGCTTCATTTCAATTCGCCGTCCTCCTCCGCAGGCGAGCGGACGTGGCAAGGCTATTCCAGCGCGCAGTGGGAAAAACCATCGTCGCTGAAGGTGACAACCACCAACTTGCGCCCCGGATATCTGCGCAAGAATGGGGTTCCTTATAGCGAGAACGCTGTCGTTACGGAATACTTCGATATCGCGCCGATCCCTAGTGGCGGCCAGGTGCTGCTGGTGACCGCGATCGTCGACGATCCGCAATACCTCCGGCAGCCCTTCACCACCAGTTCGCAATTCAAGAAGGAGGCGGACGGATCGAAATGGGATCCCACGCCGTGCACCGCAAAATGAAACGTTCCGTTACGATATTCTGCGCTACGTTCCTATGCCTAACGGCCTCCCGCACCGCACGTGCGCAGATGGAGCTTACCGGCTCCTGGACGCCGAGAAATCATGAGTTCCTTACCGGCGACGGGCTGCCGGTGGACTTCACGGGAATCCCGCTTAGCGAGGAAGGGCGGATTCGAGCCCTGAGTTATTCCGAATCGCAGCTTGAGATGCCGGAACACCAGTGCCAAGGGTGGCCGGCCTTCTATCTAGTCCAAGGACCATTTGGTTTGAAGATCTGGAGCGAAACAGATCCGCTAAAAGGAAACGTGATCTCCTATACCATCGGCGGCTGGGAGGATCGCGCGCCAATGACGATTTGGATGGACGGCCGGCCTCACCCGTCAGCATACGCCCTGCATACCCGCGCCGGGTTCACTACCGGCGTGTGGGAAGGCAACACACTCGTCACCTACACCACCCACATGAAGGCTGGGTTCTTGCGAAAGACCGGCGCGCCTTCAAGCGATGAAGCCACCACCACGATGCGCTTTTATCGGCACGGCGACATCCTGACGATTCTCGAGATCATCGAGGATCCAATCTACCTAGCCGAACCCTGGATCCTGTCGCGAAGCTTTCAACTGAGCGCGACGCCTCAGCCTCCTATCGGGCCGCCGTGCGTCACTGCCTATGAAGGGAGCGTTGGGCCAACCGCCCCGCATTACTTACCCGAGAAGAATCCCTTCGTCGATGAGATGACTAAAAAGTACAGCGTCCCGCGCGACGCCGCCATCGGAAAGCCCGAGACGCTTTATCCGGAGTATCGAAAGAAAATTCCACCGGACGCGCTTGCTAAATAGATCATCGACCGCTCACTCATATCGCAAAGCCACTATCGGGTCGATCTTCATCGCACGGCGAGCGGGCAGATAAATTGCCAGTGCCACCGCAGCGAGCAGCGCGAGCGGGATGCCGATAAAAGTGGCGGGGTCCGTAGCGCTGACACCGAAGATCAGTGAGGCCAGCAAACGTGCGAGCCCGTAGGCCGCGGGTAAACCCACGGCGAGTCCTGCTCCTGTAACCAGCATTCCGCGGCGGAATATGGCAGTGAGTATGTTGCCGCGCGAAGCGCCCATGGCTATCCGAATACCGATATCGCGGGTCTGCTCCGACACCAAATACGCCATGACGCCATAAACGCCAATGGCCGAAAGCAACAGCGCGATGGCGCCGAATATGCCCATCAGCGTGGCCACGTAGTTCAGGCCGAGAGCCGCATCGTGAATCGATTTCGTCATGGCGCGCATTTCGGTGATGGGCTGGTCGGAGTCCACCGAATGAATCGCCGCTGTGACGGCCGGCGCCAGCGAGAGGGCATCGCCGGCGGTGCGCACCCCGATGTCCATCCACAAGGCGGGCTGCTGTTGCCAGGGCACATAGAAGGTGGGGCGCGGCCCGCGTTCATAAGCGTTGTGCGACAGGTCAGCTACTACACCGACGATGGTCATCCAGGGGTCGGTGGAATCGCTGCCGCCAATCCGGATGCGCTTGCCAATGGGTGATTCACCCTTCCACCAACGCTCGGCCAGACGTTCGCTGATCACCGTCACCGGTTGCGAAGATGGACCATCGCTCGAGCGCAGAAGGCGTCCTTCACGCAGCGGAAGGTGCATGGTTTCAAAGTAGTCCGGGCTGGCCACCTGATACATGCCGTTGGGGACGTTTCCAAGTTCCAACGGACGGCCTTCGATCATAAAATTTCGTCCGTTCGAGTGGCCGCTATAAGGCAGCGCGGTGACGGCGGCGGCGGAGCGCACACCCGGCAGGGCCTGAATCCGCTCCAGCACCTGGCGGTAGAATTCCGCTATTTGCGGTTTCTCATGATACTTGCTATCCGTGATGGCGAGACGCAGGGTGAGCAGTGTCTCGGGTTCCATCGCGCTGCCGCTGTCGACCAGCGCCCGGAATCCCCTGACCATCAGGCCGGCACCCACCAGCAGCACCACCGCGAGAGCCACCTCGCCGCCCACCAGCACGTTGCGCAACCGTTGCCGGGCTTTCCCGGCGGAGGTTCCGCGGCCGCCCTCCCGCAGTGCGTTGGTGATGTTTGGTTGAGAAGATTGCCAGGCCGGAGCAAGTCCCGCGAGTATGCCGCTCCCGAGCGCGGCCACCAGAGTGAATAGCAACGCGCGGCCGTCCACCTGAACGTCTTTGAAGCCGAGAACGTAGCGTTCCACTTCGGGAGGCATGCCGAGGTGCAGCAGTCTGATTCCCCACTCCGCTATGAAAAGCCCCAGCGCGGCGCCGGCGAACGAGAGCAGCGTGCTTTCGACCACCAGTTGCAGGATGAGGCGCCAGCGGCTCGCGCCTAATGCACGCCGCACCGCCACTTCGCGCAGCCTTCCAGTAGCACGGGCGAACTGCAAATTAGCAACGTTGGCGCAGGCGATCAGCAGCACGAACAACACCGATCCCAGCAGCATGATCAGGTACTGCCGCGTTGTGTAATCCACGAACAACCGGATGGCCGGCCACACTACGAAGCGGCGATTCTTGTTCGTTTCCGGGTAGGACTTTTCTAGTCTCGCCGCGATGCCATTGATTTCGGCGGCGGCTTGTTCGATGGTGCGCCCCGCCTTCAGTTTCGCGATAGAGTTCAGGATTTGCACCCCGTGGGAACTGCGCTGTTCGGGCTTGAGACCCATGGGGGTCCAGATGTCGGTCGCCATCGGAAACTCGATGCCGCGCGGCATAACCCCGACGACGGTGTACGGCACGTCGTCCACGCGGACCATGCGCCCGACGATGCCGGGGTCGCCGGCGAATCGAGTGTGCCAGAGCTGATCGCTGAGAATCACCTCGTGATCCTGGCCGGGCTGGTCCTCACCCGGCTGAAAGGCGCGACCGCGCGCCGGCTGCACGCCCGCCACATCGAAGAAGTTCGCACTCACCAGCGCCTGACCCACACGGTCCGGAGCAGCTCCGGCGTTGGCGAGATTGGCGAGGCCGTTCTCCCAACTGGCGAGAGTGGCCAGCGTCGTGTTGGCGCGGCGGAACTCGTCGATGTCGGCCGGTGTTGCGGGTTCCCAATCGTTCGGATCGCCCGGATCGGCCTGGAGCACGGTGACCAGGGTGTCCATGCGCGGCAGTGGAGTGGGCCTCCAAAGCATGGCGTCGCACAGGCTGAAGATAGCGGTGGTGGCGCCGATTCCGAGCGCCATCGTGAGGGCGGCGGTGAGCGCGAATCCGGGCCGTTTGTACAGAGTACGCAGACCAAAACGGACGTCCTGCCAGAGGCTCATGGTCCCCTCCTCAAGGAGCACTACGCGAGATCACCCCGCCAAGTTCCCGGAATTCGCCCTGATCTCCAAGGAAAAGCAGCGTTCGTCGTGATCGGTCTTGACAATCGAATGGGGCGCGCGCATACTCCTATCGAGCATCTCCTATCAAGCGTCTATGGGAAGCAAGGGACAGAGCCGCGGTGAACTGGTTCAGGGCACGCTCGATATGTTGATCCTGAAAACGCTAACCCGCGGCCCGCAGCATGGTTACGGAATCGCCGAGATCATCCGGCAGGCGTCGGACGAAGTGCTGCGGGTCGAAGAAGGCTCTTTGTACCCCGCCCTGCATCGTCTGGAACTGGACGGCTGGATCGATTCCGAATGGGGCCTGTCGTCGAATAACCGCCGCGCAAAGTACTACCGGTTGACCGCGCTGGGCCGAAAGCAGCTCGCCAAGGAAGCCGGCAACTGGCAACGCCTGGCTCGCGCCATCGGGCAAGTCATGGAGACCGTATGAATCGCTTCTGGAAACGCGCGCGTGCACTTTGGCGGCGGTCGCAGCTCGATCGCGATCTCGCGGACGAGCTCCGTTTTCACCAAGAAATGCAAGCAGAGGAAGGGATGGATGCTGCCACGGCGCGCCGCAGCTTCGGTAATGCTACGGCGCTCAGGGAAACCTGCCGCGATCTGTGGGCCTTCACCTGGATCGAAACGCTTTGGCAGGACATTCGCTACGCCGCGCGCACGCTGGCCCATGCACCCGGTTTCACGATAGTAGCGGTGATCGCTCTGGCGCTCGGCATCGGCGCCAACACCACTATTTACACGGTGGTCAGCAGCGCCCTCGCCTTCAAAATGGGAGTGGAGCATATGGAGCGGCTGGTCGTCGTCACCGCGACCGATGCATCGCTCCGTAATCCATTTGCCCAGTCCTTCGACGACTATCGGAATTTGAGCACCGAAGTGAAATCGATTGAATCACTGGCCGCTTATCGCATGGTTCTGGTCAACCTGAGCGATCGAGCCGGCCTGCCCGAGCGCTATTCCTGCGTTGAAATATCGGCGAATGGTTTCGCGGTGGCTGGAACCAAGCCCGTGCTCGGCCGCGATTTCACCTTCGACGACGAACGCCCCGGCGCAACCCCGGTCCTGATACTCGCCTACCACGTCTGGCAGGATCGCTACGGCAAAGATCCTTCCGTCCTCGGCAGGACGATTCGTGTGGACGAAGTGCCGCGCACCGTGATCGGCGTCATGCCTTCCAAGATGCAGTTTCCAGAAGACACCGACCTGTGGATCCCTCTGGTTCCCGATCCGCAGGCCGGCCGTGCCGCCCGCAACGTGCTTCTGTTCGGACGCCTGGCGAACGGCGTGAAGCTTCCGTCGGCGCGTGCCGAGATGGACACCATCGCGCATCGCTTGCAGACCAGAGCGCCGGAAAGGTACCAGGGCCTGATTGTCGACGTGCAACCGTTCCTTGATCTTATCGGGATTTACTCCGCGCGCCGTCTCCTGATCGCGGTGGTGTTTGCGGTTGGGTTCGTTTTGCTGATCGGCTGCGCCGACGTTGCCAACCTCCTGCTGGCCCGCGCCGCCGCCCGGGCACGCGAGATTTCCATCCGCATCGCCATCGGCGCCGGGCGGGCGCGCATCGTGCGGCAACTGCTGGTGGAAAGCGTGCTGCTCGCGAGTTTCGCCGGCGTGTTGGGCTGGCTGGTGGCCTTCGCCGGTCTGCGCGCATTCGATGTTCTGACATCCCACGCGCGACGCCCCTCCTGGATCAACTTCTCCATGAACCTTAACGCCTTCGTCTATCTGTCGGCCATTTCCATCGGCGCGGGCATCCTGTTCGGGCTGGCGCCGGCGTTCCGGCTGGCTAAAGTCGACGTCAACAGCGCTGTCAAGGATGGCGGTCACGGAGCAGCCGGCACCAAGCGCGGACAACGCCTGGCAAGCGCGCTAGTGGTCTTCGAAATGGTCTTGTGTATCGTGCTGCTCACCGGAGCGAGTCTGATGATCCGGAGCGCCATCAACACCTACAACGCGCCCATCGGCGTCAACGCTTCCAACGTACTCACGCTGCAAATCAATCTACCGGAGGCCAAGTATTCGCGACTCGAGGACCAGGTCTCCTTTTACCGCCGTCTGAAGACCAAGCTGGAGTCGCTGCCGGGAGTGAACCTGGTGTCGCTGGCGTCTTCGTTGCCTGCCGGCCCAGTTCAATATTTTCCTTACCAGTTGGAAACCCAAGCATCCGGCGATCCAGACCACACCTCAGCGGCGGTCGGTCTTGTGGTCGGCGCCGATTATTTCCGCGTCATGCAGGTGCGCCCCCGGCGCGGCCGTGCTTTCACTGCGTCCGATGGGCTTTCCGGTGCGCCCACGGTGATCGTGAATGAGGCCTTCGCAGCGAGCGCTTGGCCGGGTGAAGATCCGATCGGCCAACGTCTCCGATTGGTGAGGGGGTTAGCGCGCGAGCGAACGCCCCAGGCGTTGATGACCGTGGTGGGCGTCGCCCCCAACATCCTGCCAAACTTCCGGCGACCCTTGGAACACGCCCCGATTATCTATCTGCCCTACGGCGCCGAACCGCCGCGTCTGATGTACCTGATTGCGCGCACAATCGTGCCGCCATCCACGCTAGCCGAAGCTTTTCGTAAAGAAATCCAGAACCTGGATGAGAACCTGCCGGTCTTCGACGTAGGGACGCTCCAGGATCGCATCGCAGTCAGCCGAATGGATGTCGGTTCATTCACTATCCTGTTCACCATCTTCGCCGGCATAGCGCTGGTGCTCGCCTCGGTGGGGCTCTACGCCGTGGTGGCGCACTCGGTGAGCCAGCGCACGCGCGAGATCGGCGTGAGGATGGCGGTGGGAGGAACCGGGCGCGATATTGTACGTCTGGTCTTCTCACAAGGCATGTGGCGCATCGCGGCCGGACTGGCCATCGGCCTTCCGCTCGGCGCCGCCGTCACCTTCGTACTGCGTGCCGCGCTGGTGGGAGTCGCACCCGGCGATCCATTGAGCCTGGCCGGAGCCGCGCTGGTGCTGATCCTCGCCGGCTTGCTGGGTTGCGCCATCCCCGCCCGCCGGGCCGTGCGCGTCGATCCCGTGGTCGCATTGCGCTGCGATTAGCAGCGCCGCTGTCCGGTTTCGAGACACCATCTCCCGCAAGCGGACAAAGTTCCGCCACACACGCCCGTTGATTGGCTGATAAGCTCCCAGATCTTCGGGACTTACCCCCAGAACAAGCAACGGTTCGGTATGTGCGACGCTCTTTCCATGCAAACCTTTTGGCAAGACTTGCGCTACGGATTGCGAATGCTCGCCAAGTCGCCAGGGTTCACGCTCGTGGCCGTGCTGACGCTGGCGTTGGGAATCGGCGCCAACACCGCGATCTTCTCGGTGATCAATACCATGTTTCTGCACCCGCCCGGTATTACTCATCCGGAGCGAGTGGTCGCGTTGCGCGTGCGATACACCAAGCTGGGACTGCACAACATTCGTGCCTCGGCCCCGGATTTTGCGCAGGTCCGCGACAGCCGGAAGATCTTCGCTTCAGCCGCACTAGAAGACGAAGCCGATTTCAATTATACCGGCGGCGAACGGCCCGAGAGACTCCGCGGCGCCCGTGTCTCCTGGCAGTGGTTTGACGTCTTTGAAGCCAGCCCGATTCTTGGCCGAGTCTTCACCTCCCAGGAAGATCAACCCAACGCGAACTATGAAGCCGTTCTTTCGTATGGCGCCTGGCAACGCTGGTTTGGCAAGGACGCCGGTGTAGTCGGACGCAGCATACAACTCAATGGCCAGCCCTATCGAGTGATTGGCGTCATGGGCCCGGCCTTTGACTGGCCCAATCTTCAAACCGATCTCTGGACGCCGCTGGGTCTCGCCGCAGGCGAGTTTGCTCCGGATAACACCTTCAATGAGGAATATGTCGCCATGGCGCGCTTGCAGCCCAACGTGCCCTTCGCCGCAGCCAGCGCATATACCGACGTGCTTTCGAAACGTGTGATCGACGATCCTCGGGCGACGTTCGCCAAGGACGCGCAGTGGGGCATGTTCCTGATGCCGATCACCAATCTTGTGTTTGGCAACTTGCGCACGCCGGTCCTGATTCTCGCCGGAGCAGTCGCGTTTGTGCTTTTAATCGCCTGCGCGAATATAGCGGGACTGCTGCTGGCAAAAGCCACGGCGCGCAGCAAGGAATTGGCTGTACGCGCGGCGCTCGGGGCCTCGCGCGGCCGTCTCATCGCACAAGCGCTCAGCGAAAGCGCGGTGCTCGGCTTGTTGGGCATCCTGGCGGGTTTATTGGTCGCACGATTCGGAATCAGCGCTCTTCTGTTGGCCGCGCCGGCGAACCTGGTGACCGGCCTGACGTTTCCTGTCGACGCGTACACACTGCTGTTTGCCGCCGGGATCGGCATAGCGGCCGTCCTGATCTTCGGCAGCGTCCCGGTCTGGCACATGGCGCGGATCGATCCGTACAACGCGCTGCGCGAGTCCGGACGTTCGTCCACTGGAAGCCGTGGACGTCAGCAGTTCCGTTCGCTGCTGGTTTCCGGAGAGCTGGCGCTCGGGCTAATTCTGCTAGCCGGGACTGGCCTGCTTCTGCAAAGTCTCGCACGGATCAACCAGGTGAACCCGGGCTTTCAACCCCACAGCGTGATGACGGCGGTGCTTTCGCTTCCGGCATCGCAATACAACACGCCCGCAAAGCAAATCGGCTTCTTCCGTAACGTGCTGGACCGTCTTTCCAACGCACCCGGAGTCACCGCCGCCGGAGCGGGATATCCGCTGCCCTTCGCGGGAGGAAACTCTTCCGCTTCCTTCCAGATTGAAGGCCACCCGACCGCGGCGGGAGATCCGGGGCCCCATGGAGACATCCGTTATGTCACTCAGGGCTATTTCATGGCCTTGCGGATTCCGCTTCTCAAGGGCCGCTTCTTGACTGATGACGATCGCTTAGGCTCCGAGCGCGTGGTGGTGATTGATGAAAATCTGGCGCGCGAATACTGGCCCAATCAAGATCCCATCGGTAAGCGGTTACGCAACGGCAACCGAGATGCGTGGTCCACCATCGTCGGCGTAGTGGGGCACATCCGGTTCAATCGACTGGCCGGGGAAGAATCTACGTCCCAGCAATCCCAAAGCGGGTCGAAAGGCGTCTACTATTACTCCCTCAACCAGACGAAGGCGCCTTATGGGTTTCTGATTGCGAAATCCAGCGGCGATCCGGCCTATTTGTCCGGCGCCATTCGACAGGCCGTTCGCGATGCCGACCCCAACCAACCCCTGTCGGATGTGAAGACCATGGATACACGCATCACCGAATCGCTCGGGCCACAGCGCTTCGCGATGACGCTGCTGGCCGTGTTTGCCGGCCTGGCGATTCTGTTGGCCGCAGTGGGCCTGTACGGCCTGGTCAGCTACAGCGTGTCGCAGCGCACCAACGAGATCGGCCTGCGGATGGCATTGGGAGCCAACCCTGCGGAGGTTCTGCGGCTGGTGATCGGCGAGGGCGCCAAACTGCTTGCGGTGGGCGCTGCCGTGGGCATCGTCGCGGGACTGGTCTTGGTGCGCGCCATGCAAAGCCTGCTGTACGGCGTCAGCGCCACCGATCCGTTATCGTTCATTGGTGCCACCGTGCTGCTTGCGATCATCGCGCTCGGAGCCAGCTACATCCCGGCGCGCCGCGCCATGCGTGTAGATCCGATGGTGGCGCTGCGGTGTGAATAGCTTAAACTACGTCCACGCCCATGCTGCGCGCGGTTCCCTTGACGCTCCGCACCGCGGCCGCTACGTCGAAGCAGTTCAAGTCCGGCATCTTCAGCTTGGCGATCTCTTCCACCTGCTTCTCGGTGATCTTGCCGACCTTGTTCTTGTTCGGCTCGGCCGAGCCCTTGGCCAGGTTCACGGCGCGCTTGATCAGCACCGGCACCGGAGGCGTCTTGGTGATGAAGGTGAAGCTCCGGTCGCTAAAAATCGTGATGACTACCGGAATGATCAGCCCTTCCTGATCCTTAGCCGAGGTCTTGGCGTTGAACGCCTTGCAGAACTCCATGATGTTCACGCCCTGCGGACCTAATGCCGTACCGACGGGAGGCGCCGGCGTGGCCTTGCCCGCCGGAATTTGCAACTTCACACTAGCAGTAACCTTCTTTGCCATATCGTTTCGTCTCTTCTATCTCTTCTTCTAGATCTTTTCTACTTGCAGGAAATCCAGCTCCACCGGCGTGGCGCGGCCAAAAATCGTCACCAGCACGCGCAATGTATTGCGCTCGGGGTTGATTTCGTCCACCTTGCCCGAGAAGTTCGCAAACGGACCGTCGTTGATGCGCACCGTCTCGTTCTTCTCGAAGTTCATCTTCGGACGCGGGCGTTCGGCGGAAGTCTGCTGCCGGAATAAAATTGAATTCACTTCGTCGGCCGTCAGCGGCACCGGGCTGTTGCCGCCCCCGACAAATCCCGTGACGCGCGGCGTGTTTTTCACCTCATGCCACAGTTGATCGTTCATTTCCATTTGAACCATCACGTATCCGGGATAAAGCAAACGCTTGCTGGTGACCTTCTTACCGCCGCGCAGCTCGACCACTTCCTCGGTTGGAATCAGGAGCTCGCCGATTTGGTCGGCAAAACCGAAGGCCTGGGCGCGGCTGCGCAAGGAATCCGCGACTTTTTGCTCGAAACCCGAGTAGGTGTGGATGATGTACCAGTTCTTGCCGTCCGCAACAGCGGCCGCCGTAGTTTTCTCGGAAGACGCCGGCGTTTCAGCGGAAGTTTCCGCGGGTGCCGTCTCTTCGCTGGGTGTAATCTCTTCGTCCGCCATGGATTGATTGCCTACTTGGTAAACGCGTTAAACAGCTTGTTGATGAGGTTGAGGAAGACCTCGTCGATTACCGCGAAATAGGCGGCAAACGCGAACACGGCGATGATTACGACGATGGTGGTGGCGCGAACCTGCTTCCAAGACGGCCATGTCACGCGCTTCATCTCGGTTTGCAGCTCTTCGAAATAATTCTTCACCCCAATCGGCCAACTGGAGGCCCGCTGGATGAAATTCCCCTCGTCGCCTTCTTGTATTTGTGCGATAGCCATGTTCTTAAGTTATCCTCGTCGCGGCTGAAGATGGCAGGGGCAGAGGGATTCGAACCCCCAAAGGCGGTTTTGGAGACCGCTGGTTTACCGTTAGCCTATGCCCCTACTCGGGCCGCCCTGCTAACTTCAGTCTACTTGATCTCCCTGTGTACCCGATGCACGCGGCAAAAGGCGCAAAACTTCTTCAATTCCAGCCGCTCGGTCTTGGTCTTCTTATTCTTGGTCTTGCTGTAGTTCTTGCGTTTGCACTCGGTGCATTGCATTGTGATAATTTCGCGCATGATTGCTCCTGTCCAGTCGCGAATACAAGGGAGACCAGGAATTCAACCCATGCCCCGTATTCCCTGTCTTCCTCGTATTCCCGCTTCTATTCCAATATCTCCGTCACCGTTCCCGCTCCCACCGTCCGGCCGCCTTCACGGATCGCAAACCGCAACCCCTTGTCCATGGCCACCGGCGT
>JBKQHJ010000151.1:0-5799 GCA_052148835.1 Bryobacteraceae bacterium
AAGCGGAACTGAGCCGCGCACGTCGGCAAGCGGAACTGAGCCGCGCACGTCGGCAAGCGGAACTGAGCCGCGCACGTCGGCAAGCGGAACTGAGCCGCGCACGTCGGCAAGCGGTGTTCTAGTGCTTCCCCAGGAATTTCAGGACCGCGCCATTAAAAACCTCCGGCTGCTCCCAATAGGCGGAGTGCCCGGCTTCCGGGATTACCAACGTCTCGGAGCCTTTGATCCGCGCGGCGAAAAGCGGCAGGATCGATGGCGGCGCGTAGAGATCGGCGTCGCCCGTCAGCAACAGAGTGGGCGCTTGGATGGTTTCGAGCATGGCAAAGGTGATGTGGTTGCGCAGCGGCTGCGCAGGCGCGGGAGGGCCCGGCGGCCGGCTCATCTTTTCCAACTCCACCCAACGCTCGGCGCCCGCGGCGTTGCCCGCCCGGTAGGAAGGCCCTAGCTCACGAAAATCCGGCGGCAGCTTATCGAATTCCGGCGGACGAATCCGGCGTCCGAGTTCGATATAGTCCGGATCCTGCACCGCTCCGATGGAGTTGGCAATCACCAGACTGCGAAGCCTCTTCGGAAACGACAAGGCGAAATCGAGCGCCACAAACCCTCCGGCCGCGGTACCAACCACGTGGACTCGATCCAGCTGCAACTGGTCGAGCAAGGCCAGCAGATCGTCGGAGGCCGTACCGGGCTCCGATTTCTCGGAATCGATTGTGGTCCGGCCCCAGCCGCGGCGATCGAAAGCAATCACGCGATAGCCGGCCGCGGTGAATGCCGGAATTTGATATTCCCAAACCCGGCTGCTGCCGGTGGCCGCGTGCAGCAAGATTACGGGCGCTCCGTTGCCTCCGGTATCGTGGTAGAAGATCCGCGCTCCTGGAACCGCCGCGTACGCTTCCTTAACGGGAGTCTGGGCCTGCAGCATAGTGACGGCAAGTACGCTCGCGAATATCCAGCACGTGAATTTCAATGATCCGAGCAAGGACCATATATACTGCTACTTTCCAGGGAGGTCAAATGCGGAAGTTGTTCGTCAGCTGCCTGGTGTTCGCCGCGGTAGGATCGATCCATGTTCAGGCGCAACCAAGCAACGTGATCTATGAAGGCGCGCGTTTGATCATCGGCGACACGAACCCTCCCATCGAAGGCGGGGCGTTCGTCGTCCGTAATGGACGCATTACGGCGATCGGACCCAAGGGCTCCATCCAGGCGCCACTAGGAGCCGCTCACGTCGATCTGACCGGGAAAACCGTCATGCCCGCGATGAACAATATCCACGTCCATCTTGGCTATGAGGGTTATGTGAGTTGGAGCGTTCAGAACCACACACCGGAGAATGTTCTGGATCACCTGGAGCGCGAGGCATTTTACGGTGTTGGTACAGCGCTGGCCATGGGCGAACAGCCCACCGATTTCGCGATCGAGTTCCAGCGGGACCAGTTGGCCGGGAAATTTCCTCCGGCCGCGCGCTTCTTTTTCGCGGCAGGCATGGCGCCGCCCGGTGGCGGCCCGGATTCGCTTTTGATCCAGGGGACTGGTCCATTGCACGCGGTGTATGAAGTCTCAACCGCCGATGAGGCCGTAGCAGCCGTCCGGAAAATCGCGGCGAAAAACATCAAGGAGCTAAAGTTCTGGGTCGACAATCGAGACAACTCGCGCGGGAGTATGAAGAAAATGCCTCCGGAAGTTTACACTCCGTTGATCGCCGAAGCGCACAAGCACGGCATGCTCGTCCATGCTCATGCCACGAATCTGGAGGATCAGAAAGGCGTGGTCAAGGCCGGCGTGGACGTGCTGGTCCACACCCTCATGGCCGAAAAGGTGGATGACGAGTTCATCGCGATTCTCAAAGCGAAGCGGCCGTACTGGACGCCGGTGATGGGGCTGGGCGATCGATCCGAGCTTTGTGACGGCGATAACGGCTTCATCGAACAGGTTTTGCCGGACAGCGTGATCGCCGATGTCAAGGCGGGTAAAACGTGGTTGCCGTCGCCCCCTTGCTCGGCACCGCCCAGCGCGCAGTTTGCCCAGCGCGAAGAAAACCTCCGCTACAATTTTCCAAAGTACATCGCAGCCGGCGCCCGGATCGTACTCGGTACCGACGCGGGAGTCTCCGCCAAGTATTCGTACGGCTTTGCGGAGCACCACGAGATTGGAATGTACGTAAGGCTCGGATTGACGCCGGCCGAGGCGCTTATCGCCTCCACATCCAGGCCGACTGAAGTGCTGCGGATTGAGGACACTGGTCTGCTCGCCAAGGGCAAACGAGCCGATTTTATTGTGCTGAACGCAAATCCGCTGGAAAACATCCGCAATACTCGCGAGATTGACAGTGTCTATCTTTACGGCGCCCGGCTGGATCGAGCGGCCCTCCAGGCGAAGTTCAAGCGTGCTGTCGTGGATCGAGACGCAATCAAAGCCCGCTAGGAACCATGCTCATGTTCCGGTTCCGGCTTCGTCACCGCTGGTCGCTTTGGACGCCTTATCTGCTGAGCGCATGCGCTTTCGTGTGGCGCCGGGTGATGTTCCGCACGACGTTTATTGCCATCACCGGAAGCGTGGGAAAAAGCACGTCCACCGCGGCCTTGGGATCTATTCTCTCGTCGCATTTTGCGACCAACTGGTCTCCCGGCGGCAGGAATAACCGGCAAGCTCTCGCGGAGATCATCCTACGCACGCGTTTCCGTCATCGCTTTACGGTGATCGAGGTACCGACGCGGGCTCCCGGGGCGCTGCGGAGAGCGGCCTGGATGATCGCGCCTGATATCGTCGTCATGCTGCGGGTGCTGAATCTACACTCCAATGCTTTCCCGACCTTGGAGGAGATGGCGGCGGAGAAGGCGCAATTGCTGAGCCGCCTGGGAAAGCGCGGCGTCGCGATACTCAATGCGGACGACGAGCGGGTGCTTGCAATGCGAGCGCTGTGCCGAGGTTCCGTCCGGACGTTCGGCCTCGCGTCCGGTGCGTTCGTGACGGGGAGCGAGGTCTTCTCGAGGTGGCCGCGGCGCTTGAGATTCCGTGCCACTTGCGGCGAGGAGTCGGTCTCGGTCGAGACCAACCTGGTTGGCGAGCACATGGTCTATTCAGCTCTGGGCGCTCTGACCGCGGCCGTTTTCTGCGGTGTACCGCTCCAGAAGGCCGCCGCATGCTTCCGCGATATTCATCCCGTCGCCGGCCGCATGCAGCCGATGTCCTTGCCGAATGGCGTTACCGTATTACGCGACGAATTTAATGCCACGCTTCCGGCGCTCGAGGCCGCGTTCGATGTGATGCGATCCGCCGACGCTCTGCGCCGTATCGTGGTTCTGGGCGACGTCCAGGACTCGGGCCGGTCTGAGCGGCCGCGTTTTCACTATGTCGGAGCCCAGGCTGCCGGGGCCTCGGACCTGGCAGTGTTCCTTGGCGATCTGGCCAAACCTGCCGCCAAGGCGGCCATCGCGGCGGGCATGCACACTGGCTCGGCGCTGGCTTTCAAAACGTTGCAGGAAGCGGCCGTATTCCTGAAGTCGGAGTTCCGCGCCGGCGATTTGGTTTTGGTCCACGGATGGAGCAGCCGGCACATTGAGCGCGTGATCCTGGCACAACTGGGTTCGATCTCGTGCTGGATGGAGCGATGTCAGAAACTGATGCAGTGCGAAGCTTGTCCGAAGTTGAAACTGGTGACCATTCAATCCGCGGATAAATCCGCCACAGTGCTGTAAGCGATTCGAGAATTCGTTTCACAACGGTGCCTTCGGGCGAAGCACAGCTGGATGGCGCCCGCTCGGTTTCACGGCGCTCACCGCCAGGAAGCAGCCCGTAATTGCCCTGGGACGGCAGTACTTAACCATGCTAGCTTAGGCTCAGCACATTTAGTCCGGCAAATGACATCTATGAAAACGCTTTTTCTTCCTTTAAGCCCGGATTTCCATTTTTGGCTGCGACCGGCTAACCTTCTGACGCTTTCCGACGCCTTTATCCATGCGGGTTCCGATGCGAGGAACACGCCACGGAGGGCATCCACCCAGTGGGTGAAAAGCAAAACAGGTCGTTTCAGCTATGTTTCAATGGATTTCTGAAAGTGGATTTCCAAGGGTCGCGGGTGACTTCCGACGGCGGCTTGATTCTGGTCCCAGAGTTGGACGAGCACCTGGGAATGAACCAACTCATCGAACAGCACCTGACCGATTCACGGCGCGGGAAAAACACGCAGCTTCCGCTGTCGGACCTGTTGCGCCAGTCCGTGTACAGCCGGTTGGCGGGGTATGAGGATGTGAACGATGCGGAACGGGTGTCGGCAGATCCGACCTTCCGGCTGATCGGTTCGAAAAAGATTTGGGACCGTGGAGCGGCCCTGACTTCGAGGTCGCAGTCGTTCGAGACGGAGCTGCTCGCCGAACCAGAAAACCTGGCCGGTCTGGCGGCGATCAACCGGGAGCTGATCGCGAAGGCCGAAGCGATGGATTCACCGCAGCGGGTGGTGCTGGACATCGACAGCACTGAGGTCCCGGTGTATGGCAACCAGGAGCAGAGCGCCTACAACGGACATTTCGAGTCCACCTGCTTTCACCCGCTGCTGCTGTTCAATCGTGAAGGCGACTGTTTGGCAGCCAAACTGCGACCTGGCAACGTGCACAGCGCCGACGATTGGGAAGAGCTATTGTTGCCCGAGATCGAGCGGCAGCAGAAGCGCAGGAAAGAAGTGGTCGTGCGGGCGGACGAGGCCCCTGCCAAACCGGAGATCTATGAGGCGCTGGAATCGCGGGGTGTACACTACGCCATCCGCATCCCGGCCAACGAGAACCTGGAACGGGACATCGCCGAGTTGCTGCCGCGTCCGGTGGGAAGGCCCAGTAGCAGGCCCGTGGTCGAGTACAAGAGCTTTCTCTACCAAGCAGCAAGTTGGAAGAAGGCCCGCAGGGTGGTTGCCAAGGTGGAGCATCACCAGGGCGAGCTGTTCCCGCGAGTAGGCTTCATCGTCACGAACCTGAGGCTGCCCAGCCGGGCAGTGGTGCGGTTCTACAACAAGCGTGGGACAGCCGAGCAATGGATCAAAGAAGGAAAGCAGGCGGTGAAGATGACACGGCTGAGTTGCCACCGGTTCCGGTCGAATGAAGTGCGGCTATGGCTGAGCCTGATCGCCTACAACTTGGGAAACCTCTGGCGGCTGATGCTACCGAAGAAAATCGAGAACTGGTCGCTGACCAGTTTGCAGCAGCGGCTGGTGAAGACAGGCGGCAGGCTGGTCAAGCACGCCCGATACTACTGGCTGATGCTGGCCGAGAGCCATCTCACACGGCGCCTGTTCGGGAGCATGGTAAGGCGGATCGATGCGCTGGCGGTGGCGACCGGGTAGCGGGCGGGCGATGGTACAGCGAAACCGGGCAACTAAGGACGCGAGGGCCGGAGGGGTGTTTGTGGAAGGCGGTGAAAAGACGGGAGTTCGCGATTTTCGATTTTGCGGGCAGCGCGGGAGCCCCGTCTTGCGGGGTCGAAAACGGCTCCCGGAAGAATGCGGCCGGCGGCCGAACCGTCTGCGCGGGCGGCTACCGATAACACGTAATAACGCTGCTGTACGAGTGGCGCGTCTTCCGGACGGAGCTTCCCAGAACGGGACCGCTGGCCTGGGGTTGAGGTCAATTTTACGGGGAGCCCGGCTTTCTGCCATTGGCACTGGCTCGGGCGCCCGTGCGCGAAAAAAAAGGCGGCACGCTCCATTACCCAAGTCGTTACTTATAGGTCCGGAACAGTGAGGCCTTTTTGCGCTAGAGTCGAGCCCATTGTAGATTTGCAAGGAATCGGTGCTAACGATGACGATGGAAG
>JBKQHJ010000152.1:0-114251 GCA_052148835.1 Bryobacteraceae bacterium
CTCAGAGCAGACAGCCAAAAGCCAAAAGCCAAAAGCTAACAGCCAACAGCCAAAAGCTAACAGCCAACAGCCAACAGCCAACAGCCACTTGCCAACCAGCTAAAATAACAATCGTATGCTAGTGGAGATCGAAGGCGTTACTCTTCATCTGGCTCATCCCGACGAACTCACGGTTACATGGGTGGGGCAGGAAGAGGTGATGCGCCAGTTGCTGGCCGCGTGGCTGGTAGTGGATTCCGCGGACGTGCCCATGAACCCTCGGCTGCTGGGCAAACCGGGCGTGGGCAAAACCACGCTGGCGTACGCCGCTGCCAAGCGGCTGAACCGGGAAGTTTACATCATGCAGGCCACCGTGGACACGCGTCCGGAGGACTTGCTGGTTACGCCGGTCATCGAAGGCCAATCGCGGCTCCGTTATGTGGCATCCCCGCTGGTGACAGCGATGCTGCGCGGCGGCGTGGTGATTCTGGACGAAGGCAATCGCATGAGCGAAAAAAGCTGGGCATCGCTTGCGCCCTTGCTCGACAATCGCCGCTATGTCGAATCCATCGTGACCGGGATTAAGATCAAGGCGCATCCGCTGTTCCGCTTGGTGGCCACCATGAACGACGACGCCTCCACATTCGATCTGCCCGAGTACATCCATTCGCGCCTGCAACCGCAGCTCACTATCGATTTTCCGGAGCGCCACGAAGAATACGCGATTTTAAAGGAAAACGTGCCGTTCGGCGAAGAGCAAATCTTGAATTATGTCACCGAATTTCTGCAGCAGGCGCACGCGGCCGACGAACGGTATACGGTGCGCGACGGTATTAATATCGCGCGTTTTGTGATGAAGCTGAAAAGCATGGATAACGGGCTCACTTTATCCAGCCAAAGCGACGAGCGTTATCTGATGCGCACGGCCATTCTCGAAACGCTCGGGGACGAGGCGTTGCGTTATGTCCCCAGAGCATGACGCGCCAAATCTAAGGCCTTCCGAAGATCCGGCCAGTCTTCGACGCGGTAATCTTACCTATTTTCCGGTAATTCCTGGACGGCTCGAGTTCGCGATGGAAGTGCGGCGCGCTATTTTGCGCGAACGGCCGGCCATCGTGGCGGTGGAGTTGCCCGGATCGCTCGAAGATGTCTACCTGCAAACGCTGGCGCGGTTGCCGGAAATGACGGTCATCCTTTATCCGGATCCAAAAGACGACGAACGCGCCATCTATGTGCCCGTGGAACCGTGCGATCCTTTCACCGAAGCCGTACGCACGGCGCTTGAAATTGACGCCGAAGTCATTTTCATCGAACCGGATTCGGGTGACCGGCCGCATCTGCCCGATACCTATCCCGATCCGTTTTCCATCCGTTACATCGGCATCAACAAGTACATTGAGGCTTATCGTGTTTACCCGCAGCCGCGCGACGAGGAGACCACGGCGCATGCGGCGGGCATGGCCTGGAAACTGCAAGGAGCCGATCCACTGGCGCGGGTGTTGGTAGTGCTCTCGTTGAATCTGTTGGATCAAATGTTGGACGCGATGGAGAAACCGCAGGACGCGCCGCGCCGCGCCGCGCCACTCGATATCCGGTTGTTGAATCCTCATCCGGATTGCCTGGCCGAGATCACAGTCGAGTATCCCTACTTGCAGGATCGCTACGAATTGTTTCGGCCGCAGTTGTCCCCGGACTGGTCCGTGGACCGGCCGAAAGTTCAATTCGATTTATTACGTGAAGCCGAAAAAGAATACGTCAAGAATACCGGCGACAAGGTGGAATACTGGCAGCGCCGGATGATGGCCCGTTTCACCCGCAACCTGGCGTCGATCAACGGCGATTTAATGGCCGGCGTTTTCGACTTAACAGTCGCGGCGCGTTCGGTAGTCGACGACAATTACGCTTATGAAGTTTGGCAGATGGCCAATCGTTATCCGGCGCAAAAGCCCGCCAGCAATTTGATGGAGACGGTAAATCTGTCGAGCCAGGAGATTTGGTTCAACACCAAAAAACTGCGCTTGCGCCGGCGTCTGCCGCGTCCCAAGCAACGCCTGGTTCCACGCGGGCTGAAGGAGCGCAAGAAGGAAAAGTTTGAAGGCGAGTGGGCGCGGCAAACCGATGGGACCGCTATCTGCTCGTACCCGCCCGAGGATCTGGTGATCGAGGATTACGGCCGTTTTCTGAAGCGCAAGGCCAAGAGCATGCTGTCGGAGGAGCGGTCGCGAACCGAGCCGTTTACCACATCGATTCTCGACGGCATCGATCTGCGCGAGACCATTCGCAACTGGCATGAGGCCAAGATTTATGTGCGGCAGCTCGATCGCATTGCCGGCGAAGTAGGGGCGACCGTGGTTATTTTCGACGAGGATCTGGAGGACCGATACCAGTACCTGACCACGTGGCTGGGCGAACATCAGAACGAATCGGACATGGCGTTTTATTCGACCCATCCGTTCCAGCACTTGGTTGGGCCGGGGATTGGGCGCGCCGAGTACGGCGGGTTTCTGATGACGCTGCCTCCGCGCCGCTTGATGGATGTTTGGACCGATCCAGATTATGATTTCGCCCGGACCAAGCCGGAGCGGTTGCTTATGGCGGCTTTGGATTATTCGAAGCAGCGTTTCGTGGTGTACGTGGCAGGGAAGCCGCCGCGGTCGATTTTCCGGTCCATTGCGGCGCATTTAAACCGGCGCATCATTTATATCCCGATCGGCGCGCTGAATCCCGCTCGATTGAAGAAATTGCGCGTGGTGCACGTGCTCGACAGCTACGAACGGCGCGACGAGGCGAAGGATTACATCTGGTGAGAGGCTTTAATTGGAAGAGACAATCGCATCTACTAATCCGTCGATGGTGAATTGCTTGGCTTCGGCGTCGACTTTCAGGCCGTGCGCGCAGACGGTCGCGCTGGTCACGGGTCCAATGGATGCGATGCGAACGCCGTCTAAAGCTTCACGGCCGGTAATTGCGAGGAGGTTCTTCACGGTCGAAGAGCTGGTGAATGTGATCCAGTCGGGTTTTTTCTCGGCAGAGAAAATCTCGTGGGCGCGAGCTGCGGCGTTGGCTGGAACGACATTTCGGTAAGCTTCCACGACGTCTACTTGCGCGCCTAATTTCTCAAGTTCCACGGGAATCACATCGCGCGCGACGGCGGCGCGGGGCAACAGGACCTTCTTGCTCGCCAGATTTTCTTTGGCAAAGGCTTGGACCAGGCTCTCAGCGACGTATTCCACGGGCATCAGATCTACTTTGAGGTGCAGTTCTTCGATTGCTTTTCGGGTCGCCGGGCCGATGGCGCAGATACGGGCTTTGAGCGAGCGCAAATCGCGGCGCGATTGATCGAGGCGATCGAGAAAAAAGCGAACGCCGTTGACGCTGGTGAAAATGAGCCAATCGTAGCTGGCTAGATTCTCGATGGCGCGGTCAAGCGGCGCGGGATCGGCGGGCGGTTCGAGTGCGATCACGGGCAATTCGATGGCATCGGCGCCGAGCGAACGGAGTCGATCGGAAAAGTCGGCGGCCTGATCGGCGGCGCGCGTGATCACGATTCTCCGTCCGAACAGGGGTAGCTTCTCGAACCAGTCGAGCCGCTCGCGCAATCCGACAACCTCGCCGATGATCACGGTGGCGGGCGGTTTTAGATCCGCTTGTTCGATCCGATCGGCAATACTCGCGAGTGTGCCGGTTACCGTTTCCTGATCCGGACGCGTTCCCCATCGAACGGCCACGGCTGGAGTGTCGCCGGAACGTCCATGGCGCATGATTTCCGCCGCTATTTCGCGAATAGAAAAAATTCCCATGAAAATGACCAGCGTTTCAGTTTGTCCGGTTTTGCTCCAATCGATGCCGTGAACATCGTGACCCGTGACGAAGGTCACCACCTTGTTGTGTGCGCGATGGGTGAGCGGAATGCCGCTGTAGGCCGCGATTCCCAAAGGCGAGGTAACGCCGGGCACCACTTCGAATGGAACGCCGGCGTCGGCCAGCGCCTCCAGTTCTTCGCCGCCACGTCCAAAGATGAATGGGTCGCCGCCTTTGAGACGCACGACGTTGAGGCCGCGGCGCGCGCGGTCGATCAGCATGGCGCAGATTTCTTCTTGCGGAAAAGCATGCACGGATTTTTTCTTGCCGACGTAAATCCGTTCGCAATTGGCGGGCGCGAGATCGAGCAGGTGCTCGTTGGCGAGATTGTCGTAGAGGATGGAATCGGCAATGCTGAGAAGCTTGCGGCCTTTCCAGGTGATAAGGCCGGGGTCGCCGGGGCCGGCGCCGACGAGATAAACCTTGTTCATGCCTGTGCGCCGTAGACGGCGTCTAGAATCTCTTTTCCACCGGATTCGAGCAAATGCTCGGCGAGGGAGCGCCCGAGCGCCGCGGGATCTTCGACGCCGCCGTGTTTTCGTCCGCGAGCCATGTGCGTGCCGTCCGGTGAAACGACGACGCCGATGACTGCGAGCAGTTCGCCGTCGACCCAGGCGTGCGATCCGATCGGCGCCTGACATCCGCCGCCTAGAGCGGCCAGGACCGCGCGCTCCGCAGTCACCCTGACGCGGGATTCGGGATGTTCCAAGCGCCTCGCAATCTGAAACGCAGCGCCGTTATCATCGCGAGTCTCTACCGCCAGCGCACCTTGTCCCACCGCGGGGCAGAGAATTCCGGGATTGAAAAGCTCGGTGATGCGATTCTCCCAGCCCAAGCGACGCAGTCCGGCGGCAGCAAGCACGATCGCATCGTAGCGGCCTTCATCCAACTTGCGCAACCGCGTGTCGACGTTGCCGCGAATATCTTCGATCTTCAGATCGGGACGGCGTGCGCGGAGCTGAGCGGCTCGACGCAATGACCCGGTGCCCACGCGCGCGCCCGCGCCGAGGTTCTCCAAGGCCCGGCCAATCAGGGCATCGCGCGGATCTTCACGTTCAGGAATCGCGGCCAAGGTCAGGCCGGCCGGCAGATCGGTGGGCATGTCTTTCAAGCTGTGAACGGCCAGATCGATCGCGCCCGCGAGCAGCGCCTCCTCGATTTCCTTGGTGAACAGGCCCTTCGATCCGACTTGCGAAAGTGCAACGTCGGTGATCTTGTCGCCCGTAGTCTTGATAATTTCGATGCGCGAGTCTTGGCCGAGCTGTTCGAGGCGGTCTTGAACCCAGTGCGCTTGCCACAGGGCGAGTTGGGAACCGCGGGATCCAATTGTCAGCATGGCAGCCAGCGAAAAGACCGCTTGCTCACGCGCGCGGCTCGGTAACGCACGGAATCTACTGAGCCGCGCACGTCAGTAAGCGGTGTTGTGGAATTCTCAGTCAAGCCGGAAAACCTTTCGGACGGCGCTGATGACATAGTGCCCATCCGGTAGCGAAGCTTGTTTACGAATTTCCGAAATGGGGCCGTGGGCGATCTTGTTCATCATACTTTTGGTGAACCCTTCGATGGCCTGTTCCTGCTCCGGAGTCAGCGCCCCGAGCTTGGATCGCCAGCGCGCGATTTCCGCAGCGCGCAATTTCTCGAGCTCCTCTTGCAGCTTGACGATGGTGGGCGCCACTTCACGAGCCTTCAGGCGCGCCACCATGCGCTCCACTTCCTCAAGAATGATGGCCTCGGCATCTTCGGCCGAATCCTTGCGGCCCTGCAGATTGGTTGCGATCACCTTCTGGAGGTCGTCGATGTCGTAGAGGAAGACGTTGTCCAGTTCGTTGACGGTTGGCTCGATGTTGCGGGGCACCGCGATGTCGATCAGGAACATCGGCTTGTTGCGGCGCGCTTCTAGCACCTTCTTCATGTCGTCGCGAACGATGATGAAATGTGGCGCGCCACTTGAAGCGATCACGATGTCCACTTCGGGCAGGGCAGAGAGGAAGCGCGTGTAGTCGACCAGCTTGCCATCGAACAGCTCCACCATTTCGAGCGCGCGTTCGTGGGTGCGGTTGGTGACCAGGATTTGCCCGGCGCCGCTGCGTTTCAAATGCCGGGCCGCGAGCTCGCTCATCTTGCCCGCGCCGATGATCATGACCCTTTTGCCGGCGAGGGAGCCGAAGATTTCGCGCGCCAGTTCGACCGCCGCATAACTAATGGAGACGGCGCTCTCGCCGATGTCGGTTTCCGAGCGGACGCGCTTGGCGACATTAAACGCGCGGGTGAGCAGCACGTCCATGAATCCGCTGACGGCGCCGTGCTCCTTGGCGAGCGAATAAGCCGATTTGAGCTGCCCCAAAATCTGGGGTTCGCCGATGACCATGGAGTCAAGGCTGGCAGCTACTCGAAACAAGTGACGAATAGCCTCGCTGTCTTCGAAGTGGTAAAGGTACGGCGTCACCCACTCGCGCTCCACCTGGCGTGTGTCGGCCAGAAACTGATCCACGGCAACGGCGGCATATCCATTCTCCTCGCACGTGAGCGCCACTTCCACGCGATTACAAGTGGAAAGGATCATGCCTTCGCAAAAACCCGGGCGCCCTTTGAGCGCGACCAACGCTTGCGATAAGGCGCTTTCATCGAAGGCCAGGCGTTCACGCACTTCGACCGGTGCGCTTTTGTGATTGACGCCTGTGATGGAGAATTTCATTGGGCGATTTTCATCTGGCGGTCTTCATCTGGCGATCGAGCGGAGCCCCACGTGGGCGGCCCAGGTGAGTCCGGAGCAGCAGAGCACGGCCACGGCCATCAGCGCGGCTTTGCGGCCTCTCCATCCCGCGGTCTGGCGAAGGAAGACCATGGTGAGATAAAAGCCCCAGGTGATGAAGGCGAGGGCGATGCGCGGGTCGCGAATCCAGGCGGTGCCCGCGTCCATGAACGCCCAGGTGCTGCCAAAGATGACGCCGAAGGTGATGAAGATGAAGCCGAAGCTCATGGCGTTGGTGATGAGATTGTCGAGCGTGGCGAGCGGCGGCAGGCGCTTGAATAATTGGGCGATGTACTCGGGCAAATCGAGCGGTTTTTTTCGTTTGAGCTGGCGTTCCTGAATTAAATAGAAGCAGGAGGCTACGGCCGTAAGTAGTAATGACGCGTAGCCCAGCAGGATCATCATGACGTGCACCAGAAGCAGGGCGCGGACGTCGGTGCTGGGCCAGGAGTGGAGCGGCGTCTCCATGGCGCCCACCTGTGTGAGCACAAAGACCAGAGGAAAAATGCAGACGCTGAGGCTGGCGGCGTCGTAACGCCAATAGACGAAGAGAAACAGGACGGCGATCAGGAACGCGCAGACCGTGGCGGACTCGAAGAATGTGTCGACAGGCAGGTGGCCAAGCGAGACCGTCATCTCGACGATGGCGACAAAATGCAGTGTGGCGGCGATAAGAAATGCGAAAAGCGCAGGTTTTAGGAAGCCCTCGCGCCGGCGCAGCAGGACCGCCATGACGTGCAAAAGCCCGACCCCGTAGAGCGCCGTGGCCACACGGAGCCAGAAAACGGCCATTTCGTGCATCTAGTTTAAGTATAGATGGCGCGCCATGCAGCGCGCGCTATTGGCTATTGGCTGGCATGGTACGGGTGAGGACGCGTGGGGGTGTTGCCCTCAAGAAGTAATTAGCGAACTTACGGAGGCGGCGCGCTTACGAGCCACGATCATTTCACCGCGCGGCAACGCCTACTGACCAGATCCGGTCAGATGACCCGGCGCGATCGGTATCGACAATTCTAGCGGACTAGAACCCATCGGGTTTGCTCTTCTCGAGGGCGTATACTTAGTGAGGAGTGGCACCTAGACGCTTAGCGTCGACGTGCTGACGCTTCAAGATTGTGGAACTGGCTCTGTTGCTCGCGAGACTTCTCCTCGCGGCCGTATTCTTTCTCGCGGGCGTCGCGAAACTCGCCGACCGCAAAGGCGCGCGCAAAGCGCTGATCGATTTCGGACTGCCGGCAGCTTTCGCGCGACCCTTGAGTTTGCTGCTTTCGCTGGCGGAAATCGCCGTTGCCGTAGCGTTGGTTACGGTCCCGTTGGCGTGGTTTGGAGCCTGCGCGGCCCTGTCGCTTCTCTGCGTTTTCATGGTTGCCATAGGCATCACTTTGGCTCGCGGGCGCAACCCCGATTGCCATTGCTTCGGCCAACTGCATTCCGCTCCCGTCGGCCGGTCGACTCTAATTCGCAATGGCGTACTTGGTGGAATCGCTGCCTGGCTGGTGTTCAGAGGGCCAATGCGAGACGGTCCATCGCTTTGGCGGCATCTCGCCGCGGCGGGCGACAACGAGCGGCGGCTCTTTCTGGTGTCGGCGGTTGTGATGTGCTTCCTGTTTTTGCGCGCTCTACGTCAAAGGGACGACGAAGCGCCCGAACCCGAGGGAGACAGCGATCAAACCAGCCCAGCGATGGAAGAACATCAGCCGCATGATCCTGTTCTGCAAAAAATCCTGGTGGGAGGCATCGGCTGGCCGATCGGCACGCCCGCCCCGGAATTCGCGCTCCCCGACATTACTGGCCAGAAATGTTCGTTGCAGTCGCTCCGCGGCCAAGGCAAACCGATTTGCCTGGTCTTTTCCAGCCCGCATTGCAATTCCTGCGTAGCGCTCTGGCCCGACATCAGCCGTTGGTCCCGCGAACACAATCAAGCATTGAACATGATCGTGATAAGCCGCGGCACTGCCACGGAAAACCTGGCGAAACAAAACCACGTCGAAGCTTCGCGAGTGCTGCTGCAGCGGGAGTTTGAACTCTCCGACGCCTACGGTGTTTCCGCCACGCCCGCGGCGGTTCTGGTTGGCACCGACGGATTGATCCAGAGCCAGCTTGCAGTGGGAAGGGAGGACATCCAGCAATTGATCACTGCCTCTTGGTATGCTGATACATCCAAGGAGAAACACTCATGAGAATACTCACTGTTGGAGCACCGCTCTTCTTCGTGGCGAGCCTGGGTTTGGTCTGCCAGAGCTCGGCCTTCGCACAGCCCAAGGGCGGACCGCCTCCTGGCCCCGGCCTCACGATCACCTCGCCGGACTTTGAAGACGGCGGCGTTATTCCGAACAAGTACACGCAGGCCGATCCGATGCCCGTGTCTCCGAAACTCGACTGGACGCACGTGCCGGCCGGCACCATGAGCTTCGCGATCATCCTCCACGATCCCGACGTTGCCATCGGAAAGAAGACCGATGACGTGCTGCACTGGATGATCTTCAATATTCCCGGCACTGCTACGGGCCTTCCTGGCGGCGTTCCGGCCACAGCGAAACTCGATGACGGCAGCATCAACGCGAAGAACCTGCGCGGCGGAGTCGGCTACATGGGACCCGGAGCGCCGCCGGCCGGCCCGTACCATCACTACACGTTTGAACTGTTCGCTCTCGATACCAAGCTCGATCTAGGACCCGATGCCACGCGCGCCGACGTTATTGCGGCCATGCAGGGGCACATCCTGGGAAAGGGCGTTCTCGAAGGGCGTTTTCATCGCTAGCATACACCTGGAGGCACGCGGTTGAATAAGCTGATGGCATGCCTGACTCTTTGCGCGGGCATGCTGTCAGTGCAAGCGATGGCCGACGATCTCCCCGAAGGCAAGGGCAAGGAGCTCATCCAGCGCGCCTGCGTTGGCTGCCACAAGGCGGAAGAACTCACGGTCTATCGTTTTACGAAGGACGAGTACCAGACCATTGTCTATCGCATGGGCGATCGCGGGGCGCAAGCTTCGCGAGCCGAGCTCGACGTCATCGCGGCCTACATGTTCGAGCATTTTCCGAAAGTCGAAGACGCCACCAAAATCAACGTGAACAAAGCCCCGGCGGAAGAGATCTCGGCCGGGCTTGCTTTGACGAAAGAGGAAGCGGAAACCGTCGTCAAATATCGCGAGCGCCACGGCGACTTTCACGCCTGGGGCGATTTGTTGATCATTTACGGCGTGGACGGCAAGAAGATCGCCGCGGCCAAGGACAAGATCAGTTTTTAGAAGCCAAGATCAGTTTTTAGCGGACCGGTCTTTCGCCGAAAGCTCGCTGACCGCGGGCAACTGCGAAGTGTCCCAGCCGCCGCCGAGCGCTTCCACCAACAACACGCTCGAAACCATGCGCCGCGTCGAAAGATCCACCAAGGCCTTTTGCTCGCCAAACAACGCGGTCTGCTGCGTCTCCACTTGCAGATAGTTGGCGGTTCCAGCCTTGTACTGCGCGGTGGTGATATCCAGCGCCAGTTGCGCCGCTTGAACGGTCTCGTTAGTAGCGCCGGTTTCACGTTCCAGAATTCGCAAGGCCGCCAGCTCATCTTCCACTTGTTGGAAAGCGGTCAATACAGTTTCGCGATAGTTCGCCATGCCGGCGTCGAAATCGGCTTTCGCCAAGTCGACTTGCCCGCGGCGTTTTCCGGCGTCATACAGGGTTTGCGAGAGCGTGGCGCCCGCGGTCCAGAAGCGCGCGGCCCAGCCGAACAGACTTACGAAGCTCGAACTGGCCAAGCCCGCGCCCCCGCTGATGGCGAGTGAAGGATAGTACGCCGCATCCGCGATTCCGATCTGCTCGTTCAGTGATGCCATCTGACGCTCCGCGATGGCGATGTCGGGACGCCGTTCCAGCAGTGTGGACGGCATGGCCACCGGTACTTCGGGCGGTTCCGCCTTCAGCGCTTGCAGTGGAATAGAAAATTCGGACGGAGGCTTACCGATCAGAATCGCGACGGCATGTTCATATTGCGCGCGCGCCACGCCGAGGTCGATCAATTGTTCCTTGGCCGAATCGAGCTGCGTTTCCGCTTGCGCCACGTCCGCGCCGGACGCCACCCCCGAGTCATGCCGGGCCTGCGTGAGCTTCAGATATCCGGCGTAGGAATCCACCGTGGATTGCAACAGTGCGATGTCGGCATCGGTGCCGCGCAGTTGAAAATAATCTTGCGCCAGGTCCGCCTGGTAAGTGAGCTTGGCGTTTTCCAGCTGCGCCTCGGAGGCTTGCGCGGTCACGGCGTTGGCGCGAAGATTTCGCCGAATGCTGCCCCACAGGTCCACTTGATAACTGACGTCGAACGGGATTTGATAGTTGGTGTGGACGCCGCCGGTCGCCGCCAGTTGGTTGGCCGAAACTCCTCCAGTGCCTTGAGCCACCGATGCCGTGGGGCCGGCCGTGACGGTAGGAAACAGAGCGGAACGCGCAATCTGAACCTCGGCCCGCGCGGCGCGATACTGCGCCTCCGCCTGCAATACGTTCTGATTCGAAATGCTCACATGTTCTTCGAGCGTGTTGAGCAGGGGATCGTTATAAATCTCCCACCACTTCCCTTTGAGCGCCGCGTCGTTCGGCTGCGCTTCCTTCCAGCCGTCCGGCGGCTTCTCCTTGAACGCCGTGGGCACAGGCGCCGGCGGTCGCCGATAGTTGGGACCCACCATGCATCCGCTCAAGGCGAGCAGCGTCGTCAGCACTACCGCCCAAAGTCTATTTGGCCACGCCCTACTCATCTGATGTGCCTTCCTCCGAATCGACATTTCTATCTCTCACAATCCAGCGCCGTATATAAACCGGGCAGTTCGACAGCCGCACGCCGACTCGAAACTGCTCGGCGAAGAACCGGGCGGCGGCCGGATCCAGCAACGTTACTTCGCTCAAATCCAGGATTACCCTTTCATGATCGCGCCTGGCATGGTCGATCGGCAACGCGATCTCGGCCAATGCTTCCTGACTTACGTTACCGGAAATCGCGAGCGTGAGGGAATCGGATTGATGGGATGAGACGGTGGCTGAAAACATGCTGGTCACGTCCGCGTTCACACCTCCGAGCCCACCGGCTCGTCGTTTTCAGATAGGCCATCAGACAGGCCCAAGGCCCGCCGGCGCTCGGAGCGTTGCCGTTCGCGCCATTGCTGCAGGCGATCGAAGTACAGGTAAACCACCGGCGTCGTGTAGAGAGTCAGCATCTGGCTGAAGAGCAATCCGCCGATGATGGTGATTCCGAGCGGACGCCGCAGCTCCGATCCGGTTCCGGTGCCGAGAGCGAGCGGCAATGCGCCCAGCAGCGCCGCCATGGTGGTCATCAGGATGGGCCGGAATCGCAGCAGGCACGCTTCGAAAATAGCGTCGCGGGAGCTCTTGCCCTCGTTGCGCTCGACCGCGATGGCGAAATCGATCATCAGAATCGCGTTCTTCTTCACGATGCCGATCAGTAAAATAATTCCGATGATCGCGATCACGCTGAGTTCGGTGTGCGATAGCTCCAAGGCCAGCAGGGCACCTACACCGGCCGAGGGCAAAGTGGACAGAATCGTGACGGGATGGATGTAGCTTTCATACAACATGCCGAGCACGATGTAGACCGTGGCCAGCGCTGTGGCGATCAGGAGCGGCTCGCTGCCGAGCGAATCCTGATAGGCCTGGGCTGTTCCCGCGAATCCGGTCTGAATGGTCGATGGCAAGCCGATCTTTCGGGCTGAAGACGCAATCGCATTCACCGCCGTGCCCAGCGCCACGCCTGGCCGAAGGTTGAACGATAGCGTGATAGCCGGAAACAAGCCCTGATGGTTCACCGAGAGCGGCGCGGTGGTTGTGGTGGTCTTTGCAATCGCGCTCAGGGGAACTTCCGAGCCGTTGGGCGCCGAAACATAAACCTGACGCAGCGTGTCGGGATTTTGCCAGTATTGCGGCGCCGCTTCCATCACCACGTGGTATTGATTCAGCGACGAATACATGGTGGAGACCTGCCGCTGGCCGAAGGCGTCGTAGAGTACCGAGTCGATCAGCTGCGAAGAGATGTTGAAGCGCGCCGCCGTCGGGCGATCGTAGTCCACCATGGCTTGCAAGCCTCGGTCCTGTTGATCGCTATTGGCGTCCGTAATCGACGGGATGGTCTTCAGCTCGGCGAGCATCTGGGGTGCGTAGGTGGTCAAATCCGCCAGATTGTCGCCGCGCATGGTGTATTGATATTGCGCGTTGCTTTGCCGGCCGCCCACGCGCAGGTCCTGCACGGACTGCAGATAGAGCGTCGCTCCGGGCACATGCGACAGCTTCGGCCGCAAGCGCTGGATGATCTGGTCGGCGCTGACCTTGCGCTCGGCGAGCGGCTTCAGGGCGATGAACATCCGCGCCGTGTTCGTCGTGGTGCCGCCCCCTCCTCCTGAGAATGCGTTCACGGTATCGATGGCTGGGTCGGCATCGATGATGTTCACCATCTTCAGCAGGGTCTTGTCCATGGTCTGGAACGATGTGTCCTGGTCGGCTTGAATCTGCCCCGTCAGACGTCCGGTATCCTGCTGCGGAAAGAATCCCTTTGGTACTTGGATGTACAGAAAGATGGTCAGCGCCAGGGTGGCGAGCAGGCTCATGAGGGTGAGCGCCGAATGCCGCAGCACGGCGGAAAGCGTCCGCCCATACAGGTCCACGATCCAGGTGAACCATTCTTCGGTTTTGCGGTACATTCTTCCGTGTTGCTGCTCCTGGCGCAACAGGTGCGCGCACATCATCGGAGTGGTGGTGAGCGAGATCACCATGGAAACCAGAATCGCGACCGACAGCGTAATCGCGAACTCGCGAAACAGGCGGCCCACCACGCCGCCCATCATCAGCAGGGGAATGAAGACCGCAATGAGAGAGAGGCTGATGGTCAGAACGGTGAAGCCGATTTCCTGCGCTCCCTTCAACGCCGCCGGGAACGGATGCATGCCGTGCTCGATATAGCGCGTGATATTTTCGATCACCACGATCGCGTCGTCCACGACAAAGCCAGTCGAAATTGTGAGAGCCATCAACGACAGATTGTCGATGCTGAAGCCGGCCAGATACATCACGCCAAAGGTTCCTATCAGCGAAACGGGGACCGCGACGCTCGGAATCAGCGTGGTTCGCGGGCTTCTCAGGAAGAGGAACACCACCAGGATCACGAGCGAGATCGAAATCAGCAAAGTGATCTCGACATCCTGAACCGAAGCGCGGATCGTAATGGTCTGATCCATGGCCACGCGCAAATTGATGGCGCGCGGGATGGATGCGGCCAATTGCGGCAAAACCTGCCGAATGCGATCCACCGTGTCGATGATGTTCGCGCCGGGCTGCCGGAACACGATCACCAGTACCGACGGTTTGCCGTTGGCGTAGCCTGAGTTGCGTAGATCTTCCACTGAATCCACGGCCTCGCCGACATCGGAGACGTGCACCGCGGCGCCGTTGTGATAGGCGATCACCAGGGGCTGGTAATCGATGGCGTGGAAAATCTGGTCGTTGGCGCCGACTTCAAAGCGCCGCTTCGCGTCTTGAAAATCTCCCTTGGGGGTGTTGGCATTCGCTCCGGCCAGGGCCGAGCGCACTTGTTCGAATCCAATGCCGTACTTGTTCAACTGCGAAGGATTCAACTCCACTCGCACTCCAGGCAGCGCGCTTCCGCCCACGGTCACCTGGCCCACCCCGGTAACTTGCGACAGCTTCTGCGCCATGATGGTCGACGCGGCGTCGTACATCTGGCCCTTGCCCAACTGGTCCGACGTCAGCGCCAGCATGAAGATGGGCGCGTCGGACGGATTCACTTTGCGATAGGTGGGATTGCTCGGCAGATTGGTCGGCAAATATCCACGGGCGGCGTTGATGGCCGCCTCCACATCGCGCGCCGCTGCGTCTATATTGCGATTCAGATCGAACTGCAGCGTGATGCTGCTCGCTCCCAAGGTGCTCGTGGACGTCATCTCCGTCACCGAGGCGATATGTCCGAACTGCCGCTCAAGTGGCGTGGCCACCGACGATGCCATGGTTTCCGGGCTTGCGCCCGGCAGCGAGGCCGATACGGAAATGGTCGGGAAATCCACCTGGGGCAGCGGCGACACGGGCAGTAATCGGAACGCGGTAGCGCCCGCAAGCGCCACGGCCGCGGTCAGCAATGTGGTGGCGATCGGCCGGCGGATAAAAGGTTCTGAGATGCTCATGTCAGATCAAAGCCCCGGTGCTATCCCGCCGGACTTGGTTCGGGTGCGGTGCCGGCGCGCATTTCTCGATGCTTCCGCGAGAATCGGATCGCCAGGCGATCGAAGAACAGGTAAATCACCGGCGTCGTATAGAGCGTTAGCATCTGGCTGAAGATCAATCCGCCTACGATTGTGATGCCCAGCGGCCGCCGCAACTCCGAGCCCACGCCCGTGCCAAGCGCCAGGGGAACGCCTCCCAATAGCGCCGCCATGGTGGTCATCATGATGGGACGGAAGCGCAGCAGGCAGGCTTGAAAGATCGCCTCTTCGGGCGCTTTGCCTTCGTGACGTTCCGCTTCCAATGCAAAGTCGATCATCATGATCGCGTTCTTTTTAACGATGCCGATGAGCAGCACAATGCCGATCAGCGCAATCACGCTGAAATCGCTGCGCGTGATGAATAAGGCCAGCAACGCGCCCACGCCAGCCGAGGGAAGTGTGGAAAGAATGGTGACGGGATGGATGTAGCTTTCGTACAAAACTCCCAGCACGATGTAGACCGTCACCAGCGCGGCCAGAATCAACACCGGCTCGTTGGCGAGCGATGCCTGAAAAGCCTCCGCGGTTCCTTGAAACGCGGCCTGAATACTGGGCGGCATGCCGACCGCGTCTTTGGCCTTGTTCACCGCCTCCACCGCCTCTCCGAGCGATGCGTTGGGAGCAAGATTGAACGAAAGCGTAACCACTGGAAATTGGCCCTGGTGACTGATCGCGATGGGCGCGGTGTGTGTCTCGACGGTGCTGAACGCCGAGAGCGGAACTTGCCCGCCGTTCGGAAATGCCGTGGTGGAAGCGATGGACTGCGATCCTGGAGCGCTAACCGATCCGGTGGAGTTCAAGTTAGCCTGATTTGCAATGGCGGAGCTGGTGGGCCCGTTCGATACCGCAGTGCCCGTTCCTCCGGTTACCACACCGGACGAGCCGCTGGCGCCCGCGGCGCCGGTTCGAATGAATAGGCCGCGTAAATCGAGGGGTTTTTGGTGAAAATCCGGTTTTACTTCCAAAATCACGTGGTATTGGTTGAGCTGCGTGAACATGGTGGAGACCTGGCGCTGGCCGTAAGCGTCGTACAGCGCCTGATCGATCGCCGAGGCAGTGATTCCCAAGCGCGAGGCCGTCACGCGGTCGTACACCAGTCGCGTTTGCAGTCCAAGCACCTGTTGATCGCTGGCTGCGTCGCGCAACTCGGGAAGTTGTCGCAGCCGCGCGAGCAGCTTCGGCGCATAGACATTCAGTTCATCCGAGCTTGGATCCTCCAGGGTGTATTGAAACTCCGTCCGGCTCACGCGATCCTCGACCGTCAAATCCTGCACCGGCTGCATGTATAAGGTGATGCCGGATACCTGAGCGAGCTTGGGCTGCAGCCGCGTAATAACATCGGTGGCGCTGATCTTACGCACTTCCAGCGGCTTCAGGTTGATCAGAATGCGTCCGCTATTGAGCGTTGTATTGGTTCCATCCACGCCGATGAACGACGACAGGCTGTCTACCGCCGGATCCTGCAAAATTACTTGCGCCAGTTGCTGCTGTTCGCGCGACATTTCGGTGAACGATACGGTCTGTGCGCCTTCGGAAATGCCTTGAATCACGCCGGTGTCCTGAATAGGAAAGAATCCTTTGGGGATCTCGATGAAGAGCAGAATGGTCACCGCCAAGGTCGCCAGGGCTACCAGCAAGGTTGCGGTTTGCCGCCCCAATACCCACTTCAAGGTTGTTTCGTACAGCCCGATGATCCAATTCCAGCCCTTTTCCGATGCGCGATAGAAGCGCCCCTGTTGGGCTTCCGGCGTATGCTTCAGCAGTTTCGAGCACATCATCGGCGTCAGCGTCAGGGACACGACGGCCGACATCAGAATGGTGATGGAGAGCGTAACGGCGAATTCGCGAAACAAACGGCCGACAATATCGCCCATGAATAGCAGCGGAATGAGAACGGCCACCAGCGAAACGGTGAGCGAAATAATAGTGAAGCCGATTTGTTCGGCGCCCTTAAGCGCCGCGCGCAGCGGATGCTCGCCTTCCTCGATGTAACGAACAATGTTCTCGATCATCACAATGGCGTCGTCCACCACGAAACCGGTGGAAATGGTCAGCGCCATCAAGGTCAAATTGTTGAGGCTATAGCCCAGCAGATACATCACGCCGAACGTTCCCACCAGCGAGAGCGGCACCGCGACGCTTGGGATGATGGTGGCCGAAAGATTTCGCAGGAACAAAAAGATGACCATCACCACCAGGCCGATGGTGAGCATCAACTCAAACTCCACGTCGCGGACGGATGCGCGGATAGTGGTGGTCAGATCGGTCAACTGCTGCACCTTCACCGATTCGGGCAGCGTGCTGGTGAGCTGCGGCAGGAGCGCCTTGATGCGATCCACCACGGAAATGATGTTGGCGCCGGGCTGGCGTTGGATGTTCACAATGACCGCCGGAGTCTTGTTCATCCACGCGGCTTCGTGGATGTCCTCGACGCTATCCACGACGTCGGCCACCTTGGTCATCTGGACCGGCGCGCCGTTCTTGTAAGCCACCACCAGGTTGGCGTAGTCGGAGCTCGAAAGAAGCTGATCGTTCGCGCCGATCTGGTAGCTTTGGCGCGGGCCATCGAAGTTGCCCTTGGCCTGATTTACATTGGCCGCGATGATGGCGCTGCGCATGTCCTCCATGTTGATGCCGTAGGCGGCGAGTTGCGCCGGATTGGCCTGGATGCGAACCGCGGGCTTCTGTCCGCCGCTGATGCTGACCAGACCAACACCAGGAAGCTGCGAGATCTTCGGCGCCAGGCGCGTGTCGGCCAGATCCTCTACTTTAGAGAGCGGCAAGTCGTCCGACGAAAGGGCCAGCGTGAGAATCGGCGTGTCGGCCGGATTGGTTTTGCTGTAGAGCGGCGGCGTGGGGAGGTCCGCGGGCAAATAAGTCCCCGACGCATTGATGGATTGCTGGACTTCCTGCTCGGCGACATCAATGTTCAAGCTGAGAGTGAATTCCAGCGTGATCACCGACAGCCCTTCGGAGCTGATGGAAGTCATTTGCTGAAGCCCGGGCACCTGGCCGAATTGGCGCTCGAGCGGCGCCGTGACCGACGAAGCCATGACGTCTGGATTTGCGCCCGGATACGTCGTGGTCACCTGGATGGTCGGGTAATCCACTTCCGGCAGCGCCGAAACGGGCAGTTCGCGATAGGCCACGGCGCCCGCCAGCAGAATGCCGACCATCAACAGCGTAGTGGCTACCGGCCGCAATATAAACGTGCGCGATGGGCTCATTTGGACTGCTTTCCGGTCTTTGCTGTTTTCTTTGCGCCGCTTGTTTTCCCCGCGCTCTTCGCGGCCGCGGCATTCTTTGTGGGTGACGCCGCTCCTTCCAAATTCACCGACACTTTGCTTCCTTCTTGCAATTTGTCGACTCCCGTCAGCACGACCACATCGCCCTGGACCACCCCGGAAGTTATTTCGGTATTGTTGTCGTCGCTCGTGCCCAACTTCACCTGGCGAACAGTGACTGTGGAATCCGGCTTCACCACGTACACGTAGGTGTTTGATGAGTTGCGCTGCACGGCGGCCGACGGCACCAGCACCACGCCGCGTTTTTCCTGTTCCAGCAGCCGCGCATTCACGAATTGATTGGGGAAAAGCTCGTTTTGCGCATTGTCGAAGGTTGCGCGCAGCTTCACCGTGCCGGTAGTTTGATCGATTTCATTATCGATGGTAGTCAGCGTGCCGGACGCCAGCTTCTTCTTCATGTCGCGATCGAATGCATCCACGGGCAGCGTCTGTCCGGCGCGCTGCTTGGCATACACCGTCGGCAATTGGTCCTCCGAAATGGTGAAGATCACGCTGATGGGTTGAAGCTGAGTGATCACCAGGAGCCCGGTTGTGTCGCTGGTCTGCACAATGTTGCCCGGATCCACCAGCCGGAGGCCGATGCGGCCGGTGATAGGCGCCGTGATATGGCAATAAATCAGGTTCACCTTCACCGCCTCAATCAGTCCCTGATCGTTTTTGACAATTCCTTCGTCCGACTTGACGGTGGCGATCTGCGTGGCTAGTTGCTGTTCGGTGACGGCATCGGTCTTGATAAGCGTTTCGTAGCGCGTCTGGTCGATCCGGGCATTGTCGAGCGTGGCTTGATCGCGCAGCAATTGTCCTTCATACTGCGTCAACTGGGCTTGATACGGGCGCGGATCGATTTCGGCCAACGTGTCGCCCTTTTTCACCATGTCGCCCTCTTTATAAAGGACCTGCATCAACTGGCCGTTGACTTGAGTCTTGATGGTGACCGTGTAAATCGGCGTCACAGCGCCGAGCCCGGTGACGTACACGCCAATATTGCCCTTCACTGCCTTGGCGGCATCCACTGGGGCCGTTGCGTTTGCGCCTTGTCCCCGCTGTCCGCCGCTTGTCCCACCGGACGCGTTCGGCGCCGGGGGCGTTCGTTTCGACCAATAGTAGTAACCCGCCGCGCCCAATATGACGAGCAGCAAAATCCAAATCCAACGATGCCGGCGTCGTGGCGGAGGCGCGCTGGGCCGTCCTTTTCCTGGCGCGGAGGGCGCCGGTAGCGTCGGCGCGATGGGTGTCATGCTTTCAGTGGATACGGGGACGCTCGGCTGCTGATCCATCGTCACCTCCATCATGCAAGCCAGAAATGAAGTGGCGCGACTGCCGAAAGATCGCCCGCTCACTATGCCGTTCGGCAGGGGAAGAAAAGGCGAGAATCCTAGCCTCTAGGACCCAGTATCAATCCCAGCCCGTCGAACGTCATTATAACTGTGATTCGGATCAGGTGGATTGGTTTCTGGATTTCCCTCGCTGCGCTCGCGTTGCCTGCGTCGGCTCTTGACCCTGGCCGCCGGTTGACGCAATATCTCCAGCGCATCTGGCAAACGCGCCAGGGTCTGCCGCAGTCCAGCATTCTTGCGATCCATCAAACGCGCGACGGCTATTTGTGGCTTGGAACAAGCGATGGCCTGGTGCGCTTCGAGGGCGTGCGCTTCACGTCCCCGGATACCTTGGACGGCTTGGCGCTGCCGAAAATGTCGGTGCGGCAATTGGCCGAGGATAGGCATGGCGCGCTTTGGGTCGCAACCAGCAACGCGGGGCTGTTCCGAATCGACAACGGAACCATAGCCAGGTTTTCGGGTGCGCGACGGCCTACCTTCCGATAACGTTGCGTGCCTGGTTTCCGGACAACATGGCGACCTGTGGGCCTACACCGATCGCGGGCTTGCCCACATCGCCGACGGAAAGGTTACCTACCGAGCCGCGATCGCGAGGGAGTCGCTTGCCGGGATTGACGCAGCCGTGACGTCCAGATGCTGTCGTTCGTCGCGCGCGGCCTGGCGAACAAAGACATCGCGCACCGATTGGGCACCGCCAGCGGCACCATCAAGATGCATGTGCAAAATATCTTGAGCATACCGGGCGCGTCCGATCGCACCCATGCCGTTACCATCGCGCTGGAGCGCGGCATTCTTCATCTGAATTGGTAGCCGGGTCGGCCCAACTTTGCGACAATGGAGCCGAAAGGTCCAGTTGTGACAAAAGCCGTAAAAACATTGCTCCTGCTGCTCTCGATCGTCGCCCTATTTCTAGGCGCCGACAGCGCCGCCAAGCTCAATTACCCGGTCGCGCCCAAGGGTAACCAAGTCGACGATTATCATGGCGTCAAAATCGCCGATCCGTATCGCGTTTTGGAGAATGCCGACGCGCCGGCGACCGAGAAATTCGTCGAACAAGAGAACGAGCTGACGTTTGGGTATCTGGCCAAGCTGCCGGGCCGCGAGGCTATCAAGAGCCAGCTTACCGGGCTGTGGAATTACGAGAAATTCAACAACTTCCATAAAGCCGGCGAGCATTATTTTTATTTCCGTAATTCGGGCCTCCAAAATCAATCGGTAGTCTACGTGACGGATTCGCTCAATGGGCCGGCACGTGTACTCCTGGACCCCAACACGCTTCGCAAGGATGGGACGGCGGCGTTGAACGGAGAGTCGGCCAGTTGGAATGGCAAGCTGTGGGCGTATGCGGTGGCGCAGGCCGGATCCGATTGGACCGAGTGGCGCGTGCGCGACGTGGCAACGGGCAAGGATTCGTCGGACTTGATCCAGTGGACCAAAACACAAAGCGTGGCCTGGACAGCGGATGATAGCGGCTTCTATTATGCGCGCTTCGCCGAGCCGCCTCCTGCAAAAGTGCTAACCGCCGCGGCGCTCGACGAGAAAGTTTACTTTCATAAGCTCGGCGATCCGCAGTCGGCCGACAAGCTGGTCTACGAGCGGCCGGATCATCCCAACTGGAGCATCGATCCGCTGGTCACCGAGGGCGGGCGATATCTGCTGTTCTTCATATATACGGGCGTGCCGGGGAAGAATTTGCTCGCGTATCAAGATTTGCGTGCCGCGAACCCGCGTACGGTGATGTTGATTCCGTCGGCCGATTATGGATACACGCCCATCGCTGCGATTGGGTCCACTTTGTATCTGCAGACCAACGACGGCGCGCCGCGTGGCCGCGTGATCGCGATGGATCTGGAGCATCCGGAGCGCGCAAACTGGAAGGAGATTGTTCCGGAACGCGCGGAGCCCTTGGATAGCGCGCAAATCGCCGGCGGCAAGCTGTTACTCTCCTACATGAAGGATGCGCATTCCGCCGCGCGCCTGGTCGGTCTGGATGGCAAGACATCCGAAGATATCGCGCTGCCAGGTATCGGGACTGCCGGATGGTCCGGGGCGCGTCTTAGCGACAAAGAAATGTTCTTTCTGTTCGAAGGCTACACCGTCGCTCCGGGCATTTATCGGCTGGATCTGAACACCGGCAAGACTTCCGTCATCCGGCAAAGCAAGGTTGCCGCGGATCTGTCGCAATTCGAGACGAAACAGGTTTTCTATTCCAGTAAAGACGGAACGCGCGTTCCCATGTTTCTGAGTTACAAAAAGGGTTTGAAGCTGGACGGGCGGAATCCAACCTTGCTTTATGCCTATGGTGGCTTCGACGTCGCCGAGACGCCCGTCTTCCGGCCCGCGTACGTGGAATGGATGCAGATGGGCGGCATCTACGCGTTGGCGAATATTCGCGGCGGATCGGAATACGGTGAGGCGTGGCATCAGGCGGGGATGCGCGCGAAAAAGCAAAACGTGTTCGACGATTTTATCGCCGCGGCCGAATGGCTGATCTCGAGCAAATACACGTCGACTCCCAGGCTGGCGATCTTTGGCGGGAGCAACGGCGGGCTATTGATCGGCGCGGTGCTGAATCAACGCCCGGAATTGTTCGGCGCCGCCATGCCCGCGGTGGGCGTGATGGACATGCTGCGGTTCCAGAACTTCGGGTTCGGGACACAGTGGGTGGGCGAGTATGGCTCGTCGGCGAATGCGGAGGATTTCAAAGTGTTGCGCGCGTATTCGCCCCTCCACAACATTCACAAAGCCGTGTATCCTCCCACTCTGATCACTACATCCGATCACGACGATCGCGTGATGCCGGGGCATAGCTTGAAATACGCGGCGACGTTGCAACAGGCTCAGGAGGGTTCCGCCCCCATACTAATTCGGATAGAAACGCGCGCCGGGCACGGGGCAGGGAAGCCGACCACCAAGCAGATCGACGAGTGGGTGGATCGCTTTGTATTCCTCAAGAGCGCGCTCAAGATGGGTACGTAGTGCTCGACCGCCCTTTCCGTCCCGAGACGCGCGTGGTGCGCCGCAACGGAGCGCCGTCGTTCAGGGAGCATTCAGCCGACATTTGCGTGGTGGGTGCGGGAATCTCGGGTGTTTCAGCGGCCATTGAAGCGGCGCGGTTAGGACGCAGCGTGATCCTGATCGATGGGCTGCCCGCGCTCGGCGGCCAGGCGGTGAACTCGATCATCGGAATGATCGTGGGGTTGTTCGGCAATCCACCCCGGAACAAGCAACTGACGCATGGGATCGCCGACGACATCATTCGCGATTTGAGCTACACCGGCGATCTGCATGTGGTGATGGGCGGCGTATCGTTGAATGCGCTATACGATGAAGTCGCGCTGGGGCGCTGGGTGGAGCGCAAGGTTCTGGAGCTGAAGATTACTCCCTTGCTGGGTGCCGTTTTGCGGAACGTGCAGCGGGAGGGCCGCGGAATCACGGCGCTCGAACTTGCGACACGTTATGGCGACGTGATCGTGCGAGCCGATGGATTCGTGGATGCCACGGGAGACGCGGCCGTGGTGTGGCAGGCGGGCCTGGAGTGCCGCGAGCCGGCCGAAGGTGTGATTTACGGCTCGCAAATGATCGTGATCGAGAATTTCGACGAGGCGCGCAAGCCGGGCCGCGCCGAGATGTCGGAGCGCATTCGCGATCGGGGCGCCCAATACGGGATGATCCGGCGCGATGGATTCGCCATGAGTTTTCCGGGCCGCGCGACGGCGGTGGTGAACATGACGCATATCGAAAATCCGATGGATCCGTTTGGCGCCTCGAAAACGGGGCTGGAGGGCAAGGAACAGGCGGATCGCACCATGACCTTTTTGCGATCGGAGTTTCCGGAGGCCTTCGCCGCGGCGCGCGTGCGCTCGTATGGGCTGCCCGGAACTCGTCAGACGCGTTGGATCGTCGGGCGCCATCATCTGACTGTGGATGAAGTGCGCGCGGGCCTGAAATTTCCCGACAGCATCGCGCGGACGGCTTGGCCCTTGGAGCAGCATCACAACGCCGAAGGCTACGTGTGGGAGCCGTTCGACGCGGACCACGTGCATTACGTGCCGCTGGGTAGTTTGACGCCGCCAGGCACTGATAATCTGGTTGCGGCGGGGCGATGCATCGATGGCGACGCGACGGCGTTGTCGAGTGTGCGGGTGATGGGGCCCTGCATCGCGATGGGCGCGGCGGCGGCACACGCTCTGGATCTTGCGGGGCAAGGAAGCGTGCACGAAATCGATCTCGCGTCGCTGCGAAAACGGTTGTCGGCCAATGTGGATGAGTAAGACGATGATTTTGGCGGACGACGAAAAGGCCATGCTGGATGGCACGGGCGGTGTCGCGAAACAAAAGGCTATGGAATTGTTGGTGCGCTATGCCGAGGCGCTGGGCGCGGAACGGTTCGTTGACACAAGAAACATCGCGGGCGTTCCCGGATCGTCCACGCTGTTCCTGCGGAAATACTTCGAAGAACATGGCGGCGACGGAAGCTTCGAAGCGGTTTTTTCTCTCTACGATCTGGATGCCGGCGAGGTGATGCCGGTCCCGGCGGCAGCGGGGAATTGTTGCCATCTGCAGGGCGGAATGGATCTGGAGCACTGGTCGGAACTCGGGATGTCTCGCGAGGCCATGCAGCACCAGCGCGAAGATGAAGCCGAGCTAGCGCGCCATGGCATCAGGATCATGAAAACATGCACGCCGTACTTGGCGGGCAACTTGCCGGTGAAGGGCGAGCATTGCGCGTGGATGGAGTCGTCGGCGGTGGTGTACTGTAATTCGGTGATCGGCGCGCGCACCAATACGGAAGGGCGCGAGAGCACCAGCGCCGCGATGCTTACGGGCAAGATTCCAGACTGGGGCTTTCATCGCGATGATTATCGTCACGCGACGCATCTCATCGAAGTCGAAACGCCGGTCGAGAGCGTCATGGATTGGGGCATGCTCGGCTATTTCATCGGCGGCGTGGTGGACGAGAATATCCCGGTGATCACGGGCGGGATCGCGCAGGGCGATCCGTTGCGTCACAAACATTTTGGCGCTGCCGCGGCGTCGTCGGGAGGCGTGGAGATGTATCACATGGTGGGTCTGACGCCCGAGGCGGCGAGTCTGGAGATGGCGCTGGGAGGGCGAAGACCGATGGCAACGATTCAATACGGCGCCCGCGAACGACGGCGCGTGTATGATTCGCTGAACGCCAATGGCCGCGATACGAATGTCGATTACGTGATGCTGGGCTGCCCGCATGCATCCATCGAACAATTTCGCGACGTCGCGCGTCAGCTCGACGGCAAGACGATCAAGACGCATCTGTGGATGTTCACATCGCGCGCGGTGAAGGCGGAAGCGGATTTGAGCGGGTTCACCAAGACCATCGAAAACTCGGGCGCCGTGGTGATGACCGATACGTGCTCGTCCATAGCGCGCGCGGTCCCGAAGGGCACCAAGGTTGCGGCCGTCGATTCGGCCAAGCAGGTTCATTATCTGCCTGCCATGACCGGCGTCAAAGCGTGGTTCGGCACCACGGAAGATTGCATCAACGCAGCGTTGACCAGGCGATGGACTGGGGAGTTGCGATGATCGTCTTGCGCGGGCGCGGCATTGTCGGCGGATGCGCGGAAGGCGAAGCGCTGGTGACGCGCGAGACGATTTCCGGATGGGGCGGCATCGATCCGATGACCGGAACCATTATTGAGATGCGCCACGAGCTGCGCGGCCAAAGCTTCAAAGACAAAGTGCTGGTGTTTCCGGGCGCGAAAGGATCGTCGGGGTGGTCGAATGCGTTTCACATGACGCGGCTGACGAAGTCGGCGCCGCTGGCGATGATCTTCAATCAAATGACAACCAAGATCGCTCTGGGCGCGGTGGTTACGCGAGTGCCTGCGATCACCGAGCTCGATCAAGATCCGCTGCAAGTCATCGAAACCGGCGATTGGGTGAAGGTGGACGGTGACCGCGGCATCGTGGAAGTGATGAAGAAGGGCGCTGTGTGATTTACGGCAACTCGAAGACCCAGAGCTCCGCGCCGCCGCCGGGCGGGTTCTTGATCTCGGGCACCAGCGGGGGCCAGGTGATGGCGTGTGCTCCGCCATTGCCGACCACCACGGCAACGTATTGCTTCCCGTTGACGCTGTAGGTGATGGGGCAGGAGCTTGGCACGTCGTTGAGGCGCGTTTCCCAGAGCACCTTGCCGTTGGAATCGTCGTAAGCGCGAATATAGCGGTCCAGCGAACCGTCGAACACAATGCCGCCCGCGGTGTCCAGCGCGCCGGTGGTTTGCGGGGCACGCTGGCGATCGATCCAAACTGGCTTGTGAGTTTCGAGATTGATGGCTTCGAATCGGCCATATTTGCCGTCGCTATCCAGGCGCGGCCGAATGGTGAAGCGCACGCCGGAACTGAGGCCGCCGCGCTCGCCGGGGCCGACCGGGATCAGGTCCATGCAGGACTCGACCAATGGCACATAGAGGATCTTGGTATCGGGATTGAGCGAGCCCGGGATCCAGCTCTTGGCGCCGCCGGCGTGCGGGCACACGGTTTTGGTCTCGCCATCGCCAATGACAACTTGATGGTTAATTGTTTTGGCGCCGGTTACCGGATCGACCGACTCGATGACGTTTTGGATTCCGAGATCGATGGAGAAATCGTATTTGCCGGTGGCGGCATCCAGGGCATCGTAAAACGCTTCTTTGCCCGAAGTGACCACTACTCGCTTGGTTTCGCCCTTGATTGGGAGATTGATCAACTGGCGTTCGAAGGCCCAATCGAGATCCCACTGATCGTTAGCGACATGCTGGAAATGCCAGACCAGCTTGCCGGTATCGGGATCGAAGGCGAGCGTGGTGTCGGTGTAGAGCAAATCGTTGTTGACGCCGGGCTCAGTGGATTTGTGGACGTAAGGGCCGGTGTCGTAAGTTTGCGCGACTCCGAAGAACACCAGATTCAGCGCGGGATCGAAGCTGCCAGCGGTCCAGACGGAGCCGCCGTTGCGTTTTTCGAGCGGCAGGCCGTTCCAACTGTTGCCACCCGGCTCGCCCGGACGCGCGATGGTGTCGAAGCGCCAAGCTTCCTTGCCAGTGGCGGCGTCGAGCGCGACGATCCAGTTGCCGCCCGGCGTTGAGCCAACGGTCCCGACGATTACTTTGCCCTTGGCCGCGAGCGGACCGCCGGTCATCATCATGCGCGGGTTTTCGTCGCGATTGAAGACCTCGTGGTCCCAGGCGACCTCGCCCGTCTTGATGTCGAGGGCGACCACGTGGAGGTCCGAAGTCTCGAGCAGGATGTGGTTTTGATAAATCGCGATGTTGCGTTTGACCAAATTCAGGAAGCCGGTTTTTGGCTTAGGCAATTGCCGCGCATATTCCCAGAGCAGATCGCCGGTGACGGCGTCGAGGGCCTGGACGTGATCGCCGGAGCTGTGCACGAAGATCACGCCATCGTGGACCAGCGGCGTAGCTTCGTTGGCGCCCGGCGATAGCGACCAGCTCCAGGCTTGGCGCAATTGCGCGACGTTCGATCTATTGATCTGCTTCAGCGGGCTGAAGCCCTGGTCGTCATAAGTGCGACGCCAGGTGAGCCACTCGCCGGGCGGAGGGTTTTGCAGTTCGGCGTCGGTGACGAGCGTGAGTTTGTCGAGCGGATTGGGCTTGGCTTGAGCGGGAATCAAGCTGGCGTAGGGCGAGAGGCCACCTCCCGGCGAATTCGACGCTGGCGTGCGGGGCTTGGCGCTTGGCGCGCCAGGAAGGTTCTTCGCGTCCAGCGGGACTCCGTTCGATTGAAGAATGAAAGCGGTGATCTGAAGATAAGCTGGATCGCCGAGAGCGCCCGCATTGCTGGGCGGCATTTTGGTGCTGCTGTAGGTGAAGAGCTCGCCCACGCTCTTGCCTGCCCATTGCGCGCTGAAGGCGGTCCCTTTGAGAGGCGGCGCGAACTCACCGTTATCAAGATCGGTGCCGTGGCATCCGGCACAGTTTTGCGCGTATGCCGATTGACCTTCGGAGGCCTGCGCACGGGTGAACGTCAAGGCGTTCTGCGCGTAGACCGGCATTGCCACAGCAGCTAGCGCGGATGCAATGAAGAGGGTTTGCATATGGGAAATGCCTAGTTTATATCCACGCAGGCATGCCGAGCAATAGTTGCATGCAGCACGCGCTTGTAACTAAATCGACATGTAACGTATACTCACTTGTAACGAAACTGATCGGGAAGGGTCGATTAGCTAATTGGGGAGGCCGAATGCCGCTGTTGAGGCTGAAGCTAACTTGGTGGTTCCTGCTTGCGCTCCCGCTTGCCGCGCAACATCTGCTTATCGATCCCGCGCCCGTGAGACAAGAGCGGCCACACACCGTATCGGCTGAATTGCTGCGTTATCCGCTTTCGTACAAAGCGCAGCACATGCTGCAAAAGGCTTTGCAGATGTCGGACGCAGGGGATCATGCTGGCGCCGTCAAGCAATTGCAGCAAACACTCGCAAAATATCCGGAGAGTGGCGCGTACGTTTACAGTTTAATCGGTGTCGAATATTTAAAAACGAGCCGAATACCCGAGGCGGTTGACGCATTGGAGCAAGCCGTCCAGCTGTTGCCGCACGATGCTTCCAATCATGCGAATCTTGGTTTAGCTTGGTATGCCGAGGCGCGGTATGATCGCGCCGAATTGGAGCTGAAGCGCGCGCTGGATCTGGATCCGCACTACAAAATGGCCACGCAGGTACTCGGTATGCTGGCGACTGCTAAGAATACGCAAGAATAACCCGATATCACGGCATTTGAGGGCTGGCGGTGGCGAGAGTCTTCGCGATCCAATCGGAATGCGGGAGACCGCACGTGGAGAGAGCTTTCAGCTCGCGATCCACGTCATATTCGACGCGCCGGATGGACGGCTTCAAGTCATCGAGCAAAAGGTAAGCAGCGCGGGGATCGCCGTCATAGGAAAGACTGACGCTGCCGGTATTGATCACGGTAGTGTTCGAGACGCTGCGAACATAGGAGCAATGGATGTGTCCGTAGACCGCAATCGGCTGGCCGAGCGGCGAGTAGACCGATTCCAGTTCGGCGTCGGGCGCATCATGCGCAGGCGAGCGCCAGGGAGTCTTGGGACTGGCATGCACGAGAGCTATGGGAGGTTGAATCTGGACGCGCGGCAGGGCACCGAGCCAGGCGATCCGCTCTTCGCCCAACATCTCACAAGTGGCGATTGCCATCTCTTCGATTGCGGTCCATAGAGGCTGTAACTGAGGCATGTGGCTGGCGAATTCGGTGAGTGACTCGGGCGCAAAAAGCATCTCATCGGTGTTGCCGACGACGCCTGGCCAGCCGAGATCGCGGATTTGATCGACAATGTCGGCGGGACTCGCTCCACCCTGAGGGAGATCGCCGCCGTGGAGAATCAAGTCGGGCGAAGTCTGCCGCAGATCCGCAAGCACAGCTTCGAACGCGGTGCGATTGCCGTGAATGTCCGACACGATGGCGATGCGCATGGCGGTGTCCAGACGTCAGCCGGCGATGGATTTCCAATTACGGACTAAGCGCTCGGCCGTCCGCCAGGCGAGCGCCTGGATGGTGAGCGTGGGGTTGCGCGCGCTGCTGGTTCCCATGACGGAGCCGCCGAGAATGCCCAGATTAGGAGCTTCGTGAGAGAAGCCCCAGCGGTCCACGACGTTGCTTTGCGGATCGTCGCCCATGCGTGTGCCGCCGAAGGCGTGGGTGCTGAGGGCCGGTCCGTTGTTGGGAAACCGGACCACGTCGATGGCGCCGGCGGAACGGAACCACTGCTCCATTTTGTCTTCGCCGAAAGCGGCGGCTCGCGGCTCATTCAGCTTGGGGCCGCTGGTTACGCGGCAGACCGGGTCGCCCAGGGGATCGTGAATTTCCAAATCCAGATCCAGGAAAGTGTTCTCGTAAGGGAGACTTGTGGTTTGCAAATAGGCGGAAACCCAACGGCCGGCATTCTCACGGACGAAGGCCTTCCACTTCGAGCCCCATGCGGGCGCGCGGCCGAAAGTGTTCATGGCGGCCGACGCGATGGGGTGCTTTTCGGTGCTGACGTGCAATCCCGTACCGCCAAGGAAGCCGAGGCCCGAATGATCGAAATGGTCGTCGCCCCAATCGTCGACTTCGACGCTCTGGGCCATGGCTCCGTACCAGATATTGAGATCGAACGGGAATAGCGCCATCACATTAATCCCGGACCAATGGCCGAAATAATGCTTCCCAACTTGAGAATGATTATTCGATAATCCGTTTGGGTATGCTTTGGATTTCGAGAGCAACAGCAGGCGCGAGTTCTCGTAAGTGTAGGAGGCCAGCAGGACGGCTTTGGCGGGCTGAAAATATTGGTTGCCATCGCGAATGTACTCGATGCCGGCCACCCGGCCGTTCGCGCCGGTCACGATGCGAGTGACTTGGGACTTGTCGGCGATGATGAGGTTCTTGGTCTTGAGCGCGGCTGGAATTGTGGTGACAGCGGTCGAGTTCTTGGCGTTTATGTGGCAGCCGCCCCGGTCGCAATAGCCGTGCAACGCGCACCCCGGGCGTCCTCCGTAAGGCTGGGAATTGATCGCCGCGGGACCGCGAAACGGATGCCAGCCGAGCTTCTTGCCGGCGGTCATCATCAAATCCGTGAATGCGGTGTCGCGCAGCGGAGGCATGGGATATTCCCGCCGGCGGGGCCCTTCGAAAATATTGCCGCGCGGGTCGATATTTCCCTGAATATTGCCGGCCTTTCCCGAAACGCCGACCTCGTGTTCGATCAAGTCGTAGTAAGGCTCGAGTTCGTCGTAAGTGAGAGGCCAATCTTCAAGAGTGGTTCCAGCCGGGATCGCGCTCGCGCCATAGCGCTGGGTGACTTCCGAACGCACCCGGAAATCCCAGGGGTGGAAGCGCCAACTTTGGGCCCAATAATGGATGGACGTGCCGCCGATGGCATTCATCATGGGATGAACGGCGGCTTGCCGCGCACGGGCCGACGGGTCGGCGCGGAACGTCGGGATCTCATGCTGGGCCTTGGGCACGGATGTCAGCAGAGCGCGGGCGTTATTGTGGATTTCATCGGGCTTGAAACTTCGCGGGTCCATCCAAGTGCCCGCTTCAATGCCTGCTACCTTCAGACCGGCCCGGCACAACGGCAGCACGGCGACACCGCCCGCCGCGCCGAGACCGATCACCGCGACGTCAACAGGCTTGAGGTTAATAGCCATGGGCCTGGGGCGATGGAAACGCTACTCTCCGGCCCCGGCCCAAGCCGCGATCGCTTTCCAATCGGGATCGTCCTTAGAGAGGAATTGGCGTCCGCCGCTGTGGAACTCGTCGCCGCCCGCTTCATGAGACAGCGGATGCATCAGGATCATGCTGGCTTGCGGATTTTTCAGATTCACCAGCTTCTTGACGGACTCGTAGTTGAGGCGCGACTGCTCGTCGGTCCAAGCGCCGCCCTGCGGCAGCGGTTGCAGACGAAAGGCGTTGTTGGACGCGCTGTGGCAAGCGACACAGCGGGCATGGCCAGTGCGCTTCTTGATGAAAATCGGCTCAACCGTCGTCTTATAGGTCTCGTAATCCAGCGTTTGAGCGATGGCGAGAGATACGAACAAAATTGCGAAAACTAGGCGCGTCATTTTTGTTTTAGAACCTAAGGCAACACCGCCGTGATGTTCCGCTTGGGAACTTCGCCTACCGGAATCCGTGTGATTTCCTTCATCGATTTGACGTCGACCACCGACACTGAGTTCGAGGCCGCGTTGGCGACGTACGCGGTCTTGCCGTCGGGCGTGAGCGTCACCCAATCGGGCGACCGTCCTACTTCCGTGCTTCCGATCAACTTCAAATCCGGCAGCGAGTAGAAGTAAATCGAACTATTCAGCCGGCTGTTGACCACCAGCGTCTTCTCATCGGACGTAATGGCCATGCCGTGGGACTCGTTGCCGCCCCAGCGGTAGGGAGCCTTCCCCGCGGGAAGATCGGGAAGTTTGATCCGGTTGATTTCCTTGTGAGTGTCAAAATCCACGACGGCGAATCCATTCAGAGCGGAGAGCTGAGCGAAAATCCACTTGGTGGATCCATCGGGATTTGTGTAAAAGGCCATGGGGCGGATGCCCAGGTCCATCTGCAGCACCCATACAGGCTCTTCTGTTTTTTGATCGATCACCGTGATGGTCTTGCCCGCGATGGAACCAGCCACCACATACTTGCCGTCAGGCGTGACGTAGGTGTTGTGGACCGCGCCCTTCACAGGAATGCTTTTGACTCTTTCGAGAGACGCGGTGTCGATGACATCCACGGCGCCCGGCGCGACGGCGATGGAAACATACACGCGGCGTCCGTCCTTGCTGATCCCGATGTTGTTGGGATGGCCGCTGAGTGGGATTTTCCGCGTGACTTGCAGGGTCTTGCGGTCGACGACATCGAGCGTGCCGGCGCCTTCGTCACTCACGTAATAACGAGTGCCGTCGGGGGCGGCCGCCGCGCCGTGATTGACCTCAATGCCGTGGATGGTTCCGACCACTTTGTTGGTCGCCGGATCGATGATGGAAACATCGTCTCCAGCGCTATTGGTCTGAATAATACGGACCGTGCCCGCTGCGAGCGGCAGCGCGAGGAGCAATCCAAAAACCATCGAGCGAGGCATAACCAGGTCTCCTTGTGAACGCCAGACGATGTGAGTTATACAGCGAGAATTATACAGCGAATCAGGATCGATCGCCCGTGAGACGGGCTTACTTGTCTTGGATCTTTTCGTCCGGATTCGAGCCGATGAACAGCTTTTTGCCATCGGGGAAGGTGAGATCGCGCCCATTGGCGCGGTTGGCGCCGTCCTTGGCCTGATAGCCTTCCACCACGATCTCGGTTCCGGCCTGCAGCGAGTTTTTCGTGAATCCGCGCCGCAGCAGGGAATTGGGGCTGCCGCCTTCAATCATCCAACTGGTCACCGTGCCGTCGGGATTCTTGACGTCCATATGAATCCAGGAATGGGGATTGATCCACTCCATCTTGGTCACAGTGCCCTGCAACTTCACAGGCTTCGAGGGATCGAATTCGGCCGCAAACGAGTGGTGCGCCCAAGCGGGAATGCTGGCCACGGCCAGCAAACAAACTCCGACTACTTTGATCATTTCGCTTCCTGGGCCTTCTTTTTCTCTTCGGCTCGCGCGCCGCTCAAGTTGTTCGCCATTCCGTAATTGCCTTCATGGCATGCGTATTCGAAGACCGGGCCGTCGATTTTGGTCATCGGAATCTCAGCGCTCCAGGAATGGGTCCAGGTGGAGGGATCGTCAACGGTGAATTGATAGAGGACGGTGTTTGCATCGACGCGCCGGAAGCGCTCCACGACATGCAGATTCTCGCTGGATCCCCGGAATGCCGTTTTATCAGTGAAATTCGTGGTGTCGACCACCAGGGTGTCTCCCTCCCAATGGCCGCGCGAGTCGCCCATCCACTGGCGGACCGTGGAGGGAAGATGCGGGCTGCCGTCGGTGGGAATCATACGAACGTCGTGAATCATTTCCTGTAAGATGGCGACGTATCCGGGACCCTGCACGATTTGCAGGTTGCTGTTGTAGCCCGCCGGCATCATGGGCGGTCCCTCATTTCCCCACATGATGCATTGCTCGGCCAAGCCGCGATTCTCGGGGCCATCGAACTCATGTCCCTTGTTCTTGGCGGCGCGATCGGCGTTTCTCTGACGAGCTTCGGGCGTCATGGGAGGAATGCGGCCATCCGGCGGATCTGTGATTAGCGACGTGCGAATGTTGGCGGCAACCGTGTTTTGAGTTTTTTCCAAACCAAACTGGGCCATGTTGTAGTGCACGTCGGCGTAGGTGCCCGGGCCTGTCGCCTCGGGGATTGCCAACTGGCGCTTTGCGTACGCGGCCGCCTCTTCGGGCGTGAAGAAGGCCTTGTCTGCGAGGTCCTTGGGGCGTTCCAAAGGAGTGACCGTGGTGTTGGTCCAGTAGCCTTGTAGATCCGGCGTGCCGTCGGGGGTGCGCAGCGGAGGGACGGCATTGGTGGAGGCAGGCGCAGGCTTCGCGGCAGGCTTAGCTGCGACGGTCAGGCCTTGCGCGGCGACGCTGGTTGCTCCGGCGCACAGCAAAGCGAACGCGCTCAGGCTAACTTGAAGGCGATGAGACATAGTCTTCCTCCTATTTCCGCTGATTCCGATGGTATATTTTGGCAACGCCGGTGTCAATGCTGTGACGTCCGGCGTGTAGACGTCCGGCGGGATTACCGCCAGGGTTTTGCGAGCGCGACCGTCGTGGTCGGCTTGAGTTCCACACGGTAGGCCTGATACGGCACGGTGCCCAGGTTCTCGACCGAGTGCATCGGTTGACTCGATGCATCGTAGGTCACTTGCATCTCTTTCAGCTCCGCGCGAGCGGTCTTTTTGCCATCCTGCGTGAACCGCTGGGACGGAGGCAAGCTGAAATACACCACCACGGCGGGCCAGGTGTGCGTGTGCCACGGTTCCTTGCCGCCGGGCGGAATTTGGACGCTCAGCACGCGGACGTAGGCATTTTCGAGGACAACAGAGATATTGGGGTCATGGATTTTTACGGCGTCGGTGTCGGGCAAGTCGGCGGAGGCGGCGGGCTGGCAGTCGACACTCTTGATCTCGATGAGCAGATTGTGCCGGTCGCGATCGCTGCTCTCGAAGCCCTTGCTGGGCCCTCCCGGGGACCACCTAATATTCACCGTTTTCCAGGGCTCGTTAAGGTCGGAGGTTTGTTCGAAGAATACGCTTGGCCAGGGATGCGTGTGCGGCGGTTCCTTGCTGTGCAGGGGGACCCTGGCCTCCAGCACGCGCACGGCACCGTTTTCCAAAATCACCTTATGGTGGTCCGGCGCGGCGGCGACAGCGTCGGTGGAATCCGGCTTGATGAGACCGCATCCGTCGGCTAGCAAACCGGCTGGCAGGAGCAAAATGACGAGAGCGAACCAAATCCTTGGCTGCGGCTTGTTCATGGCTTACGATCTTATCACCGCTTACGCAATAAAAACGGGGCCTACGCTTACAAAAACGCCTACGCAATAAAAAATGGGGCCGCCTCTTTCGAGGAAGCCCCGCGCGATTCGTTTGAGTTTAAGCTCGATCACTCACCCGGGTTGGGTCCGAGGGGTACGCTCACTACGGCGAGTTCGCCTGCTTCCGACTTGTTCAGCTTGGGCGCCGCTATCTGAACTCCAGACGCGTAACGACCTAGGTGGATGGCGGCAACTTGACACTGCGAGTTCACGCAAGCGAAGGTCAGCCTGGGTGAGCCGTTGGGCTGGCTTGGCAGTGCAATGGTATTCACGATAGCAACCGACTGGCCCGTTTCCTGGCTGCGGATCGACCATACGTCGCCGTGGCGGGCGACAACATAGCTGCCGGACGGCAGGTTGGCGCTATGGTTGATCGAAAACGCAAATGGCACAGTAGCCCTCAGCTTGACTTCCTGTGCGGACGCGGTCGCTGACGTGGCTGCTACGGCCAGGCCGATCACCAACAGATTCCATTTCCAGTTGCTGTTATTGCTGCGCATCATCTTTCTCCCCTCGGCCGGTTTCCCGGAAGTTGTTGTCGAACGCAGCGCATTAATGCACTCCACGGACCATCGCGCATTTGCCGATCGCGGCAATGCAAACCATTGAAACGCCGTTGATGCTGGTCGATCGGACGCGGTTTCATGAACCGACCGGTTTACCGCTCGTGAACCGAACGGTTTATGCACGCCTATTGGAGCCATCGGCAATCATTGGTACACTGCCGACAATGGTAGGAGAACTACTCGCCATCAGCGGGCCGCGATTGTGTGAGCGCTTCCCATTGGCCGTTGGGGAGACGAGCATCGGTGGCTCGCCGCAGTCCGCGATTCAACTAGAGGGGGCTGGAATAGCTTGGGATCATTGCGTGGTTCATCTCTCCCCGGAACGATGTCAAATCGTGGATCGCCGCACCGGCACCGGCACTTTTGTTAACGGCAAGCGGATCTCGGAGCATACGCTGCGGCCGGGCGATCAAATTTCGATAGGGGAAACGGTGCTGCTGTATCGCGAAGAGCCCGCCGTCCAAATGGTCACGCCGCCGCAAACACTATTACGCGCCTGCGCGCTGCAATTTTTGTTTCGTGCCTTGGCGAGTTCGGTGAGCCCGGAAGTGCGCGGTGTGGTGGAGTCGCAGCTTCTACGGCTCATCGGGGATCTGGCGCCGATTACTGGAGGCGCGGTGTTATTGGGACATGACGCCGCCGAATTGCGCGCGGCGATCGATTCGCGCGATAAGGCGTCTTCGCCGATCGCGACCTTGGCCGATCGGGTGTGCCGCGAAGGTCTCACCACCGATGCCGCCTCAGGTTACGTCGGCGTGCCGCTCTATGTGCGCGGAGCGATCGCCGGACTGATTGCGGCGCATTTTCCTCCTCGGGAAACGGCGCGGCTGAGTGAGCACGCCGATACGCTGGCCGTCATCGCAACGCTCGGGGTAATGGCGCTGGAAACGGTTCGCGAAGTGGAGCGCCTGAATTCGGAAAAGGAGCTGCTGCTAGAACGCCTGAACGGAGCGGGTTCGGCGGCTGGCATCGTGGGTAAGAGTGCCGCGATACAAAAACTGATGCAGATGGTGGGGCGCGTGGCCGCTTCCGATGCATCGGTGCTGCTGCTCGGAGAGAGCGGCACGGGCAAGGAGATGGTGGCGCAGGCCATCCAGCGATCGAGCGCACGCTCGCACCGGCCGTTTGTGGCCATCAACTGCGCCGCGCTCACCGAAACGCTACTCGAAAGCGAACTGTTCGGCCATGAGAAGGGCGCCTTCACGGGAGCGTCCGCGCAAAAGAAAGGCAAGCTCGAAATGGCGGATGGCGGCACCGTCTTCCTGGACGAGATCGGCGAACTGGCCGCGCCGCTGCAAGCTAAACTGCTACGCGTGCTACAGCAACGGGAGTTCGAACGCGTGGGCGGAACGCGGACTCTGCGCCTGGACGTACGGCTGATAGCAGCCACGAATCGCGATCTGGCCGCCGAGGCGAGGCGCGGCGCGTTTCGCGAGGATCTGTATCACCGCCTGAACGTGGTTGCTCTGCAATTGCCTCCGCTACGCGATCGGACCGAGGATATTCCGGCGCTGGCGGCGCACTTTCTGGAACGTACCGCGACACGCTGCGGCCGTCGCGTGAGCTCCATCTCGCCCGAAGCGCTGGCGCATCTTATGGCTTATCCTTGGCCGGGCAATGTGCGGGAGTTGGAGAACGCGATCGAGCGCGCCGTGGTGCTGGGGCAATCGGAGACGCTGCAGGCTGAGGATTTGCCGGAGACGGTGCTGGACGCGCCCACGCACCAAAGCCCCGGCGCATTGCAGGCATCGGTGACGGATGTGAAGCGGCAGTTAATTATGCGCGCCTGGGAAGAGAGCGGCGGCGACTACAAACTGGCTGCGGCGACGTTGAGTATCCATCCCAATTCGCTCATCCGGTTGATCCGCACGCTGGGACTGCGCGAGAGCCTGAGGTAGGCGACACCGGCGGTGAGCTACTCTTGTGGATCAGGTGCGGGTGTGAAAGAATCTCTCACGGAGGTATGGCGATGAGGCCTCTTTTCTTGATCGCGGTGGCGTGCATAGGGCTGGCTTCAGGATTGCCGGCGCTGGCACATCATTCCGGTGCCGCGGAATTCGACTCCAGCAAGAAGATCAACTTGACCGGGGTTGTTACGAAAGTGGAGTGGACCAATCCGCACGCCCACTTCTATATGGACGTGAAGGACGCGACCGGCAATGTGGTCAATTGGAACCTCGAACTGGCCAGCCCGAACGTCCTGATCCGGAATGGCTGGCACAGGAACTCCGTGAAGCCTGGAGATACGGTGAGCGTGACCGGAGCTCAAGCCAAGGACAGTTCGAATTATGGCAGCGCGGGTGTGATTATTTTTCCAGACGGACACAAATTGAGCTTCCTGGGCGCCGAGGATCCCGCGAAATGAAGGGACGACTCGCAGTAGGTCTCGTGAGCGGAGCGCTGTGGGCGGCCTGCTCGCTCTGGGCTCAGCAAGCAGCACAGCCCAAAACCGGGAACATCGGACTGTATCGCAATCAGAAGCTGGCGCCCGACGGGCCGGCGCCCAAGCTGGCCGACGGAACACCGGATCTATCGGGAGTCTGGCTGGGCGGTGGCGCGAGCGATGCCGATATCGCCAACCCCAGAGGCTTGAAAGCGGGAGAGCAGGTGGTGATGCTGCCGTGGGCGGAGGAGATCGTAAAGCACCGCCAATCGAAGGAAGATCCGGAGGCGAACTGCCTTCCGGCCGGAATTCCGCGCGGGTCGCCATATCCGTGGAGGATCGTGCAGACCCCGACCCACTACTTCATTCTTTACGAAGGCAACATCCATAGCTACCGGCAGATTTTCATGAATGCCAAGCATCCCGACGATCCGGACCCCACCTGGTACGGCCACTCGGTGGGCCACTGGGAAGGAAACACGCTGGTGGTGGATACGGTGGGGTTCAACGACAAGTTCTGGTTCGACTACAAGGGGCATCCGCACACCGAGAAGCTTCATACCATCGAACGCTATACGCGCACTGACCTGGGGCACCTGTCGATCGAGGTTACGATTGACGATCCAGGTGCGTACGCCAAGCCGTTCACCACCGTCGGCAGTGCCACGCTGATGCCAGGGACGGAACTTCTGGAGTACATCTGCCAGGAGAACAATCAGGACCTGCCGCTGCTGACGGGTCCGGCGCGGGGTCCGGGAGGACAGTAAGCCGCGGCGGAGGTCACTGGAAATCACCGCAGTCACATCCAGTGACGCACACAAGGAGGCGCTATGTTCCGATGGAAAGCGGCGGTGGCAGCTCTTAGCCTCGCTCTGATTGTTATCTTATGGATGCTGGTGCAGCAGGAGCGCGCCAGCGCGGCGGTGAAGACGCCGGTTCTCACGGCTCTAGACTACGCAGAGATCGGACAATTGGTGAATCGATATGGCCAGGCCATCGACACCTGTTCGAACAACGGGTACGATTATGCGGACTTGTACACGACGGATGGCGTTTTCATCGACAAGATCACGCCGGACGGTTTTGCAAAAGGCGGAGTAGTGCTTGCCAAGGGCCGCGAGCAACTCGCGGAAGTGGTGGGCGGCGGATCGTTCGGCTGCAAGCGCCCAACGAAGGGGCCCACCGCGACTCCTGGCGACGGACCGGTTGCGTGGAACGGTTGGAGCCACGTCATGGTAAACCATGTGATCACGGCCACGCCCGACGGCGCCACGGGCCGGGTCTACTTGTTGATGCTCGGGATGGCCGGGCCCGGCTCGCTGCAGCGCGACGGAGGGTATGAAGACGTGTACGTGAAGACGGCGAACGGCTGGCGCATCAAATCGCGCACGCACGTCCGGCTGCGCGCCTGGCACAGTCCGCTCCTACAAACGCCGGATCTGCAGTGAAAACTCAGTGCAGGCGAAATCGAGGGTCACACCAGACGAAGGTCGTGCTCGATGGTCTCGATCACGTTGTCCAGCCGGCCGGTCAGCACCTGTTTGGCGAGGCTGAGCGAATAGCCTTTCACCGTGTGAAATGGCGCTGCGAGGGGGATTAGCCCGGCTTCCTGCTGCTCGATCTGACCCATTGCCGGCCCGTGCGAAGCCGACGAGATTCACATTCCGAATACTCGGGAACGGGACCGCCGGATCAGACGGGTGCTTGCTTAAGGCAGGCGGAAGGCGACCATCGTTTCCTGGGCCGCGATGACGACGTACTGTTTTCCATCCTTGCCCTGATACGTGATCGGATTCGCGTACCCATTCGCTGGGAGCTTGGTCTCCCACAGTAGTTTGCCGGTTTTCGACTCGTAGGCGTGGAAGCGCTGATCGTCCGTGGCTCCGATGAACAGCAGTCCGCTGGCCGTCGCCACAGAACCACCGATGTTATATGACCCCGTGTTCATCACTCCTATCTTTTCCAAGGATTCGACACGTCCAAAAGGCACCCGCCATGCTACTTCCGCGGTATTCACATTGATGGCGAACAGCTCGCCCCAGGGTGGCGATTGGCACGGCCAGCCCGTCGCCGGATCGTTGATCGGTCCCACGTTCTTACGCACAAACGGCATCTGGCTCGCATCGCCGGCCCCGCTGATCTTTCCGCTGGGGCGTTCCTTGGCCGGAACCTGCGCCACCATCTTTTGCACCCCGCCCCGGTCGTGCGAGTTGATGAAGTAATAGCCCAACTTGGGATCGTAGCTACCGCCGCCCCAATTGAATCCGCCGTCCGGTCCCGGAAAGACCACCGTGTCGGTCATGCGTACCGGCGCGTAGGGGCCGTCATTCTGCGCGTTCTTGAACAAGTCCTCGCAATACTTCTGGTGTTCGGGGGTAAACTTGGAAATCTCGGTAGGGCCCCAAGTCATGCGCGCCAGCGGCGGAGGTTTCAGCGGGAAAGGCTGGGTGGGCGAATACCACTCACCCGGGACATCGCCCTTCGGTACCGGACGCTCTTCGACGCCGAACACCGGTTTTCCCGTCCGCCGATCCAGAATAAACACCAAGCCCATTTTTGAGGCTTGAATTAACGCCGGGATCTTCCGGCCGTCTTTCACGATGTCGATCAGGGTGGGCTGCGGCGGCAGATCGTAATCCCAGAGATCGTGATGCACTGCCTGGAAGTACCACTTCAATTTCCCGGTCATGGCATCCACTGCGACCAAAGCATTTCCGTACAGATTCGCGCCGGGACGGTCGCCGCCATAACGATCGTCGCTTGGCGAGCCGAGCGGCATCAGCAGCGTGCCCGTCTCGGCGTCCACTGTAAAGGTGCTCCACACATTCACACCGGAGCGATTCTTCCACCCATCGTCGAGCCACGTCTCGTGACCCGGCTCTCCTGGCTGCGGAACGGTATGGAACGTCCACATCAGTTTCCCGGTTCCGGTATCCCACGCGCGAACGTCGCCTCGTCCGCCATAGGAACCGTAGTCTTGCAAGTGCGACCCGGTGAAGACCAGATTCTTATAGACAATTGGTGCGCCATTCAATCCGTACGGAGCGTTCGGAAGCTCGTCCTTCATACCGGGCTTTAGATCCAGCTCGCCTTCCTTTGCAAAGCCCGGAACTAACTTGCCGGTGCGGGCATTTACTCCAATCAGGAAACCATCTTCGGTGCCGAAGTAAATGGTTGGCGGGCTGTTGCGGTCGCCCGGCCAGTAAGCCAAGCCGCGCGAGGTGCGGGGAGCGTGCTGGTGGTCGAACGTCCAGAGGATTTTGCCGGTTTCCGGTGCGACGGCGGTCAGGCTCTGGTAGGGCGTCGCGAAATACAGGACATCGTTCACCATCAGAGCCGTGGTGCTGGAAGCGCGCTTGCTGCCAGTATCCGACGCCGGCCTTGTTTGGTAAGTCCAGGCCTGAACTAGTTTGTCGACGTTACCCGGGTTAATCTGCTTCAGCGGCGAATAGCGTTGCGCCCCCGGATCGTGGCCATACGCCGGCCAGTCGTTCTGCGCCAGCGCAACGTGTGCAAAAGGCGCCAGCACTACGATCCAACGGATCAGCACAATTCGAATTTGCATTTTCGGGCTCCCGGGCATCGAATATTATATGCTCGTGGAGTCCGACCACGTTCCGGGGAACGAGGAAGTGGTGAGATTCGAACTCGCCGCGGAGGCCTAGCTTGCCGCGTTTGCCATCACACTCGAAACTTTGCTGAAGATCTTGCTGATGCTGCTTGTTACGCCAGGCATGATGGCGCCGGCGGCGACTGCTACAAAACCAGCCATTAATGTGTATTCGATGAGATCCTGGCCCGCGCGATCGGCCCGAATTCTTGCCAGCCAAACCAGATCCGTTAGGCGTTGCATTCTCGTTCGCATCACAGCTGTATTGTGCTCCCTTATGGCCGGTACGGAAATCGAGTAAACTGCTTAAGCATATTGGGGATAACGCTTATTACGCTTGAGGCGCCGAGGGTAGGAATCCCCGGAACAGGGCCAGCGGTGACATCGCTTTAGAGCTTCGTAGGCATCTTAATCCCGTTAAATCGCAACCTGTAACTGTCACTGCACTACAATACTCCCAGGACAATCCGAATGAGAGACCTGATCTTGCTCGCCACCGCGCTGGCCTCCTTTACCTGCTCTTTGCGGGCGCAACTCGCGCAGCCGCCGTCCGGAGTAACGGAGGGCGTTGTGAAGGAACTGATGAACGCTTGCCCGGCGAATCCCGGTCTTGCCAATCTGGACGCTTCGCCCGTTTGGTCGGGCTGGGGAGGAGCGGGGAACGCCCGCTTTCAATCAAAGGATGCAGCCGGTCTCACGGCAACCGATGTGCCCAAGCTGAAGCTCAAGTGGGCCTTTGGACTTCCCGGCGGCATGAGCATGTATTCGCAGCCCTCCGTGGCGTTCGGCAGAGTCTTCGTGGGAAATGACAACGGCGTCGTATATTCACTGGACGCCAAGACGGGCTGCCTTTACTGGGCCTACCAGGCCGATATGTTTGGCCGGTTCGCTCCTATCGCCGCACCGATCTCCGGATATACGGGCACTCGCAACGCGATCTTCTTCGTCACGCGTTCTACTACTGCCTACGCGCTCGATGCGCATGATGGCAAACTGCTCTGGAAAAAGCAGGTCCGGACCGGATTGAATAACTTGAGCGCCACGGCTGCCTATCATGACGGACGGCTTTATGTGCCGATGTCCGGCACCGAGACGCTGGTCGGCGCGAATCTCGACTATGAGTGCTGCAAGTCCCGCGGGGCAGTGGCCGCGCTCGACGCCAACACGGGCAAGGTGCTGTGGGTTACGCAAAGTATCCCGGAGCCGTTGCGCCAGCTCGGCGAAAATGCCAATGGCAAGCAACGCTGGGGCCCGGCGGGCGCTTCGGTGTGGAATACGCCCACCGTGGATGCCAAGCGCGGACTGATCTACGTCGGAACGGGCAACAGCTTCGGACGGATTGCGGCATCCACCAGCGATTCCATCCTGGCTCTTCGGATGGAAGACGGCAAGATGATGTGGCATCATCAGGAGTTCGTGGGGGATGCTTTCATGGCCCGTTGCCAGGCGGTCAACGGCGCCGACTCCAATTGCGCGGAGAAGCTGGGGCCGGACTACGACTTCGGCGGTTCGTCGGCCATTCTCGGAACCATCCAAGGCAAGGACATCCTGTTGGCGGCGGGGAAAGGCGGCGTAGCCATCGCGCTGGATCCGGACCAGGAAGGCAAGCTCCTGTGGCGGACCCAATTGTGGGAAACTCAGGCGCCTTCTGCCTCTGGCTTAGTGGTCTGGGGAGGCGCGGCCGATGGTGCTCGCGTGTACTATCCGCTGCAGCAGCCCGGCGGCGGACTGAAGGCGTTGGACATCCAAACTGGCCGGGTGGATTGGAATGCGGCCATCAACGCCGACCGGCGCGGGCAAGCGGGCCCGGCCAGTGCGATCCAGGGAGCCGTTTTCACGGGCGGATGGGATGGCATCCTGCGCGCCGTGGACGCCGCGGGAAAGGTGATCTGGTCATTCAACGCCGTGCGAGATTTTGACACCATCAACCACGTGGCTGCCAAAGGAGGCTCGTTCGGTTGTGCAGGTCCAGTGATCGCGGGCGGCATGGTGTTCGCCACGTCTGGTTACCCGGGTACGCTTCGCGGCACACCCGGCAACGTCCTACTCGCGTTCGGGGTGGAATAATAGCAACGATTCCGCCCGTGCGAGCACGAAGTCGGCTTCGAGAGTTTTGCTCGTGCGTTGATTCGGGATATCATGTCGCGGAGGAGACGACTCATGTATAAGACCATCCTTGCTGCTGCCGCAGTGCTTCTGACAGGTGCCGGCGTGTGCCTCGCGCAACCGCCCGGCATCACTCGCGAGATGATCGAGCGAGCTTTGCCTTTGGAAGGCGCGCCGCTCGCGGAGCCTGGACCGTACCAGGTCACGTCCGAAAAGGCATTCGGCTCGCCCGGCTATCTCGTTTTTCGCCCGACGACGCTGGACGCATTTCCCAAGAAGGACAAGTTGCCCGTGATGGTATGGGGCAACGGCGGTTGTGCGATCGACAGCACGCGCTACTCGGGCTTTCTAACCACCATCGCCTCGCACGGCTTCCTGGTGCTGGGCACGCTCCCTCTGGAAGGCGCAGCGCGGCGGCAGGCCAACGCCGATGACTTGCGCGGCGCGATCGACTGGGCCGACAAAGAAAACGCACGCGCCGGCTCGCCGCTCGAAGGCAAGATCGCACTGGACAAAGTGGCGGTCATGGGCCAGTCGTGCGGAGGATTTCTCTCGATCGCACTGGGCGCCGATCCCCGTGTCAAGACCATCGGCGTGTTCAATTCCGGCGTGCAGAAAGCACCGTCGCCGTTTCCCGGTGCCGACGACCTGCCCAAATTGCACGGGCCCGTGCTGCTGATCAATGGCAGCGATCCCGACTTCATGATGGCGACGTCGTTGGCGACATTCGACCTGATCAACAATCTGCCAGCGTTCTACGGCGCCCGCCACAACGCCGGCCATACCGCGACCGTCTTTCATCCGGGCGGCGGCGAATTCGCCAATGTCGCATCGAACTGGCTGCTGTGGACGTTTAAAGGCGACAAGAAAGCCGGCAAAATGTTCGTCGGCAAGAACTGCGGCCTCTGCACGAATTCGAATTGGGACACGCGATCGAAGGGGATCAAGGATTGAAATCGCAAATCGCTCTCGCGTTAGTCGCCGGCTGCGCGGCAACTGTTGTATCCGCGCAGAGTCCGTCGTCATCGTTTAGTCCCTCGTCGGCGTTTCCTCGCGGCAGCAGCCTGCAAAGCTGGCAGAATCCGGGAATGAAGAGCGTGCTCGCGAAGTGCAAGAATCCGCCCAAGTCGTTCTCGATTCCCGGTGCCGGCCAGTCGGCGAACGCGAACGCCGCGCCGCCCGCTCCAGCGCTTCCAGCTACGACCGCAATTCCCGGCGTGCTGGCCGCGGGGCAATCGTGGAAGGTCGTCTGGTCGTGGGAGGGCAATAACGTCGACGGCCCTATCGCCGCTGAGAACGGCACGGTGTTGTTCGCGAACAACGACGCGAGCAACGTTATGCAATTCGACCCATCGACGGGCCTCGCCAAGATCGTCCACCGCGACACGAACACCGGCGGGGCGGTCTCGCGCAGTAAGAACGGCGCGCTGTTCGTCGCCGAACGCGGGCTCGGCTCGGCCATCGAACAGCTGGAGCCTCAACGGAAGATGTTGGCGAATTCGTTCCACGGCGAGCCGCTCGAATGCGTCGGTGGCGTCGTGAACGATTTGATGGCCGACGCGCGCGGTGGCGTCTATTTTTCGGTCACCGGCGTCACGGGCAGTGGAGTGTTCTACGCCGATTCGAAAGGCGTGGTGGCGAATTATGGGAAGGATGTTCCGCTCGCCAACGGAATTATCTTAAGTCCGGATGAAAAGACGCTCTACGTCACCAACGGCGCAACGGTCTACGCATTTGACGTAAAGCCTGACGGCTCGCTCGCCAACCAGCGCGACTTCGGCAAACTGCAGGGTGGTGAAGGTGGCGACGGTTCGGCCGTCGATCAGCAGGGCCGCGTCTATATCGCGACGGGCAAGTCGGTGGATGTTTTCGCGCCAGACGGCAAGTTCGTCGGCAGCATCCCCGGCCCGCAAGGCCTGCACGGCACATTCTTCGGCGGCCGCGACAAGAAGACGCTCTTCGGCATCGTGTTTTACGGCGGATGGGGGACGCCGAGCGCGCGAAACGAAATCATCGCAATTCCGGCGATCGCGCAGGGTTATACTGGGCGCGCGAAGTAGATCCGTGAAGCACGATGAGCTCCGTTCGATAGCACATAATGTTGCAGACTCGTTCGCCAGCGGGATAGGACTTCCAATTGGCATCTACGCAACCGACGTATTCGGAGAGGCCAAGAGATGCCTCGAAAGCTTCATAACGATCGATTTTCTTAAAGGAGCTCTTGTAGCCGGACGTGCTTCTCCATCTCTCGCCAAGGCTGTGGGTCTCTATGGCCATGTCTTGACGGATCTATGCGCAAAGCAGGGGGCTTCCGTTTCGCAGTTCCGAATGCTGACGGCGAGTTATTCAGCTGACAGCCACGGCAGACGAGTGGTTGTTACTGTTGAGGACAGCGAAGGCGGGCGCTCGATCGATGAATATACGGGCTCTCCCCTACGTCATATTAGGACCGTCGATAGTTCCGGTAGGGTGCGTACGCTACGTAAGCCACGATGGGGCTAGGGGCCGAAGTAACGCGAATCTCCAACCGGACGTGTAACGACTGTAGACTCGATCGTTTCGCGTCGCCGCCCTGTGCTCGTTTCAGCGCTCATTTGCGTTTTGCGAACCACACCTCAAGTGCGACCGGTAGCCGGTGAATCGAGCCAAAGAGGCGCGAAGATAAGATCTGGCGGCGATGGCGCCGATACCGCGGAAACGAGGCCTCAAAGCGCTTTGCGGCGTTCGATGCCGATCGAGGGCCAGACCAGCCGCGCTAATTCAGTTCCCTCACCCAGATATTTCGAAAGCTGACGGGTTCGCTCGGGTCGAGGTGCGCCTGCAGCTTGATCGGCGCGGAATCGAATTTGCGGTAGAACGGCTTGCCGATGTACAACGTCTCGCCCTTCAGCTCGAAGTGATTTTGCACCAGCACGCCGTTGAAGAAGACCGTCACATACGCCGGAGTTTTCAGATCTCCATTCGCGTTGAAGATGGGCGCCATCCAAATGGCGTCGTAGCTCTGCCACTCGCCGGGCTTGCGGGCGGGATTGACGAGCGGAATGCTCTGCTTGTATATGCTTCCCGCCTGTCCGTTGGCATAGGTCCTGTTGTGATACGAATCGAGAATCTGCAACTCGTACCCGGCGTCGCCAGGGCCGGTGGAAGCCAGAAAGACCCCGCTGTTGCCGCGCATCTGGCCGGTCCCGGTGACATTCTCGGGGATCTTCCATTCGATGTGCAACTGGTAATTGTGGAATGCGCGTTTGGTTTCGATATTGCCCGCCCCCGGCGCCTTGCTCACCGTCATGACGCCATTGCTGACAATCCACTTCGCCGGCGATTTATCGGCCGTGTTCACCCACTGGTCCAGGTTGTTGCCATCGAAGAGAACGATCGCGTCGGAAGGCGGAGCCGAATCGATCGAACCGGGGGCTACGACTTTGGGCTCCGGTTCCCACACTTCTGTGTCCCGCGGGCTAGCCTGGCCGCCGGATTGCTGCGCCGAAACGCCACTCGGGAGGGTCAGCGTCATTAGTAAACCGCAAATTGAAAACAGGCGCTTCACGACGACGACTCTTTCGAAAGCGCCTGCAGCAGATTTTCTCCCGATGGTGAACCCAAACCCGTGGTTGGGTCCCATCCGGGACCGGCGGAGAACGCCCCGTTTGATCCGCTTGTAATGTCGTTGAAAGCATCCGCCGACTCTGGCAACGCGTAAACTACGGGCTGCAGAAAGCCGAGGGGCTTGCCCAGTTTTTCGTTCAGCAAAGCGATCAATCCGCTCCACAGCGGCGCCACGGCACTGGTCCCACCCACCACAAGCGACTGGCCGTCCACTAAGACGTTATATCCAGTCTGGGGATCTGCATCACCGGCGACATCCGGCACCCCCCGCCCGCCGCCGGAAGGAGGTTGAATGTTCGCGTCACTCTGGAACGACGGCAAAGGAAACTGATCGCTGAATCCGCCTCCGCCCGCTCCGCCTTGGGAGCCATCGTTCCATACCGTCTCGCTCGTAATCTGGCCGTTGCTGCTTTGAAGATGCGTCCCGCCGCATGCCAGGATGTGCGGGCTCGACGCCGGAAAATCCACGTGATTCGCGCCATCATTCACACCGTCGCTTGAGCCGTTGTCCCCCGCTGCCGCACAAATCGTAACCCCTAGAGATGCCGCGTCCTGTGCCGCTGAATCGAAAGCCGTCATCGCCTGGGCCGTCCACGTCGATTCCGCACTGCCCCAGCTAATGGAGATGATGGATGGCTGGTTCGTGGTGTCGTGAATCGCCGTCGTCAGTGCGTCCTGAAATCCTTGGTCCGTGTTTGGCGCGAAATACACGACAATTTTCGCGCCAGGGGCTACCGCGCCCACGACTTCAATATCCAAAAGAACTTCACCGTCGGCGCTGTTTGCGTTGCTTGGCGCGTTCGTTCCCCCATCTACCGATACCGCAACTACAGTGGGTTCATTCAGTCCGAGCGACGCAAAATAGTTCCGAAGATCCGCAGCCTGATAGCCGCCGCCTAGCTCCAGGATGCCGACGGTCTCGCCGCTGCCATCGACATCCAGCGGAAACCGGTAGAGCTCGGCGACTTGGCGAGGACTATACGAGACAGCCGCTGCCGCTGATGCCCGCTTCCCAACTGAACCTCTTATGCGGAAATGCGTCTTCGCCTGAACTCGATTATCCAAGCCCAACACGGCCTCCACCGACTTCGCTAGTTCCGCCGGAAGTTTGATCCCGCCGCTGCGCGCCCGATACTGATGCCCTTGATACTCGTACCGGTCCAGGCTCACCTCGAAAGCGCGAACGATATCGGCCGCCGTTCCTTCCAACTTCACCGTTCTTCGCGGAATCGAAACTTCGCCGACAGTAAGATTGTTTTCCTGCGCGAACTTCTTTACTTCATCAATCGCGCTCGCAGCAGGTCCGTGCTGCAACGCAAATTCCTCACGCGATATCCTCGCTCCGGGCGTTCTCGGTACTGCCGCCCGATGCTGAGGCTTCAATATAATCGAAACTTCGATCCGTTCATTGTCGGGCTGACTGCCGACACGGGTGCCGATTGGCTGCCGCTCACTCCCGGGAAGTACAACCTTGTTGGTGGCCATTGAGTATCCTAAATTGCTAGACGCTCCGTCGCGCTGTTTTCATCATACGCGGCAGGCTTCTTCCACTCATCCCGGCCAGGGATACCGGAATTTTGATGAGGAAGTGTCGGGTACACTCGTGGGATATATCAGTATCTTTCAGTAAATCGTATGCCCAAAGGTGGTTATTGCTCTTAGCTTCTGCTGGTATTGACGTAGCGATTTAGCTTGAGCCATCTAATGAACTTTCGTAAATTCGGTAGGTCTTATAGCGTTCCGCGCCCAAAAAGTCGAGGCTTCGCAGCATCGCACGGTTATCTTCTACAACCCAGGAGCACTCCGCTTCGTTATAGCCTAGATCGAGGCCCCTTTGGACGAGGCGCGCATATAGTTGAGCGGCGACCCCTAAGTCCCGATATTGGCTGGCCACCCCCAATGCCAGCACACGAACTTTTTTGATCTTCGACTTGTAGTAAAGGATCTTGAAGAGTCCAAATGGAAACAGCGAGCCCTTGGCATGCTTCAGGGCCTGATTTATGTCCGGTATACACAGCCCGAACGCAATCGGCTCATCGCCGATCTCGGCAACCAGCGCCAGATCGGGAATCAGGATCGCCTTCAGTTGCCGCGCGAGATACTGAATCTCCTCACGTGTGAGGGGCGACGCCCCCCAATTCTCGCGCCATGCGGAGTTGTGAAGATTCCATATCAGGTCGACTTCCGCATCAAGGCGATCGAGCCGCACTGGCCGAATGCGGATAGAAGCTGTCGAAAGCACCCTCACCGCCCGGTCTAGACGCGCCCGCCTTGCTTCATATGTCTCGTTACAGTGAAGACGAAAAGCAAAGAGGTCTTTGGTCTTTCGAAGGCCTGTGGATTCAAGCAAGCGCGCGTAATACGGGGGATTGTACGACATCATAGTGCAAGGGATGGAATCGAAACCGTCCACTAGGATTCCGCATTCATAGTTGATGGATGGGTTTAGAGGGCCCCGCAGGGTGGTTAATCCTCGTTCAGAATGCCATTCTCTTACCGCCCGCAACAACTCGAGAGCGACTAATTCCGAATCGATCGATTCATAAAATGCGAAGGTTCCTAGACGCTCGCCCGCAGCTCGGTTGTGCGTGTGATCGTCAATGGCGGCGACGCGGCCGCAAACCTTACCATTCGACAACGCTAGAAAACAACGCATCTCGGCGCGTTTCCAGAACGGGTGCTTGGATGTATCGAACAGCTCCTTTTGCTCGGCCCGGAGCGGCGCAACCCAATACGGATCGCTGCGGTAAAGCTCGTAAGGAAACTCGATGAAGCGCCGCATCGCGGCGCGATTTTCTATCGGAGCAATCAGGATGTTTGACTCGATTGCAGGCCGCGCGCTAGATTCCACTCAGGAAACGATACCATAGCAACGTGCTGGAATCCGTGGGAGATGGTGAGCCGTGCCCGGCTTCACGAACGTGCGATGAGGATCTAATCCGGACCGCGCATCGAATCACGCGTTCCATATCCCGGCGGCGGCCGATTATCTACTGGCTGGATTTTCTCCTCGCCCACTCTTTGGGCACTGTCGCGTTTTATTGGAGCGCCGCGGCATCTGGACCGCCGTGGCCTGTGCGCTGCATATGCTTCATCAGCTGCGGGTTGTTGTGGTACAGATCGTTCGCCTTCATTCACGAAGTTGTTCACTTCCGAGCCGGCGAGATGCGAGCGTTCACAACAGCGTGGAATCTCCTTGCCGGCATTCCATTCCTTTGTCCCTCGTTCATGTATTCCATACATCTAGAGCATCACTCCCGGAACGTCTATGGCACTCGTGAGGATGGCGAATATATTCCGTGGGGAATTAAGCCACCCGTTCATATTGCTTTGTTTCCGCTGGTGAGTTTGGTGGCACCGGCTCTGGCGTTGTTTCGGTTCGTAATTCTAGTCCCAATCAGTTGGTTGTCGCCGGGCGCGCGCGCCTGGCTCCAGCGGCGTGCTTCCGCTCTCGTGATCCGTGGGTCGTATCACCGTCCAGCGCCTGTTAAACGGGAACTCCGGGTTTGGCGGCTCCAGGAACGTTGTGCTGTTCTATGGGTGTTCCTTGTGGTGCTCGGATGTATTTCCGGCTATCTCTCCTGGCGCTGGGTTCTGATTGGCATGGCGGTGATGATGACGGTCAGTTTCGTCAATTCTTTCCGCACCATGTTGTCGCACAAATTCCGGAATACAGGCGGCACTATGACGTTCCTCGCACAGATTGAGGACTCCTGGAATTACCCCGGTGGTGGCCTCCTGACCGAATTACTCTGCCCAGTGGGTTTGCGTTTTCACGCATTACATCATATGCTTCCCCACTTACCGTACCATTCGCTTCCGGACGCGCACGCCATGCTGATGAAAATGCTCCCAATTGATTCAGCGTATCGACAGACCAATAGTTCTAGCTTGTGGTCGGCTATGCGAACCCTGTGGGTGGAAGCAGTCAGCGCTCCGAGGGAGGGCTAAGAGTGATTGGCAAAGAAGCATCTTCGTCTGGCAATCGACCCGTTGTATTGGTAACCGGCGCATCCTCGGGTATTGGCAAGAGTTGTTCCGAGTACCTGTCGCGAAAAGGTTGCCGTGTATACGGGGGCTCGCGTAATCCGTCTTTTGCGGTGGAAGGTCGCACCCTATGTTTTGAGTCGTTGCAAATGGATGTCACTTCGGACGACGCCGTTCAGAACGCCTGTAAGCATGTGCTAGACCGCGAGGGGAGACTGGACGTAGTGGTCAACAACGCCGGGATGGGAATCGCCGCGGCCGTGGAAGACACCTCGGTGCAAGAGGCGATGGAGCAGTTCGATGTGAACTTCCTGGGGGTGTTACGGGTGTGCCGGACAGTGCTGCCGATCATGCGAAAGCAGGGCGCGGGTTACATCATCAACATCGGATCCATCGGGGGTTTGATCGCGATCCCCTATCAGGGTCTGTATAGCGCCTCCAAATTCGCGCTGGAAGGTCTAACCGAAGCGCTGCGGCTCGAAGTACGCGGCCTTGGCATCCGAGTTGTACTCATAGAGCCGGGCGATCACCGGACGTCGTTCACCCACAAGCGCCGCTTCACCGCCGCTTCCGCGGAAAATCCGGCTTACCGTGGCCCGCTTGAGCGAGCTATTCGGCGAATGGCTGCCGACGAGCAAGCAGGACCGGAACCCGATAAAATCGCGCGCCTGATTCACAGGCTGATTTATAGCCGCAGTCCTCGTCTAAGATACACCGTCGGACCCATCTCGCAGCGTGCCGCGGTATGGCTGAAGCGGATGGCGCCGTATTCTCTAATCGAGAAGGCGCTGAAACTGTATTACACCGGCTGATCGTCGTGCGATCGGTTCGATCCGATAACCGTGTCATAAGCGTCCCCGAACTCTTGCGCGGCCCATCGAAGCTCGACCGGATCGTGAGCGGCGGAAACGCATATCCGGATCATTGCTTCGTTGCGAGGTACCGAGGGATAGAGCACGCTATTGACGTAAATGCCGCGCCGCAGAAGTTCGTTGCAGATGCGGATACATTTAGCATCGTCGTAAACCGGTACGCGAATGATAGGCCCCTGGCCGCCGGCGAAGGACACGCCGCAATCCGCGAGATCGCGGCGCAATGAGCCAGCATTGAGTGCCAACTGCTTCACCAGTTCAGGTTGTTCCATCAGAACGTCGAGCGCGGCGGAGGCAGCCGCGACCATGGGCGGCGAAATAGCAGCCGTGAAGAGGGCGGAGCGGCCGTGGTACCGCACGTATTGGATCACGTCCCGATCGCCCGAAATCCATCCGCCGATGGATGCCAGGCTCTTTGAGAACGTGCCGGCAATGATGTCGCAAGCGCCGATCAGACCGTGATGCTCCTCCGCACCGCGACCGGTGGATCCGAGGACGCCGACGCCGTGCGCGTCATCGAGTGCCAAGCGAACATTATGGCGCCTGCAAATCTCCTGGATCTTAGGTAACGGTGAAAGATCGCCGTGATTGGAATAAACGCCTTCAACCATGACCATCGCGGACTTTGCCCCCTGGAGGATCGCATCCAGTTCGCCGCAATCGTTGTGTCGGAAGCGTAAGAGCCGGCAGTGAGCGTTAGCGGCGCCATCCAGAATCGAGGCGTGAATGGCCTCGTCCACAACCAGCGTAGTTCGGCTATTCATGAATGTGGTCACCACGGCTGCCATGGCGTGATAGCCCGTGGTACAAACGAACGCATCCTGGCGATGCAGGAAGCTGGCCAGTTTCTCCTCCAACGCTAGAATCTCCGGTGTTGTGCCGGAGTGGACCCGCGAGCCCGAGCGGCTGGTGCCACTTTGTTCCGCTGCTCGAGCGGCAGCTGCCCGGACACGTTTATTCGTGCCGAGCCCCAGATAGTCGAAGGCGCTCAAAATGAGGATGCGTTTTCCCGCGAGCCGCGCATGTGTGCCTTCCCAATTCGAGAAGGCACGATAGAACGGCGCCAAATCGAACTTTTGGAGAATCCGGGTGAATCGAAACGCAGGCTCGAATACGTCTTCGAAAGCCGCTTTTTGCGGAGAGCGCCGCGCATCGAGACTGCTGCCGGCCGCCGGCTCATCAATGGCCGGAAGCGGGTCCCATTCCACAGCGGCCACTAAGGCGCCTGTGTTAATTTTCTGTGCCGAATTGCTGGCCTTTGCGATCGCATTTGACAGCCGCTCAATGGATTGGAGCGCCGCCTCCGCCGCGATGCCAAAATCGACCAAGCATGCGACTTCATCGGCCCCTATAATCCGTAGTTTCGCAAGCATCCTGAGAACCGCCTCTGAGTCGCCAATCAGTGACGAACGATCGATGTAACGGCTCACCGCGACCTCTGCCACTTGATCGGCTGGCAGCCTCTTCAGCTCCTCAGATTCCTTGCTCCAGAGCTCGATCGAGGATTTCAAGTAGTCGGATAGCGGCCGTCGAGCCGTGCTTCGAGCCTCCCGATCGCTGGCGCCCACGTAAGTATGCAGCATCACGCTCACACGCCCGTCGGCCGGATCGTAACCGGCGGCTTCGCGCGCTTTCCGGTAACGGCCAATGTTGGCCGCGAGTTTGTCGACGTCCTGCATCAGCAAGGCTGTCAAAACGTTTAGTCCGGCTCTGCCTGCGCGCTCGAACAGCTCGGCGCGGTGCGTCGCGGTGATCCAGATGTTGACTTTAGGCTGCAAAGGGCGCGGATAGGTTCTGACTTCTCCCATGGCGCCCGTGCCGTTCCGGCGGGTGAGACCGCCTCCGCTCCAAAGGTGCATGAGCTGGTGCGCGTATTCAAAAAGAACTTGGTGCCGCCGGGGATAATTATCCGCCGCGAGCACGAACGAATCGGCGTCCCAACCCGTGGCTAGCGCAAGGTCGACGCGCCCGCCTGAAAGGTTGTCCACCATCGCCCATTCTTCTGCAACACGGAGCGGATCGTTCAGTGGTAAGACAACGCTTCCAGCCCGCAATCGCACTCGCTTGGTGTGCGCGGCTAACGAGGCGCTAAGTACAGCGGGCGAGGGAAATAGTCCTCCGAAGGGATGAAAGTGGCGCTCCGGCACCCAGATCGCGGAAAATCCTTTGCGGTCCGCCAGCAACGCTGCATCTTGAACGAATCGATACCGATTTTGATGGCCGGCTTGATCTTCGGAAGCGAAGAAGAGAATCGAGAGTTCGGGCAGACTTGCAGCGGTTGTTCCGTTGGGTGCGTCGCGGCTGGAATCGTTTGCGACGGTTAGAACGGTCCGCGGGTTTGGCACGCGCCAATTGTCTGGAGTACGGAGACGCTCGATCAGGACGGAGAGCGGCGGGTCATCATCTATGATCGACAAGGGTACATCACGATTCAAAAAATCTTGCATAGCAGTTGCGATCTGTACGAGGCCTAGCGAATCCACGCCAAGCTCCGACAGCCGTGCTTGGGCGGGTAATCGCTCTCTCTGGCCGAGCCGGGCGGCGGTTGTGATTTCACGGATGAGCACCTTCTCAATGACATCCACGGAAATGTCGTCATCCACGGAAAACGATTGCCTAGTGAGGCTGCTAGTATCGCCTTCTTCTTCCGATGGCAGTTGGTCGATGAAAAGCGGGACGATCAATCCCGTCTTGTAGCGGCGGTGAACTTCGACGCGCCGCAGCTTTCCGCTCGAAGTCAAGGGAATGCTCTTGGAAGGCGCGATGACAACGCAATCCGGTCGCAGCCCTACGGCTTCGGCCAGCCGCGATCGAATCCGCCGCGCAATCATCCTGTACTCGGATTCCCGATTGCGAGCGGGCACCTCCACTAACGCGACCACTTGTTCGCCTTGTTCGAAATCGGCGAACACCACAACATGGCCGGCTCTCAGTTCGGGGTGTGCCGCCACCGCAATGCGTTCCAAATCGTGCGCGTCGTAGTTTCTTCCGTGGACGATGATCAATTCTTTGATCCGCCCTGTAAGATATAGCTCGCCTTCATGAAGCGCACCGAGGTCGCCGGTTCGAAGAAATCCTGCTCTGAAGCCATCGAGAGTCGCCCGAAAGACATCGTCATTTTCCTTTTCGGAACGGCCGAAATATCCTTTCGCAATCGGGTCTCCCGACAGCCAAACCTCGCCAATCTCACCACTATCGAGCCGGCGTCCCGTCCCGGGGTCGACAATGGCGATACGAAGGTCCGGCTGAACTTTTCCGCAGGAGACAATAGCTCTTCCAGCTTCTTCGCCAATCTGTTTTTCCAGGCGGCTGCTGGCGAGCGCGGTGGAATCGAACCGCTGAACAAGGAGACTCTTAGGTTCGGCCCACGAGACAAAGAGCGTGGCTTCGGCCAGCCCGTAGCAGGGCCGAAAACTGCTGCGGCGAAAGCCTTGTGGCGCGAAACGGTACGAAAACTTTTCAAGGGTGGTTGCCTCAATCGGCTCGGCCCCGCAAAAAAGGGCTTCCAGGCAGGAGAGATCCACGTCTTCCAGCTCAGATTTTCGGATTACCCGCTCGCACAAAGCGAGAGCAAAGTTTGGTGCGCTTGTCCCCCATGCTCTGAACCTAGATATGGCTTTGAACCATCGCACTGGCCGCCCGATGAAAGCGAGGGGCGTCATCAGGACTAGCTCCCCGCCGGTGTACAGGAACAACAACAGATTTCCAATCAGGCCCAGATCGTGCGCGAGGGGAAGCCAACTCACTCCAACGGCGCCCGGTGGCGCGCCAAAGGAAGAGGCCAGGGATTTGAGGTTCGACAATACGTTCGCGTGACTGATCATTACGCCTCGCGGCGCCGAAGTCGATCCTGAGGTGTATTGGAGGAACGCAGTATCCTCCCCCGATGCCTTGTTGCTCTCGAAATCCGAACCGGCATCGTTCGTAATCAGTTCTTCCGGCGTGAATAAGGGGCATGCAATTGGGCCCTGCTCGAATTGGCGATTCGCATTACGAATCGCTGCCACAACTGAGCCGTCGGCGATGATCGAAACCGGCTTCGCATCTTCGGTAACGGCTCTCAGCCCGCTGAGCGTCTCGATAGTGGAGCGAAGAGGCGCGTTGACGGGAACCGGCACAATACCGGCGGAGAGGCAGCCGAAGAAGGCACGGGCAAAGTCGATGGGTGACCGGCAAGCCACAAGCGCGCGAGGCGGCCCATCAGTCGATGGGGGCGAGAGAGTGTGTAGAGCCGCTGCGATCCTCCGCGCGTCCGCTTCGAGTGATCGGGCTGATAGAACCTCCTCGGGACCGTCGACATCCCCCTCAACCAGGAAGCGGTAAAGGGGAGCGTCTCCGCGCTGCTCCGCGGTTTGACTGAGTAGTGAAAGGAGCGTGCGTGGGGCAGCACTCATGGCCGGCTTCCGCGGCGTTCGACGAAGTTGTTAACGTACCCAAACCACGACTCCCGTGTCATAGTAACCAGCATGCACCAAATTCATTCGAGGTGCGCTCTTCAGTGACGGGCTATCCACGCCCTCGCGATCGAACCAATCTACTCGCTGCTTCATCGCGGTGCGGTACGGTAGATGAGTTGAGGGCTTGTTCATGTCATCGCAAGTAGCGGCGGGTGTCAGCCGCCCCGTCGTTGCCATCACGGGCGCATCCAGTGGGATTGGTGCCGCCTTCGCCAGGAAGCTGGCGCCCGGGCACGACTTCATTCTCATCGCTCGTCGAAGGGACCGGCTCGAACAACTCTCACGTGAGCTTTTAGCCGAGTATGGTTCGCGCGCCGAGCTCTTGCAAGCCGACCTAAGTCAAGAGACGGATCTGGCTGAGGCGGCAGCCACGCTGGGGGCAAACGAACGGCTTGCGCTCCTGGTGAATAACGCTGGCTTTGGTACGACAGAGTTGTTTTGGGAAACGTCTCTCGAAAGTCAGGAAAGGATGCATCAACTGCACGTCATGGCTACCATGCAACTGAGTCATGGCGCGCTGCGCAACATGGTCGCGCGCGATTCTGGCGCGATAATCAACGTGTCATCCGTGGCGGCCTTCGTCCGTGCCCCTGGTAACGCCAGCTATTGCGCGACCAAGAGCTGGATGGCTGTCTTCTCCGAAGCCCTTCATCTAGAATTGCGGAGCATCGGTTCGAAAGTTTACATCCAGGCGTTGTGCCCTGGATACACCTACTCGGAATTTCACGAAACACTAGGCGTGGATCGAGAAAAGCTAGCGCCTTCGCCGCTGTGGATGACCGCCGAACAGGTGGTGGATGCGTCGTTACGCGGTTTTCGTCGACGCCAGTTCCTGGTTATTCCCGGCTGGCATTACCGTCTTATGACTTCAGTTTTATCTAAGATTCCAGCTGGATGTCGAATGGCTATCGCCTCAGCCGTAACGCGCAGGCACCGCGCGGCACAAACAGCCCGGTGAAATAGATTGGAGCTTGAAAGCCTTTGAAGAAAGTTATTGTCATCTATATCGACGGTGGGGGAGGGCATCGCGCCGCAGCCCGTGCATTGGATGACGTTATCCGGCTGCAACGTCTGCCATGGCGAGTGGAACTGGTGAACGCTGATGAAGTTCTAGAGCCGGCCGATCCCGCTTTTTGGTTTCTAGGAGTGCGAAGTAGTGTGATCTATAACTGGTTGCTCGGCCGGGATTGGATGATTGGGACCAAACAACTGCTTCCTATTATCCATTTAATATTTCGCCTCCTCCATCCAGCGCAAGTGTTCTTGCTCAAACGTTGCTGGAACAAACTGCAGCCCGATTTGGTTGTATCCGTAGTTCCCCACCTGAATCGCGCCTTCTATGACAGTTTACGAAGGGAAAATCCGCGCATTCCGTTCGTGACCATCCTGACGGATCTGGCCGACTATCCCCCGCGCTTCTGGATCGAGCGGCAACAACAACACTTCATCTGCGGTACCTCCACCGCCGTCCGGCAGGCTGAACACATCGCTCCGCTCGCCGAGCGGATCTGGCCCGTGTCGGGAATGATCGTACATCCTAGGTTTTATGAATCGAATTCCATCGATCGAGCCCAAGAGCGCCGCAAACTGGGCCTCGATCCGGACTTGCCAACCGGTCTCGTGCTGTTTGGTGGATATGGTTCCCGAGTTATGCTGAAGGTAGCCGAGCGCATCGCGCAGGCGAGGATGCCGCTCCAACTGATTTGTTTGTGTGGGCGCAATGATGCTTTATTTCGCAAGCTTCAGTCCCTCAGTTTGCCATATCGTGCCCACGTGCAGGGATTTACCGAAAATGTCGTGTATTTCATGATGCTTAGCGATTTCCTGATTGGAAAGCCTGGGCCTGGTTCGATCAGCGAGGCGCTGGCGATGCGGCTGCCCGTCATAGTACATACCAGTTGGAGGACCTTGGCTCACGAACGCTTCAATGCACGGTGGATTGAGGAACAAGGTGTCGGCATGGCGACAAAGCGCATCCGAGACTTGCCGCCAACCATCGAGCAGGTGCTAAGGCCGGCCACATATGCTGCAATGCGGCGGAGAATCGAGGCATTGAACAATCGCGCCATTTTCGAGATCCCTCCTGTCCTGGAGCAGATTCTTGTATCATCTCCGGAATCAATCTCGCCGAAGCGTGACCAGCGGACGAAAAACGCGTGCGCGGGATAGCGGCATTGCGATTTCATGGCGCTCTGCCGGGGAAGCGGATAATTGCGCGCTCTTGTAACACGCTGCGCGCGGCGATTCGCACTTCGATGGTTCGGAGCTCCGGTCACCCCACTGCCGCGATGGGTCGTCTTGTCTAAGAGCGGATTCTTGACGCACGTCAGGAATCAATCTCGCCGAAGCGTGACCAGCGGCCGCTGCCGAGAAACGTACGCGCCAGATAGGGAACCTGCGGCGACGCCCAGAAGGATTCCGAAAAGCATTGCCAACCCCAAGACGTTCAGGCGCGGTTCTACTGCCCGCCTTTGCAATGAGAAACTCATCGCGATGTCCATTACAAGGATGCCGGCGATCCCGCCTAAACAGCCTGCTAGCAATCCAAGAGCAGCGAACTCGCTTATCAAAACGCGAAACGTGAGAAACCGGGTGGCGCCGAGGGTTCGCAGGATAGCGATTTCATGAGCGCGCTGGCGGGCGGAAGCGGCCATTAGAGCTGCCGCCACAGCCAATCCATTGGCGATGGTCAGAAGCGCGACGAACCTGACGACAGCCGCGCCGGTTCCCACGACATTTGTGACTTCCGCGAAGATTTCACTGGGGCTGACGATGGCCAATGCCGGATAGCTGGCACGAAGTTCTCGAATCAGCTGGGGGATTTCCCCGTCTACTATATTCAAACCGGCGTAATGAAACAGATTCCGTTCGTCAACGCGCGCACAAGGGATGATAATGGATGACCAAACGCGGTCCGCGGAAGCCACCTCTTGAACGGTTCGCACGATCGCATCGAGCTGCTCACCGTCGCTCTCAAACAACATGATCCTGGAGCCGGGATGCACGCCATAACGGCGTGCCACGCTCGTGTCGAGCACGATTCCTGAATCAGCCGGTAGTTCCGTCGAACATGCCACCATGGACAGCGGTATTGAAAGAGTGGAATCGGGCAAATTGGGCGCGGAACTGTTCGTGCCCACGCGGAACCAAGCGAAATTGCGAATCTCATAAGGCTGCTCAACGTCCGGGTGGCGGTCGAGAATAGAGCGGATGCCGGCAAGCTGCGAATGCGGGAAGCCCATGAGATAAAGATTGGCTTGCGCAAGGGGCAAACTACGCTCTACCTCTCGAACTACAATGCCCTGGCCTACGGCCGTTATGATCATCAGCATGGCGACGAAAGCTGAAATCACTGTAATAACGCTGTTACTCGATCCGTTGCGCAGAAAGTTTCTTGCGCCAAGCCGAATGCTTAGCGGGACGCTAACCATGGACGTTTTACCCACAGCGCGCTGGACCAGCCGAAAACCGATCTGGAAGACGCCATAGAGAACCAGCAGCGCGACTGCAACTTCCGAGAACAGCGGTGCCGAGACGCTCCCGCCCTTTCCAGCCAAGAATACGGCCAACGCGCAAAATACCAGCCAAGCTAATAAATGTTTAACGGAACTTGCTGTCGATCTGAAAGCATAATCAGTCTCGCGGCGGAAGAGCAGTGCCGGCCGTTGCCGGATGGCTGGGAGGACCCACGCGAATCCTAGGATTTCAGGCAGCGCAATGCCTATCAATATTGTTTCGAAGACAAGCAGTGCGACTTCAGGAGTGTTTGAGGGCGCTCCGATCCCAGCGGCCAAGAGCAAAGGCCGGCGTGCCAGAAGACCCCCGCAGCAGCCCGCTATGCCACCACCAGTTCCAAGTACAAGAAGCTCGAGCGCAAGCCAAGAAAATGCGCCGCCGTTGGATGCACCAAGGCACTTTAACGTTGCCAACGTTTCCAGCCGGGACTGTACGTGCAGATGGGTTGCCACCACGACGCCACCGGCGCCCAATGCTAACGCCAACCACGCCATGACGCTGAGGAACTCCGAGACAGTCTTGGCGGCATCAACTTCTGGCGAGGCGCTAGTGCCGCTGTCGAACACCTTCGCTTCCTGGAAAATTTGTCCTAGACGCAGACGCATGTCGGCGAAATTTCGACTATCTGGAACGACAACCGGGAAACGAAACCGAACCGGATTACTCGAACGAAGTAAGCCCGTCATTTCTAATGTTTCCTCGCTCACAATTGCCCGCATCGAAGAAGCGAAGCCTCCCGCGAAACGATCCGGCTCATGATCGATGACGGCCGTGATGCGGCAGGCCACGCCATTAATGGTGAGCGAGTCGCCGATGACGAGCCCTAATTCGTGCAAAAGTTTGGGTGAAACTACCGCGGATGTCCCGGTGAGGGCGCGCGCCAGCGGCTGGGCTGGAATCAGCCGCAATTCCCCGTAAAATGGGTAAACCCGCGGATCCACCGCTTTCAGCACCGCCGGTACGGGTTCCGCGGCTTGTTCGGATCTTGCTGGGAACATGGTCGAAGTGATTAAGGTCCACTTCACCCCGGTTCGACTGAGTGCTTCTAACTGGCCTGGCTGAGGATTTTCGTAGAGCTCCACCGATAGGTCGCCGGCAATACCAGCGCGCTGAATATTTCCTAAAGTTCCCACGAAGTCGACGAATGTCGCGCGAATCGACGTGTTGGCCGCAATGCTCAGGGCGATGACTGCAACCAGCGAGAGTGAGCTTCGGGGAGCTCCGAGCAGATCCCGCAAAGTAAATTTGACCCATCCCGCTAGCCGCATGACGCCTGTGTTTGGATTTTCGCGGGCATGGATCGTACCATTTTAGGGTGTTTCGATCATTCATCGCATTCGTCTGGATACCAGCCTTTGTCGTTAGCGCTCAACCCCCAGCTATCGGGCAGAACGGAGTGGTGAATTCCGCTAGCCAGATCCCGCCGACCCTCCCCGGCGGAGCCTTGGCGCCAGGCGCCCGGTTCAAGATTCAAGGTGTGCGGCTGACTGGTTCCGAACTCACCGCGGTAATTCTGAGCCGGGGAACAGTTTCGGTGAACGCCCAAATTCTTTCGGCCACGCCTCTTGCGATTGAGGCGATCGTTCCGAGCAACGCGCCGCTCGGACCGGTGGAAATCCGGGTACGGCGAGGCTCCGAAATTAGCGCACCCTTCCCGGTCAGCATCTTTCGAGCGAATCCCGGGCTGTACAGCCGTAACGGTTCCGGATGGGGGCCTGGCCGCGCTCAAAATCTTCGACCGAACAGGCGCGACAATACGATCAAGGATCCGGCGCGGCCATCGGAGCCCATTGCGATCCTGGCGACCGGCACCGGCGGCGTTACCCCAGACGTGTTCGTGGGATCGCAACGAGCCAAGGTCTTGAGAATCGAGCCAGCGGCGGAACGGGGTGATGAAGTAATCGTCGTCGAAATTCCCCGCACCGCGCCGGAAGGATGTTTCGTTCCAGTTTATGCCCGCGAACGAGAGCCAGACGCCGCGCCCAGCAACATAATAACCGTTTCGATTCGACGCGCGATGGGTGGTTGCCGCATGCCGCCGGAATTTTCCGTTCCGCTATTTGACTCCCGCACAACTGGAATGATTGTGATCTCAAGAGCTTCTGGCCTCTCCGAGAGCGGGCGTGGCAAATGGACCGCTGACGACGCTGTTGCCGCCTTCGTCAAGAGAGATGCGACACCTCCGAATGCACCGCTTTTGCTGACCCCTCCGGTCGGCACCTGCACTGTTTACACCGGAAGTTCTCAATCCAGCTTCGAGATGCCAGTGACAATTTCCGACGGCTTGTTGGCGGATCTTGGTGGTGAGGGCTTGGATGTGGGGCCCGCGTTGAACTTAAGTAATGGACAAGAAATGCGAGTGGTTCCCAGCACCCCAGGAGCACCAGGATTCTATCGTGCTCCTTTAGGCAGCAGCGAGTCGCGGCGCCGCCCGCTCTTTCTCAATCCTGGCTCCGTTAATCTGGCCTCGGCAGGAGGCCGCAATGCCAGTGCGTTTGATCTCAAGCTAAAAGTCACTCCAGCGTTCACATGGACGAACCGCGACGAGATCGTTGAAATTGACCGGCGCCGTCCGCTCACGCTGACCTGGACCACGGCGAATCCCAGCGAGGTGAAGTTAATTCTCGCGATGAACGTCGACCAACTTACCACTTCGAGGGCGATGTGCTATTGCGTGGCGAACGGCGCGGCGGGCAAATTCACGATTCAACCTGATTTTCTCGCTAACTTCCCTATGAGCCGCGACATACCAGGAGAACCACTCAACCAGCTTATGATTGCCGAACCCATGCTGCATGCGCCCGTGACCATACCCGGCATTGAGCGAGTACAGGCGATGACGATGTTCGCCAACGTCCGAATCGTCCGGTACCGCTGATGGCTGGGTTATAATTGGCAGCAAATGTGGGAGAAGCAGATGTATCGACTTGGCCAGTATCTTATAATCGCGGGAATCATCGTCGCGCAGCTCCCTGGCGCAGTTCTGCATAAAGACTTCATGGCAACGCAGCCGCTCCGTTTTGAGGAGAACCAAGGCCAGATTTCCAGCGCTGCCCGCTTTATCGCCCGGGGTCCTAATTATCTGCTCGAGATTCAAGCCGGGGAAAATCGGCTGACCTGGACTGAGACAAGTTCTGAACGAACGGCGACGGTTCGGACACGATTGGTTGGCGCGAATCGGAACGCTCGGCTGGAGGGGCGGGAGCCTCTCGACTCACATACCAGCTATTTTCTGGGAGCATCGCGGACGGAATGGCATCCCATGGTGCCCAACTATGGGCGGATACAAACTAGCGGTGTTTACCCCGGCGTTGACCTGGTGTTTTACGGCGCATCTGGGAAGCTAGAATACGACTTTGTAATACAGCCTGGGGCTAATCCGCGATCCATCCGGCTCGATCTTGATGGCATTCCCGAAGTTTCGATTGCCGCGGATGGGGACCTCGTTCTGCGAAGCGCCGCCGGCGACGTGCATTGGAACAAGCCTTTCATTTATCAGACCGTGGGCGAAAGCCGGAAGGTTATTCCTGGCGGCTTCAAACGAATTGGCAAACACCTGATCGGATTCCAGATTGGCCAATACGATGCCTCTCGCGCTTTGATCATCGACCCTGTCGTGATGAACTATGCGACCTACTTTGGGGGATCAGGCAACGAAGCTCCACGCGCGATCGGAACAGACGCTGCAGGCAATGTGTACGTCGCCGGCGAAACGAGTACGCAGGCGCTACAGACTACTAAGGGCGTCGTCCAACCGACCTATGGAGGTGAGACGATGAGCCCCAATATGGGTGACGCTTTCGTCGCCAAGTTCACGCCCACAGGGAGCTTGGCGTATGTTACCTATTTGGGCGGTTCGGGTGACGACCTTGCAGGCAGCATTGCGGTAGACCCAGCCGGAAACGCATACGTAACCGGCTACACGAATTCTTCGAATTTTCCAACCACACCCGGAGTTTTCCAGCCGTCGTTTGCCGGTCTTGGCGGCAATTCATGCAATCGGCTCGGGGATGCTTTCGTCGTCAAGCTTAATCCGTCCGGGACCCAACTCATCTATTCAACCTATCTGGGTGGGAGTCTCGATGACGCAGGCGCCGCGATCGCCATCGACGCAGCGGGAAACGCTTACGTGGCTGGAACGACCCTGTCCACTAATTTCCCGGTCACGCCCGGGGTGATTCAGGCAAAGTTCGCGGGTGGGGGAGGGGAGCCGCCAAGACCGGATTGTCTCAGTCAACCCGCGATTGATACGGGGGACGGATTTGTCGCGAAACTAAATCCCACCGGCTCCCAACTCCTCTTCGCCACCTATCTGGGCGGCGAGTATGATGACGCAGCTTTGGCAATCGCGATCGACTCCTCCAGCAATGTATATGTTGCCGGCGCGACCATCTCGGTTAACTTTCCCGTCACACCAGGAGTGTTTCAGAACGCCTTTCACGGATCCGATGGACAGAATGAGTATTTCCACTATGGCGACGGATTCATTACGAAGCTGAATAGTACGGCCACCGCGCTGCTCTACTCGACATATCTGGGGGGGCTTGGGGACGATATCATTTATAGCGTAGTAGTCGATAGCCAAGGCGACGCCTACGTTGCCGGTTCGACAAGCTCTCAGGATTTCCCTGTTACCTCGCACGCGGTGCAGCCGGTCTTTGGCGGCTATGATTTTTTGCCGTTTCTGATTGACCAGAATATCGGTGACGGATTCGTGGCGCAGCTAAGTCCGGATGGAACAGCCCTCTTATACTCGACATATTTGGGTGGGGCAAATAACGATCAGGCCTTTGCCGTGGCCGTGGATTCGGCGGGGTTGATGTATGTGACCGGTTCCACGGATTCACAGAATTTTCCAGTGACGACAACTGCTTTTCAGTATGCTTGGCGCGGTGACGGTGGCCAGGATCCTTACTTGCCGAATGGAGATGGATTTTTCACCATCATCAATCCCAACTCCACAACGCTTGTGTACAGCACGTATTTCGGCGGCACCATGGACGATGTGTTTGCGGGCTTGACTTTTGACCCATCCGGCAATATATGGCTCGTCGGGAACACAATGTCTACGAATCTGCCGGTCACGCTTAAAACGGCGGCGCAACCAGTCTATGGAGGCTATCGACCTGCAAACGGAGTCCAAGGCGATGCCATGCTCGTTGAGTTCACCGGTTTGCCCGCGGCCACTGAGCCTGCGATCTCTACGAACGGTGTGGTCAACGGGGCCAGCTTCCAACCCGGCATCGTTCCCAATTCCTGGGCGACGATTCTCGGGCGCAATCTTGCCTCGCAACCCGCCAATTGGGACAACGCGATCATTAATGGCCAGCTTCCGACGCTCCTCGGTGGCGTGAGGGTTACGATAGGCGGCCAGAACGCCTATCTGAACTACGTTAGTCCCACTCAGATTAATCTCATCGTTCCCAACGTCGGCGCTGGGACCTTCCCAGTAGTGGTGACAAATTCTGCCGGAACCATTGCTCCGGTAGATGTTGTTTCCAATGTGGCTGGACCGGCATTTTTCCCTTGGCCCGATAATCAAGTCGTGGCCACGCGCCAGGATTTCACATATGCCGCAAAGAACGGGACCTTAGGCGCGACAACGGTACCGGCCGCACCGGGAGAGGTCATCATTCTTTGGGCCACGGGATTCGGTCCCACCACCCCGGCGGCACCGGTCGGCGTTGTGACACCAAGCAATCAGACATATTCGACTTCAACTCTGCCTACGGTGAGCATCGACAACATCCCCGCTACCGTGTACGGTGCGGCTCTGGCTCCGGGATTTGCTGGTTTATATCAAGTGGCAATCCAGGTGCCGACTTCGCTAGGGGACGGTGATTGGCCGATACAAGCGACAATCGCAGGAGTGCAATCCCCCTCTGGAACTATATTGACGGTGCAACAATAGCGGCATTCCAGGAACAAGGTGTATCGGGTTGTTTCCGCGGCCTGCGTGCTCGGTTTTTGGTGCCAACGCCAGGATCGTCCGGCGTCCTGACATTGCGGTTTTTTGTTAACTTTCCGGCCAGCAAATGACAAAGGACCTACTACGGGCTCTGGCGGGAATCAAGATTTTCTTGGTCGTCAACGTTGTCTGCTACTGATCAAAATTCTCAGTGTCCGCGCTCAACGATAGGCCACGCCAGGGAACGCCAAGAAGTCCCCAGCTGAACGCGTAGGCTCGATCCCAGAGGCCGGTTTACATCCGCGCGTCGGCCGTTGCGGTCGGTTCTTCGTATGGTGCAACGCTTCGGGTCGCCTTCCGATAAGAGGACTTCCCGAGCGGCGCAGCGAGATGACCGAAACGTACATCAGCCTCAAAGCCAGCTACGTCGGTGGCGAGCAACTCCGCCTTCGGCCATCGACGCGTTTTGTTCATGCGCCATAATTGATTCCGGCAACATTGATGTGGTGGTGAGAACTAACTTCCTTATGGCTTGCAGAATGTGGGTGCGCCGCGCACTTGTTCAATGATGTCGTACCTTCCGTGGGTCATCAAGGTGGTCGGCGATCAGCCCGAAATGTTGCGACTAGATCTCGCTGGATGCCGTGATGACTGCGGTCTGATCGAGACAGGTTGAAGCGTTTGCCGATCAGGGAATTGAGGAGAGCCTCTGCTCGTTCGTAAACGCGATCCGCCTCTTGTTACTGCCGCGTGCAATCTTCCGGGCTGCCTAACGAATTCACCGAAGGATTCGAGCGCTGTATAGGATCGATTCCAAATGGAAGATTTTGGTGGACCTGGTGAGATTCGAACTCACGACCTCTTCCAAGCCATGGAAGCGCGCTCCCAACTGCGCCACAGGCCCATTTCGGTGGGACTTCGGTCATTTTACCACGCGGCGGCGCTTCGTCGAGCGCTTCGCGGCGCTCTTGACGACACTTTTTCCGGTCCCGCGCGCGCCCGCCGGCATAGCGCCTTCGATCGCGGCCTGGATATAGCGCCGGACGAAGGGACGCTCGACGTCGCGCCTGCTCCTGAATTTGATGTGCCGCAGGCTTTTGCCGTCGCCTTCGAGCACCCGATTCGGATCGGGCAGCGTGGCGCCGCGCGGGAATCCCAGGTTGACGTGCCCCGCATTCGTCGCGATGTAGCAGAACATGTCTTTCATCTTGCCGCTGAAGCCGAACCAGATGGCAACCGTGTACACCTGGTAGATCGACTCGGAGGCGTCCGGCGCCGCTTCGAGAACGATCTCCCGCAGCGCCAGCGCGAGGTCCGCGATGTGCCGGTCGTAGGCTTCGAGAAATCCGAGGAGCCGCGGATCGGGTGGCCGGCGCATGGCTCAATATACACTGAATTCTATGGATCGGAATCAGGCTTGGGATCTGCTATGCGAGTTCACCAAATCGGATGGGCTGCGGCGCCACGCGTTGGCGGTGGAGGCATGCGTGGTGGCTTACGCGCGCAAGTTCGGGGGCGATGAAAACCAATGGTCCGTCACGGCGCTGCTGCATGATTTCGACTGGGAGATCCATCCCACGCTGCCCGATCATCCGACCAAGGGCGAGCCGATCCTGGCCGAGCGTGGCGTGGATGCCGAGATCCGCCGGGCGATATTGTCGCATGCCGATTTCACCGGTGTTCCACGCGAATCGCTACTCGAGAAGACGCTGTTTGCTTGCGATGAGCTGGCCGGATTCCTGACGGCCTGCTCCTACGTGAAGCCGGGGCGAAGCATCCACGAAGTGGACGTGAAATCGGTGCGAAAGAAGCTGAAGGACAAGGCGTTCGCGCGGTCGGTGAACCGGGACGACATCACCAACGGTGCCGCGGAACTGGGTCTGGATCTGGACGAGCACATCGCGTTCTGCATCGAAGCGATGAAGCAGCGCGCGGCCGAGCTGGGGCTGGCTGGACCGGAGACATTGTCTACGGCGGAACACGCGTCGCCTCAAAACTGACACGAATTTATCGGCAATAGCCACTCTTTTCCGTTTTTTTTTGCGCGGCCTGCAACCTGCCTATGCATCCGCCGGAGGAGAGAACGATGATCGTCCTGAAGTATCTGCTCGAATTTCTCGGATTCGCCACCTTCGCGGCCGCCGCGGGACTGGTGACCGTCGACATTATTAACTACCGCCGCCTGCCGCAATGGCGCTTGCCCGCGCGGCTGGCTCTGTTGAGCTTAATCCCGCTGCTGGCTGGATTGAGCATCGCAGTAGTGCCCGCCGGCATGGCGGCTGTGCGCGTCAGCCAAATCTCGGGAACGCTTCCCGAAACACTTTACCCGGGATTGCATATGGTGGTTCCGCTGGTGCAGACCGTAGAAACCTACGACCTGCGCGACCAGATTTATGAAACCAGCATCCTGCCGGATCCGAAAAAACCCGGCGAGTGGCTGAAGGTCCAAACCAAGGAGGGCTTGGAGCTTGGCCTGGCGGTGACAGTTCGATTCCGCTTGGATCCGCGCCGCCTGGCGTATATTCACGCCAATTTGCCGCAACCCGTCGAAAAGGAATTGGTCCCGCCCGTGGTGGCCGCCGAGTTTCGCGACTTGACGCCGCACTACCTGGTCCGCGAGCTGTTCGCGAGCAAGCGCGACGAGATTCGCCGGGAAGCTGCCGGTGCGATTGCTCAAAAGCTCGCCTCCGACGCCGTGATCGTAAAAGAAGTGATGCTGCGCGACATCAAGGCCGCCGAGGGGCAGGCGCAAGTGACGGTGCTGCAGGCCAAGGCGCAGTCCGATGCGATGCAGTACACGCTTCCGTTGAAGCAAAAGCAGATTGAGCAGACTCGGCTGGAAGCGGCGGCGCGCAAGGAGGCGACGGTGCAGCAGGCCGAAGCGCAGGCTCAGGCGAAAGTGATCGACGGCAAGGCGGAGCTGGAGCGCCGCAAATTAATGAACGAAGCCGATCTGGACCGCGTGCAGTTGCTCGCCAAGGCCGACGCCGACAAAATGCACCTGGAGGGCGTGGCGCTGAAGGAGAACCCGATGTTGATCCAGAAAATCATCGCCGAGAAGCTGTCGGACAAGGTGCAGATTATGATGGTGCCGAGCGACGGGAAATTTTTCTTTGCGAACGACGTGCTGAAGGGTGGGATGCCGACGGCCGCGGCGGCCGAGCCGGAGGACCCGGTGCGGAATCAGAGCGGCTCGCACTAAACGTCGCATAAAACACTGTGGGTGCTAAAATCGCAGGCGGAAGCTACTCTTGGCCGGTGCTGGGCCTGGTCTTCAAAACCAGTTGTGCGGCACTTTGTGTCGCAGGTGGGTTCGACTCCCACTAGCTTCCGCCACAATTCCCCGCGCACGTTACGTTTGTGATAAAAGTTGATGAGGAGATCCGGCTCCAAATCACTGATCTGGCGATAAATTGATCCCTATGCGTTCCATTGCATTCATGGCCTTGATCGCCTGCGTGGCGTCTTTTGAACCGGCAGCCATGGGGCAGACTCCGGCCAGGAGTGCGCCTGCCGCGGGACCCGATCAATATCGTGCGATGCTCGCCACTTACTGCTTCACGTGCCACTCGACGCGCGCGAAGATCGGCGGTCTCGCGTTGGACGGCCTGGATCTTCAGGCCGCGCCGGATGACGCGCGCACCTGGGAGAAGGCCCTACGCAAACTGCGCGGACATTTGATGCCGCCGCCGGGCAATCCCCAGCCGCCTCAAAAAGATGTGGAATCGTTCGTTGCCTGGATGGAGAACACGCTCGATTCCCACGCCAAAGGTTCGAACGCGGGACCCACTGCCGGCTATGTTCCGATCCAACGCCTGAACCGCACTGAGTACGCCGCATCGGTGAAAGCTCTGGTAGGTGTGGAGGTCAATCCGAAAGACGTTTTGCCACAGGATATCCAGGTAGACGGCTTCGACAACATCGCGGACGCTTTGAGCGTCTCGCCCGCGTTCCTCGACCAGTACATCACCGCTGCACGGCACGTTGCGAAGCTGGCGATCGGCGATCCCGCCGGCCATGTTTCAAATGTGAAGTATCCCATCGCGGCAATCCAGGCGAGCGACGAGGCCTTGCCTCCGGGCACGCGCGGCGGCGTGCGATTCAAGCATAATTTTCCAGCCGACGGCGAGTATCGCATCAATATCGGCGACCTTGCGGTGGGCTTGTACACCAGCACGATGGAGAATGAGAGCACGCTGGTGATCATGATCGACGGCAAGATGGTGTTTCGCAAGCCCATCGGCGGGCCTGCCGATCAGGCTCTCGTCGATCGCAAGGCAGCTGAGGGACGCGCCGCCATCATGGCCCGCTTCACCAAGATTCCTGTCCAGGTGCAGGCCGGCGTGCGCGATGTCGAGGTGGCATTCATCGACCGTGCGCATGTGGAATCCGACGAAAACGTTGCTGGCGGCTTCAACGGCATCGGCGTGCTCGGTTTCGGCACAGGCAATGGCCGCATGGCGCGCCTGGCAGACGGCATCGAAATCGTCGGACCATTCAATTCAACTGGTGTTTCTAAGACTGCCAGCCGCGAGCTGATCTTCGTTTGCGATCCCCAAAAAATTGGGGAGCCCGCCTGCGCCAAGCAGATTACCGAGCGCCTGGCGCGACGCGCGTACCGCCGGCCGGTCACTGCCGAAGATGTGGCCCGCCTGATGCCGTTCTATGAAGCTGGTCGCGAGGGCGGCGGAAGCTTCGATCAGGGCATCGAGCAGGTGGTGGCCGCGGTACTGGCCAGCCCGGATTTTCTCTACCGCGCGATTAGAGCACCCGATGGGACAGCTCCAAACTCCGCGTTCGCTCTCACCGACCTCGAACTGGCGTCCCGACTTTCGTTCTTCCTGTGGAATACGGGTCCGGACGAAGAGCTGCTGACGCTTGCGGCTTCAGGTGGCTTAACGAAGCCCGGAGCCTTGGAGAAACAGGTCAGGCGCATGCTGGCCGATCCCAAGGCCTCGAGCTTGGTCACCAGTTTTGCGATGAAGTGGCTGAACCTCACTACTCTCGATTCCGTGCAGCCCGATCCGAAATTGTTCCCGGTGTTCAACGAACAACTGCGGCATGATTTCGCGAAGGAAGCGGAAGCTTTTGTCAGCAATATCCTTTTAGAAGACCGGAGCGTGGTGGATCTGCTCACCTCCAACCAGACATTCCTCAATGACGAACTGGCTCGCCTCTACGGCGTACCCGGCGTGGTCGGACCGCAGTTCCGCGAGGTCACGTTGACTGAGAAAGAGCGCGACGGCCTGCTGGGCAAGGGCGCGGTGCTGCTGCGGACTTCCTATGGCGACCGCACGTCTCCCGTTTTGCGCGGTGCGTGGGTGCTCGACAAACTGCTGGGCACGCCCCCGACGCCTCCACCGGCCAACACCGCGACCGACCTTTCGCAAAAGGCCGGCGAGGCGCCGAAGACGGTCCGGGCGCGCCTCGAGCAACACCGTGACAAGGCGAGCTGCAAGCAATGCCACGGCGTCATCGATCCCATCGGTCTGGCTCTTGAGAATTTCGACGCGATTGGTGAGTGGCGGACTGTGGATCGGCAGGCGAACGCTCCGATCGACGCCAAAACGGTGCTTCCGAATGGCGTCCCCATTGACGGCACTGTGGAACTCAAGGACCAGCTTGTCGAGCGTCCAGCCACTTTCGCCGAAGCGTTTACCGAAAAGCTCATGATGTACGCAGTCAACAGGCAGCTCGAATATTTCGACATGCCCCAGGTGCGCGCGGTGGTTCGCGGCGCCGCGAAGGATAACTACAAATTCTCGTCCATTGTTTTGGGAATCGTAAATACGGATGCGTTTCGCAGGCAAGGCCCGTCAGCCGCTCCGGACAAAGAGCGTACCGAGCCGCGACCGTCAGGAAGCCGGTAGAGGAGATCGTATGTTCATCACGAAAAAACATATCGCCCGCAGAACGGTGCTGAAGGCCGCCGGAGTGAAGCTGGCTCTGCCGTTTCTTGAGGCCATGGTGCCCGCCGCTACGGCGCTGGCCCAAACGGCTGCTGCTCCCAAGATGCGCGCCGCCTTCTTCTACCTCCCGCACGGCGCCATCATGTACAACACGTCGCACGGCCCGGCGATGGACAAGTGGACGCCCAGCGGTTCGGGCGCGGACTTCAAGCTCAGCACGATCCTCGCTTCGCTCGAGCCATATAAAAAATACGTGACGTCTTTCGGGAATCTCGAAAACGCGGCTACCGCGGGATCGGTTCACACCTTCAATCCCGCGACGTGGCTCAGCGCCACGCGTCCCGATACCGGCGGTCCCAAGGCGCACATGGCCACCACGCTCGATCAGGTGATCGCCAAATACATCGGCCAGGAAACTCCGCTGCCTTCTCTGGAACTAGCCTCCGAGACTACCGTGCAAGTGGCGGCGGGCGGCGGCGGTTCTTATACAACTCTGTCGTTCCGGGACGCGGACTCGCCGCTGCCGATGGAGTACAATCCGCGAAAAGTCTTTTTAGAGCTCTTTGGCGAAGGCGACACGCCGCAGGAGCGCGCGGCAATTAGCAAGCAGACTGGAAGTCTGCTCGATCTGATGATGGACCGCACCAAGAAGCTGCAGGGTGAACTTGGGAACAGCGACCGTGCCGCACTCGACGGCTACCTGGACAGCGTTCGCGAGATCGAGCGCCGAACGCAGATGGCAAACTCCAAGGGTGTTTCGGGCTTGAAGATTCCCGATGCTCCGGTCGGCGAGCAGGACAAGTTCGAAGACCAGGTGAAGCTGATGTTCGACCTGCTCGCGCTCGCATTTCAGGCCGACCTCACGCGCGTCGCGACATACATTATGGTTGCCGAAGGCACCAATCGCACCTACAACCACATCGGGGTTCCCGATTCGTTCCATCCCGTGTCGCACCACGCCAACGATATAGACAGAATCAACAAGCTGGTCAAGATCCAGACCTGGCACGTGGAAAAGTTTTCGGAATTCTTGAAGAAGATGGCGGGGACGCCCGACGGGCAGGGAAGTTTGCTCGACCATTCCATCTTTATGTATGGGTCGAACATGAGTAACTCCGACCTGCATAATAATTATCCCGAGCCGAACATTTTGGTTGGCGGCGGGGCCGGCAAGATGAAGCTGGTGGGCCAACATCTGCTGCTGCCGGAACGTACCCCGATCGCGAATCTCCACCTCACTCTGTTGCAGAAGGTGGGGTTGGAGCGGGACCATTTCGGCGACAGCACGGGCATAATCGCAGGCGTCTAGTATGAATCGTCGAGATCTGTTAAAGAACGCTGCGGCTGCAGCGCTGGGCTTGTGGGCCTCGCCACGGATCTTCGGGCAACAGGGTGTTCGCCATCTCACCGACAAGGTCGCTGTTTTGGATGGCGGCGGCGCAAATGTCGTGGCTTTCTCCGTTAGTGAAGGTCTGGTACTGGTGGACAGCGGCGCGCCCAAGTCCATCACCGGCGCCGCGAAGGTGCAGACAGTTATTAACACGCACTATCACCTGGATCAAACCGGCAACAACGAGATGTACGCGGCCCAGGGGGCGAAGATCATCGCCCACGATCGCACGCGCCAATGGATGTCGACTGACTATTGGGTTCCCGCCGAAGATCGCTATGAGAAGGCGCGTCCTAAAGCAGCCCTCCCTACCGAGGTTTTCGAGACCGCCGGGTCTTTGAAATTTGGCGACGAGCAGATCGACTACGGTTACCTGCTCCTGGCTCACACCAGCGGTGACATTTATGTCCACTTCAAGAATGCCAATGTTCTCGCGGTGGGTGACGTCGCATCGCCCGAGCGCGATCCAGCGCTCGATTGGTTTACCGGCGCCTGGATCGGCGGCCGTGTGGACGCGATGGATCAATTGCTCAAGCTCGCTAACGATCAGACGAAGATCGTGCCCGCGTATGGTCCCGTCATGTCCCGCAACGAATTCAAAGCCGAACGCGACATGATGGACGAGCTCCGCGTGCGCTTGTTCACTCAGGTTCGTGAAGGCGAGAGCCCCAAGGACATGCTGGATGAAGGCGTTCTAAAAGGCCTGCCCCGAACGTGGAAAGACCCGTATAAGTTTGTGTATGACGCAGCGAAAGGTCTATGGGCTCATCATGACAAGATCGACCCCAATGTCGTATAACCGACTCCCTCATGGTCGCGGCTCGGAAGGAGACGCTCGCGCTATGCTGAGCCGCGCGCGTAAGCAAGCGGATTTTCTTTTTGGCATCCTGCTTCTCGCGGCAGCCGCCGCTCTGCCGGTGTGCGCGCAGGCGCCGAAAGGTTCTCTCGCCAGTCTCATTCAAGAGGAAGACCACCGAGAGGGCAACCACAAAGCGGCGCTCGCTCAGATTCGCGCCGGAGCGGATGTGAATGAGGCCCAACCCGACGGCACTCGCCCCATCCACTGGGCGGTCTACCGCGTGGATTATGAACTCCTCGACGCGCTGATCGCGAAGAAAGCCAAAGTGGACGTCGCCAATGAGTTCGGATCCACGCCGCTGGCCGAGGCCGCCAAGCTGGGCGACGCCCGGATGGTTAAGACGCTGCTCAATGCCGGTGCGCGGCCCGACAATCCCAATCAGGACGGCGAGACCGCGTTGATGCTGGCCATCAAGACCGGCGAACTGCCCGTCGTCGAAATGCTGATCAAGGCCGGCGCGAACGTCAACGTGCGGGAAACGTTTCACAACCAAACCGCGTTGATGTGGGCCGCCGCCGCGCCGAAAAATGCCGGCGAGATAGTGAAGCTCCTGCTTTCGAAGGGCGCCGACTTCAAGCCGCGGGCCCTCTACACCGATTGGGGGAGCCAGATTACCTCCGAGCCCCGCGCGCAGTATCGTCCCGTTGGCGGACTCACCGCGTTGCTCTATGCCACGCGCGACGGCTGCTATGACTGCGTGGAAGCGCTGATCGCCGCCGGTGCCGACGTCAATTACCCCACTCCTGAAGGCGTCACGCCGCTCGCGATCGCGCTCGATAACGACCACAACGAGGTCGCCAAACTGCTGCTCGATCACGGCGCGAATCCACATATCTGGGACTGGTGGGGCCGCACCCCGCTCTACATCGCTATCGACAGAAGAGAAGCCGTGCTCGCTCCGCTCCGGACAGGGATCCTGACCATCCGAACCGCTCCCACGGCTCCCATTGCGACGCATGCCGCGGGCCGTCCGCCCATTTCGAGCATCGAGATGATCCACACCCTGCTGGCCGCGGGTGTCGATGTGAATCCGCAGCTCAACATGCATCGTCCCAGCCGGGGTGGAAACAGCGGGCGTTTCGTGGAGGAGTTTTATAACACCGGATGCACGCCTTTGCTGCGCGCCGCCATCGCCGGCGACGTGGAAGTGGCCCGGGCGCTCCTGGAAAAAGGCGCTTCCCCCAGCATCTCCGGCATGGGCCTGACACCGTTCCTGATTGCGGCGGGCGTGGGAACGGGCGGGCGAGGAACCGGCCTGGCCTCATCCACCAGCTCCGGTGGCGCGGTGAACATCGCCCTCATGGACCTGCTGCTCGAACACGGCGCCGATGTGAATGCGCAGGTCACGGGTACAAAGACGTATTCGCTGCGTATTTCCCGAGCTCCCTCTTTGACGGAAGGAATGACGGCGCTCCACGTGGCGGCCCAGCGGGGCAGAGCAGATGTAGTGCGGTACCTGCTCGCTAAAGGCGCCAAGACCGATCTACTGGACGCCAGCGGCCGCAAGCCAATCGATTTGGTCGGCACCGGTGGTACGCCCGCGGCAGCCGCGGCCACCTCTTTCGTGGGTGCAGCCGCTCCCGCTTCGGCAGCTCCCGGCGGACCGCGTTCGTCTGGCGGTGATGGCGTAGCAAGCGCCTCCGAAATTCGCGCCCTTCTTGAGGGCGCGGCCTCTCCGAGGTAATTTTCGCGGGATCGGACCTACGGGTGCGCGACTCGACCCAGGCCCTTCTGGGGGCAGTACCCCAGACCTAGCCGTATTTAGCCCTCTTGAGCCCTCAAAATGCCGTTTTCTCGTGGCTCAGCGATTGCACAGTTCTTCGCCGGAGGCAAAGACCATGAGAAAGGCCCTGTACATCTTAGTGGTTTCAGCCTTGAGCCTGCCAGCGATTCAGGCCCAAGACAAAGCCGCTCCCACGGCGCAGATCGAGCGGGGGCGGGAACTTTTCACTAACGCCAAGAAAGGCGTCGCCTGCAAGACGTGCCATCAATTGGCCGGCATAGGTACGGCGGTCGGGCCGGACCTGACAAACATGGCGTCCAACGGGAGCGTGCACAGCATCGTCTTAACCATGCACATGACCATGACTGAGCATGTGTACCGCATCCGGACGTCGGTGAGCAGCTTTCCAGGAATTCTGAAAGCGAAGTATGGCGACAAGACCGAATACTACGACTTGAGCCAGATTCCGCCTGTCGTGCGAACGCTGCTGAACCGTGAGATTATTTCAGCGGAACGCGACGAGAAATGGCACCATCCGCCGGCCCTCGCCAACTACACGCCGCAGGAATTGGCCGATGTGATCGCATTTCTGAAGTTCGCCACCACGGGGTCGCAAAAGGAGATTGAGGCGGCCGAAATCGATCCTACCTGGTAGGTCGTTGTGGGCCGAAATGGTCCTGCCTTCAAGTAGTGTTCAATAGAGGGTGATGCAAGAAGATCTCGCCATCGACAATCTTGATATCGACAATCTAGATATCAATAAGGACCTGCGGGAGTATATGCGGCGCGTCACCCTCCGCGAGCCACCCCTGCTGCGGCGTCTCCGCGAGGAAACCGCGCAGCTTCCGACTTCTAGTTTTCAGATTTCGGCCGAGCAAGGGCAGTTGATGGGGCTTCTGATGCACCTGATTCGAGCGCGCCGCACCATTGAAATTGGCGTTTATACCGGCTACAGCGCGCTCGCGGTGGCCCAGGCGCTGCCCGATGACGGCCAGATCATAGCCTGTGACATTAGCGACGAGTGGACTTCGGTTGCGCGGCGCTTCTGGCACGAGGCCGGCGTCGAAAAGAAAATCGACCTGCGCTTAGGGCCCGCGCTCGCTACCTTGGATGGCCTGATTGCGAGCGGGCAGGCGAACCAGTTCGATTTCGTGTTCATCGATGCCGATAAGACGAATTACGCCAATTACTATGAGCGGGCCTTGGTGCTGGTGAGGCCGGGTGGATTAATCGGAATCGATAACGTACTCTGGTATGGTCGGGTGCTGGACGCATCGTTCGACGATCCGGACACGCGAGCCATTCGCGCATTCAACCAGCAGCTCAAAAATGACGATCGAGTGTGGTTGAGCATGCTGCCGGTGCGGGACGGCCTGACGCTGGCGTGCAGGAAGTGACCGGTGCGTAACCCCATAGTACTGGTAACGACGCCCGCCACTTCACGGTACGGTTAGGAAGAAATAGTGATAGTCTTTCCATGGGATTCCAGTAATGTTGTTAAAGTGACGCGGGGTAGACTTGACCAGGTCAATTCAATATGGTTCAGTAGGCTGAACTGGAACGGAGGGTGGTTTGGTTCTTCTGCTCTTTGGACCGCCCGGTAGCGGCAAAGGAACGCAGTCAGGAAGAATCTCAAACTGGTTGGGGATTCCGGCCATCTCGACGGGCGACATGCTTCGCGAAGAGATCAAGGCCGGCACGGCGCTGGGGAACGCCGCGAAGTCGATCATGGCCAGCGGAGGACTGGTGGGTGACGACCTCGTCAACCGGATGCTAGCTCGTCGTGTGTCTTCACCCGATAGCTCGCACGGCTTCCTTTTGGACGGGTATCCGCGCACCGTGGAACAAGCGGAATATCTGGATCGCTTGCTGGCTGAGCGACGTTTCCAAACACCCATTGTGCTGCATCTGGACGTCCCTATGGACGCGCTGGTAGGCCGCCTCACTTCCCGCCGCCAGTGTCCGCAGTGTAAAAGAATCTACAATTTACTGCACCAGCCGCCTCGCGTGCCCGGCCTTTGCGACGACGATGGAACGCCCTTGATCACCCGCAAGGATGACAGCGAAGACGTGGTGACGGAGCGGATTCGCACTTACGACGAAGTAACGCGGCCGGTCCTGACTTACTATCAAGATCGCAAGTATCACCAGATCCGAGGCGACCGGTCTCCGAGTTATATCTTCGAGGAGATCACGGGAATCCTGGAGCCTTTGGTTTCGAAGAACGGCGCCAACTGCTGCGCCAAGCCGAATCGCGCCGTCTAAACGGGGCTCGATTCTGAGCCGCGCACGTCAGTAAGCGGCCGCCCTGCCTCACGGTCGGGGTTCGGTAACGGGCTCTTCTCCGGGGACCGGCACATCCTTGGCGTGCCGCCACAAGCGCTCCAGTTCATAGAACGTGCGCGCCTTGGGCGAGAAGACATGAATCAGATAGTCGCCGTAATCCGCCAGGATCCACTCCGCGTTGGCGAAGCCTTCCACGCTGACCGGATATTCGCCCCGCTGTTCCAGCTGCAGGCCTATCTCTTCCACAATGGCTTGGATCTGCTTGGAATTGCTTCCGCTACAGATCACAAAGAAATCCGCAAACGAAGTGACGTCGCGAAGGTCCAATACTCGGATGTCCAGAGCTTTCTTCGATTCGGCGGCTCGAACGGCGGTGAGCCAGGGAGGCGTGGTAAGCGGTGGCGCTGCGGGGTGCGCGGCCGTGTTGTGTTGCTGTCGGATAGGTAAAGGGTTCTCCTATCCGTATGGTACACTGAAATCTCCCATGCGACAATTGCTGACGCTGTTGTTGTCCTGCGGCGCCTTAATTCTCCTGCTGGGAACGCCCGCGCTACCGGCCGAAGCTCCCCCCGCCGACAAGCTAATCGAACTGGCTCAACAGGAACTCGCCCGGGTGAAGGATCTTGTGGATGCCGGAGCATTGCCGCGCGTCCGCATCCAGGAAGCGGAAGCGAAGCTAGAGGATGCCAAGGACGAAGTGATTCTGGCCCACGATTTGTATGGCGACCTTCCCGACGCTGGTGCGAGCGCCGAGGCGTCCGCGGAAATGATCGCCGCGGCTCAGCGCCGTGTGGACCGCCAGCAGGCTCGGGTGGAAGAAGCGCAAAAAATGGTGGACGCCGGCGTGGCCGCGAAATCGTACCTGGCCCCCTTCGAAGCGCAGTTGTCCGCCCGTCAAACGGCGCTGGATCTGGCCCGCTTGCGCGCCCATCTGATGGCCGATCGCGCAGCTATGATCCAGCAGCAGCAGGCGCCGCCGGTTTTCGTTCCGGCGCCTCCCGACGACACCGAGTTATGGGCGCAGGGTGAAGAGCACTACGAGGGTAGCGGAGCATTCGACGAAGCGCGAGACCTGCCGCCGCTGGAATTCGCCTTCGCCGGCAAATTCGATCGCCCGCTTCCGATCAGCGCCGAAGGCGAGACCGAGGTGCATCGCGCGCTTGGATTCGATCATCGCGGACGCGTGGATGTGGCCGTCGTTCCCAGCGCTCCGGAAGGCGTTTGGCTGCGGGAATATCTTCAATTGAGGAAGATCCCCTATTACGCTTTTTCGCGTGCCATTCCGGGGAAGGCCACGGCCGCCCATATCCACATCGGTCCGGGAAGCACACGCCTGGCCGGTGAGCTGACCAACCAATCGAGCAAACGTCCGAGCACTCGCACCCATAGCGCCGATTAGCGAATGGCCCTGGCCCCGCGCGTTTTCCTCACCGCAGAACAGATCCAAAATCGCGTCCGCGCCATGGGTGCCCAGATCAGTGCCGACTATCCCGAGGGCCCGCTTTATCTGATCTCAATTCTCAAAGGCGCGTTCATGTTCCTGGCGGACTTGTCGCGCCATATCCAGACGCCTTCCCGCATCGAGTTCATGGGGATTTCAAGCTACGGCCGCGGCAAAACGTCGTCCGGCGAAGTGAAGGTTACCAAAGATCTGGACGCTTCCATCGAAGGGCATCACGTGCTGATCGTGGAGGACATCGTCGACAGCGGTGTGACGCTCACATACTTGATGAACGTGCTGGAGCAGCGTCGTCCGAAGTCGCTCGCCATCGCGACCTTGCTCGACAAGCCCGAGAAACGGCTGCGTCTCGTGCAGGTGTCTTATGTCGGCTTCACCATCCCAGACGAGTTCGTGGTCGGCTATGGCCTCGACTTCGCGGAGGACTATCGGAACCTGAGTGACATCTGCGTCCTCGCGGAAGAATAGCCTTTGGCGGTTGGCTGTTCGCTATTGACAGGAGTGAGAAAAGGTCTCAGTTTCGCACACTATTGGGCGAATGGGGAAAAACTTTAGGGACTTGGATGTCTGGCATCTAGGAGTAGAGCTCGCCGAGACGGTGTACCGCGTGACGGCGCGGTTTCCGAAGTCTGAGCTTTTTGCGCTCAGCTCGCAAATGCGGAGGGCCGCGGTTTCAATTCCTTCCAACATCGCGGAAGGGCGCGCTCGCGACTCGAGCCGAGAGTTCCTGCACTTCCTGGCAATTTCTCGCGGGTCGTTGGCGGAGCTAGAGACTCAGCTTGAACTCGCGATCAGGCTTGACTATATCGACTCGGACCTGCACGCCGCACGCGCCCAGTCCGACATGCTGGGAAAGAAGCTAAACCGTCTTCAAACCACGCTTCGCTCCCAATTGCCAACGGCTAATCGCTAACAGCCAATAGCCAATCAGACCTTGGGGGGCAGATCGCGTGCCGCGCAAACGGAAGCGAACCCATTTACCTTATGGCTTCCATCGCAGAACGGCTTGTTCGCCGAGTGGCCGCACCGGCATAGCGAAATGACGGTCCTGCCCCCGAGTCCGAACTCCTTGCCTTCAGCATCGTGAATGCTGAATTCTCCTTCGATGCGAATCGATCCGTTGTTGTTTATTGTGATTTTCGTTGCAGCCATGAATTGCGATGGTAGCAGATTGCCTCGTATTGACTGGCGTCGGCTGTTAAAATCCAGAAAGCATGATTCAATTCGTCCTGGAAACGGACCGCGCACTCTTCGAAGATGCCATGCGGTTCGCGCAGCAGCAGGTGCGCAAGCTCGTCGAGACTCATCCGGGCTTTTATCCGATGTACACCTCCGAAGGCAAATGGAAGCACGAAGGTCAGACTTGGACCAACTGGTGCGACGGGTTTTTCCCCGGAATGATGTGGATCTTCCACAAGTGGAACCTGGCCACCGCGCGTGGCAACGGCGCCGGCGGTGTGGCGGACAAATTTTGGCTGGAGCAGGCTGAGCGTTACACCACTCCGCTCGCGCCGCGCCAGCACGATCGCGACGTCCACGATCTCGGCTTCATTTTCATGTCCAGTTATTACCGCTGGCACCGCCTGACGCAGGATCCGAAGCTGAAAGAGGCGCTCATTCAAGCCGGTAAAACCGAGTCGCTGCGTTTCAAGGAGAACGGGCAATACCTGCGCTCGTTTGTCGGCGAGAATTCGCTGTTCATCGACATCATGATGAACGTCGGGATCATCTTTTACGCCGCGCGCGAAACGGGCGATCGCCGCTTGCGTGACATCGCGCTGCGCCATTGCCTGACCACGCGGCGGTTTCTGGTGCGCGGCGACGGCTCCACGGCGCAAGAAGGAATTTTCGATCTGCAGACCGGCGAATTCCTCCGCCAGAGCACGCAGCAAGGTTATCGCGGCGATTCTTGCTGGTCGCGCGGTCTCGGCTGGGCGCTGTACGGCTTCAGCCTTTCCTACGAATACAGCCGCGATCCGCGCTTTCTCGAAACGGCCGAATCTTGTGCCGACTACTACATCACTTATTGCAACAGTGACGGCGTTCCGCCCTGGGACTTTAACGCCCCGCCCGAGTCGCGCCGTCTGCTGGATACGTCCGCCGCCGCCATTGCCGCTTCCGGATTGTTGCGCCTTTGCCGCCTGCTTCAGGATCCGGTGAAAGGGCATCATTATTGGTCGCTTGCGATTCGCATCCTGCGCACGCTGTGCGAGCAGCATCTGGCGAAGAAGGACAAGAAGTGGGAGGGAATTCTAAAGGGCGGCGTCTATCACTTGCCCAAGGAATTAGGCGTCGATGAGTCGGTGATCTGGGGCGAGTACTTTTTCGTCGAGGCGCTGGAGGGCGCGCTGCAACAGTTGGGCTAAGGCTTACAGTCTTCAGTTTTGAACCGAACCGCGGTGGGATTGCGCGTGTCGCCATGCCCTGTTTCGGCAATCGTGACATGCTCGTATTCGACGAAGGACGCCCACGCCGGGCCCATTTGGCTCATCATCCGGCTGAGTTCTTTGCCGCGCACCGAATCGGGAACGAGTTTGGCCAGAAATTCGTCAGTGTCCTTTTGTGTCGGCAGCACAGGGATCTCGATCGCGCAAACTTGCTGGTTCGCACCGTAATCGACCGCTATGTCCAGTCCCGCCCGCACATGGAATGTTTCCCGGTTCATCGGAGCGCCGAATTTCGCCCGCAGTGCGGAGGAGTCGAGCTGAGCGGCAGCGGGCAGTGGGGCTAGCCAACAGCCAAATGCCAACAGGCCAACGGCCAATCTTGAGCGCATCCCTCATGGTAACGCCCTATGGAGCGGCCTGGCATTTTGCCGATAACTAAGCAAGATGGCCGTTTCATCGATCAATTACTACGATCTGCTGCAGATCAATCCGCGCGCGGAGATTGAAACTATCGAGCGCGTGTACCGCATCATGGCGGCGCGCTATCATCCCGACAACCAGCAAACCGGCGACGCGGCGCGATTCCGGCAACTCACCGAGGCCTATCAGCTCTTGCGCGATCCGGCCAAGCGCAAAGAGTATGACCGGCAGTTCGAGGTGAATCCGGCTGGCCCGCTGCCGATTTTTCTGGGAAAAGAGTTCACCGACGGAATCGATGCGGAGGCCAAGATCCGCACCGGCGTACTCTGTTTGCTCTATAGCAAGCGGCGAGCGAACCCGGATTACGCGGCGCTCTCGCTGCTGGACATGGAGAATATCATGTCGTTCCCGCGCGAGCGGCTGCTGTTCGCCCTCTGGTACCTCCGCGCCAAACGCTACGTTCTCCAGGACGATCGCAGCAGCTTCATCATCTCAGCCGAGGGCGTGGATTTCCTGGAAAGCCAACTCCCCACCAACCAGATTCTCTACAAGATATTCCGCGACACGGAATCCGGCGTCATGGTTTATCCGAAAGCCCTGACATCGAAGACGTCTTAGTGGACGCACAGCCGGGCGTGCTATCGTCTCGGTTGTGAATGCCTTGCGAGCGCTCGCCGCTCTCTTCTTGGCTGTTGCTACCGCCAGAGCGCAGCCCGGGCCAGTTGTTATTGACACCGACGCCGGCTCGGACGATGTCATGGCGGTCTCGCTGCTCCTCTCGCAGCCCGGCGAAAGAATCGATGCGATCACGGTTGTAAACGGATTGGCTCACGTCGATGCGGGCGCGCGAAACATGGGGCGCCTGCTCGATTTAGCCGGCCGCAAGAGCGTCCCTGTCTTTGCCGGCCGCAACAGACCACTGCGGGGCAACAACGAATTTCCCGCCGAATGGCGTAAGATTTCAGACGACCTTCCGGGAGTTCCTCTCCCGCCCGCCTCGCGGCCGCCTGAAGCCAAGCGCGCCGCCGACTACCTGGTGGAACGGCTGCGAAATGCTCCAACGCCGGTCCGGATTCTCGCGTTAGGGCCGCTCACCAATATCGCCGAGGCTCTGGAGCGCGATCATTCGATCGCACGCAATATCCGCGAGATCGTCATCATGGGAGGCGCCGTCCGGGTACCCGGCAACCTTCGGGACGGGGGCGTGTTTCATACCAACAACAGCACCGCCGAATGGAACATTTTCATCGATCCCATGGCCGCACGCATCGTTTTTCGATCGGGCGTGCCGATCCGGCTGATCGCGCTGGATGCGACCAACAAAGTCAAGATCGGCGCGGAATTCCTGCGCCAGGTCGAAGCCAAGGCGCAGACGCCTCTCGGACGCGTAGTGGCCGGAGTGCTGGAAGCGGACCGGGAAGCAATCGATCAAGCGATTTTCTACGCTTGGGATCCGCTGGCTGCCGCCGCATTGCTGCGGCCTAGTATTGTGAAAACCGCTCCGATGCATATCGAAATCAAAGAAGACGCGCCGGAAGAAGGACGGACCATCGCGTCGCCGGGTAGACCCAATGCGAAGGTCGCCGTGGACGCCGATGCCGATGCGTTCCGCGCGTTGTTTCTAGAGTCGTTCGCCAGATGACCTCCAAAGCCACTAGCCTCCTTCGCCAGCTCGGGATCGGCAGCGCGACGGCGCTCGTGATCTCGAACATGATCGGCACCGGCATCCTCACCACGTCCGGTTTTCTGGCCGGCCAACTTGGCTCGGCGAAGTTGGTGCTGTCGATTTGGGGCGTGGGCGCGATCTGCGCGCTGGCCGGCGCGTTCTGCTATTCAGAATTGGGCGTTAATTTTCCCAGCTCCGGCGGCGAATACGTCTATCTCACCGAAGCCTACGGACCCACCTGGGGCTTCATGACCGGTTGGATCTCGTTCTTCGCCGGATTCTCGGCGCCAATCGCCGCCGCTGCGCTGGCATTTTCCGATTACCTGGGGCATTTTTTCTCCGATCTGAAGTTGGACAGCGCCCGGCATGTCGTCGGATCGGGCGCCTGGGAACTGAAGCTGGGCGGTGCGCAGATTGTGGCCAGCGCGATCATCGTGCTGTTTACGATAATCAATTGCCTGGGAATCCGGCGCACCGCGCGAGTTCAAAACGTCCTGACGTCTCTGAAGATCCTCATCATCCTGGCTTTCCTGATCCTTGGATTCGCCTTCGGAGCCGGAAACTGGGAGAATTTCACGCATCCGGCGGTGCGCACGTCCGTGACGCCGTTGTTCGCGCAGTTCTTCATCAGTCTCTTTTACATTTACGTCGCCTACAGCGGTTGGAACGCGGCAACCTACGTGGCCGAAGAGTTGCAGCATCCGGCGCGCACGCTTCCGTTATCGCTCGCGTATGGGACGACTCTGGTTGCCGCGCTATTCATTGGGCTCAATGTCCTATTCGTCTATGCGGTGCCGCTCGAATCGATGAAAGGCGTCGTGGCCGTGGGAGCTCTGGCGGCTCAGCATCTTTTCGGACCGGCGGTGGCTGGAATCTTCGCCGCGGCGATGGCGCTTTCGCTGTTGGCAACTGTCAATGCCGAAGTCACCATCGGGCCGCGAGTTTACTACGCGATGGCAAAGAACGGCGCATTTTTTAGCTTGGCCGCGAAAGTGGACCCGCGCTGGCACACTCCCGTCATCGCCATCGTCTGCCAAGGCATCTGCTCGATTCTGATGACGGTGAGCCCGTTTCTCAACCTGCTGCTCTACATCGGGCTGTTGCTCAACTTTTTTGCCGTGCTCTCGGTGGGTTCGCTCTTCATCTTTCGCAGGCGGCCGGGTTGGCAGAAGCTGGGCGTCGTGAGTTTCGCCTATCCGCTGGTGCCCGCGTTATTCGTGGCCGTGGGCTTGTGGATGACGATCCTCGGCGTGATGTTGCGGCCGGAGATTTCAGCCATCGCGGTGCTGACGGTTGCGGCCGGCGCCGCCGTGTACCACTTTAGACTTCGGAAAATTTAGGCGATTAGACATTCTCAGTGGTATTCTCCTGTGTACGATTGGACCTGACTAATCGAATCCAAACGGGAATACGACCGAGGACTGTCAAAAATGTACAAGCGGATTCTTGTGTTGACTGCGCTGGCGATGGTGTTCTCCGGCATCGGGAGCCCCCAGCCGCTCACAATCGAAAAACAGACGCTGGTGGGTACTTGGAAGCTAGTGTCGGCTTCAAATGTAACCGACAAAGGCATCGTCAATCGTGAAGCGTATGGGCCAAATCCTATCGGCTTTCTCACTTACACGGCGGATGGCAGAATGATGGGCATTCTTACGAATGGGGGGCGTAAACCATTATCGAAGGGTTGGAAGGTGGCTCCTGCCGAGGAAAAAGCCGAAGCATTTTCGACGTCACTTTCCTACGCTGGTACGTTCACAGTGAGCGGCGACAGGGTGACTCACCATGTCGAAGCCACAACTGATCCGAACAGGTTGAATAAGGATCTGGTCCGCATGGTCGTGAGGCTAGAGGGCGACCGAGTGACATTGCGAACGGCCGAGCCCTTGGCTTGGGACGACGGAGTGCGATACGCCTACCAGGAACTGGTGTGGGATCGGATAAGGTAGAAGCTTAGGCGCCGTACAGTGATGGTGTAAAGCTGGTGGGTGCTTGCAGCAGTTCCAGCAGCGCTTGCCCCGCGCGATGAAAGCGCTTCTTCCTGCGGTGCACGATACCGACCGGACGAAACAATTCGAATCCCGCGATCGGAATCGGAACCAGCCGTCCTTGCGCCACCTCTTCTTCCATCACTCGCGCGGGCATGATGCTGATACCCGACCCATGCGCCACCACTTCCTTGATCATCTGAATATTGTCGAAATGCAGCGTGACGTTCACGTGCACGTGATGCTCGCGCAAGAAGCGGTCGATATCCTTGCGAATCGGAAGGTCCTCGTCGAACCCGATGAAGTCCAGACCCTCCAGGTCCTCCGGCTTCACTTCCGCATTCTTAGCCAAAGGATGATACGGGGAAGCCGCCACGGCCATCTCCTCGCGCCGCCAGGGAAGAACCGTGACCTCTTTGGTCGGCTCCGGGTAGCTCATCAGACCAAGATCGGCCCGATCGGTAACCACTGCTTCGTAGACCTTTTCCGGACGCAAATACTCCACCTCGATGTGCGCCTGAGGATAGCGCCGGACGAATTCCTTTTCCAGGTGCGAAAGCTCCGACAGCCCTACCGAGTAAATGGAAGCGACGCGAACGGTACCCTCCACTTGGCCCTTCAACAGATCGAGCGCTACTTGAAATTCATCGCGCCGATTCAAGATATCGCGGCACATGTCGAGATAGAGCTTGCCGGCCTCCGTGATCGTCAAAGGACGGCTGCCACGATCCAGAAGTGTCACTCCCATTTGCTCCTCAAGATCCTGCAAGTATTGGCTGACGGCGGACTGGCTAATCCCATTCATACCAGCGCCTTTGCTGATGCTCCGGCTGTGCGCTACATCTCTGAAAAGCTTCAGGCGATCGAAATCCATGCCAGTCCCATAGTATTAGAATTGCTAATGTAATGTCAATGCGAATTTCTACTAATCTAATATTGATCGCGAACTGTAGTACTGATATACTCAGTCATGGTCGGACTCCCGGTTGAGCAGGGTCTCTACGATCCAAGAAACGAGCATGATGCCTGTGGCATCGGTTTTGTAGTTAATATTCAAGGTTTGCAGTCCCACGACATCATCGAAAAGGGACTTCAGATCTTAATCAACCTCGCTCATCGTGGCGCGTGCGGCTGCGATCCAGAGACGGGCGACGGCGCCGGAATCCTGATCCAGATCCCGCACAAATTCTTTGCGCGGGAGTGCGCCGAATTGGGGTTCACGTTGCCGCCGGTGGGTGAATATGGTGTGGGCATGGTGTTTTTGCCGGTAGAGCCGTCGCACCGTTTGCTCGCAGAAGGAATCCTGGAACGGATCGCGCGGGAAGAGGGACTCACCGTTCTCGGATGGCGCGATACTCCGGTGGAAGTGGACGCCATCGGCCGTATTGCGCGCGCCTCGCAGCCGTACATCGAGCAGATTTTCATCAGCGGAGCCTCCGTGCTGTCGCAGGACGAGCTGGAGCGGAAATTGTACGTGGTCCGCAAACGCGCCGAAGCGGAAATCGCGGCGTCCGATTTGCCGGACAAACATTTCTTCTATATTCCGTCTTTGTCGTCGCGCACCATCGTCTACAAAGGCTTGCTGCTTGCCAACCAGATCTCCGAGTTTTACAAAGAGCTGAGCGACCCGGACGCCGTGAGTGCGCTTTGCCTGGTGCACCAGCGCTTCTCCACCAACACGTTTCCGTCCTGGCAGCTCGCGCATCCTTATCGCTATTTGTGCCATAACGGCGAAATCAATACCATCCGCGGCAACATCAATTGGATGAACGCGCGCGAGAAGGTGCTCGCTTCCGGCCTGTTTGGCGAAGACCTGAAGAAGTGCCGTCCGGTGATCGCCCCAGGCGGTAGCGATTCGGCCTCCATCGACAACGCCGTGGAATTGTTTACGCTCGCCGGGCGCAGTCTGCCGCACGTGATGGCAATGCTGATCCCCGAAGCCTGGGACGCCGATACCACGATGCGTCCGGAGAAGAAGGCTTTTTACGAGTATCACGCCTCGTTGATGGAGCCGTGGGATGGTCCGGCGGCGATCGCCTTTACCGACGGCCGGTCCATCGGCGCAACGCTCGATCGAAATGGCCTGCGCCCGGCGCGCTATCTGGTGACGCACGATGGCCTGGTGATCCTGGGTTCAGAAACCGGCGTACTTCCGGTGAAGCCGGAAGAGGTCAAGTTCAAAGGCCGGCTGCAGCCCGGCCGCATGTTGCTGGTGGACACCACCGAAGGCCGCATCGTTCCCGACCAGGAGCTCAAGGAACGGCTATGGAGCCGGAAGCCGTATGGTGAGTGGCTGAAGGCGAATCAGATCACGCTCGAAACTCTGCCTGAGCCGCCGCGGGTGTATGAATCGGAGCTCGCGAGCATCGTGATGCGGCAGCGGGCCTTCGGTTACACCGACGAAGATCTGCGCGTGCTGATGCTGCCGATGGCCGAGAAGGGCGAGGAACCGATCGGTTCCATGGGCACCGACACTCCGCTGGCCTGTTTGTCCGACAAGCCGCAGCCGCTGTTCCACTACTTCAAGCAGTTGTTCGCGCAGGTCACGAATCCCGCGATCGATCCGATCCGCGAAGAGCTGGTGATGTCGCTCACCAGCTATATCGGACACGAGCGCAACATCCTCGACGAGACTCCGCAGCACTGCCATCTTCTGAAGCTGCCGCATCCGCTGCTGACCAATCGCGATCTGGAGAAGCTGCGCCGAGTTTCCGCCGGCGACTTGCTGGCCAATACGCTGCCCATGCTGTTTCGCGTGGCGGGCGGTGAAAAGGAATTGGAGCGGGCGCTGGATGGCCTGTGCCGGCGCGCTTCGCTCGCGGTGCGTTCCGGATACAGTCTGCTGATCCTGACCGATCGCGGCATGGATGAAGAGTACGCGCCCATTCCTAGTCTGCTGGCGCTTTCGGCGGTGCACAATTATCTGGTCCGCGAAGGCACGCGAACGCAGGTGGCGCTGATTATCGAATCCGGCGAGCCGCGCGAAGTGATGCACTTTTGTCTGCTGATCGGCTATGGCGCGAGCGCTGTGAATCCATATCTGGCGATCGAGACGCTCGATGATCAAGCCGCGCGCGGGCACCTGCCTGCCGGGCTCACCTTTGAAGGGGCTTTGAAGAATTACAAGAAGGCCATCAATAAAGGTTTGCTGAAGGTGTTCTCGAAGATGGGAATCTCGACGCTGCAAAGTTATCGCGGGGCTCAGTGTTTCGAGGCCATCGGGCTGAACAAATCTTTGGTGGATCGCTATTTCACCGGCACCGCGTCGCGCATCGAGGGCGTTGGCCTGGACGTTTTGGCGCGCGAAGCCAAGATGAAGCACGATTACGCGTTTCAGGCGTTGTCGGAAGCCGATACGGAGCTCGACGTCGGCGGAAGCTATCAATACCGGGTGCGTGGCGAGCATCATCTGGTGAATCCGCTGACGGTCAGCAAGCTGCAGCACGCCGTCCGGCAGGAAAGCTTCGCGACATTCCAGGAATACACGTCGCTGGTGAATAACCAGAGTAAAGAGCTGTGCACGCTGCGCGGGTTGATGGAGTTGAAGCTCGCCGAGAAGCCGATTCCGATGGATGAGGTGGAGCCGGCGAGGGACATCGTGAAGCGTTTTGCTACCGGCGCCATGTCGTTCGGATCCATCAGCAAAGAGGCGCACGAGACGCTGGCGATTGCGATGAACCGCATCGGCGGAAAATCCAACACCGGCGAGGGCGGGGAAGACGAGGAGCGCTTTCAGCGCGATCCCAATGGCGACTGGCGGCGCAGTGCCATCAAGCAAGTGGCTTCGGCGCGCTTCGGCGTGACGGCGCATTACCTGGTGAACGCCGATGAATTACAGATCAAGATCGCGCAAGGCGCTAAGCCCGGCGAAGGCGGGCAGTTGCCCGGCCACAAAGTGGATGAAGTGATCGCGCGCGTGCGCCATTCGATTCCCGGCGTGGGTCTCATTTCACCGCCGCCGCATCATGATATTTATTCCATTGAGGATTTGGCGCAGCTCATCTACGACCTGAAAAACGTCAACCCGCTGGCGCGGATTTCGGTGAAGCTGGTGGCCGAGGTCGGTGTCGGAACCGTGGCCGCGGGCGTCGCCAAAGCGCATGCCGACGTGGTGCTCATCAGTGGATACGACGGCGGCACCGGAGCTTCACCGCTCACTTCGCTCAAACATGCCGGCATTCCCTGGGAGCTCGGTTTATCGGAAACGCAACAGGTACTGGTGCTGAACGACCTGCGCAGCCGCGTGCGCGTGCAGACCGACGGAAAATTGCAAACCGGCCGCGACGTCACCATCGCCGCGCTGCTGGGCGCGGAAGAATTTGGATTTTCCACCTCGCCACTGGTCACCATGGGCTGCATCATGATGCGTAAGTGCCATCTGAACACTTGCCCGGTAGGCATCGCGACCCAGGATCCGGCATTGCGGGCCAAGTTCCGCGGCACGCCGGAAAACGTCATCAACTTTTTCTTCTTCATCGCCGAGGAAGTGCGCGAATGGATGTCGAAGCTGGGCTTCCGCACCATGGACGAGATGGTGGGCCGCGTGGATCGCATCGAAATGCGCAGGGCGGTGGATCATTGGAAGGCCAAAGGCCTGGATTTCTCGAACATTCTCTACAATCCGCAGGTGCCCCGCCGCGTGGGCCGGCGCTGCTTGATCGCGCAGGATCACGGCCTGGACGAAGCGCTGGACTATCAACTGATCGAACACGCCAAACCCGCACTCGATCATCGGACGCCGGTGGAAGCGAGCGTGCCGATACGCAATGTGCATCGCACGGTGGGCGCGATGTTGAGCGGCGAGATCGCGCGGCGCTACGGTTCCGCGGGCTTGCCAGACGACACCATCCGGTTCAATTTCTTCGGATCAGCCGGCCAGAGCTTCGGCGCGTTCCTGGCTAAGGGCGTCACGCTGACGCTGGAAGGCGATGCGAACGATTATGTGGGCAAAGGGCTGTGTGGCGGAAAGCTGATCGTGTACCCGCCGCGCACGTCCACGTTTCTGCCGGAAGAAAACATGCTCGTCGGCAACGTCGTGCTGTATGGCGCCACCTCGGGCGAGGCATTTTTTAACGGAATGGGCGGCGAGCGCTTCGCGGTTCGCAACTCGGGCGCAACAGCGGTAGTGGAATCGGTGGGCGATCACGGCTGCGAGTACATGACCAAGGGGCTGGTTGTCGTGCTCGGCCGCGCCGGCCGCAACTTCGCGGCTGGAATGTCCGGCGGCATCGCGTTCGTCTTGGATGAAACCGGCGAGTTTTCCGGCGTCCTGTGCAATCAGGCCAGCGTCGACCTGGAGCCGGTGGTGGATCCAACGGACATGCAGGCGCTGCAGAACCTGATTTTACGGCACGTGGAAGCTACGGGCAGCCCGCGCGGCAAGTGGATTCTCGAAAACTGGGGCGAGATGCTGCCCAAGTTCGTCAAGGTGTTCCCGCACGAATACAAACGAGTGCTCGGGATTCCGAAGCATCAACCGGCCAAAGCCGAAACGGCTCATCCGCAGGTAGTGCAGGCTTCGAGCATGAAGCACGAGGCCGCGCATGGGTAAGGTCACCGGATTCGTCGAATTCACCCGCGAAACTCCCGGGCGCAGGCCGCCCGCCGATCGCATCAACGATTGGCACGAGGTCTATCAGGATTTCGCCGAGGACAAAGTTCGAACCCAAGGCGCGCGCTGCATGGATTGCGGCGTGCCCTTTTGTCATACCGGCTGCCCGCTAAACAACATCATTCCGGATTGGAACGATCTGGTCTATCGCGACCGGTGGCGCGCGGCCATCCGCGTCCTGCATGCCACCAACAATTTTCCCGAGTTCACCGGCCGCATTTGTCCGGCGCCGTGCGAGGCCGCCTGTGTGCTCGGCATCAATGAGCCGCCGGTGGCGATCAAGGTGATCGAGAAAACGATCATTGAACACGCCTTCAAAGAAGGCTGGATCCAGCCGGAGCCGCCCTTGCGTCGCACCGGCAAGCGCGTGGCGATCGTCGGTTCCGGGCCTGCCGGCCTGGCCGCCGCACAACAGCTCAATCGCGCCGGGCACTCGGTTGTCGTTTTCGAAAAAGCCGATCGTATCGGCGGATTGCTGCGCTACGGCATCCCAGAATTCAAGATGGAGAAATGGGTGCTGGACCGGCGCCTCGACCAAATGATCGCCGAGGGCGTCGAGTTTCGCACTGGCGTCGACGTCGGGCAAAGCGTCACCGGTGACGCACTCGAAAGGGAGTTCGATGCCATCCTGCTGGCCGGCGGCGCCGAACATCCGCGCGATTTGCCAGTGCCGGGCAGGGAATTGAAGGGCATCCATTTCGCCATGGAGTTTCTGCCGCAGCAAAACAAGTGCTGCGCCGGCGATGAAGTTCCGAATCAGATTCTGGCTACCGGCAAGCACGTAGTGATCATCGGTGGCGGCGACACGGGCGCGGATTGTCTGGGCACGTCGCATCGCCAAAAAGCGGCCTCTGTCCACCAATTCGAGATCATGCCGATGCCGCCGAACGACCGCGCGCCGCAAACTCCCTGGCCGCTGTGGCCGCTGCAATTGCGCGTGGAAAGCTCGCACGAAGAAGGCGGCGTGCGCGAATGGAGCATGGCCACCACGTCGTTCAGCGGCGACGAAAACGGCCGCGTGAGCAAATTGCACGGCGTTCGTGTGGGGCCCGCGCCGAAGTTCGAGCCGATCCCCGGTTCCGAGTTTACCTTGGATGCCGATCTGGTGCTGCTCGCCATGGGATTCACGGGGCCAGTGAAAAAGGGGCTGCTGGAGCAGCTCGGCGTCGCGCTCGACAGCCGAGGCAACGTCGCTACAGACGCCAACTACGCGACCAATGTTCCGGGCGTTTACGCCGCGGGCGATCTCCGCCGTGGCCAGTCTTTAGTTGTTTGGGCCATCGCGGAAGGCCGCAAAGCCGCCGAAGGTATGCATCGCTTCTTGATGGATGCCGAAAGCATGTCGGCCGGCCACGCGTAATGGCCACTTCCTAACTGAGCCGCGCGCGTAAGCAAGCGGCCCTATTGGCTTCCGAGGCCCAGACAAACGATTCCAACCAGGATCAGGCCCACTCCGGCTAGCTTTACCTTCGTGATCACTTCATGAAAGAACAGCCGCGACCACACCAGCGTGCACACATACCCGAGCGAGACCAGCGGGAACAGCACCGATAGTTCGCCGTTCGACATGCCCTTCACATACAGCACCGAGGACGCCAAATACGTGCCAATTCCCAGTGCCAGCCGCCAGTTGAACGCAATGCTGGTCCAATGACGGTTCAGTTGGTGCGCGCCCGATTTCAGGAAGATCGCGCCCACCGAGCCGATCAACGACGCGAACAGAATCAGCGCCATCGAAGAGACTGGAGTGTTCATTTTGCGCCGCCTCCCCACCCGAGCACAGCGACGCCGCAAATGATCACAAGCAATCCCGCGATCTTCAACGGGTTCATGTGGTCATGAAATTCCACGACGGCGATGATCGTCACCCAGACGTAACCCAGGGCGATCAGCGGGTACAGGATGGATAACTCGCCGTGGCGCAGCGCATACACAAACATCACGGTAAACAGGGCGTACAGGCAATAACCGGCGAATAGCTGCGGTATGGTGATAATCCCGATGGTCGTCGCTATCAGACCGGCATGCGAAAGGCGATTCGCGCCCAGCTTGATCAGATACTGCCCAATCGCGACCAGCAGCGTGCAGGCCAGCACGATAAAAATGGCCAGCTTGCGTTTCGTGGGGTCGGGAACGTGAACCTCATGCGCTGACGTCGTGGGGGTCAACAATCCTCCAAGCACTCATGATAACAATCGGCGAGAAGTAGAATTAGATTATGGCTCAAGGATCCACGGGCGCCATGTCGCTGGTTCGGTCTGCCGCGGCGTGGCCGGCCATGTCGCAGGTGGACCGGTTCTTTGAGCTGTCCCTGTTGGGTCTGCTCGCGAGCGGCTTTCTGGCCGTGGCCGGTTCGGGCTATCTGGATCCGCCCACCGTCGTTATCACGGCGGCCGCTCTCCTGATTCGCGTCCTGATCGTAGCCGGTCTGATTCATTTCGATCCGCCGCCCATCCTGGTCACGATCGTCACCTTGGCCTACGTCGCCTTTTGGCCGGTCGACTATTTCTTCATTTCCCGATTTTTCATTCCCGCCGCCATCCATCTGGTGTTCTTTGTGGCGGTGGTGAAGATCCTGACGGCCCGCACGGATCGCGACTACCTGTACCTCAAGGTGATCGCTTTGCTCGAATTGCTGGCCGCCTGCATCGTCTCGGCCAACTTTAATTTTTTTGTTTTTCTGCTGCTTTTTTTGGTGCTCGGCGTGGCCACGCTCGCAAGCAGCGAGATTCGTCAATCCCGCAAGCGCGGCTATGCGCCCGCCAAAATCTCCGGCGCTGGAGTTACCGGGCGATTGACCGGCGTGGTCCTGTCCGTTTCGCTCGCGATCCTGCTGATCACATCCGGCCTGTTTTTCTTCCTTCCGCGCACCGCGCGCGCCGCTTTCCAACACTTGGTGTCCCACCGCTATCACCTGGTAGGCTTTTCCAATCGCGTGATGCTGGGCGAGATTGGCGAAGTGAAGCAGGAGAATGTGCCGGTGATGCACGTGAAAATGGATCGGCCCGAGGACCGCGCGCTGATGCTGAAGTGGCGCGGAGCGGCTCTGTCGGAGTTCAACGGACGCGCCTGGTTTAATCGTCCCACGCCGGGCCGGACTCTGCAGCCCGATGGCGGGGGCCTGTTGCATTTGGACGATGAATCGCCGCATCGCGACGGCCGGTATATCTCGTATTCGGTTTACCTGAACGACCTGGCTCAGGATGCCTTGTTCTTTGCGGGAACCCCGCAGTACATGCGAATCGATTCCATGGTGGTCCAGCGGCCTTACGGCAATTACAGCGCTCCGTTCGCTTATTCGCGCACCGTCTCCTACCACGCCTACTACAGCCGTTTGGATTCGCCGGCGGCGGCGAGCCCGGCATTTGTGGACCCGCTCTCGGCCCGGGATCGTGAAGTCTATCTGCAATTGCCGCGGCTGGATCCGCGCATCCCCGAGCTGGCGAACAGCATCGTGGGCGCCGAGACATCGCCCGCCGCTCGATCGCGCACGGTGGAAAACTATCTTCGCAGCCACTTCGGCTATACGTTGGAACTTCCGACAGTGGAGCCCGACGACCCGCTCGCTTTTTTCCTGTTCCATCGCAAGAAAGGCCACTGCGAGTACTTCGCCTCCGCGATGGCGGTGATGTTGCGCGTGCTGGGAGTCCCGTCGCGCGTGGTCACCGGCTTTCAGAGCGGAGTCTACAACCCGATCAGCGGATCCCAACTGATTCGAAGCTCCGACGCGCACAGTTGGGTAGAAGCGTGGCTGCCCGATCGCGGCTGGACCACGTTCGACCCTACCCCGCCCGATCCCAACCCCGCGCGGCTTTCGCCCTGGATGCGGCTCAGCTTCTATACCGACGCCGCCGACGTCTTCTGGCAGGATTGGGTTTTGAATTACAACCTGGAGCGGCAGCTTCAGCTGGCGTCCCGAGTCGGCGAATCCGGGCGGCATATCGGTGCCAATTGGACCGACGGCCCGCGCTGGTGGAAAGCGAGCTATTGGACCAATCTGCGAGATTTCTTCTTGGTGTCGATTGGCGCCGTGGCCTTGATATTTCTGGGCAAGTTTCTGCGGCGCGACGGCTGGCGTTGGTGGACCACGCGGCAGCGCATGCTCAAGGTCCAGCGCGGCGAAGCCCACCCGTCCGATGCCACGCTGCTTTATCAGCGCATGCTGAAGGCGCTGCGGCGCCGCGGCATCGAAAAACCGGCCTGGTTGACACCATGCGAATTCGCCAGGGTGCTACAGGAACCCGAGCTTTCGTTGCTGGTGGAGGATTTCACCAGCGCCTACAATGAGCTTCGCTTTGGCGGAAACCCGGAAGCCGCCGGACGGATCTTCGTATTGCTGGAGCGATTGGAAACCACGCCCTAATTCGGCGCCAGCGGAATCTCGACCACTAGCGGAGTGAGCGGCGCCTGAATCGGCGAAGCGGCATCGTTCGCAACGCCACCCACCGCGCCTCCTAAGAATCCGTTGATAGCAGCTGGAGGCGCAGGCACAAGCACCAGCCGCAGCTTCGCTCCATCGGCCAGCTTGAGTGGTTCGCTCGGAATTTGAATCGGCACGTTGGGCGACACGCGAGCCGCGACGTCGTTGTTCCCAGCTGGATAGACGTGCTTCGAGTTTCCGGAAGCGTCTACTTCATACAAAGCCAAATAGCCCGCGATGCCAAGCGTAACGTCGACGCGCACCGCCTGATCGGTGCGAACCAATGAATACTGCACCAGCGGACCTTGATACAGCGGTGCGGCTGTGACGACCATCGAAAGCAACTCTCGCCGAACAGCGTCCGGGATCGGTGGTGGCGGCGCAGCGCGTAAGGCCGCCAGCATAGGCACGGCGACAGGCGCGGTGAGATTGGGGCGCGCAACACCACGAGCCGTTTCCAGCTGCAGGCCAGTTGGAGCAGGTGCCGCCGGTGACGCCTGTGGCACGGTGGTCTGCTTCCTTATTTGAGGCTGCGACGCTATCTGAGGCGGCCGCACTGCCTGCGGTTGCGGTGCTGCTTCAGTTTTGGGTGATGCCTCAATCTTGGGTGCTGCGTCACGCGCCACCATCTGCGGTAGCGCGGGGGCGGGCGACTGCGGAATTTGTTGCGGTCCGTTCGCGCGATTCATGACAGCGATCACGATCACCGCCAGCACGGCCGGGATCGCTACGCCGTAGACCCAGCGTTTCGACCAGAATGCCGGGCGGCGAGACTGAAGCGCCGTGTGGATTTGCGCCCGCGATACCGGATCTTCCAGCAATTCCCTCAAGGCGTCTTCATTCTGCAGCGCGTTGAACAACTCCTGATCTTCGAGCGCGGCTTCAAATAGCATCCGGCGCTCGTCCGCGGTCAGCGTGTCCGCCGCATAGCCTCCCAGCAGTTTGCAAATCTCGTCTTGCGTCATTCGTCCATGTCCTGCTCGCGGATCGCATCCATCAACTGTTGCCGGCAGCGAAAATCCCAGGTGTAAACCGTATTGATGGATCCCGCTCCCAAAATGGCATGGATCTCCGCGAAGCTCTTGCCTTCCAGCTTCAGCGCCAGCAGTTTCCGGCACCGTTCGCCCAGCCGCGCGACGGCGGCCACCAGACGCTCGCGGTCCTGTCGCTGTTCCATGGCCGTGAGCGCGTCGGTGCGTCCGTCGGGCATCTGAATCTCGTCCGGCGACACTTGCGTGAACTCGCCGTGCCGGCGCGCTTTCCTGCGCTGCGCCAGCATTTTGAAGCGGACGATTTTGAGCGAAAGCGGAAGCAGATCTTCCAACCGGTCGAGGTCCCCGTACTTCTCATGCAGCAGGATCAGCACCTCCTGCGCCAAATCCTCGGCAGCGTCCCTCTGCATTCTAGATGCCGCAAAGCCCACGATCCTTTCGCGCAGCTTCCGCAGGATCTCTTCCCGCGAGCCCGGAGCCTGGTCCAGGCTCTTGGTGGACGTTAACGCCATCGAATCGGATACCGCCCAAAGGATACTGCTTTCCGTGGGTCTAGACAAGCTGCTTGCGCCGCTGTGGTACACTCGGTTTTCCGTCCGTACAAAATCCAGTGGTTTCCCGCCGTGCTTTTGTCAAAGGCGCTGGACTAGCTGTGGCCGCGCCGATGATCCAACGAGGGCGTTTCAGCCTTTTTGCCCAGAGCCCTTCTGCGCAAGAAAGTGTCGCGTACTCCACCACCGCACTCGATCTGGTCCGGCGTTGCACCGTCATCGACATGCTCGGCTTGTTGACGCTCAACTATTCCAGGCTAGAATCCTGGGAAACGCAGCCGGCTGATTTTGTGGCGCACGATTTTGAGAAGCTGCGTGCCTCCGGAATCACCATTTTCCATCCCGCGGTGGGCTTCACGGGGCGCGATGTCTATGCCAGCTCTCTGCGCGACATTACCGGTTGGAATGAATTCATCGGGTCGCACGCGGGCGAGTTTCTGCGCATCGATTGCCCCGGCGACATGCGGCGCGCGAAGGCGAGTGGCCGGCTCGGCATCGTCATCGGCCAACAAAACTCGCGCCATTTTCGGACCGTCGACGATGTCGACCGCTTCTACAATCTCGGCCAGCGTGTTTCGCAGCTCACCTACGACGATAACCAAATCGGCGGCGGTTCCAGCGATTCTCGCGACCTCGGTCTAACGGAATACGGAGTCCAGATCGTCGACCGCATGAATACGGTCGGAATGGCCGTGGATATCTCGCATTGCAGCGACCGCACCACGCTTGACGCCCTCCATGCATCGCGCAAGCCGGTGCTGGTCACTCATTCCAACTGCCGGGCGCTGGTGCCCGCGGCCCGTTGCAAGACCGATGAAGCCATCCGCCTGCTGGCCGCCCAAGGCGGGGTGATGGGAATCACCATGGTTCGCGGCTTTGTGCAAGCATCCGGTCCCGCTACCATGGAAGACGTTCTGGATCATATCGACCACGTCGCGACGCTGGTGGGTGTGGAACACGTCGGCATTGGCAGCGATGTCGATCTGGACGGACGCGATCGCCGCATTAGCCCGAAAAAGCGCTTCGATCTGGATGGAATCGATTACTCCGAGAAAATCTTCGATCTCACCGAAGGATTGATTCGCCGGAAATATTCGTCCGAGAATATCGCGCTGATTCTGGGTGGAAATTTCGAGCGCGCGCTCGAAGCCATTTGGACGTCCGAGCCAGCGCCGGCCGCGTGAAACTCGCGACAATGCTGCTTGGCGCCGCCTTGGCCATACCCGCCTGCGCCCAAGATCCTTTCGAGATTCATGTATACGAGTACGAGACGCTGAAGCCAGGCCAATTCACGCTGGAGCAGCATTTGAACTATTGGGCTATTGGATCCAAGGAATCCGATGGCACGCTAGCGCCGACCAACGATCAGCTTCACATGACTTACGAACTAACGGGCGCTATCACCGATCACATCTCGCTCGGTGTCATGCAACTCAACGCGGTACTTCCCGGCCAGGGTTTCGAATATGCGGGCTGGCGAGTTCTGCCGCATTTCTATGTGCCGGAGTCATGGGGATGGCCGGTTGAGGCCGGATTAGTTGTCGAATTTTCTTTTGCACGCCCGCAATTCATCGCCGACACAGCTCACGTGGAGGTGCGGCCGATTCTGCAGCGCCGCATCAAGGATTTCGAACTTGTCTTCAATCCGGTGTTCGCGCGAGGCTTGCGAGGAACGGAAGTGAGCGAGGGCTGGACCTTCGAGCCCGCCGCCCGCGTGGCCTACGGCGATTCCGAAAAGCAACGATTCATACCGTACCTGGAATGGTACAGCGAATTGGGTTCGGTGCCGGACCTCGCGTCTGGATCGCGGCAAGTCCATCAGCTTTTCCCAGGCGTCGATATCAAGCTGGCGCGCCATCTGACGTGGAGCGTCGCGCCAGGAGTCGGTCTAACTCCCGTGGAGCCGCGTCTCGTTTTCAAATCGCATCTCGAATTTGAGTTCGGCCGTAATGACAACTAACTGAAACTGGACCGGTCCCGCGCCCGTTACAATAATTAGTAGGCTATCTTCAGGAGAGCCTTATACCCGCATGAAAATTGCCCATTTTCGGCTTCCCGTTCTTGCGCTGTGCCCAATACTGCTGGCTGCGCAGTCCCTCAAAGATTTTGAAAAGCGCGTTACCGAGTTTACGCTCCCCAACGGCTTGCATTTCATTATTTTCGAGCGGCATGAGGCGCCCGTTGTCTCCTTCCATTCCTATGTCAACGCCGGTTCGGTGGACGATCCGGGTGGCGAGACCGGCATCGCTCACATGTTCGAGCATATGGCGTTCAAAGGCACCGAGACCATCGGCACCAAGAACTACCCGCTCGAGCGCAAAGCCATGGACGAAGTGGAGCACATCTACGACCAATATGATGCCGAGCGCAATAAGGGACTGAAGGCCGATCCGCAGAAATTGTCGGATCTGCAGCAGCAACTCAAGGCTGCCATGGAGAAGGCCGACAGCTACGTCATTCCGAACGCCTATCCAGAACTGATCGAAGCCAACGGCGGAGTGGGAATGAACGCATCCACGGGCGAGGATTCGACGAATTACTTTTACAATTTCCCGCGCAACCGCCTGGAGCTGTGGTTTCTGCTGGAATCGCAGCGCTTCTACGATCCGGTGTTCCGCGAGTTTTACAAAGAGCGCGACGTGGTGCGCGAAGAGCGCCGCATGCGCATAGAGTCGAGCCCACAAGGGCAGTTGGTGGAGGCGCTCCAGGCGACGGCGTTTGAGGCCCATCCTTATCGGAACACGGCCGCCGGGTGGGCCAGCGATATCGAAAACTTTCGTCTGACGGAAGCCATTGCGTTCTACAAAAAATACTATGTGCCGGCCAACATTACAATTGGCATCGCGGGCGATGTAGACCCGAAAGAGTGCCGGCGTCTGGCGGACAAGTATTTTTCGATTTTGCCTTCGGGACCGCTGCCGAGCGGTCCGCGCACGGTCGAGCCCCCACAGAGGGGTGAGAAGCGCGTGGAGGTGGAATCGCCGGCGCAGCCCTTTATGGTGATGGCCTACAAGCGGCCGAACCAGTTGGACAGGGATGATACCGTCTTCGACGTGCTCGGCGAGGTTCTCGCCGGAGAGCGTACGGGTTTGCTTTATACGGACTTAGTTCGCGATAAGAAAATCGCGCTGGGAGCCGCCGCCTATCCATCGTTTCCGGGCGGCAAATATCCGAACTTATTTCTGTTTTTCCTGGTGCCGAATCAAGGCCACAGTGTCGAGGAAAACGAGAAGGCTTGTTATCAAATCATCGAGCGGCTCAAAACGCAAAAGGTCACTGACGAAACGCTCCAGCGTATCAAAACTAAAGTTCGCGCCTCCCTGATCCGGCGTCTGGACAGCAATTCCGGCATGGCGGACGCGTTGACCTCCTACTACGCCAACTACGGCGACTGGCGTAAGCTGTTCACCGAGATTGACGATACCGACAAGGTCACCGCCGACGACGTGATGCGAGTGGCGAAGCAATATCTGATTCCCGAGACACGCACCGTGGTTTATACCGTGCAGCCGCCCGCGGGTGCGAATCCTGCCTCCGGTGCACAGGGCAGTGAAGGAGCGGCGAAATGAAGACTCTCATTCTCTCGCTCGTGTTGTGTATGGCAGCGGGCGCACAGACCGAAGTTCGCCACGCGATCGTGCTGCCGTCTTATAAGGACCTGAAATATCCGCCGCTTCCTCCGCTCAAGGTTCCCGAGCCCACCGAAATTACGCTTTCGAACGGCATGAAGGTGCTGTTGCTCGAGAATCACGAACTTCCGTTGGTGAGCGGCGCGGCCTTGATTCGCACCGGCAATCTGTTTGACCCGCCCAATAAGAAGGGCTTGGCCGGAATCACAGGTGAAGTCCTGCGGTCGGGCGGGACCAAAGCGCGCACCGGCGATCAGCTCGATCAAGACCTCGAGAATGTGGCTGCGTCCATCGAGAGCCAGATTGGCGAGACGAACGCGACGCTCGCGTTCTCCTGCCTGAAGGAAAATACCGATCAAGTGCTGGCGCTGTTCCGCGATCTCCTGACCGCGCCCGAGTTCCGCCAGGACAAAGTGGATTTAGCGAAAACCCAAACCCGCAGCGAAATTTCGCGCCGCAACGACGATCCGGACGGAATCGCGCAGCGCGAGTTCAGCGATCTCGTTTACGGCCGCGATACGCCCTATGGTTGGATGATCGAATACGCCGATATCGACAATATCCAGCGGCAGGATCTGGTCAATTTTTACCGCCGCTACTACTTCCCCGCCAATATCACGCTGGAAGTCATCGGCGATTTCTCAACCGCCGATCTGAAGGCCAAGCTGGAACAGGTTCTCGGCAGTTGGAAGTACACGCAACCCCCGGTTCCGGCATTTCCCAAGGTGGAAGACAAGGCCCGGCCCGGTGTGTATTTGGCAACCAAGGAAGATACTACTCAAACGTTCTTCCACGTCGGGGAATTCGGCGGCGAGCTGCGCGACAAGGACTATCCGGCGCTCGAAGTGGCGTCCGAAATTCTAGGCGGCGGTTTCTCCAGCCGGCTCTTTCGAAGCGTCCGGACCAAGCACGGCTGGGCGTACAATATCTCTTCTTCCTGGGCCGCCGATTACGATCATCTCGGAACATTCGATATTTCGGGCAGCACGCAATCAGCGCATACCGTGGACACGCTGAAGGCGATTGGCGAGGAATTGGAGAAGATTCGGACGACGGAAGTCACCGACGACGAGTTGCAAACCGCCAAGGACACCGTACTCAACGGTTTCGTCTTCAACTTCGATCGTCCGAGCAAAACAATTAACCGGCTGATGATTTACCAGTATTACGGCTATCCGAAGGATTTCATTTTCCAATACCAGAAGGCCATTGCCGCCGTTACCAAGGCCGACGTCCTTCGAGTAGCCCAAGAGCATTTCCTCCCGAAGAACTTAAGCTATGTCGCGGTCGGAAATCCGAAGGACTTTGGAACGCCGCTGGCCAGCCTCGGCATGAACGTGCAGCCGATCGACCTGACGATTCCAGAGCCCAAGCCGGAAGCGGCGAAAGCGACGCCGGAATCGCTCGCCAAGGGCAAAGCGCTCTTAGCTCGGGTGCAGCAGGCTTTGGGCGGCGCCGACAAGCTCGCCGCTGTCAAAGATCTGCAATTTCACGCCAATCTCGAGGTATTCACGCCCGGGGCATCCATGAAGGTGAAGCAAACCAATTCGTTCATCGCGCCTTCCACGGTTCGCCAGGACAACGAGCTTCCGTTTTTGAAGCAGTCGGTTTATTCGGACGGAATCTCGGGTTGGATTGTAGGGATGCAGGGCGTGCAAAACTTGCCGCCGCCGGTATTGAAACAAATCCAGGGCGAAGCGTTTCGGCAAATCGTGAGCCTGGCGCTCAGCGATCGCGACGCCGATCGCACCGTGAATCAGGTCAGCGATGGAGCCCTCGATATCTCATCCAAGGAAGGCGAAAGCGTCCGCGTGACGGTGGATGAGAAGACCGGTCTCCTCGCGAAGATTGGCTACCAGCAATCGCCCGCCGAAGGTGGAACCGCGGTGGAAGAGGTCTTTTCGGATTGGCGCGATGTGGATGGTCTCCATTTACCGTACCAGTGGACCGTCATGCAAGGCGATAAGAAATTCGCGGGTGTAACGGTGCAGGATTATAAGATTAACTCCGGGCTGACGGCGGAAACGTTGGGTAAGAAACCAGCGCCGCAGCCTCCGCTCCTCGCGCCGAGACCGCCAGTGCCGGCCGCGCCAGCTACGCCCCCGGCTCCAACAACGCCACCGGCGCCAGCCACTCCGCCGGCTCCAGCAAAATGATCCGCGCTCTTTCCGCGATCCTTGTCAGCGCGCTCCTGGCGCGTGCCGAGACCCCCGAACAGCGCGGCAAGCGAGTGGTGGACGAGTGCCTTGAGGCGCTGGGCGGCGATCGTTATTTGAACATGCAAACCCGCGTGGAGACCGGCCGCGCTTATTCCTTCTATCGCGAGCGTATTTCGGGCCTCAGCATCGCTACCATCTACACGCGCTACGATTCCGGAGTTACCGATACCGCACACAACCTGGCGCAGCACGAGCGTGACAACTTCGATAAGAAGCAGGACTACGGGACGCTCTTCACGGACAAAGACGCCTGGGACATCACTTTTCGCGGCGCGCGGCCGCTACCGGCCGACCGATTCGCCCGCTACAAAGATACAACGCTGCGCGACATTTTCTACATTCTCCGCGTGCGTCTGCGTGAAGCGGGCTGGATCATCGAGTCCAAAGGCGCCGATGTCAGCGAGAACCGGCCGGTGGAGATCGTCGACCTGACCGATGGCGACAATAACACTACGACGGTTTATTTCGATCAGACCTACAAAGTTCCGATCCGGCAGAGTTTCTTCCGCCGCGACCCTGTCACCAAAGATAGGAACGAAGAGGTCACCACTTTCACCAAATATCGGAATGTCGGCGATGGCGTGCAATGGCCGTTCGCTATCGAGCGCGACCGCAACGGCGAGAAAGTGTACGAGATTTTCTCGACCTCCGTCGAGGTGAACGACAAGAAGGCTTCCGACGACCTGTTCGTTTTGCCGTCCACCCTCAAGTTGCTGAAACCGGAGTAACCGCCGAAGCAGGCTTCGGAGACGGCGCAAGTCCTTCCGGAGACCCGATCGGAAATTCCATGGTCACAAGCAATCCAGGATGCGCGTTCTGCGCGCTGAGTTTGCCTTTGTGCAATTGCACGGAACGTCGTGCGATAGCCAGCCCCAATCCAAGTCCGCCGCTCGATCGATTGCGGTCCGAATCCACGCGGTAGAACGGATCGAAGATCCTGGTCAGCTCCTCGTCGGGAACGCCGGGGCCGTAATCGCGTACACTTACCATCGCCGTATCGTGGAACTTGGCCAACTCGATGTCGACCGCCGTGCCGCGCGGCGCGTAGCGAATGGCGTTGCGGATCACGTTTTCGAGCGCGCGGCGAATCAGTTCTTCATCACCGGTCACCACGGCCGCGACGGGCGCTTTCAGCAGCAGAGTGCAATCTTTGGCCTTGGCTTCGAGCAACGAATCGTAAACCAAATCGGCCAGCAGTTCGTCCAGGTGAACCGTGTCGGTCTTCTGCATGGACGGATCGGCCTCCACGCGCGTCACCTGAAGCAGCTCGCCCACCAGTTCATTCAACCGGTCGGCTTCCTTTTGAATGCGGTCCAGCATGTGTTCGCGATCCTGGCCGGACCGCGCGAGCTCCACGGCCACTCCCAACCGCGCGAGCGGGCTGCGCAGCTCATGCGAAATGTCGAGCAACAACCGGCGTTCGGCCGCCAGCAGCGTCTGGATGCGTCCAGCCATTTGATTGAAGCTGCGCGCCAGCTCACCGAGTTCGTCTTTGCGGTTGGCGGACGCGCGAGCGGAGAAATCGCCGCGTCCGAAGCAGTCCACCACCGAGCGCAAGCGGCGCACCGGCGACGTCAAGTGATAAGCGAAGGCGTAACACAACAGCACCACCAGCCCGACAATCCATAGATGTTGCGGCTGGAGGAAGAAGAACGTCAAGCCGCGCTGCTGATTGTTGATGAAAAATAGGCGGTAATGATGCGTGGAGTCTTGCCGCGCGATGATCGGTGACCGTGCGCCGAACGGATAGGGGAGACGCCAGCGGCTACGCGGCTTGGGCAGATTCATCAGCTCGGGATGCGCTTGCCCGGTGAGCAGGTCCGTTCCCTTGTCGTCGGCGAACACCACGTGAAATTGGGTGATCTGCTGGAACTTCGCGAGCTCCGCGGCCAACGCTTCGCGGCCTCCAGTCTCGTACGCGCGCTTGGCTTGCTCGGTTTGCACGCTCAGCAGCATGCCCATCGGGCCGCGCCCTTCCGTGGTGCTGAATGTTGCGGCCGTTGTGATGATGATTCCGCCGATGGCGACGGCGGTTGTCGCCAGAAACCAGAGCAGCGTTTTTGCAAACAGCGATCTCATAGAAACCACCTTACCCAACCTTGTGTAACCCTTACCCGACCAAGGCGTCCTCCGGGCTTTGACAGAACTGATAGCCGACGCCGCGAATGGTTTTGATCACGGACCGGCTGCTCTCCAGTTTTCGGCGCAGATGGCTGACGTGCATATCGATGGAGCGGTCGAACGGCGTGGCCTTACGATTGTACAGGCTCTCCATCAAACCATCCCGTGAGACCACCCGGCCGGCGTTACGCATCAGTTGTTCCAGGATATCGAACTCAAGAGTGGTCACTTCCACGGGCTTTCCGTCGCAAGTAACCTCGCGCGTGCCTGGATCGAGCGCCACTCCGTTCACCTCCACCTTGCCGCGATTGACGCGCGCTTCCGTGCGCCGGAGAATGGCCTTGACGCGCGCCGCCAGTTCGCGTGGGTTAAACGGCTTGGGAAGATAATCGTCGGCCCCGAGTTCCAGGCCGATGATGCGGTCCACGTCTTCACCGCGCGCGGTCAGCATAAGAACCGGGACGCGACTGGTGAGGCGCAGCCGCTTGAGAATCTCAAAACCGTCCAGGCCCGGCAGCATGACATCCAGCACGATCAACTCATAGCCGCCCTGTTGCGCGGCCTCTTTTTGCTGCAAAGCCTCCAGAGCCGCGTGGCCTTCATGAATGCACTGTACCGTGAAGCCCTCGCGCTCCAGGAATTCCTTGAGCAGGGAGCATAACTCAGCGTCGTCGTCGACGATTAACAAGCTCATTCAATTTCATGTTAGCGGATTGGCGGTTGATCATTGGCGATTGCGGTTGCCGATGGTCTTGGCCTCAGGTGGCAACGCTTTCCGTTTCAGTTTTGTGTTTACTGCCGCAGCCAAGGCTTCAGTCCGAGCGCGAGGTGCATGCGGATGCTGTAAATCGTCACTGGGCCGCGGTCGTGATTGTAAGCGGGGTTTGTGTCGCGCTGCACGTCGAAGGTGGTATAGAGGCCGGGCAGGACGCGCGCTGAATAGAAGCTCTCCCAAACGTACTCGGGAGCGTAGTTGAGCCTGCCATCGCCGATCAGAAAATCTAGGCCGCCGGCGGCTAAGTACTCGCGATGAACCGCCGAGAGGCCACCCACCGTCAGCGACGTGCCTACAACGTCGAATTTTCTATGCCAGCGTGTGCCCTTCACTGAAACGCCGCCGCTCGCCAAACGGTCAATGGCTGTAAACGCGAAGCTTTGGGTCTTGCCGTCGTTCCATCCCAGCCGCGTGAACATACCGACGTCGGAAGTAAGGGCTTGGTCGAAGCTAATCCCCGTTCCGTATTTGAGCGTGCCAACCCGGTCGGTAAGAAACACGTTCGGCGTGCTTCCCGTTTCTGCCGCCAGCTTTAACGCTTGCGCATAATTTCCCGCCTGCGAGCGGTTATCGTAGCCCAGTATGCGAATGGCGCCATCGCGCTTCCGCCACAAGTAACGCCGTTCCGCTTCCCATACCTGACCGTGATCGCGGAACAGCCGCCGGTCGAACTGCTGGCCGTTGGCGACCTTCGGCTCAGCGACGATTCCGTAGCGAAACGCCCACTTCCGGGTGTGAAACTCCTGCGCTATTCCCCAAGTGTAGCCGCGTGTGTCGGCCGCATAATCCCACGCCCCGTTGTACATAACCCCCCAAGCCATGAACTGCGTGCGCGGATCGTGAGTGTAGTTGTTGTCGTCGAAAAAGTCGGTTATGGTGAACCGTCCGGCGTAGATCGAATACCGGTTCATCGGCCGTTCTCCGGCTAGCTGATTTTCGTCGCTCTCCTGACGCTCCTTTTCCGATCCGAATCCAAAATCGTGCTGGATGAATAATCGCGCGATGTACGGCTTCGGCGCGGCGCTGGCGACGCGCGGGATTTCTCCATTTGGCTGATCGGCGATCCCGTTCACTCCGCTGAAACCCTTTCCGCCCGCGATCTCCGGATCGAAAACAAGAAACGTGTCCTGTTCGAGACGAGCCGTGAAAAACAAGGTCGCAGTGATGGACACGTCGCGCTCCATGTAATCCCTGAGACTGAGCGGCCCTTCGTACGGCGAGTGAAACGTCCCGTGATAATCTCCGATCGAGGTCGCCTGGAAATAAAGATTCCAGCGCTCCGATTCGGTATCCTGCGCGGAAGGCGCTTGGTCCGACGTCGGGGCGTCAGCGGCAGCCGAAGAAGGATCCTGCGCGCTGCCCGCCACAGAAAGCATCAAGAACAACGCGCCTGCCAATATCGGTTTGTAAAAGGTCATCATTCCGCTCCCAGCAGGGACACTTCGAGTTGCACCGTGAACTCGCGGCCCACAAGCGAGACAATATCCGTCGAAAAAGTCTTTGAGCGCGGATAGCGGACGCTATCGAATCAGACGGGAGAATCCTGCAGACGGAGGCTCCGCCGACTCGGTATCGATTTGCTGTTCGCGCAGCCGACTATTGCCGCCGTCGGACAACTTGGGCCTCCTTTCTCTCGGATTTTGCGGTTGGCCAACCCGGCCATCCATAGACAGATTATACCGGCCGGGGTATGCTTGTAAAGTCCTGTTTGCGATTATTTCTTGTGAAAATTCATTTATGGCCCACACTCTGGAAGAAAAGAAAAAGCTGCTGAACCGCGTCCGCCGAATCATGGGACAGGTTGCTGCAATTGAGAAGGCGCTGGACCAGGAGGCCGAATGCTCCGACATCCTGCACAACATTTCCGCATGCCGCGGCGCCATGGATGCGTTGATGGCAGAGGTGATTGAAGGCCACATTCGATACCACATCCTCGGTGAAAACGGAAACGCAACGGATGAACAGGCGCGCGCCGCCGACGATCTGGTGAGCGCTCTGCGAGCCTATCTCAAGTAATACTCTTCGTGGCCGTCTCCCGGTGGAGTTAAACTGAGTGAACATTAAATGAAAAGCCGCGCCATAAAGTCACGCTTTTGTAACATACGTCGTAATATGCTCCCGCTTGCGTGCTGTCTTCTGGCGTTGCCCGCGCTGGCCTGGCAGGAGACTTCCGGCGGAACCAGACGTCTCTATGTGGAAGCGTTCACTACAAAAGCGGGCGCGGAGAGACTGCGGGAAGATCTGACGTCGGAACTTCGAAAGTTGAATTCTGTCTCACTTGTTCCTAGTGAATCAAACGCGGACTTAACGTTGGGCGGCGGCGGCGAGATCTGGGTCAGAGGTTATCGCAGTTTTAACCCCCGATCTCACATGAAACTGCCAACCAACGGAACGCCGATCTACGGCGGCTACCTGTCGGTCGAGCTGAAGAATACGAGTGGCGTCACCGTTTGGTCGTACTTAGTGACGCCAGCGGCGGCGTCCGAGGACATTTCCAGGGACCTCTCAAAGCAAATCGCGAAACACCTTGCCGAGGCGTTGCGTCAGACCGAAACGCTAACGCCGGCGTCTCCTCGGATTCAACCCGCCATTGCACTCACCGGGGCCGGTGCTACATTTCCTTACCCGGTCTACCGGAAATGGTTCACTAACTTCCAGACGGAAGATCCGGGCACCATGATCACTTATGACGCGATCGGGTCCGAAGCGGGCGTTCGCAAGCTCCTTGCCGGTGCAATTGACTTCGGAGCTTCGGACAGTCCGGAGGCAATCCACGAGCTCGCTCCCGCCGACGAAAGAAACTATCTCCTCTTCCCGTCTGTGGTCGGCGCGGTAGTTCCCATTGTGAACGTGCCCGGTGTCACGCGCGACATTGCCTTTACTCCAGAAGCGCTGGCGGGCATCTTTCTTGGGAAGATCACGAAATGGAACGACCCCATTCTGAAGCGCGCCAATCCTGGCCTGCACCTGCCCGATCTCGACATCGTGGTGGTCCACAGAGCCGACGGGAGCGGCACTAGCTACGCTTGGACCGACTATCTGTCGAAAACCAGTCCAGAATGGAAAGCTGAAGTCGGCTCCGCTCTTGCTCCGAAATGGCCAACGGGTAGAGCCGCCACCGGCAATGAGGGTGTAGCCAGCCTGGTCAAAGAACTGGGTGGTTCGATGGGTTATGTGGAGTTCATCTACGCTCTCGAGAATCACCTCAGCTACGGAAGAATTCGTAATCACGACGGCGAATTCGTTGCAGCCAGTCTGGAGGGCATCGCGGCCGCTGTGGAGCACTCTGCCGAGGTTCGGGACGACTTCAAGGCGTCGATCGTGGATGCACCGGGCAAGGGCGCCTATCCGGTTGCTTCTTTCACCTGGATTGTTGTTCCAACTCACATTGCGGACGAGGCCAAGCGGAACGCAATCGCTGCGTTCTTAAGGTGGATGCTGGGGCCTGGCCAACGGCAAGCCGCCGCGCTCGGCTACCTGGCGCTGCCGAAAGAGATTGTGGCTAAGGAAGACGAAGCCATCGCCGGAATTCACTGACCAGGCGGTGGAGGTGGTCGCGCGACGGAATCACCACTTCACGGGCTTGCCGATTTCGAGCGGCCACACTTCCGTGCGGGGGAAATCCTTTAGCTCCTGCGCCAGCTCGTACGGAGTTCCCGTAAGGGCCGGGAACGTGCCGAAGTGCATCGGGATCACTTTCTTCACGTTCAACAATTGACACGCCAGCGCCGCTTCGCGCGGACCCATGGTGTAGAAATCGCCGATCGGCAGGAACGCCAGATCGGGCTTGTACAATTGCGCGATCAGATGCATGTCGGAGAAGACCGCGGTGTCGCCAGCAAAATAAATTGTGCGCGAGTCGGGCAGATGTAATACGTAACCAGCCGCCTCGCCGCCGTAGAGGATCTGATCGCCATCCTGGATGCCGCAACTGTGGATGGCATGCGTCATTGTGACTTTGAGCGGGGCTCCATCCAACGATAAGACTTCCTGAGTCCCGCCCTTGTTCATGCCGCTGCAATTTTCGACGCCTTTCGAAGTCAGCCAGACACAGGTTTCATAAATCGCGACCACCTTCGGGTTGAACTTCTTGGCCAATGGCACGGCGTCATGAATGTGATCGAAATGAGCATGCGAAATCAGGATGGCGTCCACGCGATCGATCTGGTGACCTTTCGGGTACGCGGGATTCCCATCCACCCAGGGATCCATCAAAATCACTTCGCCGGATTCCAAACGAAACTGCACAGTCGCGTGACCGAGCCACGTGATCTCGATCATTCTTGTGTTGGCGCCCCTTTCGCCACACTGGTAGACGCTGGAACCTGAATTCCATCTCCATACTTCGCCACTCCCGGAATAGTGACCGGCAAGTGGCCCGTGATCGCGATTTCACCGAACAGCGCCTTGGCGAGCGCCATCTCCGAGGTCGACGTCGGACTATAAGTCGTAAGATACGCGCTCACGTTAGGAAAGCCGCGCACCAGATACGGATTGCCCAGCGCCACCAGCATCACGGGCGCCTTGCCCGCGATGAGCCCATTCAGAAAATCCGGATAGCCGCCAGCGAGAACGACATCGCCGCGATAGGCCGCGACGGTCACATAGGCGGCCGCGATGATCTCGGAACAGTTCGACGTTTTTTCACTCACCTGGTCCAGGTCGGTTTTACTCATCGTGGGATCGACAACGATGGTAGTCACGCCCGGCGCGCGTTTCTTCACTTCGTCGATCAAACGGGTTCCCTGCTGGCTGCGCCGTCCCTCGGTCATCGCGATCAGGCAGGTGCTCTCCGGATGACGAATCGGCAGCGAATCCTTGGAATCCTTCACCAGCGTTACGGCGCGATCGGCTACTTCCTGGGCACGCTCTCCGGACTCGGGCGAATCCACCACGTCGGCGATCGCCTCCAGGTCCACCAGCTTCTTGCTTCTCAGGCCGAGACGAGCTTTGGCCGCCAGCACGCGATTGACGCTGTCATCCAGGCGCTTGCGGCTAATTCTGCCTTTTTCCACGGCTGCCACCAGGCCGCGAATGGCTTCTTCAGGGCGCTTGGGCATCAACAGGACGTCCGCGCCTGCTTCGATCGCGCGCACCGATGCTTCGCCCGAATCGAACATTGCCGACAGGCCCTGCATGTCCATGGCGTCCGTGACCACCAGGCCACGAAAGCCGAGCTCGTCCCGAAGCACTCCGGTGACGATCTTGCCGGACACGGTAGCAGGCAGGTTGTCGGGATCGAGCGCGGGCACGGCCAGATGCGCGGTCATCACCGCGTCCACACCGGCCTCGATCGCTTTGCGGAACGGCGTTAGCTCCACCGCTTCGATTCGATCGTGATCGGCTTCCAAGCGCGGCAACGCGAGATGGCTGTCTTCGGTGGTGTCGCCGTGGCCGGGGAAGTGCTTCGCGGTTACCAGCACCGGATTCTTGCGATCCGAATGCGCGCCATTGATGTACGCTTCCACGAAGTTGGCCACTTGCTCCGGATTCTCACCGAACGAGCGGATGTTGATGATCGGATTGTCGGGATTATTGTTGACGTCGGCCACCGGCGCGAACAGCCAGTTGACGCCCATGGCGCGCGCGTCGCGAGCGGTGTCGGCTCCTTCCTCGGTGACGGCAGCCAGATCCTGCGCGGCCCCGAAGGCCATGCTGTAGGGCCAAGCCGTGGTCGAGTTCACACGCATCGAAGCCCCGCGTTCGAAATCCGCCGCCACGAACAGCGGAGTGCGCGCCAGCTTCTGCAGTCGATTCAGCAGCGCGGCCATGGCATACGGCTCGGCATTGCGGACGCCGCCGTTGAGCGAATGGCCCGTTACAATGACGCCGCCCACGTGCAGATCCCGAATCAGGTGCTGGTATTTTCGAAATTCCGCCGAGCGCGTGTTGGCGGCCTCACCATAGATGGGCACGATGATGAGCTGCGCCGCCTTATCGCGCAAAGTCATCGATCGGGTCCACTGGCGAACGGATGGATTGGTTTTGTCGGAGACTTTTTTCGAAGCCTTGGGGCGGGTCGCGGCGCTGGAGACCGGCATGAACACCGGCATCGCGAGTACGAGGGCCATCCACGCGCGCGCCAGCATCTGCTTTTACTTTACCGCGAACGCGCCATGGCGCAATCCCGCGGGGACTGGCCGAGCGAAAATCAGCCGCGCGTTTTTCGTTTCTCGGTTTTGGAGCTGGGCTGCGAGCCTGCCGCTTTCTTCGGTGGCGCGTGCTGCTTGCGCAGCAGCCGGTTCACCGCGCGGATCAATTGCTGGACTTCGTTGTTGCTCTTCTGCAGCACCACGTCGGCGCCGGTGGAGGCTTCATCCAATCCAAGCGTGTCGGTGAAGCCGGAGATCAGGATCACCGCGGTGGATGGATGCAGTTTGCGCAAGCGTCCGATCAGTTCAATGCCATTCATCTTCGGCATCTTGTAATCGGTGACCACCACATCGAAGGTATGCTTGCCGCACATTTCCAGCGCATCGGCCGCCGTGCCGGACGTGAGCACGCGATGACCCAGCTCTTCAAGCACACTGCGCCGCGCCGCCAAGCCTAACGAGTTGTCGTCCACTAAGAGAATCCGCCCAGACGGATTCGAAGAAGGTGAGTTGGCCATCGAAAGGACCCACCGAACTTAACAGAGCTGTAATAGCACTGTCAATGAATTTCTATCAGATTGGAAAGTCGCGAGATCGAGACCTTGACTTAAGAGGCGCGAACGGTATTTACGAAGGAGCGAACGGTATCGAATTGCCTCGCAACCGCGACGCTGAAACTATTCCACTGCGCGCGGCGCTGTGTATCCAGCTTTCGTAACCACCGTGTACTTCACAGGCTTTCCCTTGTCGGTGATTCTCAACGCGGCGCCGTCTTGCGGATCCACCAACTCCACTTTGATCTTGCGGAACGTGCCGTCCTTGGCCTGATTGGAAGGTCGATAAGTGATGGAGTATTGATTTCGCAGCGCGGCGGCAACAGATTGGAAAATGTTAGGGTACTCCTGGAGGAAACGCGGGAAGAATGCCTGGCCTCCGGTTTCGACGGCCAAGGTCTTCATCTCGTTGTCGGCCTGCAGAAAATCCATGTACTGGTTTTGGCCCATGTAGGGCTCGGCCACAATGCGCATGGCTTGCAGCAAGCTGAAAGAGTAAATAGGCACGCCCGCCTCGTGCACTGCCTTCCGGGTTTGGTCCCAAGTCAGCCTGCTCAGGGTGTCGCGTCCCGAACCGATCAGCAGGATCGCCTTCCGTCCTTCGATGTTGGCCATGCGTTGCTCGGTGTCCACCACGGCATCGAACATGTTCGCCTCCGAGAATCCCGGAATGCGCAAACGTTGCATGGCGTCTTGAATCTTTGCTTGGTCATTGGTGAAATCGGACAGGATCTCAGTACGCAGATCGTAAGCCACGATCGCCAGGTAATCGTCCGGCTTCAGCGTTTGAATGAAGCCGTAGGTAGCGCTCAGCGTCTCGTACCATCCTTCGGACCAATACTGCTGGAACAGATTGCTGAACTCGATCACCATCGCGATGGTCATCGGCGCATCGCTATTCATGTTGAAGCTGGCGATCTGCTGCGGAACGTTGTCCTCCAGCACGCGAAAGTTGCTTTTCGGAATCCCGGGGAGGAAGTGGCCTTTGTTGTCAAGAACCGCCACGTCCAGCTCGACGGTGCTCGTGTCGCTGGTGAAGGTGGGACTGTCCGCCGGCAGATCCTTGTTCTTCCTGCTGAACTTGGAGGGAATCTTCGGCTCGTCGGTGGAGTCGTCGTTCGCCGGCGCCGCATCATTCGGCGGGGTAACGGCCGGCTCGGAGCTATTGGCGGGCGCGGCGGCGGGTTCGGTCGAATCAACCACCGGAGCCGTTTCTGGCGCCGGGTTTTTCTTTCTCGGCTTCGCAACCGTTTCTGAAGAATCCGATCCGGGATCCTGCGCCTGTGCGGCGTGGAACGAAAGTGCGCCGAGTGCAATCACAACGGCGGCAGCTAAGCCGGCTTTGAAGTGTTTCATAACATCACCGTGTCCAAAGAAGGCAAAACGGAGGCGTGCCTCGACCCTATTCTAAACCTTTAGTTTGACCCTGGGTTTGGTTGACCCGAGGTCGTTAATTGACTTTGGGTCCTCGGCCAGAGCCTGTCTTCCGCAGGTAAACCTGAAACTTCTTTTTGGCGCGCTGCAGCTTCCAGTCCCGATATTGCCGGCGCATCGGTGCAATGGGATCGAACTGCATGTGCGGCGTCTTCAGGAAAAGATAGCCGAAGAGCAGCCCGCCCAGATGCGCGAAATTGCTGACGCCGTTATTGACGCCGAACGAGCTCAAGAACGCCACCGCGCCAATGATCATGACGAAGTAT
>JBKQHJ010000153.1:0-3328 GCA_052148835.1 Bryobacteraceae bacterium
CCCAAGGGCATCAGCAATTGGTTTCGGGATAGTCGAGCAGGAACCGTCCGAAGAGGACAAACATCGGCGTGCGCAGGCTTCCGCTATCCGCCCCTCTGAACCCGGAGCAACGCCAGAGCCGGGCTACCGCCCGGTTTCGTGATTTGCCAAGCACGCCATCGATGGGCGCTTTAAGGGTTCTCGGATTCGGCGAGAGTATCCAAGAACTGGCGGCCGGTGACCACCTTCGTCCCTTTATTGGTTTGCGGGAAGTGTCTGGTGTTGCCAGTTACGAGGTAGTCCGCGCCGGCGGCTTGCGCGCATTCGAGGAATCGGTTGTCGGATTCGTGGGCGGAGATGGAGAGGGTTTGGGTTGGCGCCACGGGGTGCGCAACCTTGCGGATGGCGGCCAGCGCCGCATCAATGTGCCGGGGCTGGAGCTTCAGACGCGGGCGGCGCAACACCTCTTCATGCTCGGCCAGCAAAGGCGGGAAACATAAAGCGCGAATTGCCCGCGAAGAGCGAGCGACAAGATGACGGCTTGCGTACCGGTAGGCACGAGCAACGCTGAAACGATGACAGTTAGTGTCCAATATGACCCGATTCATCGGGCAGGGTTGTTGGTCTTCTTAGAGCGTCGGCGGACAGCGGAAACTTCCGCGTCGATCTGATGCATGGTGAGCTTATCGGTACCGCGGCGCTTGGAGGCCGCCCAGGTTTCCTTGAGCCATTCGGGAGCCTGCTCGCGAAGCTTCTTAAAGAAGCGCTCGCGCTCCGCTTTGCCGCCGGGAATCCGGTCGACTACGGCCTTTGGCGTGTAAGTGATCCGGCCGCGTTCCACTTTCGCCTCCAGCAGGTCGCCAGCGCTGATGCCGAGCTCCTCCCGGATGGCCTGGGGGATAACCACCTGGTATTTATTTTTAACGGTGACGATGGCCATGGATCAGGTGAACAGTTCAACTGTTCACCCTTCACCTTAGCAAGTCCACGGACGCTGTCAAGGGCAGCCGCCCATTCCAGCGATTCCGCAACCAACTTGGCAAACATGGTCAAAACGTCGAGGAAGCTTGAAGATGCGAGCATTGTGGGTGGAAGAGGAGATTCGTGATGAGTATTTCTGACCTGGGAGGTCCAAAATCGAGGAGTTGGGCACGCCGCGGCGCCGGCTTAGGCCGGGAGGCGGCGGACTGGCATTTGAGCTGCCGAGCGGTGGGCGAGGCGAAAGGGGCGGATCATGGGGACAGGGCCGATGGGATGAAGGCCTGGTAGATTTCAGCGGCCATCACGCTGGCCCAGAATTCTTTGGACTTGCCCTTGCGGAGGGCAGGCTTCACGTTGAGATAGAGAAAGGCATGAAAGAGGATGAACGCCAGAAACGTCAGGAGCAGAAAGCATTCGATGGCGGCGCCGTCGTGCTTCAAGACATGATCGGCGTGCCACCCCTCGACCAACTCGTTGAAGCCGTGGTTTTCGATGTCCCAGCGTTGATGTCCAAAACCGACGGCGCGATCCACGGAAACTTGCACCGACGGTAGCGTGGTTACCCACACCCAATCGCTGATTAGGGTCTCGTCCTTTTGGTCGAGTTGGCGCCGTATCGAATAGGTTTCCAACGAACGAATGACCCGTACGGGGACCTTCACCTCCGGCCACGAAACCAGGTCGCCGAGGTCCCACCACTGGCAAGCCCGCGTTCGATAGGTTCCCTGAATGGGGGAAACCGAATCGAACAGCCCAGCGGCATCTTGATAGAGATTCCGACGTTCATCTTTGAGGACCGCCAATACGTGTTTATGATGTTCCAGCAGGAAGTTGAAGAAGCGGGCCTGAGCGTAGAGACCATCGGCCAGCACCAGATCGAAGGCGCGTGGATAACGGACCAGCACGCGCTCCAGCAAACGCACGGCGGTGGCGACTTCATCTTCTCCGGGGCGTTGCGCTTCCTGATCCAAGGGCAGCCGCAGAGGTTGGCGTCCGGAAGGCGCGCCGGTCACCAGCAGCAGGGTCACCTGCCGGTGGTAGTACTGAATGCGGTCTCCTGGTCTGCCATGGATGGTCCGTTCTAAACAACCGGCGCAATGGCGCAGGTCGCTGGCATGGCTTTCATGGCCGTCCACGATGGCCAGGGAAATGCCGCGATTGTCCGGCAGTGCCTTATTCCGTTTCAGCCCCCCGTAGACTTGATGAATCGCTTCCCGCAGCGTGCCCGCATCCATCTTGGAGTGTACGTTTCCCATGGTATCGGCGCTGGGCATGGGCTGGCCCAGCCAATGCTTCCAGAAGCGGGATGCGCCCGACATTTCCAAAGCGTTGAGGCTTCCCATCCGCGCCCAAAACATAACCATGGCCGCTTTGGCCACCGTGGCCGTGGAGATGCGCGGCTCCGGTCTGCGGTCGGTGAAAGAGGCGATGAGTCTGGTGGAGAGCCGGAACACCTTTTGCGAGTATCCGATCAGGCGGCGCAGCATATTAGGGCTGCCTGTTCCGGAGACGTTGCCACTCCAGTTCGGAGACTTCCTCGATGAGGCGCTGCATCTCCTGGTAGTCGGCAACCGCTTGGCGCACTCGCTGGCGCCACACTTTGGGGACGCAAATCTGGCGCAGTTTGCCGGCATGACTTTGCACGAGGTACACCGACTGGTGCAACTCGCCTTTGGTGCAATGGCAGTTGGGTTTGCCGCACTTGCTGGAGCGATCGGACAGCGTGCCGCGAAGAAACCAGCAACCGGAGGCCAGTTGGGCAATGCGGGAACGAAAGTTGCGTTCGTCCGCAGAGAGCTTGGCGCGGCTAAAGGGCTCGGGCATGTCTTGTAACAGATAATATACAAGATCAGGGCGGAAAACAAGAGCAAAAACACAATACGAATATGCCCTTCGCGGGAACTAGGGCTGAAACATCAATGGAATCAAATGATTTGGCCGGTCAAAAAAACTGGTTGCGGAATCGCTCCTTCATCGAGCTGATGCCTTTGGTCCCAACTCAAATTGTGCAGTCAGTGGCTGCACAATTCGGGGATCCCGGGAAAGCCTCGGTAAGGACACGCCGGTCCGACCAGCCGGCATGTTCGCTTTAGACTGGGCTTCAGATGCCCGATTCCAACCGAGACCGGAAAGAGATCCTTTTCGATGGACTCTCTGATGGCGAGATCCTTGGTCTGCCGGCCGAGCAGATCGAGGCGCTGATACTCAACGGTCAGCCAATGGTCTTTCGAGCAGGCTCGGCTACAGTGCTTGGTGAGTTCCGGCGGGATAGGGATCGCCTTGTGGTCGAGCTCGCACAAATTGAGGGCGGAGGCGAAGGGGTCCTGGTATCTCTCGGGTCACTGGTGAAGCGTTACGCCCGCCTCCA
>JBKQHJ010000154.1:0-20248 GCA_052148835.1 Bryobacteraceae bacterium
GTGTTGCCGAAGCTGTCGAGCGCCTCGACGGCGACGTTCAGGGCGGTCCCGGCGGCGGCACTCTTCGGCTCGGTCGTGAACAACAGTTGCGACGAGGCAGCCGGCGAAATCGTGAACGAACCGGAGACGATGCTTGTCACGCTCGTCGCCGAGGCCGTCAAGGTATAGGTGCCGGCCTTGGTCATGGACAGCGTGACAAACGAGGCGGTTCCAGTGGCGTCGCTGCTGACCGACGTGGTGCCGTTCAAGGTGGAGATTTCCGAAGTCTTCAAGACTTCGGAAATCACGGACACCACGACGTTGGGCACGGGGTTGTTGAACTTATCGACGACGTTGACGGCGACGGTGGCGAACGTCAAGCCGGCCGTGGTGCTGACGGGCGCGCTGGTGTAGGCCAGCGTGGCGGGCGCGGCGGCGGAGATGACGAACGTTTGCGAGTAGGCCGTGACGCCGCCGCCGGTAGCTGTGAGCGTGTAGGTCCCGGCCTGGTTGATGGAAAGAGTGCTGAACACGTCCAGGCCCGAGGCGTTCGTTGCAAGTGAGTTGGTGCCGTTGAGCGTGCCCGTATTAAGATGACCGTGGACGCGCTGGACGACGTTCTGACGAAGTATCCGCGCAACGATCATCGCCATTACCTGTGCCACTTTACAGTGCTGCCGCCCGCGCACACCATGGAGCTGATGGCCAAGGACAAGATCCATATCGCCCAGCAGCCCAACTTCACCTACAACCTCGAGGGCCGCTACGTCGAGACGCTGGAAGGCAACCGTCTCGCGACCAATAACGCCATTACTACGCCAGTCAAAAAGTATGGTCTTTTTATGGCGTTCGGCAGCGACAATCTCCCCATCGGTCCCATGGTGGGTCTGTATGCTGCAGTTACGCGCAAGGGCGAGAGCGGCAAAGTGTACGGTCCCGGCGAAGCCGTCAGCATCAAGGAAGCCATCACGATGTACACGCGCAACGGCGCCTTCTTGACGCGCGAAGAGAAGATCAAGGGGACGCTTGAAGTGGGGAAGCTCGCGGACATGATCGTGCTGCCGGAAGACCTGCTCAACGTCGCACCCGACAAGATTTTGAACATGAAAGTCGACATGACGATCGTCGGCGGCAAAATTCTTTACGAACGGGCGTAGGCGAGGATGGCAATGAGTCGGCTATTTCTGTTAGCGTTGTGTGCCTGTCTCTCGTTGGTGGCGCAAACCAAGGCCGACCTGGTGGTTACTCACGGGAGGGTTTATACCGAGAATCCGAAGCAGAGGTGGGCGGAGGCGGTAGCTATCCGAGACGGCAAGATCGTGTTCGTCGGAACGGACAAGCAGATTGAAACCTATCGTGGCCCTTCTACACAGACGATCGACGCGGGAGGGCATCTGGTTCTTCCAGGTTTCACGGATGCGCACGTCCACTTCATCGGCGGGAGCACGGCAATGCAGACAGTCGCGCTCGATTCGGCGGAAACCGTGGCTGAGATTCAGAAGCGGGTGAAGGCTTTCGCCGCCGCGCATCCCGACAAGAAAGTGATCACCGGGTATGGGTGGATGTATCCGGTCTTCGGAAAAGCAGCGCTGCCCAATAAGAAGATTTTGGATGAGGTGGTGCCGGACCGGCCTGTGGTTCTCTCGGCCTACGACCATCACACCACCTGGGCGAACAGCAAGGCGCTGGAGATGGCGGACATCAACAAGGCCACACCGAATCCGCTCAACGGCACTATCGTGCGCGATCCCGCCACTGGCGAAGCGACCGGGGCGTTGAAGGAATCCGCGGGCGGACTCGTGGAGCGTCTGGTGCCGCGGCCAAGCCATGCCGAGCTTCTAGGGGCGCTGCGCGAGGGTTTGCGCGAAGCGAATCGGCAGGGGATCGTGCGGGTTCACAGCGCGGGCGGCGACGGAGAGCAAGTAGAGCTTTTCGACGAACTTCGCCGCGACGGTCAACTAACGGTTCGCTTCTACATGGCGCTGTTTGCGCCTGTGCCTGAGCTCACACCCGCCTTCCTCGATAAGGCGGAGAAACTGCGGCGCACTCATAACGACGATTGGATCTCCGGCGGCGCCATCAAGTTCTATACGGACGGTGTTATCGAATCGCATACCGCGGCGATGCTCGCGCCCTACAGCGACGATCCCAAATTGAGCGGTCAATTGAATTGGCCGCCCGATAAGTTCATCAAAGCAGTGGCGGAACTGGACAAGCGCGGCTATCAGATTTTCACGCACTCGATCGGAGATCGGGGAATCCGCCTCTCGCTCGACGCGTATGAGAACGCGCAAAAAGTGAACGGGACCAAGGATGCGCGGTATCGCGTGGAACACATCGAAGATCCGGACCCCGCCGATATTCCTCGCTTTGGCAAACTGGGTGTGATCGCAAGCATGCAGCCGCTCCACGCTTACCCCAACGCCGACGTGCTGGATGTGTGGGCCCGGAACGTCGGCCCTCAGCGCGCCCAGCATGCCTGGCCATGGCGCAGCATCGCCGCCTCGGGTGGCCGTTTGGCGTTCGGCAGCGATTGGCCGGTGGTAACCATTAATCCCTGGCAGGGCATCCAGAATCTGCTGACGCGCCAGACTGTGGAAGGCAATCCACCAGGTGGCTGGATCCCTCAGGAGTGCATTACGTTGGAACAGTCCATCGCCGGATACACCCTCGGTGCGGCTTATGCGGGAAAACGGGAGAAGACGGAGGGATCGTTGGAAGTCGGGAAGCTGGGCGACCTGATCGTGGTTTCCCAAAATCTCTTCGATGTCCCCGCGCGCGAGGTAGGAAAAACACAAGTCCTCTACACGGTGGTGGGCGGCAAAGTTGTATACAACGCCGCGAGAAACGGGCGCTAGTCGCCAAGCTCGATCAGTTCTCGGGCCTACGGGAACTGATCCGGCGCATCTGGCTCACTTCTCGGCCTATCGCCGTTCCGCGACTGCCTGTTCTTTTGCAGGCGGCATATCGCGACGCCATCCTCAACAAAGTTTCCGCCTTCACGGCCGATCCATACTTCCGCCACATTCTCGGGCAGCGGCAATGGGCCTCTTCATCAGTGTGCCGCGCTGTTGAAAGTCACCCGGTTTTGAATCTAATCGCAATAAAGAGTAAACAGCGTGCGGCGCTGGATCTCGGCACTGAAGCTCTTCCGGTAATTCAAAGGAAAGTTCAGCTCTACCTGCAACTGGCGATCTCCGGCGAATTTACTGCCATGTTCCCCCAGCCACAATTCCGGGTTCTGCTGACTGCAAATTCCGAACGGCGGCTTCAGAACCTCCGGGCGGCGATTGCCAGGTTGACAGACAAAATCTTCTGGCTGACGACTCTCGATTCCATTCATCGCGAACGTTTCTGGTCTTCGGTCTGGCTCAGGCCGACGGGCCGCGGATCTGTGGTGCACAGCTATCGAGCACAGCATGCTTACTTCATGGATCGGTCCGGGTGCATTGTATATTCGAATAAACTGGATCTATTTGCGCTTCGGTCGGTATTCTGTACCAAACTCGTCAAAGGGCGCAAGCAAACATGTTGCCACCTACCCGGCTGGTCAGCAATTTTATGCCTGATTGGCGGTTCCGCTATTGTTCCCCCCCTCGGATGCCCCTTGGCCCACCATGTCGTTGGCCGCGAAAATCGGTATTGTGCCAACAAGGTGAATGCGTTGGCGGCCGAGGAGGATTTCAGCGGCATGATTACAGCCCACAACACGGCCGTCGCTCCCAAGAACCAACACCGCATCTCGAGCTTCTCGGGAATCGGCTGCCTTTCCTGGTTTTGCTTCCGCCAGTCGCAAATGGGCAGACGCGGAGATCCGGTCTTTGCTTGAAATCTCCAGTAGAACAGCGCCGATCATGTACAATCCGGCAGTTGTAATGTTTGCGAACTGGTCGATTCGGTGAAGAGGGTCGGCGGCGGTCAACATGCCGAGGTCCTTGAGCATGCGCAGCGCTTGGCAAACCGCAATTAAACCCAGGAGTCCCAATAAGAAACGGTCGGTGCCGCCTTGGCGTCTCCGAATCACCCGGATGCACCAGTAGATTGTCGCCAAGCACAAGATCACGGCAATTCCGGCGAACGGATCCGTGTGAAAGACTCGTGGAATGTACATGTTTTGTTCAAGCGAGGAGCGCGAGTTCCTGCCCTTTCTTCGGTTTCATCGCTGGCCTCAACACCTTCACCGGATCGAACCGTGCCACCCACCCTGGCGTTTCCATGTCGTCGGAATGGTGTTGACGATGCGGTTCACTCAAATTTGGTCCTAGAGCTGGGCCTCCTTGCCCTTATTGGTCGAGATGTGCTCATGTTCTCCAAACGGGAGGGCTTGTTTTCCTTATCGCCCGTTTCGCGAATGGAAATAGCTTCCATGGGGAACGGCGCAGCCGGATAACGAGTTGCCTCGCAGGGGAATCTGCGGAAAACGCGCTTAGAGCGCTGGCACTCCATCACTAATGGACCGCTCGACACGATCTTGAGGCATGGCCGATTGTGTGTTCGGCACCATGTGATCGCCAGACGGTGCTTTGGTGGCTGCTGACAATTGTTCGGTTGCTAGAGTCCTGTCCCAGAAAATCGTGAATAAATCGCGGGTGGGGCGGACGCCCTCGTCCGCGCCGGACCCCTGGTCCGGCCCAACCGTTAGATGAAAGTACAGGCCGACGCGGGCGCCGGCTGCGGTCACTGCGCCGAGCAGCCAGGGGGACCGCCCCACTTGGCGGACTTCTTGCGCGAACTTCTGGGACGCGACACTAGAGCCATGCTTCATTGAGACCGGCAATTTTGCAGGTCGCGAATTCTGTTTCTGTCGTAGAAAGAGTGTCCGAGCAGCAGGGAAGCTCTTCAGGCGGCAGTCTGATTAACGCATAAGCAGCTTAATCAGCAGCCCTGCTCTTTTTTGTGGGCGTTTAATTCGGAAAGCTTCGCTTGGCAGTCTTCTTGTATCCGCTGTTGTTGTTGTAATAATCAACGGTTTTCAACAAATCGGCGGCGTGGATCGGTTTGGAGAGGTACCCGTCCATCCCCGCGTCAAGGCATCGATCCACGTCGCCCTTCATGGCGTGGGCCGTCAAGGCGATGATCGGAACATGGGTTCGGCAACCCTTCTCCGCCTCACGGATAGCGCGCGTTGCTTCAAAGCCATCGACCTCGGGCATCTGTACGTCCATGAGAACCAGATCAAACGTTTCCTTTCCGATGGCCTCCAATGCTTCTGCGCCATTAACTGCCAGGACAACACGATGTCCTCGTTTTTCAAGAATGCGCTCGACCAAGCGTTGGTTGACTTGATTGTCCTCAGCCAGCAGAATACTCGCGGACGACGCCCCCCGTGAGCCTTCAACGGATTGAGCAAGCGACTGGAGATTCTCCGGCTTTTGATCAGATGGGGCAAGTGTTTGTGCGATGATATTTCTCAACTCGTCCCTTCGGACCGGCTTCAACAAATAGTTTGAAACGCCGGATTCGCGGGCTCGGCGGGCATCTCCTGGACCATCGCCTGAGGTGACCATGAGAATGACTGTCCCGCCACCCCACGACAACTGCTTGACCCGCTCGGCAAATTCAAATCCATCCATTTCCGGCATGTGCGTGTCAGTAATCATAAGGGGAAACGGGTCGCCCTTTTCGAATGCCGTTTGCAGCAACGTCAAGGCTTCCGATCCGCTATCCGCGCAGGTTGGTCTCATTCCCCAATTCCTTAAGATGCCGGCCAATATTCGGCGATTCGTAGCGTTGTCATCGACCACCAGCACAGCAGCCCCTGCGGAAGGTTGTGATCCTCGACTATCTGGGGATCCTGGGCCACCCCCAACCTTGCCGTGAAATGAAACGCGCTGCCTTTTCCCGGACTGCTTACCACCCAGATCCGGCCACCCATGGCTTCCACCAGTCGTGTTGAGATGCTTAGTCCCAGTCCAGTCCCTCCGTAGTTTCGAGTCGTAGTTCCGTCGGCTTGGGCGAAGGCATCGAAGATCAACTTCTGTTTCTCCTCGGGGATTCCGATGCCGGTATCGCGAATAATGAAATGCAAAAGCACTTCATCACTCGGTCCGTCTTCCCTGCTGACTTCCAAAGCAACCTCTCCTCGGTGGGTGAACTTAATGGCATTTCCAACCAGGTTAACGACAATTTGTCGAATGCGGATTGCGTCACCTAGGTAGTGGGTCAGTTTCTCTGGCCCGAATGCATAATGGACCGCATGAAAGTAGAACTTCAGACCATCGCTCGTTAGCTGGATCGCCGCGAAGCAGAAGAACGTTACCCCGGAGATGCGGGCGACCAAACGTCCGCGTGACCCCATCCAACTCGCCCAAACTGACCCACTACCGTCACCTATTACATAATCTGGAACTCCCGGGCCCCATTCGAACAGAAGCTCAAGGCCCTTCTCATGGGCCCGCACGGCGAGGGCCCGCAGGGCTTCTTCGAGATCGCTGTGCAAGTTGATGCGAAGCCGATTCAACTCCAGGTGGCCGGCTTCGATCTTGGAGAAGTCCAGAATATCGTTAATGATAGTAAGCAACGAGTCCGCCGAATTCTTCACCGTTTCGAGATAATCCCTTTGTTCGACCGTGAGATCGGTGTCCAAAGCTAATTCGGCCATCCCGATGACTCCGTTCATGGGCGTGCGGATTTCATGACTCATATTGGCCAGGAATTCACTCTTCGCGCGATTCGCCAATTCGGCCTCAAGTTTGGCTTTACGGAGGCCTGCCTCGCCTCGCCGCAACCGATTTTGGGTGACGAGAAGTCGGCAGCTAAAGCAGATAAACGCGCTCACGCCGATGGCCGCTGCCGCGAGCGGATAGTAATGGGCAATCGGGCCTAACAACGCCATGATCAGCGCCGGATAGAGCAGCGGAAAGAGTTGCTGAAAAGCGGTATGGCGCGGCTTCGCGATTCGGATTGCTGCTCTTTCTTCCTCGACATCCCAACTCGAAGCGATGACGAACCCCACCAACACCGCCGACCCCCACATTAGATCGAACCAGTCACCCGGTCGCGGAAGTGGCGGCATGCTACCGAAGACCTCGGCTACGCCACAAACCGTGCAGTAAATCAGAGTTCGCAGAAACAGCCGCCGAATGGTCGGTGAATTAGTGAGAACTCCGCGCAGCAAGAACAAGATGATCAGGAGACTATCAACGAAAAAACTTCTGTTCCAAAGCGCTCCATACATCGACGGAACCATTCCTGAAGGAGTGAAATACACATAGAGCGTGATCCACAACAGGAGCGTCTGGACGAAATCCGCCCAATGGAGCGGATCGAACCGGGCAGGTTCGTAGTCCGGTTCCAGAAACAACGTCATTCCCAACGGGAATGTCGAGAGTTGAAAGAGAGCATCTTCCAACACGCCCGGTGGAGCTACCGTCCCGGCTATCTCGGCAACAATCCAGATTAGGAACGAGAGCGTCACCAGGCGCCAGAAATAGCTTCCGAGAGGACCTGAACGGCGGCTCGCGCCGAAACAAGCTATTGAACAGGCGGCTCCTTCAATCAGTAACAATAATGCCGAAAAGAGTGGCCCGCGGCCGCGAGCACCGAATAGGGCAATGCAGCCGGTATGTACTAGCAGCATTCCACAACTAATGGCAACGGCATGCAACGCGCGACTGGATTGGGGATCCCGTCCGGTCAATGCATTTCTGGAAACGGCGAATTGACCAATGGTCACGTCGTTCCTATGTCCACCGGTCTAATCGGCATTTTCGTACCTAACCTCCAATGGAGCAGGCTTTTGCTGATTACTGAGACCGCCGTTTCGGGTTGTGCCTGTTCTAAAGCTGGTTGCTCTTAGCGAGCCACATTCACATTTGACCCGGCAATCCCCGATAAGTGAAGAGGTGAGTAATCCCGTCAAGCTTTGTCAGCACGGCACGGTTACAGCCGATCCCGAATGCACCAACCTTGCTACTCATCTAGGGGTCATTATTGATCCTGGCGGATTAACTCATAGCGGACTCACCCAAGACGGTATGGCGATTCTTGATTTATGCTGCAAACACTTCATGCAAACCGGGCATGATGAATGCACGGAGGCCCATACAGCCGAGCCTCATGTTGTGCGCACAGATGACTGCTAGGTGCTGAGCTAATTGGCTTTATCCTGCAAGACGTAGCTCAGGACATTCCTAAGCCTACACTTCGCCAGTCCACACCGGAGATGTTCCCGGTGCAGAACGCAGCGAATTTTCGATGTTAAGATCGAGCAGCCGCTTCGCGTTGGAGTCAGCGATGTCGGCTCATCGACCATGACTTGGCGCGAGTATCACGAGTCTACGGCGCATAGCGTCGAATCCTTGAGGCGGTCGACGCATGTCCTGGACTGGGCAAATATGCCCGACCCCTTCCGCCACTATGAAGGCGTGCCGGTGCTCGACCTGCCGGCAGATCCACCCAGCCCCGAAACACCGGCGCTCGAGGTGCTTCAAGGATTCTCTGGCGCCACAACTGTCAACGATGGCCCGGCATTTCTTTCGCAATTGCTCTTCTATTCCGCTTCCATTAGCGCTTCCAAGCTTGTTCCCTCCACCGGAGACCGTTACGCTTTGCGAGTGAATCCATCCTCCGGAAATCTGCACCCCACCGAGTTCCACTTCGTCACTCGTGGCCTGAAGGCATGGCCCGATGGCCTGTATCACTATCGTCCCTCGTCACACATGGCCGAACAACGGGCATTGGGCGATCTTGAAATGAAATTGGCCGGCAGCTCCGCGCCCATCACCTTCGTCTTGACCAGCATCGCGTGGCGCGAGGCCTGGAAATACCGTGACCGGGCCTATCGATACTGCTTGCACGACATAGGGCACGCCTGGCAAGCATTGGCACTCGCCGCGCGAGCCATCGGATGCGACGCCTTTGCGGTCGGCCAGTTCCCCGACGACGAGGTCGCCCAGTTGTGCCGCCTTTACGAGGACGAATGGCCGATGCTCATTATCGAGCTGCGTGGCAAGTCCATTCCCTTGAACGAACCAGGTCCGGTGCGCGAGCCCGACCAGCGCGAGATTGTTTGGTACGGCGGCGAACCGAATCAGCTCTCCAAAGAGAAGATTGTCTACAAACAAATTGACGAGATTCACGAAGCGACGAAACTCAGACGCGACGCGGCCAGCTATAGCTCGGTCGTGGAGCCGGGTCCCATTGGAGTCGGCGAGGCAAAGCTGCCTCCGCCAGCGTCATTCATCCGTCCATTTGGCGAAGTGGTTCGAAAGCGGCGTTCGGCGCTCGACTTCTTGGGTGGAGTACGGTCCATGTCGCTGACGCAGTTCTGGGCCCTTCTTGCCGCAGCCAACCGTCCGCTGATTGCTGATTTTGCGACCGCGCGTTTTATTCAGCTCTATTTGTACGTGCATCGCGTCAGCGGGCTGCAACCTGGCGTATACAGACTCTCGCCTGAGGGCGCCGGGTTGGAGCACCTCAAGATTGGCGACCAACGCGTTGTGGCCGCGGGGCTCAGCCTCGGGCAGGATCTCGCCGGGAATGCCTGCGTGGCATTCTCGATGATCGGCGATCTTGATCGGGCAACCCGCAGCTATGGTGAGCGCGGTTATCGCTACGTGCATTTTGAAGCAGGAGCGATAGGCCACCGGCTTTATCTGGCGGCGGAAGCGCTAGGGCTAGGGGCGACCGGTATAGGGGCCTTCTACGATGAAGAGGTGCATCGATACCTCAATCTGACGCCCGAGCAGGGACGAGTGGTGTACCACTTCGCGGTCGGTTATCCGGTTCCCGATTATCGCGTCAATGCGTAAGCGGCTGTATCAACTATGACGCATGACGTTCGCGAAGCGGAATCGCGATCCACGATTTCGCAGTTCGAGCCTTGGTAGATAGTCACTTCGCGGGTCTCCCGTGTTCCAGGCACAGCGTCACAAGATCAGCGATGGTCGCTTCGCCTACGCACATCACCGTGTCCGCGCCTCCCCAATAAATCTTTACGGTCCCATCCGGCTCCGGAACCGCGCCGCAAGTAAAGACCACATTGTGGACGTATCCGGTTACTTCGCACGGGTCCTCCGGTTGCAGAATCCACGAGTCGCCCACCCCGATAATCTTTGCGGGGTTCTGCAGATCATGAAGGGCGACGCCCAACCGATAGATCGAGCCATCCATTGTCTTAAAGACTCCGTGATAGATGGAGAGCCAGCCCCGTTCGGTCTTGATCGGCGGCGCGCCCGGGCCGATCTTCATTTCATCCCAGTGATACGGCTCTGGCCTCATGATGAGCTCGGATTCGCCCCAAAAACGTAAGTCGGGAGAATAGGAAATCCAGATCGACCAAGGCGCGATTTCCGAATGCGGCCGATCCAAGCGCGCATAGAGTCCGTTAAACTTTTCTGGAAAGATCACCACGTTGCGATAGTCCGCTTCCGTGATCAGGCTGATCTTTTCCACATGGCAGAAGTCTTTGGTTTTGGCGAGCGCGATCCGCACTCCGTTGCGAGAGTAAGCGCTGTAGGTGATGAGGTATTCGCCATCGAGTTCGGTAATGCGCGGGTCTTCGACGCCAAATTCCTCGTAAGCGGCGAAAGGTCCCTCTCGTTCCGGAACCAGAAAAGGCGCGGGATCGGCGGTGAAGCGAAACCCGTCGTGACTGCGCGCCAATCCAAGGATGGAGCGTCCGGTCCGCAGATGCGACCTGAACAGCATGATGTATTTGTCGTGAACCTTCACCACCGCGGCGTTGTGAACGGTTTCCACCGGATACGGGATCTGCGCTTTGGTAAGGATCGGATTCTGGCCGTATCGTCTGACGATGTCTTTCATGGCCGCCCTTTCGCCTCGAGATCGAAGATCCCGCAGTAGACTCGCTCGTACGCCTCCACCATCGTTTCGATAGAAAAGAATTGTTGTACGCGCTTGCGGCAAGCGGCGCGATCGATGGTGTCAACTCGTTTCAAAGCCTCCACGGCCTCATTGACACCACTCACCAGAAAGCCCGTCTCTCCGTCTTCGATGACTTCGCGGCAGGAGCCTAGGTCCATGGCTATGACCGGCACACCCGCTGCGTTCGCTTCGGCCAGGACCAGGCCAAAACGTTCGGGGATCGTGTTGAGATGAAGCAGCGCCTTGGCGCGCGAGAACAATTCATTCTTGCCTGCCACGTCGACCGGTCCGATATAACGAATGTCGCGATCGTCCAGGTAGGGCTCCACTTGCTTCCGAAAATACTCTTTGTCTTGAATGATTCCCGCGATCCGCAGCGGCAGTCCGCTCAGACGGGCAACCGCGATGGCCAGATGGGCGCCTTTGTCGGGATGAATTCGGCCCAGGAAAATCAGTTCTTCGCCGGCCGATTCCTGAAAAGGATAGAGCGCAAGGTCGATCCCGTTATAAACAGTCGCGAGGTAATTTAGGCCTGGTGCGCGATCGGAGTCGCTGATGGAAACGAAATATCCAGCGCGATACTTCTGATAGACCGGCATGATTTTGGGCGACGAGAATCCATGGATGGTCGTGAGCACCGGCGTCTTTACGAGACGGCTATAGGCCAATGCCATGAAATCGTAATGGCTATGGATCAGGTCGAACTCGGCGGCGTGTTCGAACACTTCCGAGATGTGAAGATATTCCGCCACCTTGGGATCGGCGGTGCGATCCTCTTCGTAGCCTTGGTCAATCACGGCGTGCAATCGCGCCCGCGTAACGGAATCCTTGGTCGCGAACAATGTGACGTTCCAACCACGGGCCGCGAGTCCCTCGGTGATGTTGCTGGCCACTGTCTCCCAGGCGCCATATTGCCGTGGAGGTGTTCGCCACGCCACTGGCGACAGGATTGCAATCCGTTTGGCGCTCATTCGGAGTCCATGGCAGCCAGTACTTCGGCGAGCGGGACCGTAGCGAAACCCGTCGCGTGGTCCGCCAGGCCAAAGGGGATGATCAACTCACCGTTGTGCACGAGTGCGCCGCAGGTGTAAACGACATTGGGCACGTAGCCCTCCCGTTCGTTCTCGTTCGGCTCGAGCAAGGGCTCGCGAAGCCGGCCGATCACCTTGCTTGGATCGTCACGATCCAAAAGGAACGCGCCGATGCAGTATTTTCGCATCGGGCCAACGCCATGGCTCAACACCAGCCAGCCGGCATCGGTTTCAATGGGAGATCCACAGTTGCCAAGCTGAACCAGCTCCCAAGGAAATTTGGGCCTCAGGAGCACTTGGCGCTGATTCCAAAAGTGCACATTGTCGGAAAACATCAAATAGATGTTTTCGTTGTCCTGTCGCGAGAGCATGGCATAAAGGCCGTTGATCTTTCGTGGGAACAGCGCCATGCCTTTGTTTTGGGCGGCCGGACCGTTCAGTGTGATGAATCGAAACAGCAGGAAATTCGAGGTCTCCACAAGCTCCGGCACTACCACCCGGCCGTCGTAGGCCGTGAAGGTAGCAAAATATCGGTGAGTGCCGTCCTCGTTCTGAAAACGCACGAATCTGGCATCCTCGATGCCATTGCGTTGTGAGGGCGTGGCTGGGAAAAGGATGCGCTCCGACATCTCTTGCTCCGGTAGGAACTGGACTTCGTAGTTGGACCGGGCCAGCATCCAAATTGCTTGAGCGGCGTTTTGGTCTTCGCGGCCCATTCCATCGGGCAGGCGAAACTGTTCGGTCTGGAGACTGACGCGAAGCTCCTCCAGCGTGAACGATTCCCCGATCTTGCTCATCACCCGGAAAGTGAACTCGCCGGTCAGTCCCAGTTCCGCAAGTTTTCGCCCAAACAGCCCCTTTTCGTAAACCGGGTTTGGGATTTGATGGGGCTCAGTGAGGAAGCCGGTGGGAGTGCACACCTCGATGCGACGATCGGGACAAATGATTCCAGTTCGAAATGTGATGGAGGAAATATGCCCCTCACCGGTGGCACGCAGGCTGAGCACGAATCGCAGCGCGCCAGTTGGCAGGCCGGTTTGATCGGGGTGCGGGACGATGGAGGGGTTGAACAGCGCGGCGGCTTCCAAAGAGTATTCGGCCAGGAAATAGGAACCGATCAGCAGTCGCCGTTGTTCGGAGAGTTCGTCACCTAGCGGCAGCATCTCCCGGACTTGTTCGAAACGTTCCAGAAAAAGCTTGCGGATGTGTTGATGCCGCGCTGAGAACTCGGCTGAGACTTCAGCCAGCAGAGGACCAACCTCGTCTTCCGTTAGGGCCTTGATCCGTTCGACGATCCTCGCGACCCGCTGCGAACCTCCGGGGGTGAAGGGCCGCAGGAGTACCCGCGTAAGGTCGGGCTCGATGATTGTGGTCGCGCGGCGGACGTGAACTGCGTTAAGGGACATCAGGCCTCGATCGCGATGGGTTCTTTAAAGCTGGTCAGCATGTCTTGCGCTTGGCGCATCTCAGCCAACGAAAGCAGGAAGGCCAGCGTGGACTCCGCCCCCTGGTTCCCGTTGACACGATCCACATGCAATCCATCGCCGCAGCCGCCGCTTTCGGCGGAATAAAGGTCCAGGCCAAGATCGTTCCAGCCCAGGAACCAGTCGAAAGCGCGTTGGGCCTGTTCGTACCACCAGACATCCGACGTCGCGCGATAGGCTTCCAGACACGCCGAGACCATGGCTTGCGCTTCAATGGGCTGCTGATCGAAATTAGCGCGCGGGCCGCCACGATGGTAGAAACCATTGCTTCCGATGGGCCGGAAGTGATCCTTTTCGGAGATTTGTAGATCATTCAGCCAACGTAATGTATGCAAACCTCGCTCGAAAACGTGCTCATTACCCGTGGCGCGCCCGCTCAGAATGAGGGCATGGGCGAGCTTGGCGTTATCGTACGACAGTTCTTGTTCAAACCAGCACCAATCGGGCCTTGCGTTCGTTCCGAGCAGTTCCATCAGCCGGCAAGTGAGTTTGTCGCGCGTCTGATTGACAAAGCTGTCACCACTCAATCGCCCTAAGTATTCATGAATGCCGATCAAGCCGAAGGCCCAGGCGCGTGGCGAAGTGAATTCCGTCAGCGCGGGCAATGCTTGCGCAAATAGTTGCCCGGCCATCATCTGAAAGCATCGGAACCGCGAACGCCCAACGCCTACGCCTAAGGCCCACAGCGCACGGCCCTGGCAATCCTCCGATCCTTGCGCGTCCAGCCAATGGCGATCGAAACTCATGTGATTGTGAAAGCGCTTGGTTTGTGGGTCGAAAGCGTAATGGAGAAACGCGGCGCAGGTGGTCGCCATGCCGCGCAGGCGTTCGGGTTCTTCTCCTAGTTCGTCCAGCAGGACAGCCAGGATGAAGGCGCGCGCGTTATCGTCGGTGCAATAACCTTCCGAAAAATTCGGCACTCCGAACAAGGCGTGTTGGAAGACTCCGGTTGAGTCGGTCATTCGGCAGAGATGATCCAACTTCAATTCAGGCAACTCGCGCGGCCTCTGGTCCAGCGTTTTCGTGGCGAGAGACTTGCGGGAGAGCGCCGCTCCTTCCAGCCGCGCCGACTCAAACGACCGCATGTAGATTTGTGCGACATTGCTCCAGATCATCTCGCGTCCCATGCGGTACGCGGTCTTGCGCATGGCGTGGCGGCGCGTGTCGTCCCGCAGCAAGCTGATCACTTCCCGTGCGATGGCCGGGGCATTGGCGAACGGAACCAGGACGCCGCGGTCCTCGGCTAACAATTCCGCCGCGTGCCAATAAGGCGTCGAAACCACTGCTTTGCCCGCGCCAAACGTGTAGGCCAGCGTGCCCGAAGTGATCTGGGCTTCGTTCAGGTAGGGAGTGATGTACAGGTCGGCGGCGCCGATAAACTCCTTCAGATTTTCCAACTCAACGAAATCGTTGTAGAAGATGACATTCTTCTCCACCTTGTTCTTTTTGGCAAGCATTTCGAGACTGACCCGGTAGGCTTCGCCATGCTCGCGCAATTCGTTGGGATGGGTGGCGCCCAGAACGATGTAAACCACCTCGGGGAACTCGGCCACGATTTCCGGCAGCGCGTTCAGCACGTACTCGATGCCCTTGTTCGGCGAAAGCAATCCGAAGGTTAGCAGTACCACCTTGCCTTCCACGCCGAACTGATCCTTAAAATATGTCGGATCGACGAATCCAACGTCAGGAATGCCATGCGCGATCAGATCGATCTTGGACGGTGGCGCGTGGTAGACGTCTTCTAGCATCTGCCGGCCGCGCTCGGTCATGACAACCAGGCGCGTTGAGAGCGAGATTAATTCCTGCATGACGCGGCGTTGATCCGCTCTCGGCTCAAGCAGAACAGTATGCAGCGTGGTAACAACCGGCATCCTCAATTCGCGCAGAAAGGCGAGAATATGGCTGCCGGCCGGCCCACCAAAAATGCCGAACTCGTGCTGCAGGCAGACGATGTCCACGTTGCTGATGTTGAGGAAGTCGGCGGCGCGCAGATAGGACGACAAATCCTGTTCCTCGATCTCAAAGTGAACGACTTCCGGATACTCGTAGCCGCCTTTGATATCGTTCACAGACACCGCGAAACACTGGCTTGGCGGATGCGCGGTCTGGACCGCGGCAAGCAGGTCGGTAGTAAACGTAGCGATTCCGCATTTGCGCGGCAGGTGGTCGCCGACGAAAGCGATTTTGCGAACTTTAGATGTTTGTTGCATCAGATAATCCTTTGCCCGCCAGTTCCCGGCTGCCGCCGCCCTCAGGAGTTACTTCGGTCACGCTGACCGTAACATCCATCCCCAGGAAGGACGACGCCTTGCCGATAAAAGTGCCCCAAAGCGGCAGCACGTGTGTGTGATCCCAAGCAACTGCGACGCGGATCAGATTGCGATTTCCGATAATGCTATTGGTTGGATCGAAGTCGATCCAGCCGGCGCCCGGAAGATAGACTTGCATCCAGGCGTGCGTGGCGCCGCCTCCCGTGGCAGGCTCATCATCTGTTCCAGGGACAAAGATGTACCCGCTGACGAAGCGGGCGGCCAAACCGAGGGAACGCGCTCCTTCCATCATAAGCACAGCGAAGTCGCGACAACTTCCGCGCCGGGTTTCAAGAGTCACCGTGGGGTTCTGAACGCCCTTCTGGCTGCGCCTGGTATAAGCGAAATCTTGCTTGATCGCTAGAGTGATCCGTCGTAGTAAATCCAGAGTGCCGGTGGTCCCCGACGGATTGAGGAACTGGCGGACCCAGTGCTTTACCTCTTCGCTCGGATAATGATGCACCAGCGCGCGGCTTAAGTTAGGAAGCTCTTCCTCGGAGTAGCTGAACGGATAGCGCTCCGCAAATTCCTCCAGCGGATAATCGGGCAGCGAGGTTTCGTAGTGTTCCAGCGTGACGATACTTTCGAAACGCAAGTGGTCAGTGGAGCCGGCGAATGTAACCACGCCGACCGAGTTATCGAACACGTCGTGGAGGAAGCGAAGATGCGCCGGCAGTGGAGTGATTTCCAAATGGGCCTTGAGGAGCCTCAGGTCGTGACTTGCTCTCGGACGGAACATCATGCGATGCTCCCCCAGCACTACCGGTTCTGAATAGCGATACGTCGTGACATGTCGTACGGTGAGGAGGCGCATCTCTAGTTAGACTTGGCTTCGCTTGCTAGCGAACCTGTGCCACGCTTTCCCTAATTTCGTCCGTCCAGACTTGAAAGCTCTCGAGCGTAGCGGGCCCGAAGGTGGTCGTGATGGCGACATCGGCTGCATCGCGCCCCCGCGCGATCAGGACACGTCCTATCCTTGGCACGTTATTGCGCGCATCGAAGGTGTGCCAGTCGCCCTCCAGGTAGACTTCGAACCACGCCGCAAAGTCCATGATGCCGTAGGGCGGTGGCATCCCGATGTCGCCCAGATATCCGGTGCAATAGCGCGCCGGGATGTTCAAACAGCGGCAGAGCGCGATCGCTAAGTGGGTATAGTCCCTGCAGACTCCCGTCCGCTCGTTGAAGGCTTCCCACGCGGTTCGAGTGGAGCGAGCGTTCTGATAGTCGAAGGCGATATGGTTGTGGACGAAATCGCAGATGGCCTGGACCCGGGGCCATCCCGGCACCGAGTTGCCGAACCGCGACCACGCCACTTCCGTCAGCAGATCGGTCTCGCAATACCGGCTGCCCAGCAAAAACACCAGGGTATCTTCCGGCAAATCCTGCAAGGCATGCTGGCGGGCATAAGGCGACAATCGATCCGGTTGCGCCGAGTCTCTGACTACTCCCATACCCGTTAGCCGAATTCTGCCGACTGGCGCGACGATGCGGCTGCACCAGTTTCCGAAACCGTCGCGGTATGGTGTAACGTGCGTTGCCGGATCAGTGACGAGAAGATCGGGCGTGACCATATCCGAGGCCCGCGAATAATGCACATTGACCGTCAGGATCATCGGCGTCTCCTGGGGGCAGTAGAAGACTAGTTCATAGCCGACTTTGATTAGCAATGCGATTCCCTTTCATCAACCGAGCGGCCCCATCCAACGAGCCGCTATGACGGCCATGCCAACAGTGACGGCAATGGCCAGCGCGGAACCGATGAAGCGCCACACCAACCGCCGTTGCTCGGTCTTCATGATGTTGCTCGGGCGCCGCGCGAATTGGTCCGACTCAGGATATACGCTCCGGCCTCGGCACTCATCGCGAATGCGCACCACACCTGCCAATGCGATAGAAACCCGCCAGCGATAAAGAAGCTGCTGGTCCAACCAGCATCCACTCCGAACCGCCATGCAGCCAGGGCGCCGGCGCCGGCCGCGACAGGCGTCAACAACAGGCCTAAAAGCGACAGTCCGCCGGGGCCCTCGGGCCCCGAGCTATGAAACAGGCGCAAGGTGGGAATCATCGGACCGCCACGGGCTGACCGATTTGTTCACCGATGATTTCGCCGGAAACCACCAGTTCCACGCGCCGATTCTGTTGACGGCCCGAGGCCGTATCATTGGAAGCTACCGGTTGGCTTTTTCCGAAGCCTTGCGAAGTCACCGACGAAGCGGCCACCCCTTCCTTGGTTAGGTAATCGCGCACTGCTTCGCCGCGATCTTCCGAAAGCTTCTGGTTATAATCGTCACTGCCGACGCTGTCGGTGTAACCTTCCACGGCCAGCCTCAGCCCCGCATGGCCCGAGATGATTCCCGCTACTTTGGCGAGCTTTTCGCGAGCCGCCGGGCGCAGCGTATGCTTGGCGGTGTCGAACAAGACGTCCGACATGTTGACGATCAAGCCGCGCGCGGTATCCCGAGTCTCGAGAATCGCGTTGAATTGCAGCAACAGGTCGGCGCGAAGCTGCGTCCGTTCGGCATCGGCCTGGGCCTTTTCTTTAGCAGCCCGATCCAGGTCGGCTTGTGCGGCGATTCTTTGAGCTTCGTTCTCCTGTTTCAGCCGATCGGTTTCGGTGTTAGCCGCGAGGAGCTGCGCTTCGTTCACTTGTTTCAGACGGTCCGCTTCGGCTTCAGAGGCCAGCGCCCGAGCGTCGTTCTCGCGCCTCAGGCGATCTGCTTCAGCGCGGGCGGCCGCGGTTTCCGCATCGGTTTCGCGCCTCACACGCTCCGCGCTCTCCAGCGCCGTCAGTCGTGCTTGTTCCGCATCTCGCGTCACGCGATCCGTTTCCAACAGCGCCGCGGCTTCGCGATCGGCTCCCGCTTTTCGCTCGGCGGCTAGTTGCTCTTCTTCGATCTTCTTCACGGTGATGATCCGGGCGTCTTCCGCCATTTGGACGGCTTCGCGCGCCACCGTTCCGATCGGTTTCTTGCCAGCCTTGCCGATCAGATAACCTTCGGCATTCTCAAGACCGACCACCGCCTTCTGGAAAGTCTCGCCGGCGTACTGTTCGGCGCCGGTCCAGCGCGCGATCTGCACCGCGTTACGCGCTTCATAAAGCTCCAATGGCACTTTCGGATTGAGCTCTCTGGGCTGAATGTCGCCCGGCTTTACATTCAATACGTACTGGCCTCTTTGAAGCAGCTCGTATTTCGCGTCCACCTCTTCGATGGTCCCGGTGGTGTCTTTCCGTACGAAGTTCTCCATCACTACCACGTCGCTCGGCTGCGTGACGGCGAAGTAGGGCTCCGCGGTCACGATCAAACCGAAGGATTGCAGCTCAGTGGTTGCGTCCAGTTTTGTCTTGCCGCTGTTATTGAGGAGCACTTCGCCCACGTTCGTTGCGCGTCCTTCCGGCGTGATGGCCCACATCACATAGGTCAGATACTCATGGCCAAACTGCGTGGCCGGCCCGAGCTTTTCCATCTCGGCGTCGATCTTAATGACGCCTTGTTTGCTTTCCACCTTCGCTTCGCCGCGCGCTTCGGGCATCAGTGCCGTCCCCCGGAAGCCGATCCTGGTGGATCCGCTGCGGTGATGGTAGTTGATGGCTTTCGTGGTCCTGGCCACCACGGTAATGCGGTAGATCGGCGTCGAAGCGCCGTTTTCAATAATTTGTTGCGTTGGATTCGGAGCCTGTGGGGCTTGTGCCAGCGCGACTGGGCCTAGCGCGAATCCGCACATGGTCAGGAATAAGCTTGTGAACTTCATCTTTCTGAACCTCGATCCTCTCGGAGACGCGTTGAGATGTGCACGGGATGCGCCGAACCCCTTCTACGCAATCTGCGGGGGCTGTTCAATAGCCGGAACCCTTTGCGTTAACCATATATGGTCAGTTGACCGAGTATGGTCAGGTGAGAAAGTAAGACAACGGCTCGACCGTCTCGTGTCACAAAAATTCTTAACGGCTGGACGTAGTTTCCACGTGTTCGTGCCGCGAATATTTGTTTAGCAAAGCCAGTAATCTTGCAGCCGACTTAGGCGGAAGCACATGCTTTGTCACAATGTCCCGGTTCTCGAGTTTCTTGCCGCCAAAAAGTTCGGCGTTGTCGTCCAGGTCCTGCCGCGGAGTTGCCCCTTCCAGGGCGATTCCGGCAAACAAGCCTTGGGAGTCGCTAATAAAACCTTTTCATCGTTCCCTCTGCGATCCCACTGGTGCATGCTGACGGCCAACGGTGGACCGGTCGGAAAAACTCGCGGACCTACGCTTGCATTAAGGTTCCCCGAGGAAGAGAAAAACATGCTTTGGACAATCGCCGTCATCTTGCTGGTCTTGTGGGCCTTGGGACTCGTCACATCGTTCACGTTGGGTGGGTTTATTCACGTTCTGCTGTTTGCCGCGGTAGTTATCGTGGTGATGCGTGTGTTTAGTGGACGCAGAATGGCATAGCCGCTGTTCACGGCCCGTGGGCCGGATCCCGGCCCCAGGCGTGGCACATTTAGCGGAACATGCCCAGCAGGTAGGCAATGAGAATCAGCCGCCTATCATTCGAGTGAACGTCCGAGTGAACGTCCGATGGAATTTCATGAGACTTTCTAGAGGCGCCCGGCCAGGTGATCGTCGGGCTGTGATTGCTTC
>JBKQHJ010000155.1:0-9868 GCA_052148835.1 Bryobacteraceae bacterium
GGGGGCAGCTCCAGCAGCGCCATTCTTCGCCGTCGAACTACTACGCAGCGACCTGCAGCGTGCCTTGGACCGAGGTCGAATCGCGAGACCATCATGACGTCGAAAACTCGATACTCTCATCCCTTCACTGCAAAATGCCGGACAATGGATCATCTGTATAGGAGGAATCAAAGATGACAGGAACGTACAAAGTCGTTGAACTGGTCGGGACCTCTCCAACGAGTTTTGCCGAGGCAACTCAGGCCGCAATCACCGAAGCGTCCAAAACCCTTCGCCACATGGATTGGTTCGAGGTTGTCCAGGAGCGCGGCCGGATCGTCAACGGAAAGGTGGAGGAATTCCAGGTCGCCCTGAAAGTCGGGTTCAAGATCGAGCGCTAAACAGCATTAGGGGCCGGTCTCGCGAAAAATAGATTCTCTGAAGCAAGGGATTGAAGCATCTTCTATTGGGCCGCTGGATGCTCGTGAGGAAATATGAAAAGAATTCTCCTTCTTGCCTTGACCGCCTGCGCCTGGGCAGCCGACGCGCAACACGGCTCGACCGTGGTGCAGGACCAGGATTGCCTGGAATGTCACACCGTCAACGCCCAAGGTAGCGGCCATGAGGCCAATGCCACGGCACCTGATCTGGCGGTGAATTCCGGCTCTACTTTTACGCCTTCGGCCTTCGCGAGCGCGTTGTGGAATCACACTCCCGCCATGTGGAGCGAAATCTCAACGAAGCGTGTGACCCGGCCGGTGCTGGCGGAAGCGGATTGGGCTGACGTGTTCGCGTATCTGTACTCGGAACGAATCTTCCAATTCCCGGCGCAGACTAGGCGAGGGCTAGAGGTGTTCAGTTCGAAAGGATGCGCCGATTGCCATTCCCTTGCTATGCCAAGCCGCGGTCCGGGTCCTCCGGTTTCCGCCTGGAAGAGCGTAGACGATCCGGCGGCACTCGTGGTCCAGATGTGGAACCACGCTTCTTCGATGAAAGAGACATTTGCCGCCCACAAGCGGGATTGGCCCAAGCTGGACGGGCGGGACTTCGGGGATCTCGCTGCTTACGTCGAGTACGTGCAAAAGCTCGCGCCAGAGCAGCGGCTCTCGTTGCCTGAAGCAGCCGCCGGCAAGGTCCCTTTCGAGCATAATTGTCAGCGATGCCATCAAGGCTCGCTTGCTCTGGAAGCCCGGCTTGCCAACAAGACCTTTCTCGACATCGGTGCGGGCGTGTGGAACCACGTCCCGCTGATGGGAGCGTTTCCCATCGTCCCGGAAGCAGACCTGCGGAAAATCCTGGCCTACGTTTGGGACCTGCAGTATCGCGGACCAGCGGGTAACGTCACTCGCGGTCAACTCGCCTTCGCCGCCAAGGGCTGCGTCGGCTGCCACAGCGACGCGCAGACGGGAGCCGTCGTAAGCCCCCGTGCAGGCAAGGTCTTCACGCCGTTCTCGATGGCCGAAATCGCTTGGGGATCGAATCGCCAGATGCACCGTGAGATGTGGAACAAGGCTGTGCCCTGGCCCACCCTTTCGCCCGTAGACATATCGGATTTGGTGGCCTATCTAAATTACGTTTCACGCAAGTAAGGCACGCCAGGGTGGTCTCTCCCTGCCACATGAGCGCCTGGCTCGCCCCGGGCTCGTTTTCCATTGGGACTGAACCCGTGGCTGGTGGCCGACCAGATGACGCCGTGAGTGAGGCAGCATCCCAACGCGGATGGCTGCTGGCGCCGGTTCTTACGCGTTCTTACGCTGCTCGGGAGTTGCCAGCTTACTTCACCTCACGCACGGATCTGCTGTGACCGAATAGAACGAACGATAGCGCACGATGTCCAGTGTGCGCTCTCTTCCGCCAAACGCGTTCGCGCCCATATTACGACGCATACGGAAACCATCTTGCGCAATTGGGGACTTGCGGTAATCCAATCGAGCCGGTCGATTTGTGGCAGGGCAAAGCGATAGATTAGAGGATCCCGGCCATGTCCAATTGGCTTCGCCGACGCGCGGCGTGTGATGACAAGCTGGCACGCAGGCGCGTGCCCGAAGCGCTCAAAAGCCCTTGTTCGCTCGATTACTGAGAGCCTGCGTGCTTTAGCGCAAAACCGCACTCTTATCGGCGCGAACCGGCGCAAGCTCTATTTCAACTACCGACCGCAAGCGCCGTAGAACTTCTTTGCCTGCTTGACTCCTGAGCGGGCGAGGCGGCTCGACCGGTGCGGCGACGAACGGTGGGGCGTTTGCTTGTTTACCAGCGGCATGAGGAGCATCTTTGAGGGCTGGGAACATCTGATCCGCTTGGCGTGCGTAGCGGTTGTTCTCGTGTTGGCTTTCTTCGCGATTCGCCATGCCCTCGTTCCCCCGGAGTTCGGCAAGTATGGACACTTCCGCCCCGGCTCCCTCGATGAAATCGCCGCCCGGACTCCCGTCTTCGCCGGCCGCGACGCCTGCGCTTCCTGCCACGACGACATCGTCACGGCAAAAAGCAAAGGTCCGCATGCCAATGTGGGATGCGAAGCCTGCCATGGGCCGCTGGGACGCCACGCGCAGGACTTCACCAGTCAGAAACCGGTCCTCCCCGACACCGCAAAGCTCTGCGTGATTTGCCACGAGGCGGACTCCGCCAAGCCGAAAACGTTCCCACAGGTCGTCTCGCGCGAGCACGCCGGGGATACCGCTTGCGGCGTTTGCCACAATCCCCATCAGCCCATGATCTGACAGGAGAAACCATGGATTTAACTCGACGCGAATTGCTGGCGGCAGCGGGAAAGTTCATCGTCCTTTCGGGAGCCGCTCTAGAAGCGTTCGAAAGCCCGTCGGGCGCTGTGGCGGCGGATTCAAAATACAGAATGGCGGACCACTGGTGGGCCATGACCATCGACATCCAGAAGTGCATTGGATGCGGCAACTGCGTCCGCGCCTGCGCGCTTGAGAACGACGTGCCGGAGGGATTTTTCCGCACCTGGGTGGAGCGCTATGAAGTCAAGGGTGAGGACATGGAGCATCCCCAAGTGGAATCTCCCGCGGGTGGCATGCATGGCTTCCCGGCCCGGAATACGCCCGGAGTGAAGAGCTTCTTCGTTCCGAAACTCTGCAATCACTGCGCCCACTCCCCCTGCGTCCAGTCGTGCCCCGTGGGTGCGACGTACCTGTCGCCGGATGGTGTCGTGCTGGTAGATCAGCAGTATTGCGTGGGTTGCGGCTATTGCGTTCAGGCGTGCCCCTATGGATGCCGTTATCTGCATCCCACCAAACACGTAGCCGACAAGTGCACCTTGTGTTATCACCGGATCACCAAAGGGCTGACGACGGCCTGCTGCGAAGCCTGTCCCACCGGCGCCCGCCAGTTGGCGGACCTGAAGAATCCCCGGGATCCGGTGCACGAGTTCCTTCGCGTCAATGCCATTCAAGTCCTCAAACCGCAGATGGCCACGGGGGCGAAGGTTTTTTATAAAGACCTCGACGGGTCAGTGAGGTAAACATTATGCACACGCTTACTCCTGTTGTCCAGGGCTTCATGTATCCGAATGAAGTGCAACTGACGTGGAGCATCCTGATCGTTCTCTATCCGTACATCACGGGACTTGTGGCGGGCGCCTTCATTCTTGCCTCGCTAGCGCGGGTTTTCAATATCGTAGCGGTGCAACCCATCTACCGGTTGTCGCTGCTCACCGCGCTGGCATTTCTCCTGGTGGCGCCCCTACCCCTGCAACTGCACCTCGGGCACCCCGAGCGCTCGTTTGAAATGTATATGACGCCGCACAGGACGTCAGCCATGGCGATGTTCGGATTCGTTTATCTCTGGTACCTGCTGGTGGTTCTCCTGCTCGAGATCTGGCTCGACTATCGCAAGGACATCGTCCTTTCGGCGAGTTCCCGGAAGGGCGTGATGAAGTGGATCTATTCGGCTCTGACCCTCGGCTCCCGGAACATCGATGCGAAGTCCCTCCACGTGGATGATCGCGTGGGCTGGATGGTGACGTTAATCGGCATCCCATCGGCGTTCCTCCTGCATGGATACGTGGGATTCATCTTCGGGTCCGTCAAGGCGAATCCCTGGTGGTCGACGCCCCTGATGCCGGTGGTTTTCCTCTTCTCGGCGATGGTCTCCGGCATCGCCGTCGTTCTTCTCATCTACCAGACCGTGACTTACATCCGGAATCGTCCGATTAACATGGCTTGCCTGGATACGGTAGCGAAGTATCTGCTCTACATCTTCCTCATCGATTTCTCTCTCGAGATGCTGGATCTAGTCCACCGCATGTACGAAGCGAGCGAATCGTTTCGAACCTTGGATTTCATGGTTCACACGCAGCTCTTTATGTCGCAGATCGTTGTGCAGATTATCCTCGGGACCCTTGTTCCCGTCGCTCTCCTCGCGCTTGTTCAAGTGGTGAAACCGGGCGAAATACTGCGCCGCAGAATCTATGCGCTGGCCGCGGTTCTGACCCTGATCGGCATTTTCGCCATGCGCTGGAATGTGGTCATCGGCGGGCAACTCTTTTCGAAGAGTTTCCTGGGCTATACGACGTACAAGATGGCGTTTGCGGCGCGCGAAGGTTTGTTGCCCGCGATTGCGCTCATGATCCTGCCCTTCCTGATTCTATGGGGACTACTGAAGCTGCTTCCGCCCTGGGCGGAGCAGAAAGTCTGATGGCCACTCGGAGGAGGCTATGTCGGCACCACCCACCAAATCGGGTCCGGCGTTTTCGGGTTCACCCCAGGGATCGGGCGACCTAGACGAATTGATCCTTCAGGTTCAGGACCTGCAGCAACGGGTTCTGAACCTGGAAGCGCGTCTGGCGTCGACGGCCGCGGCGCGCGAGGGGCCAGTCGCGGCGCCAGAGGTACCTGTCTTGGCGCCTCCACTTCCCGCAGGGTTCGGTCTGCCGCCAAACACGGTGCCGGTGGTGGGCAGGATGCTTGTCGCGATCGCTGGCGCCTACGTTCTTCGCGCATTGACCGATTGGGGAGTGCTGCCCACAGCCGCCGGTGTGGCTCTCGGCCTGATCTACGCGCTCATTTGGCTCTGGGTTGCCGCGCGTTCGCCCGCTGATGCGAAATTCGCGGCCGCTTTGAGCTGTTCCACTTCGGTGCTCATCATGGCGCCGCTGGTTTGGGAAGCGGCCGGGCGCCTCAAGGTCATGTCGTCCGGGACGAGTGCCGTAGTCCTGGCCGCCTTCGCTCTCGTCGCTCTCGCGCTCGGATCGAGGACGCAGCACAGGATCATCGGGACAATCGCAGGCGTAGCCTCGATCGTCATGGCCGTTGCGCTGCTGCTGGCCCGCGACGACATTGTCCCTTACACAACGGCGTTGCTGGTTATCGCGGCCGCAATGGAATTTGCTGCATGGCGCGATCTGCAGCCGGGAGCGCGCGCCTTCGCCGCCCTCGCGGCCGACTCCTCGGTCCTCCTGTTCTCTTATCTGATGTCGAGCCCGCGCGGCATGCCGGAGACCTGGATTCCCGTATCATCGCACGCCGTGCTTACCGTGCAACTCGCGCTGGCGCTGATCTATATTGGGACCGCCGTAAGCCAGGCGGTGGTGCGGCGCAGGACCCTCGCCTTCGCGGAAATGGCGCAGACAGGGGCGGCTCTTTTGATCGGAATCGGAGGCGCGGTTTGGGTTTTCAAGGAACAACGCGCGGTTATGTTCGTCCTCGGGATCGCCACCCTGGCCGCCGGTGTAGCCTTTTATGCAGTCTCGTTCCTATTGTTCGAGCGTGACAACAAGAGGAACTTCCGTGCCCTAGCCACCTTCGGCCTTGTCCTCGTACTGGTAGGGATCTTTCTTCCCTTTTCCCGTTCCGAGTTCTGGATTCTCTCGTGCACGTGCGCCGTGGCCTGCTGCTCGGTAGCGAGGGCTTTCGTTCTGCCCACGCTGGGGCTGCATGGCGCGGTCTATCTGTTGCTGGGCTCAGCGGTCGCGGGCGCGACAAGCCAGCCTTTGCCGGTATTGTTCGGCATCGGTGCCAGCCCGATGGAATGGCTGGCATCCATTGGTGTACTTCTGGCTGCGGCCGTCTCCTGGGTAGCGATCGCGGGAATTTCCTCCGGCGCGCCCGGCCATTGGCGCAACCAGATTACTTCGCTGGCGCTTGCGGCTCATGTCGTCTGGATCACGGTGGGATGGGCTGTGTACGCCGTCCTGGCGATGTGGCGCACAGTCGTGGGTGGAGAGAGCGGCAGCGTTCCGGCGGATACCCTGGCGACCTTAGTGCTGACGGGGCTATCGCTGACGCTTGCCTGGATGGCAACGCGCTGGAGGAAGCCCGAGTTGGTGTGGCTGCTATACGGATTCATGGCGCTCGGCGGTTACAAGCTCGCGACACGGGATTTCATCGATGAACACAACCTCCCTCTGGTCGTTTCGCTTCTTTGTTACGGTGGTGCCCTGATTGTCCTCCCTCGAATGCTGCGTGCCAAGTCCGCAGCCGGGGACCAATAGCACCATTTGTCAGGAACGCGGATGTTATCACTTGGCGCGTCGCTCTCGAACCCTGGGCCTTGCCGGCGGCTTGGATCACCATGGTGTTGGGGTGATTGAGCGCGATCTCGATAAACACGCCGAATCTCCCAAAATGTATTACTGAGACGGCCAGAAAAAAGGCGGAGTCGGCGACTCTGTCACGCTGTTTCCGCGCAGGGCTGATTCCCGCCAGCGCGTTGGACCAGCTGTCTCCGACGAACTAGCAAAGGTGCGTTCGATCTACAACATCGGCTAAGATCGCAAATATGGCACGTGCGCTGGAAATTAGCTTGACCCGAGGACGGGTCCAATGAGTGAAGGTCGTAAGATTCGCTGCTATGACTACGTCAATCATCCCTATGAGCAAGTCCGCGATGTGCTGAGCAAAGACGCCCTTGCGGTGTTCCAATCAGCCACTAATGCCGCTGCTTCCCGGGCGCAATCGATCGCCTCCTCGCTGCACGTCGACATGGGCGGAATCGGGATCAAAGCTGAGATCATTATCTCCGTCAAGAACATCGAAGAGAAAACACACGAAGCCATGACGGGGCCCATTACACGGTTGCAGCTTGAATGGCAGTCGGCGAAAATGCCCGGCCTGTTCCCGTTCATGAAGGCGGAACTCTCGATTTATCCATTGACTAGCACCGAAACGCAGTTAGATTTCTCGGGCCTTTACGAACCACCGCTTGGTTCTGTGGGAAAAGCAGTGAACGCGATCGTCGGTCGCCGCATCGCCGAGGTTTCGGTTCATAGCTTCGTTTCCGAGGTAGCAGGATATCTGTCTCGGACGGGAATCGGTTCAGAACGTCGGCGTTGAAGGCAACCCTGATCAATAGGGCGCGGGGCGGAGTGGTTTCGTGATTTCTGCGAATAGCGACGTCGGCAGATCGGCTCGGTTGTTTTCGACGTGTTCAACATCTTGAGCGCGGTGCGAAATCGGTCCGCTCAACTATAATGCGTCGCGTGTCAAAAGGCTGGAAACGCGACCATCCCGCCCATGGTTCTCATGTCACGCCCGCACCTGGTAGCTGAGATCGACGCGAACATTGCCGCTCAAACTTCGGATGAAGGTCGGCGGGCGCACTTAAGATCGGTTAGGAGCCGCCTTACTGAAATCTCGAGCCACGTTCAGAATCAGCTGTGACATTGTCCAGGGCGTGAACACGCCGGTTCTGGGAATCAATGTGGCCCCTGTTTCACCTGAACGGCCAGCCTTTGACGCAGCGAGGTGGCACTTTTGCGATCGTGCACACATCCGGCACACAAATCTTCGTGCAGTTCATTTGAAGAAATAGAAAACAAAGGTCCCGCGGCTAGTCTCTAACTGATCAAGCGAATCAGTGTCGAGAAACCGCTCACAGTTCAAGTTGCCTCCTATTGACGCTGACCCTGCGCTATCGGGGTTTGACAAGGAAATTCAGACTCCAAAAAACTCCACTTAACAACTTAGGCCGCACTCGCGGCTGTTTTCAATAGCTGCTCAACCGCTTGCGTTGACTTCGCGCTTTGCTGCTGAGAAAGCGAGAAGCAGACCCATATTCCGGAAAGTCCTCAGCTGTTAAAGGCCGTCCATGCTTGCTCTGTCTTACGTCGAGGACGAAAGGTCTAAGACAACTGCCGCGCGATCGTCGGGTCCTTGATCTTGGTATCGTTCACCAGCAGAAGCGCCTTACTGAGAACTACGCCCAGGATGCGATCGCCCTCAAACGGCAGAGGGAGATTCGCAGCCGTATCCCCGGAACCCTGCACGATACACAAGTAGCGACTGCCCGGTTCCATCAGAACGTTGCCGCTTCCGATGTGGATGCGGTATTGATGAAGATCCCCGCGAACCAGGAGAAAACGACCATCTAGCCGACACCGGTCTCGAATCGCCAGCTTCGGCAGCAGACTTTCGAGCACCACCCTCCGGTGCTCCGCCGCCGAGGTCAGATCGCCGAATGCGAATTGTTGCCAGTAGGGGAGATGAGGATCGTCCGGATGGTCCCGATTCCAGGCTGGATCGGTACCGATGCTGGTCACGCCTACAAACAGATCACAGTCTCGCATCACCTCGGAGAACACCAGCGCGGGGACCTCCTCGAGACGAAGGACGGCTCTTGGCCGGAGCCCTCGAAACTTCTTTGGAAACGTCAGCCCGAACGGTCCCGGTTCCGCGTTGTCCGGCTGCGTAGCCTCTAACCTGACGAAATCGACACGCCCCGTGCTGATTGCCAGATAGATGCCATGCGCGGTGGTGGATTCGTCGTCCTCCGCTTCTGGCGATTCCACGTTAAACCTCGCTTGCAGGTGGTACTGAGTGAGATCCAGCGACGGGGTATTGTGCGAATCCCAGTCGCCCATCACCTTAAACTTCCAGCCCCGCTCCTTGCAAAGCGAACCGAACTGGTGCTGGCGGATGATGTGCGACGCAAAGCGATTGGAGTAAGTCTCCGTCTCGCGTTCGGCATCGGTAAGCAGATAAACCTCGCGATGGGCCTGCTTAAACGGCTGGCGCACCTGATGGTCTTCCAGCCAGCAACGCCAGCTCAGGATGGCTTGCACGTCGGACCGGATGGGATGCCACATCCGCACGCGGGTCGGCTTTGAAGGCTGGACGGCATGGCCCGCCCAATCCACCAGGTTGCCTTGCCATGGAATGGCGGTCCGCGTTTCGCCGCCCTCCTCAAACTCCCAGATGAGACGGGTCGCGAAATGGGAGACCAAGGGATGCTCGAGATACCACGGCTTCCAGCGCTCGAAAGAGCAAGTCCCTTGCGAGATCAACTGGCGCTCCAGCCGGCTCCGCTGCGCCGCGACCTGCGCGTCCATCTCTTTCAAGGTGCGATTCTGATCCTTGAGGATTTCCGCGTGTTCTTCTTTCACACTGGCTGGAGCGCTCTTTAAGCTTTTACCCTCACGGCTCCACAGGAGCGACGCTCCGTCACGCCCAATGGTGAGGCTGGCTTCGCAATCCCCGACGCGCTCCATCCGGACGCCGGCCGCGCCGGACATCACCAGGCCGAACGTCGGAACAGCCATCGCTTCCAGATCGTCGCGGGATACCTGGTTGCGCTCGGCCGCCTCGTTCATCGCCTTTTCGATCAGCCTGCGGGCCACGTCGTATTTGACCCTGGCCGCCAGGCGGCTCAATTGCGCCACGCCATCGAGTCCGGGCATCGCGGCCAATGCGTTCACGCACGCATTGCCCACCCGATGCGAAACCGCGCCCAACATTGGAATTTTTCGGAAACACCCGAATGCGAAGTTCGCGATATCCGGCGCGATGGACGTATCGCCAAGCGCGCCCAGCAGCCATACGAAGCCCTTTTGGTAGCTCGCCTCCGCTTCGGGCGCCTGAATCGTCGTGTCACCGGGCGTCGGCCCCAGCGCCAGCCAGCGCCGGGCCGCGTCCAATACCTCAGCCTGCCCGATTCG
>JBKQHJ010000156.1:0-84958 GCA_052148835.1 Bryobacteraceae bacterium
TGAACGGTTTTCGGGTAACGTCGGTACCCACGGGTTCCAGAGCGCTTGAAGTGGCGCGGAATGGCGGCATCGACGCTGTGCTGAGCGACATTTACATGCCGGATGGAGGAGGTCTCGATCTGGTCAAGGATATTCACGAGATTGACCCTGCAATTCCGATCATCCTGATGACCGCACAGGGCTCCGTCGAGGCCGCGGTCAGAGCCATGAGCGAAGGCGCGACCGACTTCATCGGGAAGCCATTCGACGTTGCCGCCGTGGTCGAACTCCTGCGGCGCCATCTAGGGGCCCGGCGCGAAGCCGAGTCGGCACAAGCCCCGGCGAGCATTGAAAGCGCGATTTCGGGCTCCGGGCTCGTTGGGCGAAGCGCGCCGATGGTAATGGTGTACAAGCTAATCGCACAAGCCGCGCGGAGCGATGCACCGGTACTCATTCTGGGCGAATCTGGAACTGGAAAGGAACTCGCCGCAAGAGCGATCCACAAATTCAGCGCTCGATCCAGCCGCCCGTTTCTATCCGTGAACTGTTCGGGCCTAACGGACACGTTGCTCGAATCGGAACTGTTCGGCTATGTGCGGGGAGCCTTCACCGGTGCTACCGGCGATCGAGCAGGTCTCTTCGAAGCCGCCAACGACGGCACGTTGTTTCTCGACGAGTTGGCATCCACAAGCGCGGCGTTTCAAGCTAGCCTGCTGCGAGTATTGCAAAGTGGAGAAGTCCGGCGCGTCGGCTCCACGCAATCCCGGCAAGTCGACGTTCGCGTAATCGGTGCGACCAACGCGCCATTGCGCGGGTTGGTGGATACTGGAACTTTCCGCGCCGATCTGTTCTACCGCCTCAGCGTGCTTAGTATCGAACTTCCTCCCGTCCGCGACCGCGATGGAGATATCGATTTGCTCACGACGTACTTTCTGCAAAAGTTTGGCCAGCCGGAGGCCCCGCATCTGACCCGCGAGGCGATGACCGCGCTCAACTCCTATTTGTTTCCCGGGAATGTACGAGAACTGGAAAACGCCCTGCGCCGGGCGGTGGCGCTCTCCTCAAACGGCCTGGTCACAGTTGATTGTCTGCCCACGGAAATTACCGACGCCGCGCAAAGGTCGGGCAGCCGCGTCAGTGCTGGCCAGCGATTGATCGCCGATCGGCCGGACATGGATGAGCTACAACGCCGCTACCTGCAACTGATCCTCGATGAGACTGGCTGGAACCGCAGGCAGGCAGCCGCCGTCCTTCACCTTGATCGGCGGACCATTCAGCGCCTGATTGCTAGATATGAACTCCAAGGACCTGCCGAACCGGAAGGTGACGTGGAGGGGGATGCCGATCATAGTGAATAATTAGAGCTACACGGGGGAAGGGCCGGCTACCGAGATTTTGAGACATAAAGCCCTCGCAACAACCACCACACGTGCCTTGTTGATCCTGGGCGCGGTCTTCGCGTTCTGCCCCGCCGTCGGTGCTCAACCGGCGGCGCGAGTTGCCAGTGTAACTGGCCCCGTTCTACTTTCAAGCGGCAACAGCGCGGTCGCAGTCACGTTGACGCCTGGATACGAGCTTGACCCTGGGGACCGAGTAGACACGCGCGGCGGCGGACGCGTGGTCATCGAATTGACCGACGGAAGCATGATTGTGATTCAGCCGGATTCTACGATCGTAATCAAAGACTTCCGGACCGCATCTTCACTCCGTGAACTTTTCGACATCATGCTGGGCAGCGTGCGGGTGAAGATCAATCATTTTGGCGGGCGGCCCAATCCCTATCGGATCAATAGTCCTACCGCGTCCATTGCGGTGCGCGGAACGGACTTTAGCGTCACCGTGAATAACCGGGGTGACACACAGGTCTTGGTCTACGAGGGAATCGTTGAGGTGACCAGTCTGGCCGATCCCACGCAAACAATTCTGATCGAAGCGGGGCGTGGCGCGTTGTTGGTTCCTGGTCAAGGGTTTGAATTGTTCAACATCCCCTCGGCCCGGGAGATCGCGGAGCAACGTGAAAGTGGCTCTGAAAATCGCAGTGATCGCGACATCGATTCGCCGCGCAACATTGCCAGCGTCTACGAGCAGTACATCGCGGGGCTTTCGGAAATCGGACAGGTTCCTTTTCTGATGCGCTACAACGCTTTTCCCGAGGCCCACCTGGATAGCCTGGAAAATCCCGCCTATGCTACTGGTTTCTCGGCGGCCGAGGGCCGCCTGGTCCTCCTGCCTTCGCTCAACGGCAGCGGAGGGCTGGATGAAAATCCCACGCCACCTGGACTCTCGTCCTTCAACCCGATCAACTACAGCGCAGCGTCGCAGATTTCAGGATTCGTTCCGCTTCCTGGCGGCTTTGTGATTGGCGGAAGCGTCACCGGATCGCGGATCGGAAGCGGGGTGCAAGGCGCGTTTTCCGATCTAGGATTGTCGAGCGTCCTGAGTCAGACGGAGCCTCAGGCTGCCATCCAATCGAGCGGCGCCTCGACGGGCGAGTTCTACTCGGGGACCTTTCTTGCGGCCCGCCGGTTCGGATCGAATACCAGCATTGGAGTTGAAATCGAAACCTTGCAAGGCGACGGCGCCCTCGAAGCGCAGATCCTTGCGACGGGCGCGGCGGGTAGTTCCCTGGAACGGATCAACTCGGGTTCAACGATTTCGCAGAATCGCGTTTCGGTCGGTCTGGAGCAAGACCTGCCGCATGCGCAGAAGCTCGGGCTGTTTTATCGCTACGGCCTGATCGCTGCCGGCGACTCCGAGACCAGTCACACTGTGAACAACGTTCCCGAGCCGCTTGACTCGACACGATCCTCCGGCCACTCGGCCGAGATTGGTCTTCGCCTGCGAGGTTCCCTGACGCGCAAGCTTTTTTATGGCGTCGACGCCTCCTGGCTGGGGCTGGCCCTGAACGATAATCTGGCGCGAGCGATCACCGTCAATTCCCTACAGAGAGACCGGGCGCAAAGAACCTCGGCGGCGCTGGGCCTTGGCTACTTTCTCAACCGGCGGACGGTATTTAGCCTGGATCTCGCCGCCGGAACGTCCCTGGCAGGCACGGATCGCACACAGGCTTCCGACAGCTTGCTGCTGCAGACCGGCGCCCAGCATAGCTGGTTCGGTTCGGCGAATGTCGGCGTGCAAACCGACGTCTCTTCCCATCTCTTTCTGAACGCGTCGTTCCTTTACATCACGCAGACGTACGATCTGAGCCAGCTCATCTATCCCGACAGCTTCGGCAACGCTGTGCTCATTACCGATCCGTTTCTGCCGTTGACCGCGACCGGCTACAGGCCGCCGAGGAACTCGTCGGACTTCGGCGCGGGATGGCGATTTTCCAACGGCCTGGTTCTGCAATACATGTTTTCGACCTCGTATGGGGTAGATTCCGGAGGCCACACTTTAATGCTTCTCTATACGTTCGGGCATCACCGCTCCGAATAACGGATCATTTCGATTTCGAGTTCAGATCGCGCGACAGCATCAGCTTGAACGTCAACTTGTCCGCTCCGGCGGTCACGCCAAACCCGACGCCCGTCTCGATGCTTAGGTACTTGTTGGGATGATCCAAAACGGCCCAGACCTCCTGGAATTGTTCGTGCGCTGGAAGGAATTGGCGTAGAGGTCCGAAATCGGAATATTCCTCCGCGGCAACCGCCCACCTCTCGTTGAAGTTGTAGGCCACGCGGGTGGCGGGAACGAATTCGAGGTTTCCAAAGCCGCCCGTGTAATTGGTGTCGACAATCGGATTGAAAATGATGTCCACCGGGTGCAGATGCACTCCCACGATGGGCCGCACTTCGGAGGTGATGCGCCGCGATTCCCAATAGTGGTAATTGACGCTGAACTCGAAATTCAGGCCATAGAAAAAGGTGTGTTCGGCTGCATGCGGCCGTACGAACAACTCCCGTATCTTGAAGCCGTCGATTGAGCCGCCGCGGTCCTGGGAGTAAGGAGTCCACACCGGCAGATACAGGCCTTGCTCGAACCAGGGCGTGACTCCGTAAGCCCACTCGGCGGCGCCGTTCACCGAATGATCGGGGATTATGGCGCCAGGGTAAACGGGCGTCATCCGGCCGATCGGAGTCCAGTTCGTGTGAATCATTAGATTGAAGATCCCGGGCTCGGCAATCTCAGCGTCGTAGACCTGGATCTCGTCGGTTTGCGCGAGAGCTGCTATCGGCGCCGCCAGCAGAACGAAAGCCAGCACGGCACGGCGCAAGGATCGCGGAGAATTTCTGTCAGTGCTTGTGTGAAAACTTGCGGTTGATATCAGGCCAAAACTCCTTCAAAATATTCGCCGCCATATCGACCCCAAGCTGAACACCGAGCTTGGACACCGCGTCTCCGGCGGTTCGGTTATTTGGATAGTAAGCAGTCGAGATTGCTACGGCAGTCGAGTTGCCGACGATCTCGGAGAAATTGATCTGCATGTGACCGGAATCCGTGCGGGTCCAAAAGATCTGCCCGGCGGCACTTCCCAGGCGCGATCAGACGGTACCCGTCCCGCGCCGAAAGTAGCGCGGGTCTTGATGAAGCATAACAGGATAGATGGCTTCCGTCATCATGTCCCCAATGACGAAATCCGCATAGGATGTTCCCAGGTATCGCGCGTAGCCATCCACTCCTTGGCCGAACGCCGGAGTCGAGTTTGTCAACTGAGATTCGCCGGCGAACAATACGGCAAGTGCCACGGTGCCTCGGTCAAACGAATCCTCCGATGCGATCTTGAATTTTTCTTGAGAAGTGAGTGGCGTGTACGGATGAAGACCGGGAGATGTCCTGTAATTCGGAATGATCCAGAAGATTCTCTTGTCTTCCGGTTGAGTCGCAGTCGGCGCGGGCAAAGGCGTCTGTGCCATGGCAAGTTTGGACGTAAGAGCGAAAAGCGCCAACAGCCAGACCGAGGGTCGGGAAAACATGTGGGGGTGCAGGCACGGCAAATACCAAGCTCAGCGCATAGGCAAATCGGCAAAGGAGCAACGTCGCACGGCGGCAAACTGCCGCACGTGACGTGAATGCCGCGACAGTTTGTCCATCAGCTCCTGGATATTTCCTCCGGGTTTGAAGAGGATGCTAACGGAGGGTGGATCCTGCGGGCGCGGAAGCCAACGTGCACCGTGGCAGCGTCAAATGAATCCGAAAGCGGCGGCTCTCTTTCTCGGGATCCTCATCTCGGCCCCGTTGCGGGCGCAGGTTGTTGGAGCGGCGTTGTCTGGCACAATCACTGCCCCTTCGGGAGCGGTTGTTCCGAACGCCAAAATCTCCGTCAAGAATGTAACCACGGGTCAGACGACGGACACAGAAGCCAGTTCGGCCGGGATCTACAACGTACCAAACCTCGCGCCGGGGGATTACGAAGTTTCCATCTCAGCGGAAGGGTTCGGCACAAAAGTAGGCAACGTCACACTCATGGTCAGAGCCAAGCAAACGATGGACTTCGCTTTGGTAGCCGTTTCCGGCAATGCCGCGAAGCCTTCGCTCGGGGATCTGGGCTTCCCTACGGATCAGGCCCAAGGAAGCGCTCAGGATCAAGCGAGACTCGACAGACGATCGCACATGCTGAAGATGCATCAACGGTTCGGGCTGATAACACTTGCTCCATTGATTGCCACGATCGCTACTTCCAGCCTCGCCGGTGGCAGGCATAGCACCGCTATCGGCCGTGATGTGCACGGCGGTCTGGGGGCAGTGACGGCGGATATGTATTTCATCACCGCCTATTATGCCCTCCGTGCGCCCACGATACCGGGAACTACGACGCGCGGCCCTATCCGCCTGCACAAGGCCATGGCTTGGATTCATGTCCCGGGGATGATCCTGACTCCCATCTTGGGGGCGATGGCTTTCAGTCAAGAAAACCGCGGAGAAAAGGTTCATGGGATCGCCATGGCCCATTCGGCGGTGGCCACCGCGACCTATGCGGCTTTTGGACTCGCCGTTGCTTCCGTGTCCATTAAATTCTAGGTGGCGTTTATGGACAAGAGAATGCTGATGGCTATCTTGCTCCTAGCGCCTCTCAGGCCTGCGCTCGCGCAAACGGATCGCCAATGGATTCTCGAAGAATCCAGTCTCACTTATCATGTGTCTCATCCGCTCCATCAGACCGACGGCGTCAGTCATGCCGCGCGAGGCAAGGGAGTTTGTCACGCGGGACAATGTGATTTCTTGATCGCGGTACCGGTGAAGTCGTTTGATTCGGGAGACAGCAACCGCGATCTTCACATGCTTCAAGTGACGCGCGGCGCCCAATTTCCCATCGTCAGCGTGCGCACCCAATTGAGGGAAGCGGATTCCGCATCGGCAACAATCCACGCCGATCTGGAGATTCAATTCGCCGGCCAGACCGCGCAGTATAATCAGATTGCATTCCAAATGGCGACTCAGGGAAACCAGATCCGGATATCGGGAACAATTCCGGCCACGCTGACCGATTTCAAGATCGACCCACCATCGCTCTTAGCGCTCCCTGTTAAGAATGAGATACCGGTGCGAGTGGAGATGACCTGGCGTCCGCAATGACGGCAGGCATCGTTGCTTCCGATGGGGTCCTGCGCACAGCCAATGACCCCTCCGCGCAGCGAAGAGAGATGAGGGAGCCGGAACTTTTTATCTATGCGTGTGCACCTTGTTAATCCGAGTGATACCTCGTTCGGGATCGGCGTCATCACTCCGCGATGGTTATACGTACTTGCCGCGGCAACGCCGGCCGGGTACGGCGATCCGCTCATCACTGACGAGACGCTGCAACAGATTGATCCCGATCTCATCCAACCCGGCGACATAGTGGGCATTGGCATCCATACCGGCAATGCCCTGCGAGGGATGCAAGTCGGACGCATGGCGCGTGAACGTGGAGCCTGGGTTGTCTTCGGGGGGATTCACGCAACCCTGTATCCGGAAGAGGCCCATGAACTGGGCGGAGCTCACGTGGTGGTCAAGGGAGACGGAGACGTCGTTTGGGCACAGGTGATTGCCGATCTGGTGCGAGGTACGGTCCAGGCGATCTACGACGGCGGGCGCGTTTCGGGCGAGCAGTTCTTGCCCGCGCGCTGGGATCTCGCCCCGCGCGATCGTTACATGTGGGCGTCGGTGCAAACTGTGCGTGGTTGCCCCAAACATTGTTCGTTTTGTTCAGTGTGGCGTACCGATGGCCAAAAGCCGCGGCAGCGCGCATCGGATGTGGTGATCGAAGAGATTGTGCAGTTACGGCGTCTCGGATTTCGCTTCATCGCTCTGGCCGACGATAACTTCTATCCCGTCACTCTCACCGACATTCAACTCGCCGAAAAGCAGGGCAGCATGCAGCGCGTCGGGGAGTTGCAAGCAATGCGAGAGGAGCGGTTCGATTTGATGTCCAAGCTGGCGAAGCTTCCCGCCGACATGGTCTTTTTCACGCAGATCACGATGGAGGCCGGTGAAGACACACGGTTTCTTGACGCGATGCGCAAGGCCCATATCAAGGGCGCGCTGGTGGGCGTGGAATCCGTTACCGCGGAAGGGCTGAAGTCCGTCTTTAAGGAGTTCAACTCGGCCGGCGCCGATTTGGCCACGCGCCTCGGCACATTCAAGGAGCATGGCGTCCACGTGCTCGGATCATTCATCTTTGGCCTCCCCTCTGACCGCCAGGACACCTTTGGGGCAACCACCGCCTTGGCAACACAGGCCGGCCTGACATTCGCGCAGTTCGTGATGATGACTCCTTTTCCCGGAACCGTGGACTTCGATCGGTGGGAGAAGAGCATGAATGGCAACGTTCCTCGAGTGGCCGGCATTCCGATTACCCGATATTGGCTGATTCCCGCCAGCGTTCGTCCTAAAATGTTCAGTCCGCACGAGACGATGACGACCGAGGAGATCAGCCAGCGGACGCAGGGAGTTTGGGACAACTTTTACAGTCTGCGAAGGATTTGGACCCGGTCGAAGTGCGTGCCCACGCTGCGCGGCCGGTTGGCGTTCCTGTTCATTTCCAAGTTGTATCGCCAGATGTACGCGAACACGGGCATTTCGACCGATAGCGCCCGGCGGCAGAAGGCAACGCGAGTGGCGCGCTGGCTGGCGGTGCCGTGTCGAAGGTTATTCGAAGCGAAGCCGATGCCGGAACTCGAAGTGCCAGCCTCGCTCAGGCCTTCGGGGTTGACATCGATTACGTATTGAGAGGCCACGAGCGGATTAGAGAAATTTTGGGACGGAAGAAGGAAGAAGCACGTGTGCCGAGAGGTGCACGACACACGTGATCGAGAGACTAATGGGAATCGCCGTCGTGATCGACGTCGCCCGCGGAAGACGCATGACTCAACTGCACCGTATCCTGCGGTGGATTGGCAGGGGGCTTGGCTGCCGCAGTATGAGCCTGCGCAGACTGGGGAAGCGGAACGTTGCTTGAAGCAACTGGATTGATCATTTTAACCTCCGGCTTTATATCGACGACAATCCTTTGTTACTTGATCAAATTTCCATCGCAAAGCGGGTGGCAAATTGCCGCGATCGACGCGCATACGTCTTCTGCTATCGGTGGCAAATTGCCGCCCCAGATCAAGAGGCTCCATCAACAAGGACATCGTGCCGGCGCGGAAGACAACGTGCAGCGCAGGATTGTCCGGGATTGGTGTTGTTGCATTGGTAAATACCGACATCTTGATTATTGGCGGTGGACCCGCTGGCTTGGCTGCCGCACTTGCGACGCGACGGAGAGGTTTCACAGTAACCGTCGCGGATGCAATTGTGCCTCCCGCCGACAAGGCCTGCGGAGAGGGCCTGATGCCGGACGCTCTAGCGGCATTGTCAGAGCTTGGGGTTTCCATAGGCGCCGCGGATTCGTTTCCATTTCGCGGCATTCGTTTCCTAGATCGCGGCATAGCCGTACAAGCGAATTTCCCAACAGGCTGCGGGCGCGGTGTACGGCGCACCACTTTACATCGAATGATGATCGAGCGGGCCGAAGCTGTTGGCGTTCAATTACACTGGGGCGCCAGGGTGGACCTGGACGCGGCGCGCTGCGGCTGGATCATCGGCGCGGACGGTGAGAATTCGTTGGTGCGAAAGTGGGCCGGGCTCGACGTGTGTGTCCGCGACCGCCGCCGCTTCGGGTTTCGCCGGCATTACAGGATCAAGCCCTGGACGGACCATATGGAACTCTACTGGGGACGCGAGTGCCAGGTTTACGTCACGCCCGTGACACCCGACTCGGTTTGTGTGGCGGCCATCTCGCGGAACTCGCGGTTCCGCTTGGCTGACGCTCTACGGGAATTTTCTGATTTGGAGCAGCGTCTCAAACCCCGCGCGCTGATGAGCACCGAGCGGGGTGCCATCACGTCGTCACGAAAGCTCAAAGCGGTTTATCGCGAGCACATCGCGCTGATTGGGGATGCTTCCGGATCGGTAGATGCGATAACAGGTGAAGGGCTTTGTCTTGCGTTCCGTCAAGCTACGGCTCTGGCCGAGGCAATCGAATGTGGCGACTTGACCAAGTATCAGCGCAAGCATCGACAAATCGCGCGGCGTCCCGAGATGATGGCTCGCCTCTTGTTGGCGCTCGGCGATTATGCTCACTTCAGGCGCGCGGCGATGTCCGCGATGACCTCTCTTCCGGGAATTTTCGCGAAGATGCTCGCCGCGCACGTTGGGGCTTTCGATGAAATCAACAACTCTAATCTTTCTGACGGCGACTTATGCGAACCCTATTCCTGAACCCTCCGTCATTTGAATGTTTCGACGGTGGAGCGAGTTCCCGTTGGCCTGCATCGCGCGAGATCGAGTCCTATTGGTATCCTGTGTGGCTCTGCTATCCGGCAGGCATGCTGCCTGATAGTAAAGTCCTGGACGCACCGCCGCACAAGATCTCGATTGAAAAGACCATCGAGATCGCACGAGACTTCGAGCTCCTTGTGCTATTTACATCCACGCCGGGATTTGAAGTCGACGTGAAGATCGCCGAGATGTTGAAGGACGCGAACCCCAGGCTCAAGGTGTCGTTTGTTGGTCCTCCCGGAACTATAGAACCCGAAGACACGCTGAACGCCACGAAGGCAATTGACTTCCTGGTTAGGCGCGAATTCGACCAGCAGATCGTTGATTATGCAAACGGGAAGGCGCTGGATACGCTGCCAGGTGTCAGCTTCCGTAAGAACGGGCAAATCATTCACAATCCGGATGGAAGCGTGATTGAGAATCTCGACGCCCTGCCATGGGTCACCAAGGTGTACCAGCGTGACCTCGACATACGCCGCTACAATGTGCCGTTTCTTTTACATCCTTATGTCTCGTTTTACACGTCGCGAGGGTGCCCTGCCATGTGTACGTTTTGTTTGTGGCCACAGACGCACTCCGGACACCGCTGGCGCCTGCGGTCGGCTGACGATGTCAGCAACGAGGTGCGTTTTACGCTTGAGGCTTTCCCGGAGTTGCGGGAGATATTTTTCGATGACGATACGTTCAACTATCAGAAGGCGCGGACCATCGATCTTTGTAGCAAGCTGAAGCCTCTACAGTTCACATGGTCGTGCACCTCGCGCGTGACAACCGACTACGATACGCTCAAAGCCATGAAGGAAGCCGGTTGCCGGCTTTTGATTGTCGGATACGAATCGGGAGATCCGCGGATCCTCAAGAACATCAAGAAGGGCGCAACCATAGATATGGCCCTGCGCTTCACTGCCAACTGCAAGAAGCTCGGCTTGATTGTCCATGGGGACTTTATTGTCGGATTACCCGGTGAGAGCCCGGAAAGCATTCGCAGAACGATCGATTTCGCCAAGCGGTTGGATACCGAAACAATTCAGGTTTCAATCGCGCACCCCTATCCAGGCACTGAGTTCTATGAATACGCGAAGAGCAACAATCTGATCTCGATCGGCTCGATGACGGACGAGGTCGGCCATCAGCTTCCCAAAGTCATCTATCCGGAGCTGGAAGAGGCTGCTCTCGTGGATTGGGTTGAACGATTCTACGGCGAATACTATTTCCGGCCCCGCGTCATCTGGCGTGTGGTCCGCAATGCCGTCTTCGATTCCGAGGAGCGCAAGCGCATTTCCAAACAGGCCAGGGAGTACTTGTCTCTGCGGGCGAAGAGAAAGCAGTTCGTCTCCCAACATCGGCAGGCTACTGTCCTGGCAACTGGAAAACGATAGCACTTTCGGTGGCAAGGTTCTCTGAGCTGAAACAGGCGTGCGCTGCGCGCCGCATTGACTTCTACAGACGACTGCGGGAACTCGCGAAATCGTTCGGCTTCCGCCCAAAATACCAAGACAGCGCCGCGGCATGAGTTAATTTCGTGCCGTCGGTCGAGTTGAGGCGCCTCGGCCTGGCCGAACGCGAGGCAGAGCCCATCGCCCCTTGATCGCGTCCATAGATCCGGAAGCGTCGCCCATCTTGAGCTGCGCTTGTCGATGCCATCGCACATGGCGATTTGGCTGTGAATCGCTCGAAGCACCTGCTCGCAATCGCGCCGCACCAGCCAGCTATCTCCGCCGGTCGATTCCGCCAGGCCCATGCGATGAAGGACAGCCAGGCGGGAAGCCTCACGTTGAGTGCGAAGGCGCGCCGTTTCGCTCAATCCGGCCTCAGTAGGATTCCGACTAACTTCGAAGTACTGTGGCCCAAAATCCACGTTCGGATTCGACGCTTCCCGCATGATGCTGCGGTCGAGCGATGTGAATCTGGACTCCGAAGTTTCACGCGCTCCGCCTCCATCGCATCGAACTCAGTGCGATACCCAAGCTGGCGCGGCTCGCCCGGACCGGCAGCACGGCGCGGGAAATCTGGAATCTGATGGAGCAACGGATTTGCGACAACGCGCCGCCCGGTAACGGATGTACGCGTATTGTTCGCGCGACAGAAACTCTCTGTTTTTGGATGCCGCTAAGTGCTTTGTTTTGTGGTGGCCAGGGACGGAATCGAACCGCCGACGCCAGCCTTTTCAGGGCTGCGCTCTACCAGCTGAGCTACCTGGCCGCAGACAAAATCAATTTTAACAGACCGTTCATGCCTGTTGCAGTTCTTCGAGCTTCTCACCGGTTTCCCGCTCGATGTTAGCGTGCAGGCTGTTGCCGTGCGCATCCATGGTGACGATCGCGGCAAAGTTATTCACTCGCAGATGCCACATCGCCTCGGGAATTCCAAACTCCAGCAGATGTACGCCTAGCACCTTCTCCACCGTGCGCGCGTAGAACTGCGCCGCGCCGCCGATCCCATTCAGATAAACAGCGCCGCACTTTTCGAGCGCCGCCAGTGTCTTCTTGCCCATGCCACCTTTGCCGATCACCGCGCGCACGCCGTACTTTTCGATAATGGTGGCCTGATACGGCTCTTCACGGCTGCTGGTGGTGGGGCCCGCGGCCTTCACCGTCCAGCCATCGCCCTGTTTCAACATTACCGGACCGCAGTGATAAACGATCGATCCGCGCATGTCCACCGGTGGCGCGTTCTTCATCAAATAGGCGTGCACCGCGTCGCGTCCAGTAAATACCTCGCCGGAAACCAGCACGACGTCGCCCACCCGCAACGATCGCACTTGCTCCTCGGAAAGCGGCGCCGTCAGCACCACCTCGCGCCCGGTCAGCGGGAATCCTTCCGAGATCGCCATGCGCTCCACCGCGCGATTGGGATCGCGATACAGCCAGCCCGTAATCGCGCCGCTCGACGCATCCAACCGCACTCCCAGCCGGCGGAAGGCCCAACAGTCATAGGCCACCGACACGAAGAAGCTCGCTGGCAGGCGATTCGCGGCGCAAATCTTGCACCCGATTAGCGACACTTTACCGCCGAAGCCCATCGCGCCGACACCGATGCGATTCGCTTCGTCCATGATCTCGGCTTCCAGTTTCGCTAGTTCCGGAACCGGGTTCACATCGTCCAAGGTCCGAAATAGTTGACCCTTCGCTAAATCGTATCCGTGTGCGCGATCGCTTCCGATGCACACACCCACCGCGCCCGGCGCACAACCCTGACCCTGCGCCTGCCACACCGAGTGCAGGATGCACTTGCGCACGCCTTCCAAGGTCCGGTCCGCGCGTCCCAGGTGCTCCAGCTCCATCGGCAAGGAGTACTGAATGTTCTTGTTCTCGCAGCCGCCGCCCTTCAAGATGAGCTTGACCTCCATCTCGTCCCGCTCCCATTGCTCGAAATGAATCACCGGCGTCTCTTCGCCCAAATTATCGCCGCTGTTCTTCCCGGTGAGCGAGTCCACCGAATTCGGCCGCAGCTTGCCGCCCTTCGTGGCTTCGGCGACAGCTTCTCGAATCGCACGCTTCACCACCATCTGGTTGACGCCCACCGGAGTGTGCACCACGAACGTCGGCATGCCCGTGTCCTGGCAGATCGGTCCCGCGTCCTGTTGCGCCATGTCGATGTTGGTGGCGATAATTCCCAGCGCTTGCGCCGCCTGCGTTCCGGCGATCTCAGTTTCCAAAGCCACGCCCATCGCGGCGCGGACATCCGGCGGCAGATTCGTAGAGGTTTGCGTGATCAGCTCGATCAAGCTGTCTTTTAGGAACGTCATCAGTTTCTAGAGTACCGTGCTCAGCCCACCGCTACTGCTGGCACGCAAAATTGCCGGCATCGTTCGGATCGCCATGGCCGGAATATTCGGCGTGCTTGGGATAGGCGCACAGCGGCCGGCTGCGGCCAGGGAACGCAGGTCCGGTAGCGATTACGCGATCGGGCGCAACACCTTTCTCCACCCAATCCACCACGGCGCTCAACATGTCGAAACGATCCAGCGTCGCGCTCCCGCCCTGACAGTGGCCCATGCCAGGCACGAGATAGATCCGGCTCCATGATTCCACCGAGCCGTTGCCCGTATCCTTGGCCATCTTTTCGTAATACCGAAGTGTTTCGAGCGGCGAGAACCAGGGATCGCTCAGTCCGTGATAAAAAAGCAGCTTTCCTCCGTGTCCTCGGAACGTCGTTAGATTGGTCCAAAGGCTATCGCCGAGCTGGGCCGTTTTGTCGGCTTCCACGCGCGCGGCTTCGCGATCCACGTTGAACTGTGCGAAGTCCACGCCGGTGGCGACAGGAATCACGGGTCCGTTCAACAAACCGGGGATGAAGCCCGTGTCGTCGATGCCGGCGTCGAAGGGAAATCCCGGATAGATCTGATCTCCGTACGACCATTTCGGACCAGCGAATGCCGTCTTGAGCGAATCCACCTGCGCCTTGCTCAAACAGGTTTCGTTCTTGGAACCGGAACACGCGAGCGCCGCGGGATCGAAATCGCACGCACGCTGATTGAAGATCATTCCGTCCTTTAAGCCATCCTTGGCGTCGCAAGCCTGGAGCAGGGAATTGACGATGAGTTTGCGGTCGGAAGCCGAAAACGTCTTCTTCGGATCGGGCTTGCCGCTATCGTCCTTGGGCGCCGCTTGATCGAAGACGGCCGTCATGAAACCGAGCGCGAGATTGGAATGCCCGGTGCGGATGGCCGGATCGCCGGAAATGATTCCGTCGAAATACTCCGGATAACGCTGCGACATGATCATCGCTTCGCGGCCGCCCGTCGAACAGCCGTCGAAATAAGAGTGCTCGGCCGCGCGCCCATAATAAGCCGCGATCATCTGCTTCGCTAGACTCGCCACTCGTCCAATTGCCACGTAGTAGAAATCCAGGGTGGCTTGCTGATCGCGAAAAAAACTGCCATCGAACACGCCACCTTTGTGTCCGCTATCGGTGGTGACCACGGCGAATCCGCGCGCCAGCGCCGGCTGATCGCCCGCGGCCTGCAATCCCAAAGGCGGTGCGACGTTGCCGTTCAGCCCCCCGCCGCCCTGGAACAAGAACCGTCCGTTCCATTGATCGGGTAGCGCGAGAGCGAAACCGATGCCGTATTGCTTTCCCTCGGCGCCGGTGCGCTGGTCGATCACTCCCTCAACGCGGCAAAACGCGGGCAGCGCGACAGGCGGCGCACCTGGGGCATTCGGGATTTTCTGGTTGCCGGCTGGCGTCGCATCGGCTTTGGCGATCGCGAGGTTCCAGCCGGGCGCTTGATACTTCAGCATGTCGGCGCAATGCGGCGCGCTCGCCTGCGCGAACACAAGCGGCGTACTGATCGCGAGGAGCGCGAAAATGGAATGAATGTTTCTCATGGATATGCCCTCCAGATTGTATAATCATTGCGGCATGCGATACCAGATCCTGGCCCCGATCGCCATGGCGTTGCTTGCCACTCCTGCCGCTTTCCCGGTCGACGAAGTCACACCGGATCGCCACATCGTTTTCCGCATTTTCGCACCGAAAGCGCAAGCGGTCGCGGTGTTTAGCAGCGATATTTTCGCTACGGCGGCGAAGGCCGAGATGAAGAAGGCGGAGAGCGGCCTTTGGGAAGTTACCATCGGGCCGATCAATCCAGGCGCCTATCGCTACAACTTCAATGTCGACGACGTCGCGGTGCTGGACCCGGGCAATCCGTCGACCAGCGAATCCTTGATGAATGCGTGGAGCATGGTCTATGTTCCTGGCGCCGACTTCATGGAAACCAAGGATGTGCCGCATGGCGCGGTCGCAAGCGTTACGTATTATTCGAAAAGCTTGGGCAAGTTCCGGCGTATGCACGTTTACACACCGCCTGGCTACGAAACCAGCTCGCAAAAATATCCCATCCTTTACCTGCTCCATGGCGCGGGCGATTCGGATCATTCGTGGACCTCGGTGGGACGCGCGGGCTTCATCATCGATAACTTAATGGCGGCCAAGAAAGCCAAGCCAATGGTCATCGTGATGCCGGCCGGTCACACCGAGCCTTTCCGTCCGCTGGCTACCAGGCTCCAGGCTCCCGATTTCAACGACGATTTCGTCAAGGACTTCAACAATGACATCCTGCCCTACGCCGAGACGCATTATCGAATTCTGCGTGATCGGGAGCATCGCGCCATGGCCGGCCTCTCGATGGGCGGCGCGCATGCGCTCGAGATTGCTTTCTCGCACTCCCGCGAGTTCGCCTACGTCGGCGTGTTTAGTTCGGGCATCATCGGGATTGTCTCGCTCGGCTTTCCGGAGTTCCCGGTGGCCAATCCTAGTTGGGAGCAGCGGCATCTGGCGGAATTGGATAACGCCGCGGCTAAGAAAGATCTGAAACTGTTCTGGTTTTCGACCGGCAAGGACGATTTCCTGCTCAAGACCACCAAGGCCACGCTGGAAGTGTTCCAGAAGCACGGCTACAATCCCGTGTTCCAGGAAAGCGCGGGCGCGCACACCTGGACCAACTGGCGCGAGTATTTGAACCAGTTCGCGCCGCAGTTATTCCAATAACGCCTGGGCCCACTCTGATACAATCCTGGTTTATGTTTCAAGGACTGGAGCACACCGCTATCGCCTCGCCCGATCCGAAGCGCTTGGCCGAATGGTACGTGCGGAAGCTAGACTTTCATATTAACTACACTTACGACGGCAATTATTTTGTGCGCGCTAAGAACGGCACTCTGCTCGAGATCATTCCCTCAGTGGGCGATCGCGCGCCGCAACAGATGAAAGATCCTGGCATCCGGCACCTGGCCATCAGCGTGGATGATTTCGATGCCGCCATCGAAGAGTTGCGGCAGCGCGGTGTTGAGTTTTTGGCTCCAGCGTTCTCGATCGGAGGCAACCGCCTGATCTACTTCAGTGACGGCGACGGCAATTACGTTCATCTGATCAAACGCCCCCAGCCTCTTCCCTGACCGGATTTTGCACCGCCGGATCTTAATGTGATCAGCAGGGTCTTCAAGGCATTCGCCTATCGCGACTTCCGCATCATGTGGTTTGGCGCGTGCACGTCGAGCATCGGCACCTTGATGCAGACCTTCGCCCAGGCCTGGCTGGTTTTGCAGCTTTCCGGATCGTCGTTTCTGCTTGGCCTGGATTCGTTCCTGGGCAGCATTCCCATCGTCCTGTTTTCGCTGGTGGGCGGCGTCTTGGCCGACCGCACCGAGCGGCAGAGGCTGTTGCTTGGATCGCAATTTGTGCAGATGGCATGTGCCTTCGTGCTGTCTGGTCTGTTTGCAACCGGCGTTGTGAAGATCTGGCACATCCTGACGCTCTCGTTCATTGTCGGCACGGCGCAATCCTTCGGCGGACCAGCTTACTCGGCGCTGATTCCGACGCTCGTGAAAACCGAAGATCTACCCAACGCGATCGCCCTGAATTCGATTCAATTCAATGCGGCGCGCGTGCTTGGGCCAAGTTTTGGCGGACTGGCGCTGGCGCTGGGCGCATCCTGGTGCTTCGGCCTCAACGGCATCTCGTTCGTGGCGGTCATCATCTCGCTGCTCGTCATTCGTCCGCATTTCGTGCCCACCAAGACCCGTGAGTCCGTGCTCACCAGCATGAAGGAGGGATTCCGTTTCATCCGCAATCAGGGGACCATGGAAGCTCTCATCGTGCTCGCGTTTATGATGACGCTGCTCGCCTTTCCGTTAATCGTTTTTCTCCCCGTCTTCGCCAAGGATGTGTTTCATGGCGGCCCCGAGTTCTACACCGTCTTCCTGGTTTGCTCCGGCATCGGATCCATTTGCGGCGCCCTCGCGGTGGCGGCACTGGGAAAGCACAAGCATATGGGTCTGCTGGTGCTTGTCATGCTACTCGGCCTCGGCGTACTGATCACTTGCTTTGCGCTGTCTCACCATTTCGTGTTGAGCTGCGTTCTTATTTTCATTTCCGGCGCGATGCTCCTGGCCGTTTTCACCAGCATTGGGTCCCTCGTGCAGTTAATAACTCCGGATAATATGCGTGGCCGCGTGTTAAGCGTCTACAATGTCGCTTTCCGAGGCGGCATGCCGGTGGGCAGCCTGGTAGTTGGCGCGCTAGTGAAACAATTCACCGCGCCCGTGGTAATAGCGTGGAACGGCATCCTACTGGCATTGTTAGCGCTGTACTTCCTGCTGGTCCATCGAAAAGTTGCAACTCTGTAGCGCGCGGCGCGTCCTATAGGTTCAAAGGATGAAGCCTTTCTTCTTTAGGTTATCGATGGTTTTGGCGGCAGCCAGCGCGTCCGTTCTGATCGTAGCCAGCGCGGCCGGCGACGATTCCGACCTGTTGAAAGCCCGCGACCACCAGGACCGCGCGGCATTGGAAAAGCTGGCGGCTGAATCGCGCGCCGCGGCCGACAAAAAGCCGAATGATGCTGCGGCGTATTATCGCCTGGCGCTGGCGGAATCCTATTCGGCTGAGGTCGCCATCGAGATGCACGACAAGACAGGCGCCAAGAACGCGGCCCAGTCTGGGATGGACGCCGCCACTAAGGCCGTCGGCATGAAACCGGATTCCGCCGAATATCAGCGGGTCCTCGGCACCCTCTGCGGTCAAGCCGTCTCAAGCAATTCTCTTGCCGGGCTGAAGTATGCCAAGTGCGCCCTCGATTCAGTGAACAAAGCCATTGAATTGGATCCGAAGTCCTCGATGGCTTACTTGAGCCACGGCGTGGGGAACTACTATTTGCCGCAGGCGTTCGGCGGCGGCATCGATCTCGCGATCAAGGATTTCCGCAAGGCCATCGAGCTGAATCCGAAAAATGCGGACGCCTGGCTGTGGCTCGGCGTCGCGCTACGCCGTTCCAATCAACCGGCCGAAGCCCAAAAGGCCTTTGAACAATCGCTCCAAATCAATCCCAATCGCGTGTGGGCCCGGCAGCAGCTTGAAAAAACGCCGGGTTCGTAAGTTCCCGAAACGATCGTCGTTCTTAGTGGTCTAACCACCGGGGTGCAAACGATGCCCGGGACACTACAGGACTATGCTCAGGCCGTCCATGACGTGATTTCGATTAACCGCGACGCTGAACAAGGCTTCCGCGGCGCGGCACATGCCGTCAACGATCCCGAAATCAAGCTGATGTTCGAACAGTACGCGGCCGAGCGCGCCCAGTTCGCCACCGAGCTGCAGGCAGCGGTGAGGACGCTCGGTTTCGATCCCATCGATCCTCAAGGGGTCGGCGGAATGGTGCGCGCCAGTTGGATGAGTTTGAAAGGCATTCTCACCGGGCACGATGTTCACGCCATTCTGGTGGAGACCGAGCGTGCTGAGGATTCGTCTCTCAAAACCTATCGGATAGCATTGAGCAAGACGCTGACGCCTGAGATCGCTTTGATCATGCAAAGGCAGTTCGGCCAAGTGCAGGCTGCCCACGATCGCATCCAGGCTTTGAGCAAGTCCACGGCGCGGCCCGAGGATGAGCCGGCCAAAGGCCCGGGCGCCGCTCCGTCCGTGCCGCCGAAGGACGACGTACCTGCGAGTATTTAAATGAATGAGTATGTTAGCATGAGCATGTGAGTCACAGGCTGCAGGTCCTCATATCACCGGAATTAGACGCCCAACTTACCAAAGCGGCGCAGCGAACGCGAGTTTCCAAGGGCGAATGGGTGCGTCGCGTCCTCACTGAAGCTATCGGCAAGACCGGGAAAGGCCGCGGCGTCTCCGATCCTCTGCTTCGCTTGGAATCTCTAGGCGCGCCGACGGCGGACATCCATCGGATGCTCGACGAAATCGATGCCGGGCGGCGATGAGAGTCTTCGTCGATTCCAACATACCGATGTATGTCGCTGGACGCGAGCATCCAAATCGGGAACCTTCACGCCGGTTCTTGAGGCGCGTTCGCGAGGGTAAGGTAGACGCATGCACCAGCACTGAGGTGCTACAAGAGATTCTTTACCGCTACGCTTCCTTGAGCCGTCTGGATCTTGCCCGCGAAGTCTACGACCTTTTCGTCGAGTTCTGTCCCACCGTCTTGAGCGTGACTCTTGCCGATACCGATCAGGCTCGCGACCTTGTCTGCGCGCACGCAGGTGTCTCGGCGCGCGATGCCGTGCATGCCGCGGTGATGCTTAATAATGACTTGGAGTGGATTGCTACGTTTGACTCCGGATTCGATCAAATCGCTGGGATTCGCCGCGTGAAACTCGCATAGGTCCGGCGCACTCAAAGAACGTACAGCCGCAGCATCCACCACACCAGAAAGAGCGCTATCGCCGCCACGACGACGTAGCGAATCCACTGGCCGACGGTCTTAGGCTCTGTTCGGTTCGGCACAGTAATCGTCTCAGGCCGCGGTTCCGCGCTTAGCGCGTCAGATCGATGCCGAACTTCTTGAACTCTTCGGCATAGTAGCGCCGGTGCAGCAGATCCCACTCCTCGGTGCCTTCAGGGATCTCCTTCTTCTGCGACCGGATCTTGGTTCGCGCCGCACGGTCCACTCTCTCTTCCACGCCCAGCAGTTCGGTCATCCCCTGCACAATCGCCAGGCGCACGTCGTTTGGTTCCTTCTTGAGGCGAAACTCGCGCGATTTGCGGAACGCGGCCACCAGCTTATGCGAAATATCGTTGATCTTGTCGCGGGACAGCTTCATGTTGTCGCCGGTATCGCGCCCCGACGCACGGATCACCTTGCGCTGTGAAATCAGCGTGTTCTTGATCCGGCGGAACATCTCCTGATAGCTGACGCCTTCGCGACGCATGTAATCGCTGTACTGGCTCAGCAATTCGCGCACTTCGTCGTTGAGCCGATCCTCCACCTGCAGTTCTTCCTCGATCAAATGGCTGATCATCTCGGCGGCCGCCTCGGCGCTGCTCGTCTCAATGATTTGCGGCGTCGTACGCTTTACCAATTGCCGCGACAGATAACTAATGAACTCTCTACTCAGCAGCATGCGATTTTATGAGGCAACTCGCTCCCCCGTAACAATTCCCCAATTTTCGCACATATCAGTTAGGCAACTCGCCCCGATGACGCTCCAGAAACCCCGAGTCGATCGGCTTGCGGCCCCGGAAGCCCTCCGTCACGCCGTGCCAGAATCGGATGCCTCGCTCGCCGAGCTTCCAGCACAGGTAAACCTCTTCTCCCTGGAAAAGTGTCGGGAAGTCGATGAGCCCGATATCCAGGTCCTTCACCAGGCAACCGAACTCGAGAACTCTCTCCACCGCTTGTTGAAGAGCGTGTCCGGCCTCCTCGCGGCAGTTCTTTTGCTCCACTACGTGGGCCCGATCCATGCGCATACCGCCCATCACGGCCACCCGCTGGGCCAGGCTTTGCCAATCCGATTGGGTACGCTCGTACTCGGTTTTGAGTGAAATGGCCTCTCGAATCGCCGTTTCAACGTCGGGCAGAATGGTTTCGGCTTGTTGGAGTGTAAAGAACCGGGGCATCGTTCCGAGTTTAGACGCCGCAGACATCAACCAGCAACGTCGCTGACGTCAAGACGGTAACTCAATCGATTATAGCAACGTCACAAGTCCGTGACTTGGAATGGGAAAAGGCGAGGTTCGCGATAATGAAATGGTGAAGTGGCTGCGGGGATTCAGTCTGTTGGCCGTGCTGTCGGCCGGGTGTGCTTTGGGACAATCCATCAACAGCGGCACGGTTTCGGGCCAAGTAAGCGATCCCTCCGGCGCCCTCATCGCGGGCGCCAAGGTGCGAATCACAAACCCGGTGACGGGCTTCGAGCAAATGGCCGTTACCGATTCAAGCGGCGGTTTTCGCTTTAACAACGTGCCTGTAAACAACTACCGTCTCGAAGTAAGCGAGTCGGGCTTCAATACCGTTCAACAGAACATCGACGTTCGCAACTCGGTGCCGGTGCTGGCGAACGTCACTCTCAGCATCGCCACCGAGTCCAGCACCGTGACGGTGCAGGCCACCGCGGCCACGGTGGAAACCGACACGGCCGCCCATCAGGACGTGGACGAAAGCGCATTCTCCAAGCTCCCGGTGTTGAGTCCCGGGGCCGGTTTGAGCGACGCCATCACTATGAGCACCGGCGCGGTGGCGGCGGATGCCAACGGGTTCTTTCATCCGCTCGGCGATCACGCGCAAACCACGTTCGTGATCGACGGCCAACCGGTGAGCGACCAGCAAAGCAAGCTCTTTTCCACGCAGATTCCTCTCAACGCTCTGCAAGGCATGGAACTGATCACTGGATCGCCCGAAGCGCAATATGGAGACAAAACCAGCCTGGTGGTGAACGCCACCACGCGCTCCGGGTTGGGCGCCACCAAAGCATTCGGCAGCGTCGATTCCAGTTGGGGATCGTTTGGCACTTGGTCGGGAAGCGCCACGCTAGGATTTGGAACTCCCACCTTCGGGAATTTCCTGGCGATTAACGGAAGCCGTTCGGGACGATTTCTGGACACTCCGGAATTTCTGCCCATCCACGACATCGGCAACAACGGCAGTATTTTCGACCGCATCGATTGGCAGCCCGGTCCCAAGGACATCTTGCACCTGGATCTCTTCGGTGCGCGGAATTGGTTTCAAGTGCCCAACAGCTACGATCAATTGCTGCAGGACCAGAGGCAGCGCGTGTTGAGCTGGAGCTTCGCGCCGGGCTATCAGCATACCTTCAACGCCCATACTTTGCTCACCATCAATCCTTTCGTGCGGCGCGATCAGCTCGATTATTATCCGAGCCGCGATCCGTTCGACGACACCCCCGTCACTGCGTCGCAGAACCGCGTTCTGATGAATTACGGCGTCAAGGCGGATCTCGCCATCAGCCACGGACATCACGACATCAAAATCGGCACTCAGATCCAGCAAACCCGATTGCTCGAGAATTTCCAGTTCGGCATCACCAACCCAACCTATAATCCCGTCTGTTTGGATAACGAGGGGAATGCGCTGCTATTGCCGGGCGTTACGAATCCGAACGATTGTTCCGGTATCAATCCCACTTACATGGCGAATCCGAACCTGCAGCCGGGAATCGTGCCGTATGACCTGACGCGCGGCGGATCTCCTTTCAATTTTCACGCCACCCACAACATTAACGAGTACGCGTTCTATATACAGGACACCATTTCGCTCGGCAAATTGACCATCGACGCCGGACTGCGTGACGATCAATACAATGGCGTGACGTCGGCCAACGGGGTTCAGCCGCGGCTGGGGCTGTCCTATCTGCTGCGCAGCAAGACAGTGCTTAGAGCCTCGTATGCGCGGACCTTCGAAACTCCCTTCAACGAGAACCTGTTGCTCTCGAGCGCCGCGGGCTCCGGCGGTCTTGCGGCCAATGTCTTTGGGACGGAGTACAATCCCATCCGTCCAGGCAATCGCAACGATTTCGATACGGGATTTCAGCAAGGCGTCGGAAAATGGTTAATCATCGACGCCGATTATTTCTGGAAATATACTCACAACGCGTACGATTTCGCCGTGCTATTCAATACGCCGATTACTTTTCCGATCGCTTGGAATAATTCCAAGGTGGACGGCGTCAGTGGCCGTGTCAGTACCATCAACCTGCACGGTTTTCAGGCCTACTTCACCATGGGACACACACGAGCGCGTTACTTTCCGCCTGAGACCGGCGGCCTGATCGCCCTGGGCGGCATCCCCACCGGCGTTTTCAGGATCGATCACGATCAAGCCTATCAGCAGAACGTGAATTTGCGCTATCAGCGCCCGAACAAGGCGGAGTGGGTCGATTTCACCTGGCGTCTTGACAGCGGACTGGTGGTCAGCGGCGTTCCCGATGTGGCGTCTGCTTTGACGCTCACGCCATCCCAGCAGGTGGATATCGGATTCGCGTGCAATGGAGCGGCGGCCACGCTTCAGGCGCCCATCCGAACCTGCACTGGCGCCGGAACGTCGACCTTGCTGACGCTGCCTCAAACGGGAACCGAGAATGACGACCATAACCCCGATCGCGTCCAGCCGCACAGCCTCTACGATATCGGAATCGGCACCGACAATTTGTTCCACAAAGAAACTGGTCCGCGCTGGACCCTGAAATTCAGCGTGGAAAACCTCGCCAACAAAGTAGCGCTCTACAATTTCCTTTCCACCTTCAGCGGCACGCATTTCATCGAGCCGCGCACGTATCAAGCCACCGCCGGATACGTCTTCTAGCAGCGCGACGCGAAAGGTAGACCTACCGCGGCTGAGCGCCCTTCTCCATTTCGGACGCTTCCATCGCCGACATCTCATGCAAAATTGTCTTGTAGATCGCCTCCACGGCTGAGGGAGCGAGCGGCGCCTGGGCTTGACCGGCGACGCGGTGCAAAACCTGCTCTTCACGGCCCGGAGCGCTGGCAGGCGCATGAAACTGTTTCTTGATCACTCCCACTTGACGAACCACCTGCGCCCGCTCGTTGAGCAGCTTTACGATTTGATCGTCAATGGAGTCGATGCGCTGCCGCGATGAACTAAGCGCTTGCGTCATATCCGCGCTGGGTTGGGCGAAAAGGGCAACCGAGGAAACGAGAAGCAAGAGAGGTCGCATGGATAGCCGATCACTACATGGTAACTGCTCAATAAATCTCAAAACAATAGGCGCGATTGTCGCCGGCGGGCGATAGCGCGTACTCGCCGTTTTCGAGCGCTTCATCCACTTCCACGCGGTAAAGATGGCCGGTGAGCTGCCTTACGGCTAGATGCAGGGCATGCGACCCGCCACGTCGCCGGCTGCCGTTCAAATTGACTTCGCGATTTCCGCCTTTGACGTCCAGCCGGTACAACTCGAAACTATCGGGCTGGATGTTGCGCGCGTCGACAATGAAGATCGGTTCCGCGAGCGGCGTACGCGCCGGAGATGACGCCCCCGAGATAATAAACGTATCGCCCTTCTTACCCTGTTGGGCCTGCGCGGCCTCGGTTTCAATCAGCGTGGAGGCGTGGAGCAAGTACGGAACGTCGGGCTTGGGAGGCACTGGTCCGCTGTATTTCTCGGCCGCTACAAGCGAAGCCGCAATCACAAACGCGAATGCAATTTTGCTGCGCATAGTGAATCCATTTTCCCGCGTTTGGGCCGCCTTGTGCTAACACGCCTTGTGCTTCCGGCTTATTCCCGGATCAGCAGACTGGTTCGGTCTTCCACGGCGCGGCAAATGCGGTGCAAATCCGATTCGTCGACCGGTTTCGTGAGGACGAACCCTTCGCTATTGCGAAACGCGCGGCCGACATCGCTGTTGTAGGCGTCGGTGAGCAGAACGAAACCGCCCACTCGCAGCCGGACACGCTCGCAAAATGCTACCCAATTGAGGCCGGGCATCCGAACCGCGCAGATCACCATGTCGAACCGCAGCCGCTCGACGATATCGAGGCCCTCCTCGGCGCTCGACACCGGAACCACGCGGTCCCCACGGTTGCCCAACATTTGCACCAACTGGCGCTGCACCTTGCTGTCGGGCTCCACCACCAGGACGGTGAGCTGGCGGATCGCCTCGGAGAGTTCGGAGGGGCCGGAGCCCGCTTGCCGGGCTTCGATCACAGGCAGTTCGATGTCGAAACGGGCCTGCGCGGGCGAAGTCCGGACCACGCGAAACTCGCCGCCATGGCTTTCGACGATGCCGCGGCAAACGCCCAGGCCCAGCGCGCCCGATCCAGTGTGATCGCCATCGGAGGAATCGCCGCGGCTGTCGGGCGAACGTAGCGGATACGAGATCTCGACTAGCACGCGCTTGGCGAGCAGGCTGGTCGAAACTGTGATCACCTTGTCGCGCGCCTCGGCCGCGGATTTCTCGGCGTCCACCAGCAGGTTGAGCAACACTTGTTCGATCTGGCCCGGAGAGCCCAGAACAATGGCCCGCTTGACGGCCAGTTGAGACTTGATTTCCACGCCCTTGGCCTTCCACTCCGGCGCGCGGAACTTCAGCAGCCCGGCTAGGATGGCGTTCAGATCCACCGGTTCGGCCTGCGCCTGCTCGACGTTAGCGAAGGAAACCAGGCGCGAAACGATTTCCGAGGCCCGGCTGGCTTCCATGGTGATGGACTCCAGTTCCGCGTGATTGGAATCGCCGTTCCGTGAAAGCAGCGCCGTCGCGAGCATCGCGATGGATTGCAGGGGAGAACGCAGCTCGTTGGCCACGTCGGAGATCAACTGGCCGGCGGCGGCCAGCTTTTCGCTGCGGAACAACTGCTCGCGCATGGAATGCTGTTCCTGCAGCTTCAGCGCGGTAGCAATCTGGTTGGCCAGGTGTTGCATGGCCGCCTGCTCGCCCTGGCTGAAGTAGTGGAAGCGCCGGGAGTGGTGAATTTCGAGCACGCCCATCAGCTCGCTCTGCGTAAACATGGGAACCAGCAGGACCGAACGCGGCGCCAGCACCGTGTCTTCCTTCTTGAAGTGCGGGCTGCGCCGGACGTCTGGGATGGCCAGCAGCGCGTGGCCGCGAAAGCACGCCGCAATGGCGGATGCGAGCGAGCCGGAGGGAGCTTCCGGATCGATAGACTCTATGGCCGTGTGATTCGAATGCACGCCTTCGAGCGTTTTCGTGGCCCGGTTGTGGATGTAGAGGCCCACGCCGGTGGCATTCGACAGCGCGGGAAGATTCAGGATCAGGCGGCGCAGAATTTCCGTGGAAGAGGTGGCGCCGATCACTTGCTCGCCCAGCGAATGGAGCAGCCGCATCTGTTTTCGCAGCCCCGCCATGCGCTGCTCGCGGAACCACCAGATGACCGCCAGTGCGCCGGCCAGAATGATAGCGGCTAACAGCACGGGTGGCTGAATGGCCCAGCCGCGCTCGATCACGGCCGCTGACGATGGGTTTGGAATCAGGATCTGGAAGTATCGATCGTAGGGCGGCAGCGTGCAGTATTGGCTGGCGATGCCTGTAACCCGAATGCGATCGCCCGCGCGAAAGCCGCTCAGTTGGGGGCCGGTGTCTCGCCGTGTCCGCGGCAGGAAGACGTTCAGCTCGCTGCTTTTCTGGCCGATCAAAAGCAGATCGCCGCCGCCGTTTTGGTTCTCGCCGGTGATGACGCTTTCGAGCGTCACCAGCACGCCCATGTAGCGAAAGGATCCGAGGTCCAGCGCTGTTACCGCTTTGGGCGCGGGCGCGTCCGCGTGGCGCAACCGGCGCACCGTGCGTGGCAGCAGAATCGGCAATCCGGCTCGTTTGGAGAGGGTTCCTTGCGCTTCCACCCAATCGCCCGGTGTCAGATCCGGCAGCTGAGGGATCTCCGGCCGCAGCACCAGCCCAAAGAAGGCGGCGTCTTGAATCGCGACGTAGTAAGAATCGGTGACCCAGATTGGTTTTGTAGAGACCTGCCCAGTGACAACGACTTCTTTGCCTTCGTAGGTAGGTACGCGATCGCGGCCGGTCCGCGAGCCGGCCTGTTCCAGGGTGATCTTGATTGCGGGAGGGGGCTTCGTTTGAGGCGCAGATTTGGTTTCAGCGACCGCGTGGCACGCCAGGAGCAGCACAGCGACAGCCATACGCCGCGGCGTGTTCATGTTATTGCCCCCAATGTGCACACTAGACAGATCGGCCAAATGCCCTTAAATTCCAACGCTATCAAGGTCTTTCGAGCGTCGTGCTGCACGGGTAGCCAGATGAAGGAAACGCTTAAGGTGATGATAACACGGTTGAGTACCGGAACTGATAGTTCTTTGCCGGTGTCTAACTCCGTGATGTCTTGCCGGCGTAGTGTAACAGTCCTCCCGCTGGCGTGTACGTTGCTCGCGGTGTTGTCTTCTTGTTTGCGGTCTCCCGTGCGCGCTTCCTTCCGTGTGTTACCGGCCACACCCAATTACGAAGTTCGCTCGCCGGACGCCCAGGTGACGCCTTTTCCCGATGTTCTCAGCCGATACAGCGACGTCGGCGAAAGCCAGGGTTGGCTGCTTCATCCAAACACCGAGCTGCATATCGAAAATGCCTACTATCGGGAGGGCGCGCCGAAACACGGCATCGCCAATTTTATTGGTACCGAGAAAGCCGTCTATCGCGTGCTCCCTGGCAGTCTTCACCTGGTCTCGGTGCAATCCGGGTTAGAGCAGCGCCCGGCGGATCAACCCCCAGTCGACAGGCTGATTGGGTCGTCTCAATCTCATTACCGCTACTATCGATATTTTTTCCAAATCGTGTTTCGCCAGAGGGCGGGCGCGAGAGGAGCGGTCCTGCTAGGAGCAAATTCGATCGGCGAATTGGACCAGCTTGCGTCTCGCCTGATGACAGACCCGGATGCAGTTTGCTCCGAGCAGTCCACCCACTGCGCCGCTTTTCCCGAAGCATGCACGGTTGCATTGCAGATTGAGGTTTTCGTGAATGGCGTCAGGCGATCCACAGCGTGGGGCAGCTTATTGGATACCGTCGTGATGAATCCTCGGAAGCTCCAATTCTTACGCCTCTACGCCGGCAAGTCGACGCCCGTGGAACTGGACACGCACGATCCAAATGCCTTGCGCGTGCCGCTGCTGCCTGGCGACCGGATCGATTGGGAATAGACCAGGCTAGTAGGAGCTTTTCGGCGCCGGAAACGCCTTGTTCGGATACGGCGGAGGCGCGGGTACCGGCTGGGGATGCTCTTTGATTTGATCCGCCATAGAGCGGATCGCCGCCTCCAGTTGCGCGTCCTGGCCCTCGAACGTGGCATGCGGGAGGTTGTCGACAACCATGTCGGGATCGACGCCGTGGCCCTCGATCAACCACTTGCGTTCCGGGCCATAAACTCCCATTTCAGCCGCCGTAGCGATGCCTTGATCGGCCAGCCTGTTACTTCCGCTCAGCCAGATTTCGCCTCCCCAGGTGCGCACCCCAAGAACTTTGCCCAGCCCCAAACGGCGGAAGCCCTCGGTGAAAGCCTCGCCATCGGAAGCCGTGAGCTCGTCGCAGAGCACGATCATCGGACCGCGAAATGCGCCTTGCATATTCCAAATCGTAAGACCCTGACGCGGCTGCCAGTACATCCAGGCCTTGCGCAACAGGCGGTCCAAAATCCAGCTATCGATATTGCCGCCCCGATTGTGACGAACGTCCAGAATGAGAGCTTGCCGGTCGAAAATCGGCGTGTATTGTTCTTCCCATTGCGCTATGTCATCGGAGCCCATGGCGCGCAAGTGGATATAGCCGATTTTTCCGTTGCTCGCTTGATCCACTTTCTTTTGCCGCGTGTACTCCCATTCCGAGTAGCGTAAATCGGCATCCTGACTCATGGAGACGGGCTTCACGATGGCGTCGTGCGACTCGCTCGCTCCCTTGTGATGGTAGGTGAGCAGCACCTGCTTGCCGATCTGGTCCCGCAGCAGCTCATTCGGGTGCGCCGCCGACAGCACGCTCTGTCCGTTGATGGCGGTGACGACGTCACCATCGGCCAAGCCGGCGCCGGGGGCGAGGAGCGGAGAGCGTTTATCCGGGCGATCGGGATCGGTCTGATAAATATGATCGACGCGATAACCGCCGGCATCCTCATCGCGCGTCAATACGGCTCCGAGCGACCCAACCTGGACTTGGTCGGGCGCTTTGCGCACATCGCCACCGAACACAAAAGTGTGGAGCGCCGATAGTTCGCTGACCATATCGGAGATCAGATCGCTCAACTCATAACGGTCACGAACGCGCCCCACCAGCTCGGAATATTTGTTCCGAATGGTGGTCCAGTCGACATGATGCATGCCCGGATCGTAGAAATAATCGCGTTCCAGGCGCCAGGCATCCAGGTACGCCTCGCTGAATTCCTGCACTGGGATCACGGAGAAATTCCATCTCTTCAGATCCACCTGAGCATCGGTAAGTGTCTTGGGGTTTTTGAGCGCGTCGGCGGACACACTGGAATCCAACACAAACAGGTCGTTCTGTTTGTGGACCATGATTTTCTTGCCGTCGGCCGAGACCTCAAAGCCCCGGACTCCGTCCACGAGCGTCTCGGGTTTATCGCCTTTATTCGCGATGGCCACACATTGGAGCGAGTTTTTTTGCCGATCCGTGCGATCGACGTCGATCCAACACAGCTTTCCGTCCGCCACTTGAAGCGCTTCATAATTACCGGGCGTAACAGGAACTTCCTGGATGCGCGCGGCGATGCCGTCGAGGTCGATGTCGATTTTCTCGATCTTCGGCTTCTCGGCGGCTTCGGCTCCGGTTTTATCGCTAGCCTTGTCGGAGGCTTTTTCAGCGGGTTTCGGAGTATCCGGTTTGGCCGGATGCAATTCGTCAGGGGGTTGAAAGGGGGAAACTTGATCCTTCTTCAAGGCTAATTCGTATATCTTGTCGGACCGGTCAAAGTAGGGATCGGGCAAGCGCGAGCCCCAAGGAGACTGCACCGTAGAGTTGAGCGCACGATCGGAAAGGAAATAAATCCATTTCCCGTCCGCGCTCCAGCTTGCGGCGCCGCTGTTATAGCGATCGGTGGTCAACGGAGTTTTAACGCCGGTCTCGATATTGAAGAGCATTACCTGCACGAAGCTGTTGTCGGCATTTTCCGCGAAGGTGAGCCAGCGGCTGTCGGGCGACCAGCGAAGATCGGCAAAAGCCGGGCCATCGTCGTCGCCGTTGCGCGAGGTTGCTATCTTCTTATTGCTTTTGTCCGCGAGATTGTACAGCCAAAGCCGCTGAACTTTATCTTGATGAGCGATCCATTTTCCATCCGGCGAAGGGATCGCTTCCCACCGTAGAACGTTGCTGTCGTGCGTCAGTTGCTGGCCCGGCCCTTTGCCGTTGGCCGGATAAAGCCAGAGCTCCACTTCACCGGATTCAGTGGAAAGCGTGACCACCGATTTTCCGTCCGGCATGAGGCGCGCTTCGCGGAACCGTCCGGGCTGATGCTCGCTCACGTCGACGAAACGGCCTTCCTTCGCGGGTGTGACAAAAACGCGCCCGCGCGCGGTCAGGACCACCTTGTCGCCTCCCGGTGAGAAATGAACCGCCGACAGATATTCGATGGGATTTTTGATCCAATGTTCGCGCAGATTGTCGAAGTCGGAAGGCAGCTCGATGGGAACGGTGCGATCCTGCGCGGAAGCGATGTCGTAGAGGCGGAGGCCGGCGCCCATTTGATACACGATCTTGCCTTGCGAAAGCGAAGCCGATTTGATGTCGAAGCCCTGCTGCCTGGTGTGTTGTTCCAGATGCTTGCCGTTTTCATCCATGGACCAGAGATTCATGGTGCCGTCGCGATCGCTGAGGAAGTAAATGCGGTTCTTCCACCACATGGGATTGCGGCTGGCGCCGGCGTAGTCGGAGGTGAGCGGCACTGCTTCCTTGCCCGATTCGTACTTCCAGAGGGTTTCCGCGCTTCCACCCTGATAGCGCTTGGTGAAACTCGGCTGGCGCTCCAGGCGCGTGAAAAACAAAGTGCTGCCGCGCGAATCGTAACAGCCCTGCGCGGCCTGGCTGAGCGGAATGCGTTCGATCCGATTCTTGCTGTCGATGGTTGCTAATTGTGCATCGGGCAAGGCCGAGAAATAGTGGGTGGCATAAATGATTTTGCCGTCCGGAGTCCAGCCCACCGGCTGTCCGTCGCCGCCTTCATAGGTCCGGCGCACCGGCAATCCCCCTTTTGCAGGCATGGTATAAACTTCGGCGGACCCTTCATAGTCGGCGCTGAACGCGATGGTGGACCCGTCCGGCGAAAAGACCGCGGAGACTTCATTGCCGGGATTGGTGGTAAGCCGGCGCGCCAAGCCACCTTCCACGCCCACCAGCCAGAGGTCGCCCTCGGAAGTGAACGCGATGGTATCGCCCGAAAGCGCGGGCGAGCGGTACCATCCTTGATTGCTTGGGCCTTGATTATTCGATTGTCCGAACAATAACGTGGTTACAAAAAGCAAACCGGCGAGTGCTCGACGCATATATTTCAAAGGATACTGGTTTTTCTGGATGCGGGCAGACCTATACAGGGGCGGGCGCCGGTTGAACTTCAGTTGCGCGCGAGCGCGCGAAGACGCTCATAGCAACCCAGCCTAAGACGCCGACCAGAACCGCCAGAGCGCCGGCATAAAATCGCAACGGCTGGATATGGAGAGTGTCGAGCCAGATGCGGAATCCGCCATAGGCCACACCATACAGGCCGAAATAGAAACCCACTGGGCGCGGTTTACGGTCGAGGAAACGAAAAGCAGAAACCATTCCAATGAGGAACAGGAACTCGATCAGCCCGAGGTCGTAGCGCGGCCCTTCCGGGAATCTCACTGCGATCCAACTGGTGGAGGCCAGGCCGCGGTGATCATGCGCCAGCGCGCATCCCAGCCTGCCAATCATCCAGCCCAACGGTATGGCGTAGGCCACCACGTCCAACCTGCGCATGGTTTCGTAGAGCGACAACCGGCGGAGGCGGCACCATAGCAGTCCTCCCAGGAAGCCGCCGGCGACACCGCCTGCCGATCGGATGCCCAAGCTGACCCGAAAAATCCGCGAGGGGTCGGCGAGGAAGGCAGGGAAGTCGTAAAAAACGTTCTTGGCGAGAAACGCGCCGGCGAAGCCGCACAGGTAGACACAACAGCAAAAACGGAACATTTCTTCGGCTGGAATTCCACGCCGGTGGGCCCGGATCAACATGGCTCGGCCACCCACCACGATCGCCACAGCCATCAGCACGCCAAAGGCTTCAATGTCGAACGAACCGAGGCGCAGGGACGGTTGTGGGTAATACGGAATCATGCTCCTAAGATCATCGCTCGACCGCTACCTACTGCACGAACGCAATTCCACTGGGAACGCCATTCACTGGCGTGGTGGTCACAATATTTTTTACCAGATCGATAACAGACACCGTATTGTCACCGCTGTTGTTGACAACCAGGAACTGATCGCCGTAAGACATCGCAATATCGGCGGGCACATTACCAACCGTGTAGGTATTAACAACTTGGTAAGTGGACGTATTAAACACCAGCACTTTTCCCGGCGGGTTGTTGTCAATGGTCTCGTAGGCGAGGGTCCCGGTGGAGTTGAAGGCGATATCCGTGGAGGCGCCATAGTTCAACCGCGTCACTACGGTGTTCGAGAGCGTGTCGATCACATCGGTCTCGGTGTTATAGACCGACGTGACCCAAAGCTGCGACCCATCTGGAGTGAGAGTGGCTCCTGACGGATAAGTCATGGTGGGGATGGTCGCAACCACCGCTTGGGACGCCATGTCAATCACCAGTACCTCGGGATTGTTGCCATTGAAGCTGGTCATATAAGCCTTGGTGCCGTCGGGCGAAATTGCGATGCCGCTGGGGTTAACCGATGAGCCGGCTTGCAGTTGGTAGGTGACTTTATTGGTGCTCAAGTCGATAAAGTTCAAGACATTATCGAAGCTTGTTACCAATGCCGTGGATCCGTCGGGAGTGATGGCGATTTGTAGCGGCCGGGTTTGGACCGGTATCGTCGTCACGACTTTGAACGGGCAGGTGGTGATGTGAGTTACCAACGCCTCCTCATGATCGGTCTGCAAGACATCCGGGTAGTTGGATTGGCACGCCGGCGGCGCGCCGGGCGGCGGGACGTTCGGAGTAAATGGCAAATCCCTGAACCGTTGGGGGAGATAGACCGTCGTCGGACTGCCCGCGGTGTGCGGCCGGGCGGATGGGACAGGGCCCCCGGGCGAACCTGTCGGGAACGAAGCCTGGGAGCCTTTGTATTGAGGCGAACTCGCATGCGAGCAATCCCACTGCGCGGGGCTGAAGTTGCCCGCCGTGTCCGATGTCACCACGGTGGGATTGTTGCCGCTGTAAGTCATCAAGGTGGGCTGGTTCGCGATGCAAGTAACCCAAAACCCTGGGAACTGGTCCTCTTTGGTCTGGTCGCAATCGCAGGCTTCCAGAACGATCCAGCCCAGGCTGAGTGCGACGCCGACACTCAACAATTTGGTGGGCATTGTCAGCCGGATCATTCGAGCACCACGGTCTTGCCGGCCACCAGGAAGGCGGCGGTAGCGCCCTGATTAATGCCTGTGGCTTTCCAGTTTTGCAGGCTTCCACCCTGCGCGGCGATTACATAGATCACATCCTTGGATTGGAGCGGGTTCCCACGAGTGGCCGGAAGGTTGGAAAGCACGTCGGAGGGGACCGTAAAGCTGGTTGCCGCGGCCGGCACGTTGCAAAGAAACATGGCGCTGGAATTGGTCGGCAAATCCTCGCCAACGCCGGCGATGTAGATCGTCGAGCCGGAAGCGACCCCGCTCAGCGAGACGGTCAGCGGTTGAGTTCGATTGACGGTGACGGTTTGAGTTTGATTGGTCCAGGAAAACGGCTGGGGGATGGTGAAGGAGGTGGAGAAAGCGCCGACGTCCATTCCGCCCAGTCCCATCAGCGAGTAAGAACCTGGACTGAGATAAAGCGAATTGGGCAAAATATTGTTCGAGATGAAGCCTCCGAGAAAACCCGCCCGGACGGGACCGGTGAACGTGTTGTTCAGGGTGCGCAGCCCGTTCGGGCCGGTGAGAACAAGCGGAGGGCCGAGATCGAGTGTGGTGCCGGGCGGCAACGAGCCGGGCAGGGGAGTGCCGTTCAGCAGGTCCCCTGGTGCGGCATAAACCGTGCAAGTCCCGGGCGGCGGCAAAGTTATGCCAGGATTGAACGGGAACGTGGCGCCAGGGAGCGAGTAGGCGGAAGAGAGATGATAATCCCCAGTGACGGTCACCGGCGATAGCACGCCAACATCCTCATATGTGTTCACTCGCGCGACAATGGCTCCGCCCACGTTGCCTCCGCTAACGAAAGCCGAGCTGATCTGGGGATTCGCCGGGTCGCCGCAAGTGCCTCCCGCGGTCTGAATCGCCATGCTGACAAAGTTGCTCACTACCGATCCGGCGGTTTTAACGTACACCGGCACCCAGCAGCCTTGTGGGGCATTGTTAGGCACCGTGAACACGATTTGGTCCGTGCCGGAGCAGCAGGGGCTGCGTCCGCTGTAGGTCACTTGGGCCGGAACGCCGCCCACGAACAACTGCACCTGCACCGGCAGGCTACCGGCGGGGGGAGCCTGATTGTCGGGCGAGGTGATGGGTCCAAGCCCGGTGCCCCACAATGTGATGGTCTGCCCAGGTTGTGCTGAGATCTTCGGCGCGTTGATGGGCTGATTGGCCGGGCTCACGTAATTTTGCAAGATGCCCGGGCCCATGCCGGCTCCGAGCGCGGTGTAGATCCCAAACGCCGTGCTCGCGATCTGAACCGGAGCCATGTTACTGCGAGCGTTGTTGTAAAGCACCTGAAGCGACGCCGCGCCGATAGGGGCGTTAGACGGCATGATCGCATTGATTTGCGACGCACTGACGTACACGGGAATGGCGCTCACCGTCGTGCTCCCCTGAATCACATTGAGACCAACGCCGGCGAGCGTGGTTCCCAGCGGAAACGAGTTGGCCGTGGCCGCGGTGGTCGGACCAATGTTGGACCCGAATATAGTGAAAACCGAACCCTGAGCGATGGCACTGGCTGGAATGCCGGCCGGCATGTAACTGGCCGCGTTAAATACGGACCGGCTATTAATCAGAGGCGTCTGGGCCAAGGCGCTCCCCAGAAAGGCGCAAAGAACCGCGACGCGGCTCACAAAGACCTGGTTTTGCATGGCTCCTCGCAATTGGACCGTGCGAAATTTGTTGCGCAATCTAAGCAGTCGATTATAGCAAGCGCTGTTGCGGGAGCCTACCGATTTCTGATGCCTTACTCGCTGGAGCCGCTCGACAGGAGGGCGCCGCTTTGGCCGGCGAGAATCTTCAGAACAAGAAGATCCGACGGATGGAAGGTAGCCACGGCGATATGAGTCAGATCCTCGTCGCTCTTCGCGATGTGATTGCGGATCAAGACCCGAAGCTGATCCACGGTCACGCCCAACTCCTGAGCAGCCTCCACCTCGGAGTATTGGGTCTTGTTTTGCTTGATGGGGAGCGTGCCTGCGTTCATGATCCTAATGCATTCTAAAGCGCAGGTTTGGGCCGTCCCAATCGGGTGGAGAACCTATATGGATTCTTAGTATCCCTGATAGACTTTGGTACTAGGGCCGAATGGAGGAGTCCTACTCAGCCGATATCCGGCGTGTTCACCATCGCATCGTTGAAACGATTGGTGAAGTTCGCTACGCAGGTGGCGAGCGTCAGCTCCACGATCTGATCGTCGTTGAAATACTGCTTCAGTTCATCCACAGCCTGAGGCCGAATGGCCGAGGCGCCACGCGTCACGCGCTCAGCGTACAGAAGCACGGCTTTCTCTTTGGCGTCGAACGCAGGGCTGCGATGGAAGAAGGCTAGGGCCTTGATCTGATCCTCGGTCACCCCATTCTTCTTTCCGGAGGCCGAGTGAGCGCGGAAACAGTACTCGCAGCCATTGATCAGCGAAGCCTTCAGGTAGGCCAGCTCTTTGTATTTCCGCTCCACGGTTCCATGTTCAATGACAGCGGTGTAGAACGGTAAGAAAGTCGTAAGGACTTCCGGGACCCGCGCCATGGTGCCGAAAAAGGACGGGACCTTGCTGAACGTGTGGGTCAGCTTGTCGAGAATAGGATGAATTTCGTTAGACGCGTTTTCCTTCGCAATCGGGCTGATGGCTGCGGTTGTCTCTGTTGCTGTGGGCATAGTTCACCTCGGATCGAAATTATTTCTTGGCCTACTGGGTGGATTGTAGCAGGGCCATGGCCTGCGGCATTGGCTGGTAATCCCGATAGCTGTCATATTCGCTGGAGTTTTCGCTAAAGAACCCGAGCGCCGTTGCCTTCACGCGAACGTCGAACGCCTTGGGAAACCACAGGCTGTTCGCTACCGGCTCCTGCTCCAAGTTGAACTCGGTGCCTGGCCCGACTCTGGCCAAGAATCCGAAAAAGTTGACGGGCTTGACCACCTCCACGTGGACCTTCACCCACTGGTTGGTAGCCTTATCGATCCAAAGCTTGCCCTTCATTCCCTTCAGCACGCGGCCCTCGTGGCCCGTCGGCTGGTACGCCGGATTCGGATCGGCATCCAGAACCCAGCATGCATGCCCGTCCACTTGCGCCTCGCCGGTCAAATGGAATCGAAAGGCATCCACCATTTCCTGGAGCATGTCGTGATTGCGCTGGTTCTCCCGGTCGTATTTGGCGACTCGTTTTTCCCGCTCGTGCTGGGATTCGCTCGGGCGCCTAGACATCTCTTTTTCCAGCTTGCGCTGCTCGGATACCCGTTCCTCAGCCGAAAGAGGCTCATCGTTGATGGCTGTAACAAGGTTATAAGGAGAACCGTCGATCATCAGCACGCGGTAAGTCTTGGACATCGCGATACCGTTCCGCTTGCTCTCCACATCCCGTTCCAGGTACGAGTACTTCGGAGCCTGGGCCCAGTCCTCTTTGATCGTATCCACCGATTTGCGGATAATCTCCTGCGGGTTTGGCGTGACGGCCACACCCGCTCCCATTCCGGCGGCGGCCGCCGCAAGAAAAATCGCGTGACGCACAAAGCCCATAGAGTCCTCTATGGTTAGACGCGCGAAAGGTTACTCCCTTACATTAACCGGACGTATCATTACAGACGGACATCGACAGTGATCGGGAAATGATCCGATCCATGCGCCCGAAGTACTTGGCCGCCTTCGCACTCGATGGAACCCCGTATGAATACCCAGTCCAGCTCGCCTAAGAGGACGTGAGTTTTCACTCGGCGGTCGCCCAACACGTTGCGAAATCCCGCCTCGCGGAGCCGGGGAATCAGGCGCGAGCGCGGGACGAACGTGTTGAAGTCGCCGGCGATCACGATCGGAGTCTGGGCCGGATAGCGCCGCGCGTCGTCGAGAACCTCCTCGAGTTGTTCCAAGCGCAACTGCTCGGTTCCTTTGGACTCGAGGTGAAGATTGTAAACCACCAGCGGTTTTCCGCCGTTGTCGAGTTCGGCGACCAACGCCACGCGGCCGCCCTCGCGTCTTTGCAGCAGCGGTACGCTCGAGGCCAGCAAACGCCGCGGCTTCCACCATCCCGATTGATGTTGGAACCGGATCATGCGAGAAGAGCGCACCGGCATGCTGGTCAGCAACGCCTGACCGTGATAGGCCGGATCTTCGGCCGTGCCTTGGCCCAGTTCCTCAAACTCGGGCGCGAAGACGTAGTTCATTCCGAAGGCTTGTGCCAGCTCTTTGGCGACGTCCTCCCGCTGGGTGCGCCGAGCGTCCAGATCCACTTCCTGAAAGATGCACAGATCCGGTTTGTACTGGCGGATCTGTTCTTTGATGTCGTCCAGGTGCTTGCCGCGATCGATATTCCAATTCAAAATGACAGCGCGGGCTTGAAAGGCCGGTGCCGAGTGAGCGTAGTTTCCCGATAGCAGCGTTTGCAAGGCTTCCGATGGCGCGGCTGGAACGGGCGGCGCGGCCAAAGCGGCCGAAAGCGCTAGGACGGGGCAGCTCCGTTGAACCATCAGCCTTACTCCAGCAAATGCCACGCTCTTTAGTTTATACTGGAAACGAGTCGCGGCCGGTTTCAAAACCAACATCTGGGATAGGAACCGTTCGCAAGGATTCGCATGACTATTCTTTTTACGTTGATCCACATCATTGTCTGCTTCTTCTTGATTGTGGTAGTGCTGTTGCAGAGCGGTAAGGCCGCGGATCTCGCCGGCGCCTTCGGCGGCATGGGATCGCAGACCGCATTCGGGCCGCGTGGATCGGCGACGCTGCTTTCGAAAGCAACCACGCTGGCGGCGGCGATTTTCATGATTACGTCGCTCACCCTGGCGATTTTGGCGACGCGCGGCGCTGCTTCCTCGGGCAGCGTTTTGGAGCACACCAAGGCTCCAGCGAAGGCAGCTCCAAAGACTCCGGCGCCTGGGAATCCGGCGTCGAAGACCAGTATTCCAGTGGCGCCCGCTCCGGTTCCTCAACCGGCGCCGGCGAATAAGAAGTAACGCCTTTCATCAATGCGGTCGTGGCGGAATTGGCAGACGCACTAGCTTGAGGTGCTAGCGGGAGCAATCTCGTGGAGGTTCAAGTCCTCTCGACCGCACCATCCCGATGCTCAATCGAGCGTTGCGGGTGCCTCATCTCTCGAACGCTCTACATAGTATCCCGCGCGGGATGGCCTGTCCAGGCAGACGCTTAAAGCATACCTTCCTATATATCCCGGCCTCGCGCCGTTTGCAGGACAGCGCTTACACTTCCCCGAGTAGCAGTTGCCCGATGTCCTGGACAGCCAGACCTGAAGGGGGTGATAACCTCAATTGGAGTGCTCAGCACGATAAGCAAGCCGCGGCTGGTGTGTGTCCACACCGGGCTTCTGCAATGAAAAAAGGTTCAACAAAACTCGCGAAACGAACAGCCACAAAAGCTCGTGCGGCGACAGCGCGCAGTAGAGTTCCTTCGGCGGTCCTCAGCGGCGCTCGACGCCGCGCTCAAACTGGCGGGAGGACTTTCCCCATAGTAGGTATTGGGGCATCGGCCGGCGGATTGGAAGCCTTCACGCAACTGCTGACCGCTTTGCCGCTGGACACCGGGATGGCCTTTGTCCTGGTGCAGCACCTGGAAGCTAAGCACGAAAGCATGCTCGCGAAGCTGCTTTCAAAGGCCACGCAGATACCGGTAACGGAAGTGCGGCAGGGAACGCGCGTGGAGCCCAACCACGTCTACGTAATTCCCGCAAACGCCGACTTGAGCCTGGGAGACGGAGCGCTCCGAATCCTACGGCGCAAGACCTCCGCCAGCCCCCATTTGCCGATCGATCACTTCTTCCGCACGTTAGCCGAGAGTCAGGGTGCACGGGCGATTGGCGTCATCTTATCCGGGACGGCTTCGGATGGAACGCTAGGGCTCAAAGCCATCAAGCTCGCCGGGGGAATCACTTTCGCCCAGGAACCCAAATCGGCCAAATTCGACGGGATGCCGAAGAGCGCCATCTTAGCTGGATGCGTTGATTTCGTGCTGCCACCGGACCGCATTGCCAAGGAGCTTTCGCAGATTACGCTCCATCTCCACTTGGGACTCTCAAACCTGGCGAAGACACATCCGCCCGTCCCGGTATTGGACGAGGAGTGGATACGAATCTTCAAGCTGATCAGAGAAACGTCGGGGGTGGACTTCACGTTCTACAAGAAACCCACAATCAGCCGGCGCGTCGCCCGCCGAATGGCCTTGAAGAAGATCAAGCGGCTGAGCGAGTACCTGAAGCACCTCCAAGGCAACCGCGACGAGCTGAGTGCCCTCTATCAGGACCTTCTGATTCATGTCACCAGCTTTTTTCGGGAACCCGAAGTTTTTCGCGCGCTGCAAAATAAGATTCTTCCGCAAATCCTGGCGCGGAAGACCGCCCGCGATCCCGTTCGTATCTGGGTGCCGGGCTGCTCGAGCGGTGAGGAGGCCTATTCTATCGCCATTTGTCTGCTTGAGAATCTCGGGGATCGAGCGGCATCCACATCGATTCAAATCTTCGCCAGCGATGTCAACGAGCAGCTCGTCGATAGAGCCCGCGGCGGCATATATCCCAAAGACGCATTGAAGAAGGTGTCTAAGGAGCGCGTGCGGCGGTTCTTTGACCTGGTGAACGGGAAGTACCAGATCAAGTCCGGAGTCCGCGACCTGTGTATTTTTGCGCGGCACAACCTGGCTGAAGATCCCCCATTCTCCCGCATGGATCTGATCAGTTGCCGTAACGTTCTGATCTATCTTGAGCCGGTTCTGCAGAAGCGGATTCTTGCGTTGTTCCGTTATGCGTTACGAGACGGCGGCTTCCTGCTTCTCGGAAAATCGGAAACGCTAGGGGGATTTCCGGATTTTAAGATCGCCGATCGAAAAAATAAGTTCTTCGCCAAGGCTGCGATGACAGGTGCTTATAAAGCCAGGCCCGTGGCATTTGAGAAGGCCATGCACCACGAGAAGCGTTCCTTCGAGGCGGCCCCAAGCTACGACTTGGAGAAAGAGGCCGACCGCGTCATATGGGAACAGTCCCGGCATGCCGGGCTGGTAGTGAACAGCGACCTTCAAATCCTGCACTTTCGCGGGGACACAAGTCCGTATCTCCGGCCAGTTCCGGGAAAGGCAACGTTCCAACTTTTAAGGATGCTTCGGGAGGAACTCGTTATCGAACTGCGCGCGGCTATCAATAAGGCCCGCAAGACGAAAGCCAGCGTCAAGAGAGAAGCAGTCCGCGTTAAGCGAAATGGGGACTTTCATCTCGTCAATATTGAAGTTCGGCCTCTCCCAGTGCACAGAGCGGGCGACCAATACTTTCTGATCCTGTTCGAGGAAGTCATCCCTCCCGTCGAGCGCCAATCGAAATCCGCTGTTGGGCGCCAGCGTAAAGAAGGCCCGGATCAGGAGCTAACCGAAGTGAGGAATGACCTCACCCGCACTCGCGACTACCTCCAGGCGATCATCCAGGAGCAGGAAACTACTAACGAAGGATTGAAGGCGGCGAACGAAGAAGCCCAATCCAGCATGGAGGAGCTTCATAGCACCAACGAGGAGCTCGAGACAGCCAAGGAAGAGCTCCAGTCCGGCAATGAAGAGCTCGTCACTTTGAACGAGCAGTTGCAAAAGCGAAATACGGAATTGGGCTATCTCAGCGACGAGATAAGCAACGTCCTCACCGGCGTAGATATCCCGATTCTGATTCTGGGAGGCGACCGGCGCATCCGCCGATTTACTCCTTCGGCAGAGAAGCTGCTTCACCTGCTACCAGGTGATGTCGGCCATCCCATCGGCCATATCCGTATCGCCGTCAACCTTCCGGACTTGGATGAATCGATCTCGCAGGTCATCAAGGGGACGCGCGATGTATGGCGCGAGGTCCAGGCCGCAGACGGCCGATGGTACTCGGTCCGTATTCTCCCATTTGTGACGGCGGAACACAAAATCGATGGAGTTTTGATGGTATTCGTGGATGTTGACGACCTGAAGCGGAGCCACGAGAGGTCGCAACGGGAGCAGGAACTCATCACGGCAATCCTGAACGCGGCCAAGGATCTGTTGGTCATCGTTCTGGACCGGGAGGGATGCATCCTTGAATTCAATCGCGCCGCCCAGGAGCTGACAGAGTATTCGCTGGATGAGGTGAAGGGAAGACCGTTTTGGAATCTTCTGCCAATCCCGGAAGAAAGGGCTCAGGTGAAGGGCGGCTTCGAGGAAGTGCTTAGGGGTGGGACGTCGCACGGGGAAACTCATTGGCTCACGAAACGTGGCCATTCTCGGTTGGTTGCCTGGTCCAATACCGTTGCTGTAAACGATGGCGGTACCGTGGACTACGTGATTTGTACGGGTGTGGATGTTACAGAGCGCGAAGAAGCGCAGCTACAAGCGCGGGACAGCAACGCTGTGGTTCGCTCCCTACGCGAGAAGAGCGACGTAACGCTACTTCAGACCCAAAAGGAACTCCAGGCCTTGACAGCGCGGCTTCTTGCCATTCAAGAAGCCGGCAACAAGGACCTGGCTCGGGAACTGCACGACGATCTCAGTCAGAAGCTGGCCGCATTAGGCATGGAGGTTTCGACGTTACTGCAGCCCTCGGCCAGGTCGCCCGAGGCGCTCGCCGAGCGCGTCCATGCTCTCAGCACTCGGATCAACGGCCTGGCTGAAAATGTTCACGCCATGTCCCGGCGGCTCCATCCCGCTATCCTTGATGAGCTCGGCTTGGAAGCCGCTCTCAGGGAGGAATGCGTCGGCTTCTCGGCACAAGTGGGTGTCGTGGCCGAATTCGAATCCAAGGATGTACCGCTTCAGGTCCCAGAAGACGTAACTCTGTGCCTGTATCGCGTGGCTCAGGAGAGTCTCCGAAATATCGCAAAGCATGCCCGTGCAACGAAGGTCCGTGTCGTACTTTTCGGCGACAAAGGAGTCCTCCGTCTCCGCATTGAAGACATTGGCGATGGTTTTGATCTGAATGAAGCGAAGGGAAAGGGCGGCCTAGGCCTGATCAGCATGGAAGAACGGGTGCGGCTGGTAAGTGGCAAGTTCACCATCAAATCACAGGCGGGAGAAGGGACCACGGTGGAAGTCTTCGTGCCCCTCAAAGCAAAATGAAACTCTGCAGGCTACTGCTGGCCGATGACCATGACATTGTCATCGAAGGACTGCGCCGTGTTCTGGATCATCCCGACATCGAGATCGTGGGTGTTGTAAAGGACGGGCGCGCCCTGGTTCGCGCCGCCAGAGAGAAGCAACCCGACATCATCATTGCTGACATCACGATGCCGCTACTCAACGGCATTGAGGCCGCTCGACAAATCCGCAAGAACAACTCGAACGCGAAAATCATTTTTCTCACGATGCATCCGGATGTCACCTTCGCGACCGAGGCCTTGGCTGCAGGGGGCTCCGGCTATGTGTTGAAAAGTTCCGCGGGCGATGAACTGCTTACGGCAATTCAGGACGTGACGAAGGGTCATATCTATGTGACGAAATCGATCGCGGAAGCCGTGAAGCATGGGCTTTCGTCTCGATCCAGTACCTGGCGGAGCCCACTAGACAAGCTGACATCGCGCCAGCGCGAGGTGTTGCAGTTGCTGGCGGAGGGACTCCACGTCAAAGAAATCGCGGTCAAGCTCAATGTGTCTCCCCGGACGGTCGAGTTCCACAAGTACCGCATTATGGACGAGCTTGGCCTTCGCACCGCGGCTGAGATCGCCCGGTACGCCGCCAGGCACGGGATCGTCACGTAATCGATACATTCTGACAGATTATCACGGTAATAAAACTAGGAGTTTTGCGAGTGGTACTGCGTCATCCCCAGTCTTATGCTCTAAAAGCGCGGAGGTTTGAAGATGAGAATGTCCATGATGAAAAAGGTAAGCAAATGCTCCAAACCCGTGACAGACTTAAATCGCTGTAGCGGCGGGTCGCTCGGCTTCGTGTTAGCTGCGGCGGTCGTTTTGCTCATCATGCCGGGACGTGCCGCCGCGGATACCGTTGAATTGGTCAATTGTAATCAGTCGAGCACCGCCGTTTCCCCTTTCGGCCTCTCGTTCGGTTGCACGGACGCGGCGGGCCTTTCCCTCTCCGGGAAGCTGTACCAATTGCCAACCCCAGGAAGCGGCAACAGCACTGGTGGAGACGTGCTGTGGTTATATATAACGGTAACGAACAACACCTCGGCCGTGGTCTCCGACGACATCGTGTTCGAAAACTCCGCCCCCGTGGAATACGTATCCCCGGAATACACCAGTTTGGCCGCCTACTTGGATGTGACCTTCCATGGCACTGGATCCGACGAAACTGTCCAACTCACGGGCGCCGTCGATTCAATCTTCGCTGCTACCCCCGTTCTTGTCGCGCCCGCGAACATCCCTAAATCCATACCCTTAACGTACTTGACGTCCGGTTTCGGCACGGGCCAGGCGACCCCAAGCGAGCTGATTGGTAACATCGATATTACAAACATCGGCCCCGGGGACTCGATCGACGGACCCGTTGCATGTCTTGAGATCCCGGGCTCTCTCTCCTTACCTTGCCCCCCGATACCCGAACCCGCATCCTTTCCGCTCCTCGTTACCGTCTTGCTGGCGATGGCCCTGGTGGTGCGCAAACGGATAGCGGCTGGAACGTCGTCCGGAGCGTGAAATCGGGGTAATTGCGTTCTTCTGCGGCTTGGTTGGATATTCTCAGCCAACCGAAAATGTTTTGACGCGAGTCTATGAAATCCGGTTCAAGGGTTTTTCGGGTACGGCCTTTATTCTGGATTACGAGGATCGGCAGTATTTAGTTGACGGCTCGACACCTCATGGAGAACGGTGGCGATAAGGCTACGAATCGAGCTGCTGGGGCCGTCCGAGAGGGCATGGAAATCATATCCGGTAACGGTGCTTCTCGGAAAAAACAACTAAATACTCCCTCGAAGAAGAGTCGGCGGCCCAAATGAAAGATGGGCGGGAATGGTTTCGTAGCGATGAATTTGGACGCGAAGTTTCTAGCTGAGTTCGGCAAAGGGAAGGCAATCGAAAACGTCGACACGAACACTGTGGTCTTTTCCCAAGGTGATGTGGCGAATGCCATCTTTTACATCCGGAATGGCAAAGTCAAGGTCACGGTCGTGTCGAATGCCGGCAAAGAAGCAGTGATCGCCGTCTTGGGTGCAGGCGACTTTGTAGGTGAAGGATGTCTGGCGGGACAACAATTGCGCGCGTCGACCGCAACGGCAATGACGGAGTGCTCGATCATACGTCTGGAGAAAGCGGCCGCAGTCGAGATGCTTCAGCAAGAGCCCGCCTTTTCTGAGCTGATGCTCTCCTACATGCTTAAGCGCACGATTCGAATCGAAGATGATCTGGTAGACCAGCTCTTCAACTCCAGCGAGAAAAGACTCGCACGAGCGCTGCTACTGCTGGCCAATTACGGGCAAGACGGCAAGCCCGAGACAGTAATTCCGAAGATCAGCCAGGAGATGCTGGCGGACATGATCGGTACAACCCGTTCGAGAGTCAGCTTCTTCATGAACAAATTCCGGCGGCTCGGCTTTATAGATTACGACGGCGCCATCGAAGTTCGCAGCTCGCTTCTTTACGTCGTTCTGCAGGATCAGACTGAACCCTCTCGCATCCGACGTCGGCCTGTTCTGGCTTTTAAGAGTCGCAAACAAACCACACTGCGGGGTGACATCGCGCAGCAGGCATCACGCACCGGATCGTCACGTAATTGACACGTTCTGAAGGACTTGTCACCTAAGAAACTAGAAGTTTTTCGAGTGGTTCCTCCCGCTACCGTTGGTTTACCCTCTAGATTCCCACATAGGAAAGCGGTAAATCCATGTAGGCAGGTACAGAGCAAGGAGCTAGCGTGGCGCGACACGAACGAGGGCTGAATCATCGAGTATCGGAGGAGGGGCTCAGCACGGGGCTAGAGGCGGGGGTGATTCCGACACCGCCCGTCGCTCCCCGCGCGCGTGGGTCTGCCGTGCGAGATAGCCGCTGGGCTGTGATTCTGGCAGGTGGGGACGGCACTCGCCTGCGGAGTCTAACTCGATTTATCTGCGGCGACAACCGCCCAAAGCAGTTCTGTCCGCTGTTCGATGAGGGTACGTTATTAGGACACACTGTGCGCAGAGCAGAACGTAGCATCCCGACTGCGCAGATTCTGTTCGCTCTCACGCACACGCATCGGGACTTTTACGTCCAGGAGCTCGATGGCTTCCAGTCGCAACGCATCGTACAGCCTGCGAACAAGGGCACTGCTCCGCCGATATTGTTTAGCGCCCTGAGCATCGCAAGGATGGATGAGGACGCGCTCATGGCCGTACTGCCCTGCGACCACTACTATTCCGACGAGGCATGCTTTACGGCTGCTCTGGAGTCGGCCTTCGAAATTGCGGCAAACCGCTCTGAGTCGGTGGTGCTTATCGGCGCCCAACCGTGCCGCCCGGAAGTTGAATACGGCTGGATCGAACTGGGCGCACCCGTCGGGAACGACGGCGAATTGTGCCGTGTTCGGGGATTCTTGGAGAAGCCGTCGCTCGAGGTTGCCGAGACCCTGCTCGGTGAGCACTCGGCATGGAATACATTCGTGATGGTCGGGCGCGCCAGCGCATTCTTGGAGATGGTTGCCCAAGCAATCCCCGACGCGTTGGAAACGCTGCGGCGAGCGCGAGTGTGGAATGGCTCCGAGACACACATCGAAGAGTCCGTGTACCACCAAGTACTCTCCAGCGATTTTTCGAAGCAGGTCTTGTCGGTCGATGCCGCGCGACTGTTGGTTCTCCGGGTTCGTGATCTTGGATGGAGCGACTTGGGGCACCCCGAACGGGTCCTGGCTGCTCTGGAAGCAGGCAGCTCGCAGCCGTGGTGGATGGAGGAATGGAAAGGGAAACACATGGCCGTTGAGACAGGTCCAGGCTTTGAATCGGCTGTTGCATAGAAATGGCAGAGTTGAGGGCAGTTACATCCGCGATTTCACTGCTCATCATCGACGATAACCCGGGTACCCTGAAACTGCTCTCAAAGGCGTTGGCTCAGCCCGGCCTCGATATTCTCACAACTTCCGACCCGGAACACGGGCTAGCTATCTTTTGCGATCGGCGCCCGAAGATCGTGCTCACTGAGTTGGTGATGCCGCGGGTGAGTGGCATGGAAGTGTTGGACCGGGTCATGGAGATCGAGCCTGCCACGGATGTGATCCTCATGACGGCGCATTCTTCCACCGAAACCGCGGTTCAGTCGATCCAGAAGGGAGCCAGCGATTACCTGAGTAAGCCGGTGAAGATCGGACCGCTGCGCGAGCGAATCGGCGAGTTGCTACACCAAGCTAAGAAGCGGGAACGCTCCCTGCAGATTGAAGAGGAGTTTCGAAATCATTCAGCATTCGAGGGAATCGTCGGCCGCAGCGCACACATGTGCGAGATGTTATCGCGCATCAGACGCGCGGCGCCATACTATCGCACAGTGCTGATCACCGGTGAAACGGGCACGGGAAAGGATCTAGTGGCCCGTGCGCTCCACCGGCTCAGTCCAGTGGCTTCTGGACCCTACGTGATTCTCAATTGTTCCGCCGTGGTGGAGACGCTGTTTGAGAGCGAGTTGTTTGGGCATGTGAAAGGCTCCTTCACCGGAGCGACACAAGACAAGCCGGGCCTGTTCGAGCACGCCCATGGAGGCACCCTATTCTTGGACGAGATCGGCGATATGCCGCTCGCCACGCAGGCGAAGCTCCTCCGGGTGCTACAGAATCAAGAATTGCAGCGCGTGGGAGCGCTCCATGCCCGCAAGGTGAACGTGCGCGTGGTGGCCGCGACCAACCACGACCTGGGTGCCGCGATCGCACAGAAGCGCTTCCGGGAAGATCTTTACTACCGCCTCTCCATGGTGGAGATTCGGGCACCCCGCCTGGCCGACCGCAAGAGCGACCTGCCCTTGCTCGAACGGCATATTGTTGCCCGATTCGCGGCGCTGTACGGTAAAGAGATACGTGGCCTGACCGAGCGCGCGCACATCCGGCTTTTACAGCACTCATGGCCCGGAAATGTCCGGGAGCTTGAGAACGTGATTGGCTGCGCCGCCATGATGACGACAAGCGACATGATCGACGTGCAAGACCTGCCTCCGCACTTACAGACTCGGGCAGTCTCAGTTCCAGCACCGGAGGGGGATGTGCTCGAAGGTCAAGAACGCCTGCTTATCATGCAGGCTCTGGAAACGGCCGGCGGTAATCAGACCGAGGCGGCGCGCATTTTGAGCATTAGCCGTGACAGGCTCCGGTACAAGCTAAAGAAGCACAATCTTTATATGCCGGATTCCGGGCGGCCTTCCGCGGCAGCTGGTTGATCTGACGTCTCTGTAGTGAGCGGTCCGGCTTGAGTTTTCAGACGCTCAGGACCGGCGACAAGCGCGCACAACTCTAACTGGTTCGTCCGGTTTCGAAGAGAAACCAGATGCGCCGCTCGGTTTCGTCTATCCAATTCTCCAACAGACTTGTGGTGGCTACGTCGTTCGCTTCGCCGCATAGGTCGTGAACTTCGCGCATGTTGGCAAGAATCGTCCGGTTGTCTTCGCGCAATTCGGCGAGCATATCGAGTGGATCTACATAGTCCGCATCGTTATCGCTGATGCGTTGCAGGCGGGCAATGTGGCCGATCGATCGAATTGTGGTACCGCCGATTTTGCGTACGCGCTCGGCGATGTCGTCGGTCATCGCAAAAAGCTGGCCGGCGTGCTCGTCGAGCAGGAGGTGGTAGTCGCGAAAATGCGGTCCGCTGACGTGCCAATGAAAGTTCTTCGTCTTTATATAGAGAGTAAATACATCGGCCAGCAGCGCATTGAGTGCCCCGGTGATGTTTTTGACGGTTTCGGCGCCGAGGTCACTGGGTGTCGCCAGTGCAGCCCGGCGACGTGTTCCGAGTTGGTCTTGAGTAGTTGGCATTGTAAAACTCCTTTGAGGTTTTCCCGGCCATGTTCATCTGTGAATCCGCGCGCACGTTAGACCTGAGCCGGCTGGTCTATCGCGACTCGAGCGTCGTGCAGTGTCCTTATCGTCACGTCTCGTGACATTTTAACCCTCCTACGCCGTTCTAAGAGCAATCGCGCTTCCAGTCAATAGCTTGGCTCGTGGCAGCTTTGCCACATATTACGGAACTCCCGTTGCTCCGGGCACTCCGAAACCACACTGACGCGCCAACGTCTTTCAGATCGGCCGTGCCCTTGTGGAATCGACCACTTGCCACCAGTGGTCCAAAAGATGCTTGGTTAATAGTGGGAGGAAGTGTGAAACCGAGCAAGTTCGACCGCACCATGCGGGACAGGCAATTCTCCCGCCTCCCTTAGCCTTTTGATGAACCGTCGGGGCCCGGCCCCTGCAGTGAGTCGGGTTTTACCTAATTGGCGGGCTTGTAGCCTTTGAGCGAATGATCGTGTGCGGCGTAGTAGTCGCCGGCCGCATTCAGTTCTGGTTTGCCGGATGTCACATGGCAGTAGGCGCAAGCTTTCCCCTCTGTTTTCGCATACTCGGGCTTGGCGTAGGACGGGGTCACGCTGACGCACCACACACCGGCGGTCAGGACTGCCGCCGCAATCGCACTCTTTAAGATTTTTGGCATCGCTGATTGTATCCTCATTCAACCTGAGTGCAATTGCTTCGCCAGTGCTGGAACGATACGTGGCGGTGCTTCCTGCTCTTCTAGGAGGCTCCTGTGGTGACCAAGCCTGGTCGTGTGACCGCATTTCGTTACCGGGCTCGCTTGAGTACGCCATGAATCCCGCGCGCAGAGATAACGCTCTCGGTTTCATCGCTGGGCGATCGTTTTCACAGCGCCACCTTCCAGGTAATCGTTGATGCTCTGTTCCATTTCGGCTGGAAACTGCGGCGCAGGCCCGACCAGCTTTTCGGCGTAGACTCTGAGCGCGATTTCTTTGAACACGGGAAGGGCAACTCGGGCGCCGGTCTCTCCTGCTCCGAGGGAGCGATTGTCGTCAAAACCGATACGCACCGCGATCGTAATTCCTGTCGGGCCGTAAGTGGAGCCCACAAAAAGCGCATCCCGGAATTCATTGGTCGTTCCGGTCTTGCCCATCACGGCAATGGGGAAACCGCTGGAGTCCAGCGCGTGAGCCGTGCCGGTGGGCAAGCGTACGACGCCGCGCATGCCTTCCTGAATCAGCAACAGGGCGAAGCCCTCGACATGAACCGGAGACGATGCGTGTTCGCTTTCTTCCAGCACCTGACCCGAATCGTGCACGATCCTCCGGATTACATATGGCTGGGCGAGGGTGCCGGATGCCATCGTACGGTAGGCGTTGGCCAGCTCCATCAAGGTCACTTCGGATGCTCCCAAAGCCGTGGTCGCATATGGCTGCAACGGCGTTTGAATCCCCAGACTTCGGGCTGTCCGAAGGACGCTCGAAATCCCAATCTCACCGGCGATCCAAATCGCGACGGCGTTTCTGGATTCCGCCAGCGCCATTCGCGCGGGAATCATGCCCTTGAACTGACCATAGTAGTTGGAGATCCATTTGACATCTTGGTTTGTTCCGTTAGGAACGCTGATGGGTTCGTCGGGAACCACAGAATCGAGATTCAGCATTCCTGCCCGAAACGCAGCAAGATAAACAATGGGTTTCATTGCCGAGCCTGGTTGCCGGAGGGACTTCGTGACGCGGTTCAGATCAGTGTATGAGGCGGCCCGGTCTCGGTAGACTTGCCGGCCACCCGCCTCGGCGAGGATGCTCGCATCGCGGTTCTTGAGCACGACCACAGAGCCTTGAATCAATTCTTTGGCACTGGGGTGGCGCTTCTCATAGAGCAACAGGCCATGCTCCAGCGACTGGGTCACGATTTGCTGCACCCCCGCGTCTGCCGTCGAGTACACCTGGAGGTGCCCCTCAAACAGGTCCTTCGCGCTGAGATCCCGGTGGCGGGTTTTGAGCTCCTCAAGTACATTCTCAACAATGGCAGTCGATTGGACCGTCTTATCCTTGGGTCGGGCGACGACCTCGATCGGGCGCTGCTTGGCCCTCCTCAGGAAGTCTGGAACAATTGACCCGTTCGCTACCATCAGCGCCAGGACTTGATTTCTACGCTGCCTGATCCTCTCGATTTCGCTCCCTGTGGGCGCGTAGTAACGAGCCGACTTTATGGCGCCTGCCAGCAGCGCTGCCTTGTCCGCGTCATCGGAGGTGAAAGACGCCAGACTCCGGCCAAAATAGTAATCCGCGGCCCGCGCCAGTCCGTACTGACCGTTTCCCATGTAGACCAAGCTGACGTAGCGGGCCAAAATCTCTTCCTTGGCACGACGTTTCGAACCGAAACGGTCTCGCATTTCCTTTTCGAGCCACAGCGCTAGTCGGATCTCCTCCACTTTCCGAACCACCATGTTGACGCTTCGCGCGCCGATTAGATAGGATAGGCCGCGAGCTAAGAGCCCGCTGTGCCGGAGCTGGTTGCTGTTTTCTCGAGCTGTCACGGCTTGAAGAAAATAGCCTCGCACGAGCTGTTGAGTGATGGTGGATCCACCTTGCGGGAAAATCGGCGAGCTATTCACTTCGTCACGGCGTCCTAACTTCGTCAGGCGCCCCAGAAGACTTCGAATCCTGAGCTTGCCCAACACGCGAGGGATTATTGAATAATCGACCCCGCTATGCGAGTAGAAGTTCTTGTCCTCGGCGGCGAGGACGGCGCCAGAAACCACCGGCGGGATGTCTTCGTACCTGCTGATCCACCGGTGCTCGGTGGCCATCTCCACAAGCGGCTGGCCATTCGTATCGTAGATGTGGCCGATGGTAGGGAAGTCGAAGCGAACGAATGGTTCCAAGTCCGGTAGATTGGTTCGGTCAAGGTATATGCGATAGAAACCAACCCCAACGAGAATGGCCGCTAAGAGTGTTGTACAAAGCAGAAGCCCAGCGACGGGCCTCCTCCAGCGCAGAGCGGCGTCCCGGCTGCCACGGATTCCGCGAGCCGCCATCACCTGAGTGCAAGCCAGCACGCCCCTGAACCCATGGAGAACAACACCGACCCAATCCCATCGCGAAGGTGTGTTCTGCATGGTCAAGCGCACCGATATCCACTAGCTCACGACGCGTCAAGGGCGTTTTTCGGTCTGAATTCAGAGGTCGCGTTTGCAGTTTGTTACACCACCCTGCGGACGAGCCAAACGACCAGACAAATCACGATAATGGTTCCGAGCAATCCTAAACCGAGCATTTCATTTCTCCTTTTGATACCAACATCCGTCAATCTCCTCCTAAGGCATGAAGATGGCCGAACGCCGCCTAGCGGTGTATTCTAAGGCGGCTTACAGCCAAACGCCGAAACGGCGGACACTGATGCGCTGAGAGAGCTTAGCCTGGTAACGAAATATGGTCATGTGACCAAGTGTGGTTATTGCGCCTTCTCCAAAAAGGGATCGCGAAGAATCGTAGCAGGCTTCTCTACAGCATCGCCATCTGCATGTAGATAGAAGATGGCGGCGATCCAACTCGCGGCCATTCCACCACCACGCGGACTATTTGGACCAACACCTGCCATGCATAGAGATCGGAAGCTCAGGTTTTCAAGCGTGTTGCAACTGGAGGTAACGCAGATGCGTTTTACCACCTTCAATCCGTCCATGTTGATCGTCATCGTGGGCGTTGTTCTTGTGATTGGCGTCGCGCTGTGGATGTACATGAAGTACGAGCAAAAGAAGAGCACGCAGAAACTACGTTCCAAATTTGAGGCCTGAGCTCATCCTCTTTCGGTGAGCTTTCGGCCGTCCTAGTTCGGGCTCGGCCGCATCGAACGGAAGAGGAGATTGAGGAGGAGAGACTATGTTACTTGACCGGCAGAGGTTTGTTCTCGCTGTCCACCAGGCTCTTAAAGAACACGACCAAGAGAAGAATAAAGCAGTCGATTCGGATGGCCATAATATAGCCGTCGACTGCGATAACGAGTTGGAACAATTTGCAGACCGAATCCTGGAACTAATGGAGTGACGCTGAAACAGCCGAAGCGATGCTTTGCGCGGTCAACAGGCTTTTCAGAAATGCCATGGCTAGTCAGATCGCCCTAGCTTCAAACTCGCGAACCTCGTCATCGGCCACGGTGTAGCGGATCTCGATCGGATGGCAGCACACCTCGCAGTCTTCGATGTAGATCTGTCTCTTCACTGATATGTCGAGCACCATCGATATCTGTTCCGAGCAGTACGGGCATGCGAAGAAGTACTCCACTCCGCCCAGGATAAGGGATTGCTGGATGGATTAGCAGCCCGGCAAGCGCACAATCTTCAGTCGTGCGGAAGGCTTAGTTGCACATCATTCGAGATTGGTTTGGGTTGCGTGTTCAAGGCGTTTGCGCACGCGGGACATATCGGAAGCTCTATATTGTGCGTTTCCGTTGGAGCGCCGCATCGGTAGCAGTCAGCCATCATAGTCTCCTAGGCGCCGTGGTGCGCCACTTGGCTCGGGTCGGCTCTGAAGTCGGGATGGATCGGGCAACTAGGTCTGTTTCAAAGACGTTGTAAATCAAATGCTCAAATTCTATTTATGCATGGTGCCTCCGTTTCTGTCTGTTCAAAACTGCTCACGCTACAGGTTTCAGCCGCAATTGAGGCGTAGCGTTAACTTGCAAAGATGCACTGGAGGATCTCGACCGGCACACGGCCGAAGAGGGGGGGAATAGTACTGACAGAACCGATCCAACCGCTCTGGTGGTCACCATTGTCAGCTTGCGGGGTCTCACTCCAGATGGATTGGGATGCCGAAGCATTTCTGAAGAAACTGAAGGCTGGGGAGTTCGACGGTAGCCTCAATGACGAACTCTTACGGCTTTCACCCGATCAAATTCAAAAACTCGAACAATTCCTTCAACGCAGGAACCTAGAGGCATGGGAGTCCGAACATGGCTCCTGAGTTTGCCCTGGTATGAAGCTACCGGTACGCTACCCTGCTGGCAGGAAATCGGCAGATAAAAGGAAGCCGGGACCGGAGGTAATCAATTAAGCTACTCTCCGATAGGCCCGGCTTTGGAAAGGTGCGTCACCTAAGGACCAATGAGCTCGCGGACTTCGCAGTTCACTCAAAGACAACTAATAGTAGACATTTTCGAAGGCGTTGGGTCTGTTCAAAAGTGCTCATTGCTGGATAGATGTTTCAGGATTCCACATTCCCCATAGCGCTATCGTTCGGCTACCCCGGTTTCGACGCTGATCTTCAAATCCCGAAGGAACAGCATGTCTGTTGCATTCAGCGTCAGCATTCCCCCGGAATCCGCCTCTTCGGCGAGGAAGCGTGCGGCGGGAACCCGAATATTTTCGAGCGCAGTGTGGATTGCGATCTTTACGGCTTGTCCAGCGTGTTGTAGGGCCACAATCGCCGCTACTACACGTTCGGACTTCCCGAAGGCCTCGTCCATTGCGTATCTCAACTCCGACAGCAAGTTTGAATGTCTCTGATCCACGTTTCGCGCCCTTCCTGTCTAGGGAGACAGCACTCGGGGGGCCCTTCGAGGGTGGAGGGCGGGAGGGTCTGCGAACCCACCAGATTTGGAGAGCCTAGGAGCGGGCTTAAAGAACAGCCGATTAGTCGTGTAGGATGACATTGAGCAGCGAACTGTGGACTTCCAGGCCGCCGTTGTAATGGATAAAGCCCATTTTGCGAAACCGGTTCATGAACAAGCTAACTCGCGAGCGGGTAGTGCCAACGATCTCAGCCAATGTCTCCTGGCTGATCTTTGGAATCACCGCCTCGGGCTTGCCATCCTTCCCGAAATTGGCTAGTAGGAGGAGTACCCTCGCCAGCCGCTTTTCGCTGGAGTTAAAGAGCTGGTCCACCAGATCCTCCTCAATCCGGATGTTGCGGGAGAGCAAATGATGAAGCAACAGCTCGGAAAACGCCGGCTGTTCATGAAGGAGCCGGATCACGCCCGCTTTATCAAGCTGCATGATCGAACACTCTGACATGGTAGTTGCGGTGGCCATGCGCACAGACTGGCCAGCCAGGCATCCTTCACCAAAGAAGTCGCCGGCGCCTAGAATAGCAACCACCGCTTCCTTGCCGTCCTTGGAAACGACCGTGAGCTTGATCTTGCCCTTTTGGATATAGAAGATGGCCCGAGCCGCGTCACCTTGAGAGAACACTCTCTGGTTCTTCTCGTAGTGTGTCTGGTTTCTACCTCTACCGACTTCGGCCAGAAACACCTTCGGATCGAACTTCGACGGGAGCTTCGGCTTGCTCGAACGCTTCTTCATCTATCTTAAATCGAGTATACAGCGACGAAGCGCGCCAGAAAACAGAGTTGTAAGAATTATAAGCTATTATTCGTCAATAAGTTAGATATTGTCCCGGTGTAGTGTGCAGTATTGAACAGACTGGGCTGCGGCGAATCCTAGATACTTGGTCAACCACCTTGCTGTAGGTGTTGGTGCGGATGTGTCCTCGGGCCGTTCGGCTCAGAGTGTACCGAGATCCCGCGAAAAGGAGGCGCAAGCCATGTCAAGCGACTCACGATGCGGAACAATTTTGGTAGTGGATGATAACCTCGAGATTCGTTCGTTTGCAAAACGGTTCTTGGAGACCGCCGGATGGACCGTGGTCACGGCGGCCGACGGACAAGAGGGTCTCCGGTTTTATGAAGAGCATCAATCTAGGATAGTGCTTCTCCTCACCGACGTAGTGATGCCAAACATTAGTGGCCTCGAACTGGCTGATCGCGTTCTGGGCATGGATCAGAGCTTGCCAGTTCTCTTTATGTCCGGAGACTCCGGGTGCGATTATCGGGGATTGGAATGTGTCGCGAAACCTTTTCGTCCCGATGAACTGCTCGACAAAGTCACCCGAGTGCTGAATACGAATCCTCGCTCGGAAAGAAACCACTCCGCGGCGTAGCCCTGCGGATGCCCGTACTAAACCTTGGAAAGGCAGATCCGACCATGACAACAGCGGCTGCATTATCGACAACGAGAATTGTAAGCGCCTCCACCGAAAAGAGCGGAGCTGATGCCAACCCAGCGTACCGTACAAAAACATCCTTCGTAGCTGTTCATTTCGATAAAGCTGGAAAAGGACAGATTGTTTTTCTGCCATACGGAGTGAGGCTTCGCGTCATCGGGCTATCTTCCTGTTTGCCTGGAGGTTTCGAGGTTATGCTCGATAAACGGCTGTACAATATCTTCGAAGTGGACCTGTTGGCCCGGTGCACTCCGATTTGTGAACCGATCCGAGCCGAGGGCCGCGCCATAGGGGCTTGCGCTTAGACCGATGCCTCGTTCATCACGCGGAATCTCATCGTTCCCGGGGGACCTCCACGTCGCGGGAGGTTCGCACCGGCGTATTCTGGCGGAACGCCGGGCAACGGTTCGTTATCCGCTGGACTTGAGCGTTCGCTTCCGCTCCATCTCGGGGTCTCTTTTCTCCGGCGCGGGCCGTGCGGTGAACGTGAGCAGCGGTGGCGTCTTAGTCGCCTCAACGCACATCGTCGCACAACACGAAATCAGCGTCGGATTATACCTGGAAATGAGCATTGAGTGGCCTTTGCTGCTCGATGGAATTCCTCTTCAGCTGTTTGCGGCCGGCTGGGTGGTTCGCCGCAGACCGTTCGATTTCGCTGCGTCGTTTGAGCGGTATCAATTCCGCACCATGAGAAGGTCTGGTAAGCCGCCCGTCCGCTCGCGAGGCGAAGTCATTGAGTGGCCGCGCAGCGAGATCACACAATCGGACTGACAGCCTGGCCCGCCGATCCGCATTGCGGACCCATCTGCCCTGCTATTTCGAGAAGAGCCACGCTATCGACAATCAAGTCGTCACAACAACTGGCGAAGTGGACTTTCAATTTAAGCGCGGGCAGGCCCAAGGCATCGCGTCTGCCTCGTCATCGCGGCAGCGATGGTGGTGGGACTCGCCCTAGATTTCGCGCGGCTGAATGCGGTGAAGATGCTATTCTGGTCGGCCGTAGTGAATGGCATGCACGCTCCACCGCTGGTCGTTTTGGTGGTGGTGCTTAGGAGCGATAAGAAGGTAATGCTTGGGCGGACAAATGGCCGCGTGGCGAAAGCGTTGGGATGGATATGCACGGCGTGATGAGCGTAGCGGCCCTAGCCCTGGTCGTCACATGAACGCGCGTACGCGAGCGAATCTGTCAAGGAGCACAAGGGATGACTTCAAGTGCCGGCGAACAACACCGCACAGACCGCATAGGCTGGCTACGAGCGGCTGTATTGGGCGCGAACGACGGCATCCTGTCCACGGCGAGTCTTGTGCTCGGCGTCGCAGCCGCGCACGGGACCCACAACAACGTGCTGATCGCTGGAATCGCAGGCTTAGTGGCCGGCGCCATGTCGATGGCCGCCGGTGAGTACGTGTCGGTGCACTCTCAGGCAGACACCGAACACGCCGAAATTGAGCTTGAGAGGAAGGAACTCAAAGCAGACGACAAGGGCGAGCACAAGGAGCTAGCAGCGATTTACGTCGCTCGCGGGCTAGATCCTTCGCTCGCGAAACAGGTCGCCCAGCAGTTGATGGCTCAGGACGCGCTGGGCGCCCATGCCCGCGACGAACTTGGTATCTCCCAGACTCTCCGGGCGCGCCCGATTCAGGCTGCGTTGGCGTCGGCTGCCAGCTTCGGTGTCGGAGCGGCGATGCCTCTCTTGGTCACCGCCATTGCTCCGGTGGCGAGTCTGATTTACTTCGTTTCTGGGACTTCGCTGTTCTTCCTCGCGCTTCTTGGAGGGTTGGCTGCGCACGTTGGCGGCGCGCGCGTTACCGCCGGTGCGATACGCGTTACGTTCTGGGGCGCACTAGCAATGGCAATAACCGCGGGAGTTGGCGCATTATTCGGTACGGTGGCGTAGGAGAAGCCTCTATGCAACCTGCGGCGCAACCTTCGACTTGGGGAGAAGTAGTTCCTCAACATGCTGCATGGCCTCCGCGAGATTGGTGGACAGCCGATCGGGTTGAACTCGCTCGAAACGGGCCTTGGCTTTTTGCGTGTCGCCGCTGAATCCCCAGACGCAGACTACCACTTTGAGTTTTGGGAACCGTTCCCGGACCTGTTTGCACATGGCCCGTGCTGGAGCGAACGCGTACGGTGGCAGCGCCGAGATGCAGACTATGTCGCTCCGCTTGGCGTCAATCGACACGAATAATTCGTGGAGGGAAGGCCCGTCCAGGGGAAAGGCCAAAGCGGCGAGCCCCTTTTGCTCCAGCAACTGAGCGAGCATCGCGGCGGTAATCTCATCGGCGCGATCATGGGCGGCAACACAGAAGATCCTGGCGTCAAGATGGTCTGCGGCATCCTCCATCGGCGCTGGGGGTTGTTCGGCTGCGGTATCTTGCGATTGGTACTCGGAAAATTCGGCGATCATTTCGTTGATGCTAAGAAACAGAAACTCTTCTCGGACCGCGTCAATTGCTCCTTTGTGCCGGTCCTGTTCGGCCATGCTCAACGCCGGGATCAGCACCGAATCGTACAACTCGACCAAAGGTCTTCCCTTGAGAAACTGGTTAACAATGCCATGTGCCTCCAGTTGATCCATCGCGAGTAACCGCTGGTAGAGCTGGGCCTCGGCAGCGAGGACAGGTTCATCTCCCAGCAGGATATGCAAGAAAGATAGTTGCGGAACGTAGCGCCCCAGAACCACGAGGCAAACCGTCAGAGGAGTTGAGAGGATCAAGCCCGCTGGTCCCCACAGAACGGTCCAAAAAACGGCGGTTACAAGCAGCGCCAGGGAAGAGATTCCCACTTGGGCGCCGTAAAGCCACGGTTCGACGAAGTTGGCAATAATCAATTCGAGTCCCGCAACCAGCAGGAACACCAGCAGTGGCCTGAACCATCCATCGAAAACGGCCAACGAGAGCGCGAAGGGTAATGTCGCGGCAACCAGCGTTCCTACGTACGGGACAATCCGCAGGATGCCGGCGAGCACTCCCCAAAGCACCGGATTCGGTACACCAATCAAGTAAAGACCAAGACCAAATAGAGTTCCAAAGCCCGCATTGACCAGGAACTGCATCAGGATGTATCGGCTGACGCGGCCTGCCGCATCGTCAAGCGCTTGCGTCATTACGTTTAACTGGCCGAGTCCTGCCAGGCGCAGAAGACGGTTCCTCAAATCTTCCCTCTTCAGCAGCATGAAGACCGCAAAGATGAAGACAATTCCTGCTCGTCCGATAGGCGCAAGAATGGGCCCCCCCAGATCGCGAAAGCTGGTCCACCCGCTTGTTGGGGATGGGACCATTCGAACGGGTACGGGAGACGTAGGCGAAGGAGGCTTAAGCTGCTTTGGATTCTGACCCCGCAAAGCCGGCGCCGGTGACGTCCCAGCCGGACCGGTTAGCTCTCCCACGATCTCTTTCACGCTGGCGGAAGCTTGCCCTAGCTGCCCGGATACCGGGAGGTGAAACGCTTCAATCTTTGCCCGAATGTTCTGGCGGTAGAGAGGAAGCTGATTGGCGACGTCGACCAACTGGCCCGCGATGATCCAGCCCATGCTGCCAGCCACCGCGATCGAAACCAGGAGGGTAGTGAGAACGGATACGACGCGGCCCGTATGAAGTCTCTGGAGAAGCGCCACCACCGGAGTTAACAGAAACGTCAGAGTGAGAGCAAATGCGAATGGAATTAAAATCTCGCGCGCAAAGTATAGCGCTGCGATGGTTCCGAACAGGACAATGGCCCCCGCGGCGCCGCGAAGCTCAGGCCGCGTGGCGAGCCCCGCTGAAGGTAGATCGTGTTTCACGGGTGTCGACAGGCCTCCGCTAGCGTTTCGCATCGAGATCTAAAGCGAACGAGGGATCACTCGAAGTGCCCGTAATCACAAAAGGCACCACGGTGATGGATTTCTTCTTAATAAACGGACCAAGCGCCTTCAATACCGCAGACTTGAAACCTGACGTCGTGTCGGCCAGCTTTCCGCTGGTATGGAGCACACCCAGCAGATTCAGTTTCTTATTGACGAGATTGTACGTACCGTCGATTTCCGCAAGCGTTCCGGGCTCGGTGAAGGAGATCTTAGTAAGCTTGGCAATCCCGCCGTTCGCCGAAAAGTGGCCCTTCAGATTCGAAAGCACAGTCGCCGCATCCACTTCCTCTTGGTCCTTGGTCTCACCGCGCGCGCTTTCGGCGAGACGGTTTACCGGTTCCTGGACTTTAGGGTCGGTAAAGCGGCCGCTGCCGATTCCGAGTCCTCCATCCAGGCGGAGCCGTCTTAAGAATGACTCTGGCCCGGGCGGCAATTCCACTTTCGTCTGCAATCGAACATCGCCCGTCTCCGCAGGCTTCGCCGATCCCGTGAAGAGGCGTAATAGGTCCTCAATGCGACCTTGGCTAATACTCATGGTCAGCATCACCGTTTTCCCGTGCTGGCCCGGATGGCCTTTTACGTCGCCCTGCGAAATCACCGTGGTTCTTCCGAAATGCGATTCTACGCGGGTGAGATAAGTGTCTCCGTTGGTGCCGTCGACCACGGCATGAAAATTCGAGGCCAGATGAATCTCGTGGGCGCTACCGGAGACCTTGAAATCGGGCACGTCAAAGTTCCCTTCGGCATTGATGTGGCCCACTGTGCCGCTGAATTTCCCTTGCGAGGATAAAGTTCCGGCGATGCCTTCGAACACCCCGAGTTTTGCGTGTTCATAGGTGTACGAACCCGAAAGTTCAGTGCTGGCCGGATCGTCGTCGTTCCAGGGACCAAACCGTCCATCTGAGCGGATCTCCCCGGGTGGTTCAGTGTTGCTGAAGCGCGCATGGAACGCGACGGGGTCGCTCTCCCCTACATGATCTAAAGTCAAATGATCGATTCTGAGGGTGAACCGGTCCTCTGCCGGTTGCTCGGAGATGAACTCCAAAACAGCGTCATCGGTGGTGATTTCGCCAATCGTCAGAGTCTTGCCGGACGTGCTATTGGTTAGCGGGAAAGTTTGGCGTGCGGAGTCAGGATTCTTGGGCGGCACCAGCACATGCAACCCGGCCACCTGAACGTCATTGACCAACTTGTGAATTCTTAGCAAGCCGCTATAACCGGTGCGAATGGTCAGAGTTTGTACCGTGATGAGTGGCGGCAGATCCTTCCGTTTACGGTGCAGGAACTCGATACCCTCGGCCACGCACCCCGGCGGGAAGTAGGTGCTCCGGAACTTGCGAATCTTCACGTCTCTGGCGAAGCGATCCTGTAAGGCCTTTGTGACAGCCGCTTGAGTGAAAGGCCAGTTGAGCGCGAGCAGAATAGCGCCGGACGCCACCCCCAGCACCGCGAGCGCCGCACCGACGAAGATCCAACGCCGAAGGACTCCTCTCCTCGTAGACTGAATTGCCGAACTCATTTTAATAACCTCGTGAGAGGGGATGCACTTCACTGGGCCTTTGTTTCCGCTCGGCGAAAAACAGCCGCATGTTCGAAGTACATCCCAAGATTCAGTCGCGAAAGAGTGCGATTTGCGATCTATGAAACCCTTCCGCAAGTCGTCTGCCAAGCGTGGTTAGCTCAACTGCCGTGGCCTTTCTGATAACCATACTCATACGCTTTCTGGTCTTCGTCTTTTTTGAAGTGTCTCTTCTTGCTGTGGTCCAGATTATGCGCATGGTCACTCTGGCCGTCGCGGATGCCTTGTTGGTATCTTTTGTTCTTCGAGTAGTCCTGATCGTGGTTCTGGTCCTGGAAGAATGGAGCCGCCACGGCCTGGACCGCGCCTCCACTAATAGCCATACCCATCGCTACCGCTAGAACCCAGGTACAGTGTTTTGAGTTTATCGTCATAGATATTGATCCCTTCTCTTTCGTCTTGGAGCCCGAGCGCCGTTTTGCTCAGTCCACTATCGCTGCGGGTTGGCCAGCGAAACGGACCTCGGCCACTTTGAGGATTCGGCACGTCTGTGGCCGTTCAAGTCGGTGCGGGCAGAATTCCACTTGCTAATCCGAGCGACTGTCGGCCCCAAAAATGAAACGGCAAGGATCTAACCATATATCGTCAGCCGACCTCCTATGGTCACACCTCGAAGGTTCCTATCCGTTGCAGTTAAGTGATGCGCAAGTGATGCTCGGCGGAATCGCCATCCCGCTGTATTACGCTTCACCCAGCCTCGTCGATTGAGTGGTCCCGGCGAGCGGCCTCTAGCTTGCTTCTGGGGCCATGTACGATGAACACTCCGGGAATGGTCGTCGAGGCTCGGTCGCGGTGGCCAGCCCGAGAGTGATTCTTTAAGGCGAAGTTACCCCGTGGATGCATTTCAACGAGTTTCGTGCTTGGTCTTCCTCTCCCTAGCTGGGGTCGCATATGCTCAGTCTCAGAGCGAAAATACCGTCCCTACCGTCGAAGCCATCCTGACTCATATGGAGCAAGCGCGGGCTGAAAATCGGGCCAGCCTTCGTCCTTATACGGTTACCCGAGATTACCGGCTGTCCGGCAAAGAAAACTCCGCCGAGTCCGAGGTCATTGCCGATGTAACCTTTGTTCCCCCGAACGTAAAGCACTTTGCGATAGAGGATGTGAGCGGTAAAGGTATGGGCGAGAAGATCGTTCGCCAAATGTTGGAACACGAAATGGAACTCGTAAGGAATTACAGCTCCACCGAGATTTCTACCGCTAATTATGATTTCCGTTATATCGGTGAAGAGGATATGGGCGGCGAATGGTGCTACGTGCTGGAGCTACTTCCTCTCCGCAAAGAAAAAAACCTGCTGCGGGGGAAGATTTGGGTGGATACCAAAACTTACCTGCTTCACCGCGCCGAAGGTGAACCCGCGAAGGCCATTTCGCGGTGGCTCCGGGATGTGCGTATTGCGCTGGTCTACGCCAATGTTGGCGGAATGTGGCTGCAGACGACTTCGGAATCCACTGCCAATGTCCGGATACTCGGAGAACACACCATGCTTTCGCGCGATCTGGGATACAAGATCAGCGAACCCATTGCGGCCGCTGGCACCTTGGCGGCGGGCCCCGCAACCGCCTCCGCCCGTGCTGATCTGCAATAGCTGAAGAGGCGGCTCTCTTCGGCCGCGATCGCGTCGAATGCGATGGCCTATCGTGGGCTATCGAAAAACGCCAAGCCTGGAATTCCCGGCGCAGAATTGATCCGGCAGTTGGTGCTGGATAATCAGGTCATGCTGGGCAGCGTGAATGTGGGGCGCTCAAATTCAAGGTCTGATCACAAATCGCTATTCGCCGGATCAATTTGCGGGGCTAAAAGATCAGCACCAGCCCGAAGCAATCAAGGAAGTCATCGAATGGGCGTAACTGGACCCATCAGATGTTCGGCAGCAAATCGAAATATTCATCGTCTTCGTTCGTGCCGCCCTCTCCCTTGCCCACCTGTTTTTCGGATTCGATAAATTCGATCCGTTCGATCCACTTGACCATTTTATAGCCCAGTTGATTTTCTACCCTTAGCCGCAGTGGAGCACCATATACGGCTGGAAGCGGGGCTCCGTTCATTTCCAAAGCAAGCAGACATTCCGGCTTCAAAACGTTTTCCAGGCTCTGCGTATCGTAGTACCCGCCTCCATAAAGAGAGCCACCAAAAGAAAAGAAGGCAACTGCTTTTGCCGACGGCTTCGGTCTGACCAGGTCGATAAGGTCTTTCATGGGAACTCCGGTCCACTGCGCTATTCCCGACCAACCCTGGATGCAATGGTGCATCGTAATGAACTCGGCTCTCCCGAGGCCTTCCAGTTCCGGGAGCGAAAGCTCTACTGGCCGCTCGACCAGACCGCCGATCTTCAACTTATAGTCATGGAAGCCAGTGGCTACCAGGTGTTTCCAATCCTCGCGTTCGGGCATCGTTCCGTTCGCCCAGAAGTAAGGCGAGATCTGGTCCTTCGTATATCGTTGGCTCGGTGCAAGCCGGTTCAGCGTGGCAACCCGTAAAGGTTGCGACAACGCCTTTTGGATGTTTTGGAGCATGCGGGGGAAGTTCCATGAAACATAGTGTGCCGCTATCCAGGAACCCATAACCAGCGCAATGCCGACAAAGCCAAGGATCATCCCGAGACGGCTCTGATCGTCGGTCCCAAGGACGATGTGATTCATATTTCGTGCAAAGCCAGTTAATACCACGAGCGTGACATGAGCGACGATGAACCCCAGGTAACCCGTCATCAGGAGGAAGTGGATGGACCGGGACGACTGCCTTCCACCAAACATCCGCGGGAACCATGCAAAACGATTCACAAGCGCCGGGGACATTGAGATCCCGGTCAGAATAGATAGGGGCCCGAACACGAAGACCATGGCGAAATAGACAAGCTGCTGAAGCGCGTTGTATCCGTAGAACCCGTTGGGTTCTGGCGGAAAGTGGAAATTTGCATAGTCGACGAACGTGCTCCACGCCTGTGTCAGCACCACCGAAGAAGTTGGAACCAGCCTTCTCCATTGTTCCGTTGCAAAAAGCAACGTGATAAAAATGACGCCGGTGATTATGAATCCGTAGACGTCGATGAAGTGCCAGGAGCGCGCCACTCCCACGGTATGGCGATAGCCTGGTAATGCGAACAGGGGGGAAATGTAGCGTCCATCGTCCTTTGCCGTCCACAGGCGGTCGGTTGGGACCGCTAAGGGCGTGAATCGAATCCACTCGGTTCCGGGCGTGCAACCGTCATTGAAATAGAGCCGCGGATGATCGAAAAGAATGGAAAGACCACTGCGGATCAGCATCATCAAGAAGAGAAAGTTAAGGAAATGACAGTAGCGCACCCACAGTGGAAAGCCGTGCGGCCCGAACGGCGATGATTCATCAAATTGAGGTACGGGCGGAATGTGCGGCAATCCGAGGGAAGCGGCTTGTCCCCAGGCCACTAGCAACGGCAGCAACATTAGACAGGCAGCAATAGCGAAGAAAGAGGGTTTGATCCAGACCCGAAAACGCCGATCGGGCGGATAATGAACGGCTCGATGCGCCGCATCGAATGCAATCATAGCTTTCCTCAACGGTGGTCGCACCCGTCGGCCACGTCATCCTCTTTCACGGCCATCCGAAGAGGGCCGCAAGCTCAATTTTAGGGGATTCTGGATGGCTGTTCTTGACGTCGCTTTGACTTGGTTACCTTATAGTACAGTAGACACCGACACGAAAATGACGGTTCGATATGCTGAGCATTCGTAGGATTCTTCTTCCCAGCGCGCTCGCGGATACTTCCCGCTACGTTGTGCACCAAGCCGCGTGGTTGGCGCGCCGCTTTCATTCCGAGGTGATCTTGCTGCACGTGGTGACACCTCTTAGCTATCCCGCAGGCATCCTGGAGAGCGGACACGAGATCACCGCGCGGGATTTGCATGCGCACATCGTTCAACAGGCTCAGAAGGATCTGGACCAGGCGCTAAGGCCGGAGCTCGACGGGATAGTAGTGACACGCTTACTACTCAGAGGCGACCCGGCCGACGAAATCGTGAAGACGGCTCGCGACCAGAACGTCGACCTGATCGTGATGCCGACCCGTGGCGAAGGCGGCCTGTATCGCTTTCTGCTGGGCTCAGTGACAGCGAAGGTACTGCACGAAAGCCATTGCTCGGTCTGGACCGGCGCTCACCTGGAGGAGACGCCGGTGCGCGAGTTCTCGATTCGCCGCGTCCTGTGTTCGGTGGATTTGAACCCGCACAGCCGCCACACCGCGTCGCTTGCCGCCGAGATGGCCGCTGCCGTTGACGCCACCCTGACGCTTGTCCACATCACATCGAGTGTGGAAATCTACGGCCCCGGAGGATCCCACGTCGATCCTGTGTGGAAGGAGAAGATCGTCAGCTTCGCCACCGAAGAGATCGCCAAGCTTCAGCAGGACGTAGGCACGAAGGCCGAGGTTATCATCGATAGCGGCAATGTCCCGGAGCTGTTGAACCGAGCGGCGGAGCGAACGAAGGCCGACGTGCTGGTCATCGGACACATTCCTGGGCGAAGCCACCTGGGGGACAACGGCAACGGTTATGGGATCATTCGGGAATCGCACATCCCGGTGCTGAGCGTCTGAAAGGTTTGTGCCCATGAAGAACCGGATCATCCTCGTAATCATCCTTCTGATCGTCGCCTTCCTGGCCGGCTTCGTCCCGCAGTATATAAAGGTGAATCGCCTGGAGAACGAATTATCCGCAGTGAGACGGGAGAGTGACCTGGCGGAACTACGCGATTTGGCCGGGCTCGCTTTCGTTCAGACCAGCCAGAAGAATTATGGACTCGCGGCAGCAACTAGCAACCAGTTTTTTACGCGTGCTCGCGATATTGCGAATCGGCTGCCGGATGAAAACGGACGCAAAGTTTTCGAAGACCTATTGGCCTCTCAAGACAAGATTACCGCCGAGCTGGCGAAAGGCGCCCCGGAATCGTTGGGCGATCTCCAGGTATTGTTTGACAAGACGCGTCAAGCCGACCGTTCCATCGGCCGCTAGGCGTTGATCGACGCGGCAAAAGCCGAAACGCCCACCAGCCCAGCGCTTCCCTCGGCCCGGCACGGACTTGCGTGGTATGAGATCGACCTGCTTAGTATGAAGTTGTAGGCACATTTGAGGTAGCCGGGCATCGGCTCCGGAAAAGGCTGCCGCAGGAAAGAAGGTAACTGATGACCGCCTCTCGTTCGGACGCGCTGGTGCTGTTCGGTGTTACGGGAGATCTCGCCCATAAGATGATCTTCCCGGCCCTCTACGCGATGGTGAAACGGGGCGATCTCAAGGTTCCGGTGATCGGCGTCGCCCTCCCGAAGTGGAATCTGGAGCGTCTGCACAAACGCATAACGGACAGCATAAAGCGATCGGGTGGCATTGATAACCGGCGTGCTCTCCATCAGCTTCTGTCTTTGTTCAAATACGTGAGCGGCGATTATAAAGACCCGAACACGTTCGCTGCGATAAAGAACGCGCTCGATAAGGCTCGGCGACCGGCGTACTATCTTGCTATCCCGCCCTCGCTTTTCGGAACGGTGATCAAAGAGCTCGGTGCAGCGAAGTTAGCCCACAACGCGCGCGTCATTGTAGAAAAGCCGTTCGGACGTGACCTTGCTTCGGCCCGGGATCTCAACCAGGTGGCGCGTGCGGTGTTTCCGGACGATTCAATCTTCCGCATCGACCACTTTCTTGGAAAGGAGGCGATCATGAACATCCTCTATTTCCGCTTCGCCAATTCCTTCCTGGAGCCGATCTGGAACCGCAACTTCGTGGCCAGTGTCCAGATAACCATGTCGGAGGATTTTGGCGTGGCGGACCGCGGCCCTTTTTATGAAAGCGCCGGCTGTCTGCGGGACGTGGTGGAGAACCATCTCTTTCAGATCGTCGCGCTACTTGCCATGGAGCCACCTTCTGACAGGGATTTTGGAGCCGTGCAGACCGAAAAGGCCAAGGTGTTTCAAGCCATGCGCCCTCTGAATCGCGACGACTTGGTGCGCGGCCAATACGCCGGCTACCGGAAGGAGCCAGGAGTTGCGAAGAACTCCGACGTCGAGACCTTCTGCGCCCTGCGGCTTTTTATCGACTCATGGCGCTGGGCGGGAGTACCGTGGTACCTGCGCTCCGGCAAATATCTGCCTGACACCGCCACCGAGATCCTGGTGGAGTTGAAGGCGCCGCCACAGAGGCTTTTTGCCGATTCAGCACCAGCGACCGGCCGAACAAACTACGTGCGTTTCCGGCTCTCCCCCAGCGCGGACATCGCCCTCGCCGCCCGCGTCAAGCTCGCAGGGAAGGAGTTTGTCGGCGAGCAACGGGAACTCTACTTGCTCGAAGACCAACCGGGAGAAGAAACGCCCTATGAGCGGCTCCTGGGCGACGCCATGGCGGGCGACGGAGCGCTCTTCACGCGCGAGGACGCGGTCGAAGCCGCCTGGGCCGTGGTGGAACCAGTGCTAAAAACGCATCACCGCGTTCGTCCCTACCGGCGCGGCACTTGGGGGCCGAAAGAGGCTGACGCCATCATCGCTTCAGACGGCGGTTGGCACAATCCCAAACCCAGGCAAGCATCCTTATGAGGGCCAATGATCGGTAATTGAGTAAAGGAAGTTGTGCATTCCTTGCCCAACCATCGACCGCACCATACTTGATTTGCAACTTAGGGCCGGCGGGCGGCCGCGCGTCGAGTAAAGTTTTCGCGACATTTATTGGGGCGGCATATGGAAGCGGCCGACATACGCCGCCTTGCCGATCACATGGCCGTCCATGGCCTTCAACAAATCCTCGCGTGTCGTATTGGCCGGCAAATCCAGCTTCGTGTCCAACGCATAGAACTCGAAGACGTAGTGATGGATGGGGCCGGGGCCAGCGCCGGGTCCGAAATAGCCGGGAGTTCCGCGTCGCGCCGCGACTCCCGGGCCGTTGCGGGTGCCATCGGGCAGATCGCCTGAGCCCAGTCCTTCGGGCAAACCTTTCGCGGTGCCGGGAATATTGAACGCCGACCAGTGGAGCGTGTCTTCCGCCGTTTTATTCGTGGAATTTTCAATGTCGTGGAAAATCACCGCGTAGGTTTGCAGGCTTGCCGGCGCAGGGATTGAATTCGGGCCCAGATTCCAGTGGAATTCGAAGGCCGGGGACTTGTTGTCGCCGCGTCCGGAATATTTCATGGGGACTTCTCCGCCGTCAGACCACGCATCGGAGGTGACCGAGAGCACGGGGCGGGGGGGCGGCGGCCCTCCTGGTCCTTTGGGTTGCCCCATTACGATTGCAGCGGACGACAAAATCATTACCGCTGAGAGCACTGCTCGTTGATTGTTCATCATCTTTTCTCCTCAGTTGAAATCTATTTCGGCGTCAGCTTCAGCAGCTTGCCGTCGTCCGTCAGCACGCGAGAACCACCTTGTTGGTAACGTTTCGAAGACAGTGTTGGTTACAGCAGGCGACAATTAGGCCCGGCCTTGACTGGAACCTTTGGCTGAGGGAACGATTAGCTGGCCTGCGAGGCCGACGTCTTTCCAGTGCCGAGCGCTTCGAGAGCAGCGGCTTCGCTGGGATAAATCTGGATAATTTGCGCCAGCCGTGTCAGCTCCAGCACATCGCGCACGCGGCGGTTCACGTTGGCCAAAGCGAATCGGCCTAGCGGGCTCTTCTTGACACTGGTGTAGATGCCGATCAGGAATCCGATGCCTGTGGAGTCGACATAGTCGACACGCGCGAAATCCACCAGAACCTTTTGGTAGCCGGAACCCTTCAGCTCTTCGGCCTTGGTGTGCAGGTACAGAGAGTCCTGACCAGTGGCGAAACGTCCCTCCAGGCGAAGGAAAGCAATGTCGCCGCGATATTCGAATTCGACCAGCATCTGGGTAATCGTACTATAACACTGCCGGGCACCCGCATTAAACGCCGGCTTGCTTGTCAGCCATGGGGCCGATGACCGGCAGGACGACCTTCTCGCCGTTATAGGTCTTGAACATCATATAGAGCCAGAGGATCAATCCGCCGAGGCCAAGGACAGACGTAAGAACAAGGCTGATAAAGAGACCCAAAAAGGGGATGTAGCGGAACGGGATCAAAATGATCCTTATCACGATCCACAGCACCACCCAGGCGATGTTCAAAAAGATGGATTGGAACGCATGGAAACGGATGGTGCGGTTTTGATTGTAGGGTGCGAGCACCAGGAACAGGATCCCGGTGATGAAGCCGAACAAATAGCAGAGCGCGCCCGCCAGGTTGTCGGTCATTCCCACGCTAGGTGCAATCTGCGGAGGGGGCATTGGATTGACGGGCGGAGTTATTCCGGGCGTCGGACCTGGAGCCCCCACGGGCGCGCCGCACTTCTGACAAAAACGTCCACTTACTTCGGCACCGCAAGTTGCGCAAAAGGCCATTAGTCACCCCGTCAGAATACTGTACAGGAAGTCGGATACCTTCGCAATGCTTTACCAGTCTTTACCGGGTTTTACAGCTAGCACCTTAACAATAGCTCCCATCTTTCGTCCAAACAAGTAGGAGTAACACACATGAGTACCTTTAGAACCAGATTTGCCGCCTGGACGGCCGTTGCAGCACTCGGCGCCGCCAGCTTATTTGCGGCCGAGACTACGCCCGCCGACGCAGGTCACAGACACGGCCGGATGGGCGCGTTCCTGTCCAGCTACCTGAATCTGACACCGGCGCAGCAGGCGCAGCGGAAGTCGATATTCCAAGAGGCGCGGCAATCGGCGATGCCGATCCGGCAGCAATTGAAGCAGACGCGGCAGTCGCTGCGGGCTGCGATCCAGTCCAATAATGCGGCGCAGATCCAGCAACTGGCGACCACCGAAGGCAGTGAGGTCGGCCAGCTTGCGGCCATCCGAGGCCAGGCGATGGCGAAGGCTTATCAGATCCTGACGCCCGATCAGCAGCAGCAACTGGCGAAACTTCAGCAATCGCACCAGGCCGCTCGTCAAGCACGCCGGTCCGGCGCCGCGAACTAGCTAGCGGGATCTCATTCCTGCCTTAACGCGAGGGATGGATCGACGTTAGCAGCCAACCGGGCGGGTAGGAAGGCCGCGCCCGCCCCGGTTGCAAGCAAGAGAACACAGACAGCGGAGAATGCGACCGGATCCCACGGGTTGATACCGTCGGGCAGAATGTCTGCCAGCGGGCGAATGGCGGCGATCGCGAGTGGAAGACCGAAGGCTACTCCGCACCCCAGAACCGCAACGGCATCGCGAATGGCGACCCAAAGAATATTTGAGCGAGTGGCTCCAATGGCGGCACGAATCGCCATTTCACGCGTTCTCCTGCGTGTCGCGTAAGAAACCGAGCTGTAGAGGCCGGTGAGTACGAGCAGCAGGCCGAGCGCGCTGAGCGATCCCACAAAGCCGGCGGCCACGCGCATGGGAAAGATGGCGCCCGCGGCAGCGTCGGATAATGGGCGGACATCGATGGCGGAGGCCGGATCCATTTCGATGAGCGCGTTTCGCAAGCGCTTGATCCATTGGGTTGCAGTGCCCGAGACGCGAACGATCAGTTGCGAATCTGCGAACGGGGTAAAAAAGACGGGGGCACGATCCTCGCCGAGCGTGCGCATTTTGGCGTCCGCGGTGACACCGACGATCTGAAGGACGCGCTCATTCTCGCGACCGGCCACGATCTGGGCGCCGATGGGATCGGCATCGCCGAACAATTGCCGCGCGAGCGTTTGATTCACGAGCGTGGGTGTCGGCCGGCGCGAGCGGTCGGCGATTTCGAAATCGCGGCCGCGCAGGACGGAGATTCCGAGAGTATGACAAAATTGTTCGCCCGCGCCTACTTCATACGCGTCGCGGACCATGGAAATTTGATCGCCCTTCCGGCGTATCGAGTCCCGCGGCAGCTCTCCCATGAACGGCAAGGTGCCAATGGAAGTAACGCCGGTCACGCCGGGGACTTCTTTCACGCGTTGAACCAATCCGTCGCGCCAATTCCAGCCTTTCTCACCCCGATGCACCTCGGGTGAGGAGACTATCGCGATCACGGTGTGCGAGACGTCAAACCTGGGATTGACGTCAGCCACCTGCAGGAAGCTGCGGAAAAACAAAGCGCCGAGCGTCAGCAGGACCATCGATAACGCGAGTTGCATGGCCACGAAAGTGTTGCGCAAGCCCCAGCGCCGGATGGAGAAGGCCGGCTCGCCCTGCTTCATCGCGAGATTGAGATCGACCTTGGAGCCGCGTAATGAGGGGAGCAGCGAAGAGACCAAAAGCGCGGTGGAGGCGACGGCGAGCGCGTAGAGAAACAGGCCGCGGTCACTCTGGAAATGGAACTCGAAGGGAAGATTGTAGGCCGACGGCCAGCGGACGTAGCTGAGCTGACTGCGTAGGAGAGCGTCGACAATGAGGCCGGCGCCAGCGCCCAGAACTACGAGTACCAATCCTTCGGCGAGAAGGTGGCGTGCCACTTGAAAACGGTTGGCGCCGAGCGCCTTGCGAATTGCCAGTTCACGCTGACGCGACACGGCACGTGCCAGCAGCAATCCGGCGACGTTGAAGCAGGCGATGAGCGAGAGCATCACAGCCGTGCCGAGCAGGGTCGCAAAAAATACGAAGTAGCGCCGATCGTCGCCGGTGCTGTTCTCATGCGCCGCGATTCCGGCCATGGGCCTCAGGATAGAGACTTGCTTCACGAACTCGTGGCTACCGACGATCAGTGCAGTGGCGGCTAGCGCCTGGCGCGTCTGTTCCCGTGTGAATCCCTGACGCAATCGTCCAAAAGCCCGGCAGTAAGGGGAATCCGTGCGGGCCAATCGATACACTTCCGGGGAAACGCCATGGCCCATAACGCTGCGGTAGTCCGGCGGAAGCACACCCAGAATCGTATAAAGCCGGTCGTTGAACTGGAGGGCGTGGCCAATGATGTTGGGATCGGCGTGCAGTCGCTTACGCCAGAAACCGTCGCTCAGCACCGCGACAGGGCGGCCTTCGTCGCCCTGCGAATACACGCTGCCGAGTACCGCGCCGACGCCGAGCACGTCGAAGAAATTGGCGCTGGTGGACATCTGCCAGGCGACTTCGCTGTGTGAACCGTTGTCCCAGTTCAAATTGCCCAGGCCGGTTTCAAACGCGAGATCCTGGAAGGCTCCGGTGCCGCGAAGATCGCGGTACTGGGCATACGTGATTTGCGCGTCGATGCGGGCCAGGCGGTCCGGTTGGCGGGCGCTGATATCGTCGAAGATCATCTCCCGAACAATGCTGTAGATGGTGACGTTGGCGCCGATGCCGAGTGCGAGCGATACGATGGCGATGGCGGCCAGAGCGGGGGATTGGCGAAGGCCGCGCGCGGCGTGGACAAGGTCGCCAAGGAGCGGCATGAGTCCAGGATAACGGAGCTGCGGCGGGATCAAGTAATATGAACGTCGAATATCGTAAGCCAATACTGCAGCGATTGCAGCGCGAATCCGCAAAACATGAGCGCCACTCCCACCACTCCCATCCGCCGCTGCGGCAAATTGTCCGCGTAGTATTCCACGTGCGGACTGAACGCCATGCCGACGCCCGTTACCAATCCGGTTACTATTCCGAGCCTTGCGGAGAACAGCCAAGGATGGTCCAGGTGGCGCACGAACACACTGCAAGCCATTGCCGCGGCGATATAGCCGACGGTTCGTAATACCGCGGTCACTAAAAGTACACGATTGGAGTTGGGCAAGCTAGAAGGTATGTACCGCATCGACGGCCGGACGCCTCGTACGTAAGCGGCCACTTGTCCGACGGTCAGCAGAGCAGCGTATACGATCGCGAAGCGAAGCCCCACTTGAGGATACAGCGCCGCGCTAAAGGCTGCCGCACGAATCGCGCTGAACAATGCTTCCCACGGCAGCGAATAATGGTCCTGGCGCCGCGATGTCCTATTCAGTTCAAGGGCAAAGGTCACTCCGATCGCCAGGCCTGAGGCTACGCCGAACACCAGGCCCAGCCCGAGTCCATACCCGAGACCAAACAAAATCGAATAGGTCACCGCGCGAGTTAGCAGCCTCAGAGGACCGTGTGGACCACCCAGCAAGTCGTAGGCGAGATACAGGCTGCCGAGCACATCCAGACAACTGCCCGCGATGCTGATGGCGGCAACCGTGTGGTGGTCCATCCATAGATTGTAAGGGGCCCCGGGCGATTGTAAAGCGCGCCAGCGCCAACATATGGGAGCAGATGCGCTTTCGCTAATTTTCGCCAAGCTGCTATTCTTTTTGAGAAGGTCGTGTCTAACCCCCGAAAACCGAGAGCAGTTCGAAGTGCCGCGATGGAGAGGCGCGCAACTAAGGTTGGCGTACGCGCCGGCTCGCCGGGTTTCTGCTGCCTTCAGCTGACACAATGTCCGCCAAGAACGAGTTGACCCGCTTCGATTTGGTCCGTCAATGGCGCGCTGAATGGGTGGAGCGCGGCTGGTGGCACAGCTTTGAACTGCCCGATGGCACCGTCATCCAGGGCGTTTGCGATCTGCCGGGCCTGAAGAACCGCATCGAACAATTTCCTGTACCTAAGGACCTGCGTGGCAAGCGCGTGCTGGACATCGGAACCTGGGATGGATGGTACGCCTTTGAGATGGAACGGCGGGGCGCGGAAGTGTTGGCCATTGACAATTGGGACAATCCGCGGTTTCACCAGGTCCACGGCATGCTGAACTCGCGCGTGGAATATCGGCAAATCGACATGTATGAGCTTACGCCGGAGCGCGTGGGGCGTTTCGACATCGTGCTGTTCATGGGCGTGCTGTATCACTTGAAGCATCCCTTGGTGGCGCTGGAGCGAGTGTGCGCTCTGACCGCGGAGATGGCGGCGGTGGATTCGTTTGTCCTGCGCGAGAAGCATCGGCCCGGCGAGAACGTCGATCAGCGGCCCGTGATGGAGTTCTACGAGACCGACGAATTCGGCGGGCAGACGGACAACTGGGTGGGGCCGAGTCTGGCATGCTTGCGGGCGTTCTGCCGCACCGCCGGTTTCGCGCGGGTGGAGTTACAGAGCGTTTTGGAGAATGGCGCGTCTCTGGCTTGCTATCGCCATTGGGAGCCTCCGGCGGCGGATGCCCCGGAGGGACCCGAGTTGTTAGAGGCCACGCACAACCTGAATGGAGGCGTTAATTTCGATTCGTCCCGCGACGAATTGGTTAGCGCCTGGTTCCATTGGAAGGGCCAGAGCCTTGGCTTGGATGATGTTCGGCCGGAGGTGGGTGGGTATGGCGTACGCCCGATTTATGCCGCTTTGGCACGCGAAAACGTGTGGCAAACCAATTTCAAACTGCCACCGGGGCTCACGCCCGGCTGGCACGAGGTGCGCATGCGCATTGGGCGAAGCCGTCCCGGTTCGCCGCGGCGGATCGGCGTGGACGTTCCCTCAGCGTCACACGAAATCCAGATTCAAGGCGCGAGCGACGGCACGGCGTGGGCGAAGAACAAACTGGATTTGTCGCGGGAAGAGGCGAACAGCATGAACGTTCAAGACGTGGTTCGTGAGATCCACGCCCGAATAGAAAAGGAAGGCGGCGTCGAGTCTTTGTCCGTGCGGGAGTCGGAGGAGTTGACGGCGCTGCGCAATGCCTTCGGGCGTCTGTTTGAGGCGCGCAACGCGGTGGGACAGATGCCCTCCGGGCCCAATACGATTCGGGCTAAGATCGGCAAGTACTTGATTCGCGCGGTTCAGCGCAGCTTATTCTGGTACACGCCGCAAATCGTCCGGTTTCAAAATGAGGCCAGCAACGCGCTGGATTGTGCGTGCAATTTGATCGCCTGGCAGCTGGAACGAACGGCGTCGCTCGAACGGTATGTGCAGAAGATCCGCGGGCAATCGTCAAAGCAGAGCGAGGAATTGTCGCAGCACAGCGGGGAATTGTCGGAGCACGCCGGAGAATTGTCGAAGCTCAGGCTTCAGCTTCCGCTGGTGGGGAGAACGCCGGCGGCAGCGGAACATATTCGTGATCATGAGCCCGACCCAGAGCATGCCGGCCCGCTGCCGAACGCGTTCCAGTTCGCCCTGCAGGACCGCTTTCGCGGATCGGAACGCGAAACTCTGGATAAGCTCCAACCCTACTTGTCCGCGATCGAGCCCTGGATGGAATCGTTGCCACGGGCGCCGTGGCTCGATATCGGATGCGGGCGGGGCGAGTGGCTCGAGGCGGCGGGAAGAACTGGATACAACGTGGTGGGAATCGACTCCAATCCGGTCGCGGTGGCCCACTGCCGCGCCAGGGGGCTACACGCCGAAGAGACGGACGCGCTTGGCTATCTGCGCTCCTTGAAGAGCGAATCGCTGGCCGTGGTGACAGCATTCCACGCCGTGGAACATTGGCCGATAGGTTACTTTCTCGCCTTGATGCAGGAAGCGGTGCGGGCGCTCAAGCCGGACGGTTTGATGATCATCGAAACTCCGAATCCCGAAAACCTGCTGATGGGATCGTGTAATTTCTGGAAGGATCCGACACATCGCCGGCCCGTTCCTCCAGCGCTCCTGGAATTCGTTTATCAACATTTCGGGTTAACGGTGGTGCAACGCCTGGACCTCAACCTCTCTCCGCGGGAGGAAAGGCTCCCGTACGACGAAATCGGCGTGGTTCATCGCCTGAACGAATCCCTTTATGGACCGCAAGACTATGGACTCATCGGGCGGCGCTAGGTCCGGCAGAGTGGCTTTGTTCACTCCCCTTCCGCCGTCGCGAACGGGCACGGCCGACTACGCCGCGGACTTGATCGCGGAGCTGGAAAAGCTGGTGCAATTGCATGTCTTCGAGCAGGTTCCACGGAACTTCAAGCCGGAGAGATTTGACGCGGTTCTCTATCAGATCGGGAACAATCCGTTTCACGCCCGGATCTACGATCTGGCGCTGCAACATCCGGGTGTGGTAGTGCTCCATGAAGTCAATGTTCATGACCTGATTCGAGATAGGAGGAAAGGTGGGGACGCCGCCTATTTTCGGGAGGTGGCCTACGAGATTTTCGGGCAAGAGCCGGAATCGCTGCCGAATGGAATGATCGAGCCGGGCCCACAGCCTCGCAGCTTTACGATGATCCGGCGTTTGCTCGATCGCAGCAAAGCGTGTATCGTTCACAGCCGCTTCGCCGCGGAGGAGGTACGGTTGCGGGGTTTTCAAGGTAGGATCGCACATATTCCGCATGGCTCGCGGGTCCGGAATCTGGACGGCGCGGCGTACCGGGCGCGACTTGGCATTGGCCCCGAGGAACCCCTCGTCGGAATGTTCGGGTACCAGCGGCCAGACAAGCAGGCCCTCGACTGCCTGCTGGTCTTCCGCACCGTCCTCGACAATCTTCCGGCGGCCAAGCTCCTGATTGCGGGGCTGCCGCACCCTGAGGTGCCGTTGGATGAGCGGGTGAAAGTGCTGGGCCTTCAAGATAGCGTGCGTCTGCTCGGCTTTCAAACGCTGCAGGATCTGGACGGTTACATCGCAGCCTGTGACGTGGTTCTCAACTTGAGATCCACGACGTTCGGGGAAACGTCCGGCACCCAGGCCCGAGCTTTCGGTCTAGGAAAGGCCGTGGTGGTCTCCGACAACGGCGCCAATCAGGAGTTGCCCGACGAAATCTGCGCGAAAATACCGGTAGACAAAATTCAAAATCGCGTGCTGGCGGAGTGCCTGCTCTGGCTCCTTTCCGACCGGACGATCACAACGGAGATTGGCCGCGCGGCCCAACAATGGGTCGCCACCACGTGTTCGTGGGAAGCGGTGGCGCGATCGTACGCCGATTTTCTAGTCCCGTCTCGACAAGATCCGGTTCCGGCAGATGTGTCCGAGAACTGCTCCGATCCCAAGTTTCTGCGAGATTACCTCAGCGGTTGGGTGGACCCATTGTCGGACGGCCGCCGGTATCGGGAAGATCACATGAGCCGGCTGATCAAGACGCTCCGGATGACTCCTCGCGGAGCGCATGGCCAGCGCATTCTCGAGATGGGATGCTATTTGCAAATCACTCCCGCATTGCGGGATTTGTTGGGATACGGCGAGGTTCGAGGCTGCTATCTGGGAGCGGGCGGATGTGAGTCCCGCGGCGTCGAGAGCCCGGACGGGAAGAAGTTCGAGTGCGCCATCGATTTATTCGACGCGGAAGTAGACACCTTTCCTTATCCGAGCCATCATTTTCAGACGGTGCTGTGCTGCGAACTCTTGGAGCATCTCCAGCGCGACCCGCTCCAAATGATGAGGGAGATCCATAGGGTCCTCAAGCCGGATGGAGTGCTGCTGTTGACCACGCCGAACGTAGCTTCGCTGCGGGCCCTTTATTACATTTTGGATGGGCATAATCCGTACCAGACTCGATATCCGCGTACCTTCCGAAACGGGGGAGCGGCCCGCAATCCGGGTCATTTCCGGGAATACAGTACAGCGGAGATCGCCCAGTTGCTGACCGATTCCGGATTTGTCGTCCTGCGCGTCGAAACTGGCCCGTACTCCGAGACATCCTTTGCGGAAGCAGGCCTGGTGGAGAATCTTCTAGTGCAAAGCGAACGATCGACGCTGCTTCGCGGGGACTGTATCTTTGCCGTTGGCCGAAAAGCGGCGATCCCGAAGAACCGCTATCCCGATTGGCTGTATCACGAATAGCGGCTCGGCTAGTCGGGTTTGTGGTGCGAACGGGCAGGGTCGAAGATAAATGCAAACTAAGTTCGGTCGCCACAGGGGGCCAGGTATAGTACGATGTGGTGGAACTAGGTAACGTCCTCTTATGCGATATTTTGGCAAGAGCTGTGCCATTGCTGTTTCGGCCGCCGCTGTGACAGCGGGTCTTTTCTCGCTTTTCACACCAAGCGCGGCGCCAGTCTCCGCAGCCGTTGCGGACTCCCCGGGTCGCGTTGCCGGCAAACCCGACTTCAACGGGATTTGGGAAGCCAACAACACCGCGAACTGGGATATTCAAACGCACCAGGCGCGTCCGTTGGTTGCCCAGCCCGGTCTGCTGCCCGGCTCGGTCGTCCTCGCGGCACCCGTGGTCGGGCTCGGCACCATCGGTTGGGTTCCCGGAGGGCTTGGCATCGTGGAGGGCGAAGAGATTCCTTATAAGCCGTGGGCGGCCGCGAGAAAAAAGGAGAACCTGGAACACTGGATGGACCGTGACCCGGAAATCAAGTGCTTCCAGCCTGGCGTGCCGCGCGCCATGTACATGCCGCACCCATTTCAGATCGTCCAGAGCGCCACCAAGATTATGATGGTGTTTGAATTTGCGAATGCCGAGCGCACCATCCATCTCAATAAAATGGAGCCGTATCCGAACGTGGCGTATATGGGTTACTCAGTGGGGCACTGGGAGGGCGACACACTGGTGGTCACCGCGTCGAATTTCACCGATGCGACGTGGTTCGACCGGTCCGGGAATTTTCATAGCGATGCCTTGCGCGTTACGGAGCGATACACTCCGGCCGGCAAGGACGTCATCCACTACGAAGCCACCATTGACGACCCGCAGGTATTCACGCGTCCCTGGAAGATCAGCATGCCCATCTATCGCCGGCTGGAGCCGAATGCCGAGCTAGCGGATTTTCGGTGTGTTGAGATGGTGGAAGAGACCCTGTATGGGCATCTCCGTAAACAGCAGCTCGTCAAACACTGGGAGGGTAATACCATGAATGTTGATATCACGCGCAAGATCCCGCCAGGCGAAGCGGTCTACGAGCGCTACGTGTCCGGCAACCCTCCGCCAGCGAAGTAAGAGGAGTTTTGAAATGATGAAACAGGAGTTCAGTCTTATGCGAGCCAAGTTAACTTTTGGAACCGTTGTTGTAGCTGCCATTGCCTTGCTAGTATCCGCGCCGCCGCTGGCGGCACATCACGCGTTTGCCGCGGAATTCGACGCGAACAAGCCGGTCCATTTCACGGACGCGACCGTCACGAAGGTCGAATTTATCAATCCCCACAGTTGGATTCATGTGGACGTGAAGATGCCAGACGGCACGGTGGAGAACTGGGCGATCGAAGCCGGGAGTCCGAACATCCTGCTGAGGCGCGGCGTCACCAGAGACACACTGAAGGTGGGGCAGAAGATCATAGTGGACGGCTATCAGTCGAAGGACGGGACGCACCGGGCTAACGGTCGGGACCTCACGCTGCCGAATGGACAGAAGCTGTTCCTCGGCTCCTCGGGTACCGGGGCGCCTTACGAAGTGCAGCGGCCTGGTGTGGATACACAACAGAAGTAGCCTGGCGGCGATGGAGGCGGCGATGAGAGACCGATATGGAATACCACGGGGTGCACTGGCGTGTGTTCTCGGACTGGTGACAGTGGCAGCGCTTTCAATCAGCGGTCAGACTCCCGCGGCTACTCCAAAATCAACGGCCGGCAAATCAACGGCCGCCAAATCAACAGGAGACGCGAAGGCTGGAACCTCGCCTCGAACACCGTGGGGCGATCCGGATCTGCAGGGCACTTGGTTCGTATTGGCGGACGTTCCCCTGGAGCGCTCCGCCGCCAATGCGGGCAAGGAATTCTTGACCGACCAGGAAGTGGCCGCGGCAGATGAGAAGAAGGGGTTGAACCCGGGGCGAAATGCCCGATCAGCGGATAAATCCCAAGACGTCAGTGGCGCATACAATGCGGTTTTCAACTCGGTATTGAAGACAGGCAGGCGGACATCCATGATCATCGATCCGCCGGATGGCAAAATTCCCCCTTTGGTCCCAGGCGCTACGGCGCCGAGAAACCCCTTTGGTGGCGGCTTAGGCGTAGGGACAGCGGGAGCGAACGACAACCCGGAGACGATCGCGCAGTCGCCCCGCTGTCTTGGGGTCCCGATGCCGTTCCTCCCACTCAATACGCTTTTCGCCCAAGGCACCGTGATGCAGGTTGTGCAGTCTCCCAAATCCATGGCGATCTACATGGAGGACGATCACGCCGGCGGCGGTAACCGGGTCATTTTCATGGACGGGCGCCCGCACGCTCCTTCGAAGCTCAAGTTCTATCTGGGAGACTCGCGTGGCCATTGGGAAGGAAACGCGTTGGTGGTCGAAACAACCAACTTCTCGCAGGGTTTTCGTGGATCCAACATAGAGACGTACAAGATGATCGAGCACTTCACGCGCGTTGACGCGAACACTTTGCGGCGTGAAATCACTTTCGACGATCCCAAGACCTGGACCAAGCCTTGGACCGTGGTCATTGAGATGGGGAGGGCCCCCAGTGAACGTCACATGATCTTCGATTCCGCTTGTCACGAGGGGAACTACGGCATGACGGGCATCCTGGTGGGCTCCCGCAGGGAAGAGCAGGCTGGGAAGAAGTAAATTCCATTTGGCGCGGCTCCCGCTCATGCTCGTGCTCTCGTTCGCGAGCGGCGTCGCGGCGCTTATCTACGAGTTGGTCTGGTTCCAGGTCCTGGAATTGGTGATCGGTTCCACAGCCGTCTCGCTCGCAATGCTCCTCGCTACGTTCATGGGGGGCATGTGTCTAGGCAGCCTGATGCTGCCACGGCTCGTCTCCACCGAACGCCATCCTTTGCGCGTATATGCGCTGATCGAGATCGGTATTGGAGTTCTCGGAATCCTGGTGTTGTACCTGGTGCCGTTGGCGGGCGGTGTCTATACCGCCTGGACCGGATATGGCCTGAAAGGATTTTTGCTTCGGGGAATGGTCGCGGCCGCGTGCCTTCTGCCTCCTACTTTGCTGATGGGCGCAACGCTCCCTGCCTTAGCGCGCGGCATCAATAAGACGGAGCACCGCGTCTCGTGGCTTGGTTTCTTCTACGGCGCAAATATCGCTGGAGCCGTATTGGGTTGTCTGCTCTCCGGTTTTTACTTGCTGCGCAATTACGACGTGTACGCGGCGACGTATGTCGCCATGGCAATCAACCTATCGACGGCAGCGCTCGCACTCGCGCTTGCGGGATTCATTCCACGCGAGCGCGATCCAGATGATCGCGTACAACAAGCGCCTTCAGCGGTACCTGGGAACAGCGTCGCAGCCGTCTACTTCGCCATTTCACTATCCGGGTTGTGCGCGTTGGCCGCGGAAGCCACCTGGACGCGCCTGCTGGGATTGCTCTTCGGCGCCTCGGTTTACACCCTTTCCATCATCGTCGCGGTCTTTCTCGTGGGCCTCGGGATCGGCAGCGGTATCGGGGCTTTGCTCTGTCGAATTCTCGTGTCTCCGCGTGTGGCACTAAGCTGGTGCCAATGTCTCGCTGCCTGCGCCATGGCCTGGACCGCGTACAATCTTGGCGCCGCGCTCCCGTACTGGCCGATCAATCCGGCGATCTCCTCAAACATCTGGTTCAACTTCGAGCTGGATCTCGCCTGTGCGTTTTGGGCCCTGTTGCCCCCGACGCTTCTCTGGGGTGCGAGCTTCCCGCTGGCGCTTGCGGCGGCCGCATCGAAAGCAGATGATGCTGCCAGGCTGATGGCCGGGGTCTACGCCGCCAACACCGCCGGGGCCATCGTCGGAGCGCTCGGCGCGAGCCTGCTCCTGGTCGTCTGGGTGGGATCGCAGCGCACCGAACAAGTGCTTATTGCGCTATCGATCATTTCCGGTGTGATCCTTCTATTGCCTTCCAAACCCCGAGTGGGTTGGTACGGATTTGCTGTGCTCCTCGCCGGCATCTTACTCTTCACCGTCCCGCCGATCTCGAAGGTCCTCATCGCGTACGGCCGTTACGCGGCCACCTGGGTCGGCAAAGGCGATATTGTTTACGCCGCTGAAGGCATGAACTCTTCGGTGGCCGTTTCGAGTTTTCCAAATGGCGTTCTGACCTTTCACGTCGCCGGGAAGATCCAGGCTTCGAACGTGCCGCGCGACATGCGGCTCCAACGAATGCTGGGCCACCTCACCACTCTGACGACAGCAACCCCTCGCTCGGTCCTTGTGATCGGCTGTGGCGCTGGCATCACGGCGGGCGCGGTGTCCATCGATCCAAGAGTAGAACGCGAGACCATCGTGGAAATCGAGCCGTTGGTGCCGCAAGCCGCTTCCGCCTACTTCAGTGAACCGAATTTCGGTGTCCTCCGGAGTCCGAAGGTCCAGGTGCGGATCGACGATGGGCGCCACTACCTGATGACAACCAAGGAGCGCTTTGACGGAATCACTGTCGATCCGCTGGATCCGTGGGTGAAGGGCGCGGCGAGCCTGTACACCAAGGAATTCCTCGAGGTGATGAAGCAGCATCTCAACCGTGGAGGCGTCGTCACCATGTACATCCAGTTGTTCGAGACGGACCTGGAGGCGGTGAAGAGTTCGGTGGCCACATTCTTCGAAGTATTTCCGAACGGCACAATCTGGGGCAACCCATACCAGGGGCAAGGTCACGACATGGTGTTGCTGGGGCAAGTAGAACCGTTGCGGATCGATCTCGACCAGATGGAGCAACGCATAGGCTATCGCGGCGGCGACAGCAAAATAGCGCAGTCGCTCGCGGAAATCGGTATGAACTCGCCGGTGGATTTGTTTGCGAGATATGCGGGCCGAAGATCCGATCTCACGGAGTGGCTGAGAAACGTCCCGCTGAATCGCGACCGCAATCTGCGAATGCAGTATCTGGCAGGGCTCGGCCTGAACCTCGACGACGCTGCCGCCATCTACGCCGGACTTCTAGCCTACAGGCGCTTTCCCGAGGATATTTTCGTTAGCGCCGAAGGGCGGGTGGACTCGTTGCGGGAGGCTATTCGCCGCCAGCAGTGAACTGGCACGTGTTCGGCCAGCCCTCATGGCAGGCGAGTGCATAGAGCGCGGATGGCGTTCGTTCGCGGATCTCGCCCTTGCTTCCCCTCAGGATAATCGGATAGTCATGGAGAGCCGGCGGCGGGCTCGCGAACCGGCCCGCTCCCCTGGTTAACGTGTAGAGATTCTGGCAGGCCGCCGCAAATCCGAGCCGGCAACCGCGGTCGAGAGGTTCAGCGGCACCCGCGGGATCGAGCCTGCGAAGATCTTCGCCCGACCGGGAGAGAGCGATATGAAGGAGGCCGGCTTCGTTGCAGGCCCAACCCGATCCCTGATTGCAGTAACTCAAACTCAAATCGGCAAGGTAGGGGCAGGCATAGGGACGGCCGTCCTGGCAGGCTTGCCTCCAAAACGGAAGCCACTGGCCAGGATGATTGTCGCCGACTGCTTGGGTGGCGCTCATAAACACAAAAACGACCGCCCAGATAGACATGTACGCCAGGCTGCGCTGGTAGGGTACGAGCGATCGGCTGAGCGCCGCGGGATCGAAAAAACGAAGCCGTCGCGAGCGGGCGGCGTGATCGATCGCCTTCACCGAAAGGTTCAAGAGAGGCACCTGGAGAAGCTTGTCGTAGAAGGTCGGCATTCCAGCGCCGCCCAGCAGCCGGTACAACGCGACGGTGCTCAATCCGTACAGCGCGCCGTAGATGATGCGTCCCAGTTCAGTGCGCGGCGAGGTGGAGGGGTCGTTAAACAGCAGATGCATTCCCAGAAACACGGCAATCGGAATATACGAATCGTAGAAGAAATAGACGCCCGTTACGGCGAAATAGATGCGGCCGAACAAGTACGTCGACACCACGGCCGACATGGTCATAGAAGTGACGCCGAAAAAGAATTGGCCGGGCAGGCCGATGAGAAAAAGCATCAGGTACATCTGCGGCGGATAGAACTGTGTGCTTGCAATGTTCTTCCCCCAGGTGAGGTCGCTCGCGTGGGTGGCGATCAGGATCAGCGAAAACACCGCCAGCGGAAACGATGAAGGATTGAAGATGTGCACGCTCCGGCCTTCCCGGTTCCAACGAATCAGCTCTTTCGCGGCCAACCCGAGCGCGACCATCGCGAACTGGAAATAGAACCAGTCCGGCTTGAACCAGAGGAAGAGATTGATGCTAAAGATGACGGGGAACGGAGCGAAACCAAGAGTGTAGGTGTTGCGCCGCGACCAACCGAGCAGCATGTCGAATGCGTACGCGAACAGGAGTTGGGCGACGATGAAGTACCAAGAGGCGTAAACCTGAGGCCAATACCAGCCCCAATACAACAGCACCGAACCCTGCGCGCAAGCTTGCAGGTAGTGTTGTTTCCGCAGGACCACATCGATTGTGAGCATCCGCCCGCTGCGCCGGGCCCAGACGACCAGGATCGCGCACCACGCGCATAGCGCGGCCGCGGCGCCCAGGAACGTTATCAGCACTCTCGGGTTCTGGCGGACCGGAGGAAGCAAGGCAAGGCCAGCTAGCCCGAACGTGAACGCAAGCGGCAGAAGAAGTGCCCTTTTTGTGTCCGGGCCCAACCGAGCGGGGCAGTCAACAACAGCGTTCATGGAAGATGTGCGATCGACGCAAGCTGGGGGTCGATGATCGCCCTATTCGAGCAGCATTTAGCATAGCATCGGATTGCTCAACGCTAGGTATATAATTCTGACTTGAATCTGAAGCCAGCGCAGCAGAGATCGTTCCGAATTGGTTTTCGATCTTGGCGCTATGCCGGCGAGGACGGAGCGGTTGTAATTTACACGAAACGTATTAAGAAGATCCTCCTGCTGCAATGCTGTGGGTTCGCGGTATTCTTTCTTGCATTTCAGCAGTTCATCTGGTCTTTGGTCGTAGTAGCAATGTTTGCATTGCCCCGAACTCTCGTAGAGGGTCGGAGGGCGATCATTTTTACAGAGGCGGAGGTCATCTATCGGCCGCCTCTTGGGTCGCCCAGACGTGTTCTCATGGCCGCGATTCAGGACTTAGCAATTAGCCCTGTGCTCATAACTTACTTTCTCCGGGCCGCTCGGCGACCCGGCATGACCCTGACTCTGACAGATGGAGCGACGGAAGTCTGGCCGCTGGATTTTGAAGGGCGAGATGAAATACTTCAGCGCCTCAGTCTACTCACGGGGAAGACGATTCGAGGGGGAGGGAACGCCTGAAAACCGAAACTCCTCCCATGTTGGCAGCCGATCCGTGATGAGAAGGCTCAGAGAATGCGGCGGAGGCCAGGCAGCGCGTGTGAACAGCCGCGACCGGGGTGACTAAGCGTTCATGGTGCGAACGGGGAGGGTCGAACTCCCATTCCCTTGCGGGAGCCAGATCCTACGTCCCTTTTGGATTCCTGTCTGCGATTGCCTAGCCCAGTCTGAGCATGACTTACGAGTCTGGCAACCGTCTTGCGTTGTTTGGTTTTGTCTGGCATTTGCTACCGATTTGCTGCCACCTGTGGTCTGGTGGCCGCAAGCTTCTTTTGCAGGACGTTTATCAGGCGCCTGCGGCCAAGATTGATCTCATACCGCATGGCATTCCTGACGTACCCTTTGTCGCCCCGGACTG
>JBKQHJ010000157.1:0-34101 GCA_052148835.1 Bryobacteraceae bacterium
ACCTGCTAATTCGCAACCCGGAGCGCCTGGTCCGCATTTTGAATAACCCGGCGCATCCGGTCCAGATCATTTACGCGGGCAAAGCTCATCCCCACGACGAAAACGGCAAGCAGCTGATTGCGGCAATCATCGAATTGGCCAGACGGCCGGAGTTCCGCAGGAAGATCGTTTTTCTGGAGAACTACGACGTCACCGTGGCACGATACATGGTTCAGGGCTGCGACGTCTGGTTGAATACGCCGCTTCGGCCGTTTGAGGCCAGCGGCACCAGCGGAATGAAAGCTCAGGCCAACGGTGTCCTCAATTTCAGCACCCTCGATGGATGGTGGGATGAAGCATGGGAGCTCGGCATCCGGCATAACGCCGAAATTGGTTGGGCGATTGGCAGGGGGGAAACTTACAGCGACTTGTCCCGCCAGGACGACGTGGAAGCCGAGGCGTTGTATGACCTGCTCGAGGGCGAAATCGTGCCTAGCGCGAAAGCCGCTTCTTCATTGGGGAAGCCGAACTCCTGTGCCTTGGGCCACACGGAAGCGATCTCGCCGGTGGTGCGCCCGGGACGAATCAGCGAGATGGCGGCGTCCAAGTAATCGCGGCAGCGCGAATAGGCGTCGATCAGGGCGTGTGACGCGTAGCCGATGCTGAAGCAGCGGTAATAGCAGGTGCGGTAGCCCATGAAAGAATGCAGGATGTCGTAATACACGGGATCGCCGGGACGCAGCACGCGATCGGAAAAAACGTGGGGGTGCGGATTGCAGCGCTCGCCGGAAATGGCGTTGACGCCTTCCACATATTCCGAACCCATGTCATAGAGGATTTTGTTCACTAATCCGACCGCCTGGTTTTCACTCATGCCCGGCTTCATGGCGCAATACAGATCGTGATAGGCGGCGTCCACCATCATGGCCGAGGTATTGAGCAGCGAGATTTCATCCTGCGTTTTGATGACGCGGGCATCGGACATAAGCTGTTGGCCATCGACGACGTTGATGCCCTCGCGCTGCAAGGCAAATAAAATGGGCGGTTCCACGACGTCGATACCCACGGGCTCGTTCAGAAGGCCACGCATCTCCAGTTCGAGCTTGATTTTTTTGGCGACATCCTCGGCGCGGCCCATTTCAGGCGACATGGCGCCGCGCAACAAAGAAATGCCGGGGCGCGAGCGCTCGCCGAGCCAGGGACAATTGAGTTGATGATGCTTGGCGGCGGAGCCGAAATCCCACAGGATTGGTTCGTCGTTCTGCGGGAGCAGCGTGAAACGGCTAATCTTGTCTTGCGCCCACGTGCCGATATGCGTAGCGGTGATGTAGCGCACGTTGTTCATGTCGAAGCACAGCAGTGCGCCGAGCTCGGACTTCGCAAGCAAGCCTTTGATGCGCGCCAGGCGCTCGCGGCGCAAGCGGTCCATATCGACGCGCTGCTCCCAATCCACCGCCATCGTTCCGTGAGTTTTTAGTGCCACAGGTTTCTCCAGTAATGATTAGTTCTTGCCGCACAGTTCGAGCGCGGCTTCGGCCACCGTTTTTTCGGTGGGGACGGTTACGTCTTCGAGCGGCGGCGAGAACGGAATGGGAACATGCATCGCGCCCATTCGTTTGACGGGCGCTTCCAGATCGAAGAAGCAGTTCTCCTGGATCACGGACGCGAGTTCAGCCGTCACTCCGTAGCGTCCGTAGCCTTCGTCGATCACGATGACGCGCGATGTCTTCTTCGCCGATTCGATCAGAGTCTTTTCGTCCAACGGCCACAGCGTGCGCGGATCCACCACTTCGGCGCTAATGCCGTCCTCTTCGAGCAGGCTCGCCGCACCCAGCGCCACTTGTACCATGCTGCTGGTGGCGATGAGGGTGATGTCGCTGCCTTCGCGCTTGATGTCGGCGCTGCCGAGCGGAATGGTGTATTCTTCCTCCGGAACTGCGCCTTTCAACCGGTACATCATTTTGTCTTCGAAAAACACCACGGGATTGTCGTCGCGAATGGCCGATTTCAGCAGGCCCTTGGCGTCGTACGGCGTCGACGGCATCACTACTTTGAGTCCCGGAACATGGCAGAACCAGGCGTGCAGCGATTGCGAATGCTGCGCGGCGGATCGACGGGTTGCGCCCAGGGTGGTTCGCATCACCAGCGGCGCCTTCCATTTTCCGCCCGACATGTAATGGATCTTGGCGGCCTGGTTCACCATTTGATCCATGGTGAGGCCGATGAAATCGCCGAACATGATGTCGATCACGGGGCGCATACCGGTCATCGCGGCGCCCACGGCGATACCGGTGAATCCGGCTTCCGATATCGGTGTGTCGAGCACACGCTTGGGCCCGAACTCGTCCACCAGCCCGGTGAGCACCTTGAACGGATGACCCGCTTCAGCGATGTCTTCGCCCAGAATGAACACCCGCGGGTCGCGGCGCATCTCTTCGGCGAGGGCCTCTTTGATGGCTTGGGCAAGCGTCAATTCGCGCACGGCGACGTCAAGCGTAGACATCTTCGTCCACCTCGCTGGGATTAGGATACGGGGCGGCGAGTGCGAACTCGACGGCGCTCGCGATCTCCGCCTTCACTTCCGCATGAATTCTGTCGAGCACGGCGGGATCGGCGTGGCCCTGCGAAGTGAGCCAATCGGCCATGAGGCGAATCGGATCGCGCTCGGACTTCCACTGCTGCTCTTCCTGTTTCGACCGATAATAGTCGCGGCTGACATCGCCGACGTGATGTCCCATGTAGCGATAGGTGTTTACGAGCAGCAGCGACGGCCCTCCGCCCTCGCGGGCGCGCTCCACCAGCTTCCTGGTGGCGGCGTGAACAGCGCGCACGTCCTGGCCATCCACTTGTTCGGAAGGAACTCCGAAAGCCGGACCGCGCGCGAGAATATTGCCGGCCGTAGTTTCTGAAAAGTGGGTGTACTCGCCGTACAGGTTGTTTTCGCAGACATAAATCACTGGCAGCTTCCAGAGCGCCGCCATATTCATCACTTCATACAACACACCCTGGCCGAGCGCGCCGTCGCCGAAGAAGCAAACAGCCACTTGTCCCGTTCCCAGGCGCTGCGCCGAGAATGCCGCTCCGGTTGCGATGCCGGTGCTTCCCGCGACGATGGCGTTGGCGCCGAGGTTGCCGGTGGCGGGATCCGCAATATGCATCGAACCGCCCTTGCCTTTGCAATAGCCCGCCTCTTTTCCAAGCAGCTCGGCGAACATCAGATCCACCGACGCGCCTTTGGCGAGACAATGGCCGTGGCCGCGATGCGTACTGGTGATGTAGTCGTCCGGGCGCAGGGCTTCACAAACGCCCACCGCGACCGCTTCCTCACCTATATATAGGTGCGCGAGGCCAGGCATCAGCGCGCGAGTGTACAGATCGTTGACCTGCTCTTCGAACAGCCGGATCATCAGCATGCGCCGGTACATATGCAGATGCAGCTCGACTCCTGTACGTGAATCAGGGGTACGCGAATCGGGGTTCGTCGGATTGACAGCGGTGGTCATTTCTGGACTCCAGACATTGCAGCCAGCACCTCAAATACTACTGCGAAATCCTGTTCCACGTAGCCCATGGCGCGCGCGGCGGTGAGGTATTGGTTGGTGGTTGCGGTGGTGGGCAGCGGGACGTCGACTTTGCGGCCCAGCTCGAGGGCGAGCAGCATGTCCTTTTGCATCATGTTGACGTTGAACCAGGCCTCCTCAGGCATTTTAAGCACAAACGGTCCGCGGTACTGCACCATGGGCGAGGCGATGGCGCTGTGGGTGAGGACGTCGACGGCAGTCGCGCGGGCGATGCCGTTCTTTTCCGCGAGCAGAACGGCTTCTGAAAACGCGAGCATCTGCACGGCGAGGCTAAGATTGGTGGCGATTTTCATCACCAGCGCGAGGCCATTTTCGCCGACGTGCGTGACCTTGGGGCCCAAGTCGAGCAGAATCGGCTGGACGCGCTCGAAACTTTCCGCGCGGCCGCCCACCATCACCGAAAGCTTGCCCTGTTCGAGAGTAATCACGCTTCCAGAGACAGGCGCATCCAGCATGTCGGCGCCTTTTTCGCGGACGCTCGCGGCAAGCACCTTACTGACCTCGGGAGCGACGGTGCTCATGTCGATCCAGATTTTGCCGCTGCCCAGCCCGGCGACGATGCCTTTCTCGCCATTGGCGATTTCCTCGAGAGCGGCGGAATTGGTGACCATGGAAAGCGTGAAGTCAGCCGCGGCGGCCACTGCGCGCGGAGAATCGGCCCATTTCATCCCGCGATCGATGAGCCACTGCGCTTTGGCGCGCGTGCGGTTATAGCCGGTGACGGTGTGACCTTTGTCCAGCAGCCGATTCACCATACGGCTGCCCATGACGCCCAAACCCACGAATCCTAAATTGGCCATTGTTTTTAGTTTACGAGCTATCAGATCTATTTGTAGGTCGAATCCATGTTGCTATGAACAGATTCGTGCCCTGGCGGGACACAGGGTTCGACGTACCCCGAATTACCCGCGCTGTAATGCCGCCAGGACGCGCTTGGGGGTCAACGGAAATTCCGTCATGCGGACACCCGTGGCGTCGAAGAAAGCGTTCGCTATGGCGCCGGCCGCCGCTGCCATCACCTCTTCGCCCGCGCCGGTAGACCGCTCGTTCAGTCGCTGCACCACCACTGGGGTCACTTGCGGGCATTCTTCGAATCGCAAGATCGGATAACTGGCCCAGTCCAGGCTGGTGACGTTGGTTTTTGAGAACGTCACTTCCTCGTGAAACATGCGGCTGGCGGTCTGCACCAATTGTCCGCTGATCTGGCTCTCGACATTGCCGGGATTCACCACCAGGCCGGCATCCACCGCGCCGTACAGATGCTTGGCCACAACCTTGCCGGTGCTCTTGTCGACTTCGATTTCAGCGACCGCCGCGCCATAGGACGCCAGATGCGTGCCCATCCCAATTCCGCGCCCGGTTACGATTTTGTTTTGCGACAGATTCGAAGCGGCCGTCCGCGGGGTCCATTGCGCTGCCTTTACGGCTCCGTCCAAAACTCCCAGCCAGCGGTCATCCTTTATATTGCGCCGCCGGAACTCGTACGGGTCGAGCTTCAACAAAAATGCTAATTGATCGATGGCCTGCTCGGAGGTGAACGAAAACGAGAGATCGAGCGGCGATCGCAGCCATGCGCCTTTCAGGTATCCGAGCCCCGGCACATGATGATTCACCAGACGCAGATTCGGAATGTTGTACATGCCTCCGCAACACAGCGGATTCACCTGCATCGCGGGATTGGGCTGCCATTCTTCGGCGGGCTTTCCGAGCGCGAGCTGCTCGGATGTTTCCACGTTGCTCCAATGATGTTGCCAACCCTCATATTCGTATCCGACGAGCTTTCCCTCAGCGCTGGCCGCCGCTCGAACTTCGCCCACGTGGGAGGGCCCGTAGTTATCCCAACCGTGCTCGTCCCAGCGCATAAACTGCAGGCGAACGGGCTTCGCCGCCAACTGCGAGAGCAACGCCGCGGCTTGAGCCACGTCGTCGTAGCAACTATGGCCATACGTACCCGAACCTTCGTAATACTGCACGCGCACTTTAGGCACTGCGAGTCCCAGGATGCGGGCCAGCGTGCCGCGCGTGCCGTAGACATCCTGCGTCGAGCACATCACCAGCGCCGAATCCGGTTTTACGTCGGCGAGCGCGCAGTTCGGCCCGAAGGGAGCATGCGCTTGATAGGGGGCACGGCAGTTGTAGACAACCTTGTGCGGAGCCGCTCCGATCGCGTCCGCCGCATTGCCCCGATCGAGCACCGTCCGATCGTCGGTCTTAGCGGCGCGCATGGCATCGTACATGGCGTCGCTTCCCGAAAGCGACGGCGTGCTGTCCCAGGTGATCTTCAACTGTCGCGCGGCACGAACGGCATCCCACTCGTTCTCGGCCACCACGCCGACGAAATCGCCCTTGCGCAAAACGCGAGCGCCGGGAATATTCGCGATCGACTTCTCATCCAGTGCGACGACTTTCGCGCCTGCCCCATACGCGCCTTGTCCACGCGGGCGGACCACGCGGCCATGCAGCATCCCAGGGACGCGCACGTGCTGCATGTAGACGTACTTGCCACTTACTTTATCGGGCAGATCGTTGCGCGGAACCGGCGTGGCGACGATCTTATATTCCGCGGGAGCCTTTATCGGCGCCGATCCCGTGAATGCCAGATGGAACGGACGATCGCCCACCAGCTCCCCATAACTTACGGATCGGCCTTCCGCCGAGACGATACCTTTCACCACCGCGAGGCGATCGACCGGCGCCTCCAACTTCTTCGACGCCATCTGCAGCAAAGCTTGGCGAGCCTCGGCCGCGGCGGTGCGAACCTGTGGGCCACCCCTTTGAATGGAGGCGCTCGAATACGTCCCGCCTTGATTGGGGGTGACGTTGGTGTCGAGCCGGACGGTGGAGAGCTGGCTCATATCCATATCCAGCTCTTCGGCCGCCACCTGGAGCAGTGCGGTGGAATTACCTTGGCCGAGTTCGGCGAAGCCAATGTAAACCGTCGCGGTATTGTCAGAGTGAATGGCGAGCCAGGTATCCACTTGCTTTGGATCCGGCGGCCCGGCTATCGTTCCGCGCGCGGCTGGTGCATCCTGCGCGAACACCACATTCCCCAGTGGAAAGCCGATAACGAGCGCTCCACCAGCTTTAAGAAAATCGCGGCGTTTTGTCGAGCTTGGTCTCATGCCTTCACCTCCAACATCACACGCGACGCTCGTTGCACAGCCAGAATGATCCGCGGATACGTGCCGCAACGGCACAGGTGCCCGTTCAACGCGGTGCGGATCTGCGCTTCGGTCGCCTTTGGATTTTTCGACAGCAGCTCGGAAGCCTTGACGATCATGCCGTTATAGCAATAGCCGCACTGGACGGCCTGTTCGTCGAGCATGGCCTGTTGTACCGGATGCAGCGCGGGAACTTGCGCGAGCTTCCGTTGCGCCGCGTACCAGGCGGGCAATCCTTCGAGAGTGGTGATCGATTTGCCCTGGACCGCGGACACGGGCGTGACGCAAGATCGGGTTTCGACGCCGTTGACAAGCACCGAGCACGAGCCGCATTGCGCGAGTCCGCAACCGAAGCGCGGGCCTTGCAGCAGCAGCTCATTCGAAAGAACGTATAGCAGCGGAGTATCGGGAGCGGAGGAAACGGTCCAAGGCCGCTCATTTACTCGAATCTTGATTTCGGTGGGCATAGCCGAGCTTTGTTACAAGCGTATCAAAATCAGTCTTTCTTCCGATGCCGGGCGCCACTTGCGGGGAGCATGCTGGAATCATCATGGCAACCGATCTTGCAAATCTTTCGAATACCTTGGCCGAAACTGTGGAGCGTGCGGCCCGCAGCATTGTGGCTGTGCATGCGCGGCGCGGCATCGGAACGAGCGGCATCGCCTGGCGCGACAACCTAATCCTCGCGTCCAGCGAAGGCGTGCGCGCTGAAGACAATATCAAACTGCTGCTTCCGGATGGACGCCTGGCAACGGCCCGGCTACGCGGGCGCGATTCCGGCACTGACCTGGCTGTTCTGGAAACAGACGCGGACGGGCTTGTGCCGCTCGAGTTCGCGAACGATACCGTGCTCAAAGCCGGGCAACTGGCACTGGCGGTTGGGCGCACTGCCAACACCGGGCCCATCGCGTCGTTCGGAATCGTGAGCGGGGTTTCCGGAGAATGGAAGACCTGGCGCGGCGGAAAACTGGACCCGTTCATTCGCCTGGATATTTCGGCCTACCCGACGCTCTCCGGCGGCGCGGCCTTGGATGCGAGCGGCAACTTGATCGGCATGATCTCGACCGGACTTTCGCGCAGTTCCGTGTTCGCCGTGACGCGCGGCACTATCGATCGAATCGCGGGAAAATTGAGCCAGCAAGGCTACGTCAGCCGTGGATTCCTGGGCGTCGCGCTGCAGCCGGTAGCGTTGCCTGCCCAGTTGCGGGAACATCTGGGGCAGGACGGCGCGATCATGCTGTTGGGAGTCGAGCCGGAAGGACCCGCTTCGGCTGGAGGACTGATCTTGGGGGATGTGCTGGTGGCCGCCGATGGTCAGCCGCTCGCGCAACCGGAAGCGCTGGCGGATTTATTGGAACGGACGCCGCCGGGCCAGGTTGTCAAATTCAAGTTGCTCCGCGCGGGAATATTGCAAGATGTGGACGTGCGCATCGGAGAGCGGCCCAGCCGCGGGAGGTAAGACGGTGGCCGAAGGATTTGGAGAAACAGTCGAAAAACTGCGCCGGATTACCGTGGCCGTAAAAGTGCCGCAAGGAGGCGGTGGTTCCGGCGTCATTTGGTCGGCGGATGGCGCTATTGTCACGAACGCGCACGTGGTGGAGGGCGCCGGCGGCGCGGTGGAAGTCGAGCTTTGGAATGGAAGCAGTCTGAAAGGGAAGCTCGTCAAGCGAGACCCGCGGCGCGACGTAGCGACGCTTCAAGTGGATGCTTCGGATTTGTCCGCCGCCACCCCCGGCGATTCGAACGCGCTGCGCGCGGGTGAGTTGGTGATCGCAGTCGGAAACCCGATGGGCTTTATCGGCGCGGCCAGCACGGGAGTAGTTTACGGATTCGATCGGCGCTCGTGGGTGGTCAGCCAGCTTCGGTTGGCTCCGGGAAATTCCGGCGGTCCACTGGCGAATGCTCGCGGCGAGGTGGTGGGCATCAACACCATGATGACCAGGGGAGGGATCTCCGGCGGACTCGCGTTTGCGATTCCGTCGAACTTCGTGAAGCAGTTCTTGAGCTCCCAACCCTTCGCAGGGGTCGGACTGGGAGTGGTGGTCCGTCCGATTTTGGCTGGCCTCATCATTCTAGAAGTGATTCCGGGCTCGCCCGCGGACCACGCTTCGCTGCTGCAAGGCGACGTTTTGGTGGGGGCATACGGAAAGCGATTCCAGTTTGCTCAAGACCTTCAGAATGCGATTAACGCAAGCCGCGGCGGGATTCTAGAACTTCAATTTCGCCGGGGTGCGAGCGCGAACGTCCGCACCGTTGCGGTTCAGATGGCGGCAGCGGCGAGAGCGGCGTGATTCGGGTATTGCTGGCCTCGCGTTCCAATAATCTCTCGGACTCGAACGAATTGGAGAACGCGATCCGATCGAGCCTGTCGATCGAATTTGCAGGAAGGGCCGATCTGTCCGCGTCAGATTTCGCCGGCGATATTCTACTGATGGAAGTCGATGATCTGCATGAACAGGACTGGCGCGCTCTGGCTGAGCTGCCGATTCCCGTACTGCTTCTGGCGCGCGTACCCGATCCCGCGCTGGTGGGCGCCGCCCTGCGAACCGGCATTCGGGGAGTAATTCTCGCCGATGCAACTGCGCAAGAAATTGAGAGCGCGGTGCATGCGGTGAACGCCGGGTTAGTGGTGATGGCGCCCGATTTTCTTCCCGAGGCGCCTCCGGCCGCCGAAGAGCTACTCTCGCCGCTAAGCGAGCGCGAACTGGAAGTGCTCGACCTGCTCGCCGAAGGGCTTAGCAATAAGCTGATCGCACACCGGCTGAGCATTTCGGAGCACACGGTCAAAACACACGTCGCGTCGATTTTCGCGAAACTCGGGGCCACGAGCCGAACCGAGGCAGTGTGGCAAGCGATCCGGCGAGGCCTGGTGATGCTGTAAAGTAGTCCGCGCCTGATGAAACTAAGCCTGCTGGCCGAAGTCAAACCATCGGGAGTTTCACCGCATGAAACGAAACATATTGCTATCAGCGGCCTTTGTCATTGGCGCCGCTCTGCTGTTTGCCGCCGACGTGAAGACTGATTATAGTCACTCGGTCGATTTCGGCAACTACCACACATATTCCTGGCTCAAAGTCGATGCTGGCAATCCGCTATGGGTCGACCGCATCAAACGGGACGTTAGCACAGAACTGATGGCGAAGGGCTGGATGGAAGTCCCATCGGGCGGTGATGCCGCGATTTCCGCCTTTGGCGCCACGCATAACCAGCAAAGCCTGCAGACCTTCTATGACGGATTCGGGGGCGGCTGGCGCTGGGGCGGGTTCGGACCCGATCTGTCCACGACGACAACTGTCAACACACCAGTAGGGACGCTGGTGGTGGACATCTTCGATGCGCACAATAAGCACTTGATCTGGCGCGGCACATCTGAAAAAACATTATCCGATAAGCCCGAGAAGAACGAGAAGAAACTCGAGTACCAGGTGAAGGACATGTTCAAGCACTTCCCGCCGGCGCCCAAGAGCTAGTTTCAAAGCTCGGTCGAGTAGCGCCGCGAGGAAACATTTCGAACTCGAAACCGTCCGATGTAGAGAAAGGGATGTGAGGGAAAGGGTGGTCCGACAAAACCATGGCTGAAACTGAAAAATGCGCTCATCCAGCTTGTAATTGCATCGCGCCCGGCGATAACAAGTATTGCAGCCAATACTGCAGCGATGCGAGTGAAACCACCGAACTGGCTTGCAATTGCGGCCATCCCGGCTGCGCGGAAGAGCTGGCCCACCAAGGATGAGTGAACAAAACGGCTTCCACTCGATCCTTGAAGTTCTAGACCGGTTTCTCAGTAAACCGCTGCCGGAGCAATGGGGAAAGTGGAAGCTCGACCGCGATAAGCGTGTCATCTACTACGACGGGCCGCACGACTACTGGTTCTCGCTTGGTCAAATGAACAACTCCACGGAGGTGTTGGATTGGATCGTTCATCTTCACGAGGAGAAGTGGGCGACCCCGGAGGACATCGGCCACTTGGTGGCGGCTCTGGACGATATTTTCGATTTGCAGAACAACGTTTGCGGCTGCGGTATTGAGCATCGCTTTAACGCCAAAGAGCATCTCGCCAAGCTTTTCCCTGCTTCTGGCGTCCATTGAGTCCCCTTGGTCAGTCAAATATTTCAGCGGAAGGAGATGGTTGTGCCCCAAAAGGAAACATTGAAGCGCGCGCAAAAAGACAAACGCGAGAGGAAATCGCCGTCCACACAGGCGGGAGAATTCATCCGGGAAGAGATAGACCATGTTCGGGAAGGCAAGCACGGAGCCCGGTCGGCGAAACAAGCCATCGCAATCGGTCTGTCGAAGGCTCGGCGCGCTGGCGTAAAGCTGCCACCACCTAAGAAGGGCAAGGTCTCGGATCGCACCCGCAAGCAAGCGTCGCGCGACACCGCCAAAGGGTCTAGTAGATCCAAGCAGGCACCTTCCCGGAAAAGGTCGCGCGCCACCAGCTCTGCTCTGAAGCGAGAGGGCCGCGCAGCCGCGTCCCATTCCGCACTTTCACGTCAGGCCCGCGCCAGCGCACAAGGTCGAGGAACAGCCAACCGAAGCCAGGCTGCTCGCAAAGCCGCCCGCACACGATCCCGACAAGCTTAATCTCGACTAGCGAATAGACAATTGTAAGTACCGTATTTTCAACAATCCGGCCGGATTAGGCACCACCGCATAAAATTTCTTTTATGTCCTCCCAAGACATTAGTGATGGCAATCTTTATGCGTTTTTTATGACTCCCCCAGCATACTTCAGGATGTACTGATGCTAAGGAGAGTAGTGCCCAGTGATGTCTCTGAAAGATGCGACGTGTATCACGCCATGCGTTCAGGGCAACCTCGGATGTGCTGCAGCCCCGTCAACCTGCATCGCTTTTCAAGTTGCACAGCATAGAAGTAGACGCCCGAACCGCTGGTTTGCCTTAACCCGGTTCGCTGTAACTGGGTTTGCTCTAATTTGCTTCGGTTCAGCGCGATTAGTGTCGGAAGGAACTGCCGGACTTGTCCTTAAGTATGCAGAAAGCTAGGCTCGCACCGGCTTCCGGCGTCCGTTCTCGCTCCGATGTAGCGATCCGGGAGACGTTTGTCGCATTGCCTGGAAGGCGGGAGGAATCCGAACACCGGGCCGGACGGCGTTGGTCGCGCGCGGCTCAATGGTCTGCGCTCGGGATATTCGGCGTCGCGGTCATCACCTGGGCCGGGTTCGAGCTGCAGTTCAACTTCGCTGCCGCCAGCCTCTGTTACCTGTTGTTGGTTGTTCTGGAATCTCTAACTGGGGATTTCATTGCATCCTCGGTCGTTTCTCTGGTTGCGCTCGGCAGTCTCGATTATTTCTTCACCAGCCCGATCCTGTCCTTTCGCGTCGGCCATCCGATCAGCATTTTGGCGCTGTTCTCTTTCCTGGCGACGGCGTTAGTGATTACGCGCCTGGTCTCCAAAGTGAGAGATAAGGCTGAGTTTTCCTACGCTCAGCACAAAAAGACACAACAACTATATGAAGTGGCGCAACACTTGCTGGCCGCCGATCCGCGCGAGACGACGGGCGCCCATTTCCTGGAGCCATTTCGTGGCGCCTTTGGCGTGCGAGCCGCGTGCTTGTTCGACGCTGAAAGCAGCGAACTTCACGTGGCCGGAGAGTCCCAATTCGACTTGCAGCAGAGAACGCGGGATGCCTTTATGCGCGGCCAGAACGACGATGACGCCGATTGTGGAATCTTCGTGCGCTGCATCCGGATCGCGGGAAGAACCACCGGCGCGGTCGGCTTTGAAGGTTTGGAGGACGCCACCCTCACGGCCGGTCCGTTAACGGCTTTGGCTGCCGCGCTGCTCGAAAGAAGCCATGCCGTCCGGAACGCCAACCAGGCTGCCGCGGCGGCGCAAGCTGAATCTTATCGCTCGGTCATTCTGGACGCGCTGGCGCACGAGTTCAAAACTCCGCTGTCCACCATTTTGACCGCGGCCGGGGCCCTCCGGGAGGCGGCTTCGCTCGGGACGGAACACTTGGAAATGGCTGAGACGGTGGAAGCCGAGGCCGCTCGCTTGGGCCGTTTGACCACGCGGCTGATCCGCACCGCGCGCCTGGAGCAAGAGGAAATCAGACCGTGGATGGAGCTTACGCACTTCGCTTCCGTGGTTGCCGACGCGGTAAGCCAGTGCTCCAAATCGGCTGGCGACCATCGCATTAACGTGCTGGAACGATGTCATTCCACCGACGTTCTGGCGGATCCGGACCTGCTTCGCTTGGCCATCAGCCAACTGTTGGACAACGCTTGCAAATACTCGCGGCCCGGTTCCGACGTCGATCTGATTATCTCCAAGCAAGACGACCGTATTTTCCTGAGAGTGTTGAGTACCGGCGCACGGATCTTGTCCAGCGAAAGTGCCCAGATATTCCATCGTTTCTATCGCGGGGTGAACGCGCGCAGGATGACGGTCGGCACAGGCTTAGGCCTGTATGTGGCACGCAAAATCGCGATTGCCCACGGTGGCGACCTCGAACTGGATAGCGAACCCATGGCCGAAGACTGCGTGGCGTTTCGCATGACTTTGCCGATTCCGGAAAGCGAGATTGATGACATCCGCGCCAAGCTTTAGCATCTTGGTGGTCGATGATGAGCCTGCTTTACGTAAGGTAATCCGCGCCTCGCTGGCTGCCGGCGGCTATATCGTGGAAGAAGTTGGAACAGGGACCGACGCCGTTGGACTGCTCCAGCGGCGCTCCTTCGATCTCATTCTGCTGGATATCAATATGCCCGGGCTGAATGGGCTGGACGCTTGCCGGAAAATCCGATCCATCGCTCCGCACACCGGTATCGTGATGGTCACCGTTCGGGACGCCGAGGAAGACAAGGTGCGCGCGCTCGAAGCCGGCGCTGACGATTATGTCACCAAGCCCTTCCGATTTCGCGAATTGGTTGCGCGCATCGGCGCCGTCCTCCGCCGCACCCGCAGACATAGCTTAGGTGAGCCGACCCATGTGGAAGCCGGCGACTTAAGAGTAGACTTCCGCCGCCGCAAGCTGTGGAAACGCGCCGAAGAGATTCATCTTTCTCCCAAGGAATTCGATCTGTTGGCTTTGCTGATGAAAAACCAGGGCGCTCCCATGACTCATGCCAAGCTCTTGGGGGCGGTCTGGGGCCCTGAATATGGCGGCGAATTAGAATACTTGCGCTCTTATGTTCGGATGCTGCGCAAAAAGATCGAGGACGACCCCGCCCAGCCATCTTACTTGATGACGGAACCCTGGGTGGGATACCGCTTCAACAACCCCCTGGAATCGGTTTCGCCTCCGTCCGAGTTAGAGGAGGAGCAGTAACTCGAGCCGTCTGAGATTGGTATTTATGCTTTTTTTATGACTTTCCGGGCACACTTAGTCAATAACATGGCGAATCGAGTCATGCCGGTTCCGGCTCTTCCAAGCACTCCGCGCGTACCCCCTCGATCGCCGTCCCTCTACCGCCTTCCACGCCCGGATCCCCGGCTGAAGATTGAGGAGTTTAGCCTCAATGAATTGCGAAAGAAGATCCGCCAGAATCGGGTGAGCTTCCCCTCACAAGTCCCAACCTTCGCGAAACACGACCGCCCGGATGTGCAGCGAAAGGCAGTGCAACTATACTTTCTTTTCGGATGGAGCTGCAAACGAATAGCCGAGCGGCATGGCCTTCTTCGCCAGCGGGTCCAGCAGATACTTTCCACCTGGAAACGTCGTGCCATTCAAATGGGATACATCCAGGAAATTCCCCCCGCTATGCCATCACTAAAGGTCGGCAGACCGAGTCAGTGACTTAGTGCGCTTCTGTTCGAACTGTCCCACCTTAGCCTGATACCAAAGTAAGTACTTCTGTCGATCATAAATTATTTTGATCGATGCTTCCGGAAGCGTGTAAAGTATTCCCCCTGCGTCCTTTATGTCCGGTAGACGTGTTAACGCGGTCCTAACGCAAATTTCATGACCTTTATGACTTTTTCATATCCTTGGCCGCATACTAATCCAACAAGTACTCCTCAGTGATCTGTTGTGATGTGAGCGCGAACGTTTCTTCAGGGATTTAGCACGCCGCGCAACAGTCCTGTTATCACGCCGCCCACGTCTGGCATGGCGGGTTGGCACCACCAGTCTCGTGTCCACCAAGACGGTTTCGTAATTCGCTTGAATTCTGACTAACAAAGGAGCATGGAGACATGCAGACTCGCGTGATACGTGTGCGCATGCTAAGACAAGCTGTGTTTACAGCGGCAATGGCGGGCCTATTGACCGGCCAGCTGTTGACTGCGCAGAACGCCTCATCGCCCCAACTCGTCGCTAGCGCGGAAGCCCCGCCGGACAGTACTACGGCAGCGCCAGCGCCAACGGCCGGCAGTGTCCAACAGCCCGGCCCGACCGTTCTCGACGAGCTCAACTCGATGAAGAGGCGCATTGAACAATTGGAACAAGAACTGAAGGCGGTCAAGGGTGATGGGACCGTGTCGCCAGCAGAATCTTCAGCTCCGCTAACACCCGGCGGCCGTTTGACAGACGGGCATGGCTCAGTGCTGGCGCCTGGAACAGTGGACCCATCGCGGACGGTAGCCTCGACAGCCGATGCGGACGGTGCCGCGTCTTCAGCGGACCAGAGTTCCTCACAGCCCGACGCTCAATCGGCCGCCGCTCCAGCGACGCCCGCGGTGGACTTGGAGACGCCGTTCGCGTTCGGCGACTTCACCTGGATGCTATCCAATCCTCGCAACCACGACGAGGTCCTCGACGGAAAATATTTTTCGGGCGAATTCAGAGTCGACACCAACTACATGTACGACTATAACCACCCCATCGATCACACTCTCACTGAAACCACCGAGGGCGAGCGGACGGGAGAATTTGTAATCCAGGCGCTGGGCGTCGGCGGCGACTTTCACGCCGGCAACATGCAGGGCCGCATCTTGACCCAGTTTGGCGCCGTTGCCACGGCCGTGCCGCGCAATGATGCCAGTTACAGCCAAGGCCAGTGGGACCTCGCTGATGCCTACCGGTACCTAACAGAAATGTATGCCGGCTACCACATCAACGTGCAGCACGGCCTGAACCTCCAGGTGGGCGACTTCCTCTCCTTCATCGGCCTGTTCAGTTACTACAGCTTCGATAACTGGATGTACCAGCCGTCCTATGTGTCGTCGAACACGCCGTGGTTCTTCACCGGTATGCGAGCCCAATGGTTCCCGACTAACAAACTGAAAATCGAACCCTGGCTAATCAACGGATGGCAGACCTACGCCAAGTACAACGGTAGAGAGGGCGTGGGCGGCCAGATTCTGTGGCGGCCGACCGCCAATCTGGACTTCGTGTGGAACACTTACACGCTTGGCCGCGACACGCTGGGCAACAATAATCGTTCGCGTTATCACGAAGACGATAGCCAGGAATGGAAATACTACGAGAATCCCAAAAAGTTTATACACCGGATGGCGTTCACGCTCACCGAGGACGTCGGGTGCGAAACAGGTGGCTCTGCCCAGCCTGGTCAAAGCGTAGTGTGTACGCACGGCTATATAAACGGCCGCGGTCCCTCGCAGAACTTCATGGGCATCATGGGGTATCACCGCTGGTGGTTGGATAACGAGAAGTTCGCCTTCGAAGTCGGCGGCGGCGTTGTGGACAACCCCGGACGCTATCTGGTCCTGCTGCCGCCGGTCAACGGCGCGAATGCAACCTCCGGCACGCCCTACTTTCCCGAGGCTCCGGGCTTACCGTTCAGGGCCTATGATTTCCAGATCGGCGCCGACTACATGCCCAGCCAGTGGGTAACATGGCACGTTGAATTTACCCAGCGCGGCGCCAATATTCCGGTCTTTACCGGCCCCGGGGGCATCACACCACAACAGGCTCCGGGCCTCTACGTCAATGAGGGCGCTCCGGGGTCGTACGTTCCCGGGTTCACGCCCGACCTTGTCAAACAAGAGCGGCGCTGGATCTTCGCTCTAATGGTGAAACTGTAGGCGCATAGCCGAGGCAAGGTGTTCCTGTTGGAACGCCTTGCCTATTTCTTTGTAAGGGAGACGCTGACTAATGTATCGAACAACTATCGTTTTTATGATGCTTCTTTCCACCATGTTGCTACTGGCTGGAGGCCCGTCCTGGCAAAGTAAACCAATTGCGCAGTGGAATGAACAGGACGCCAAGCAACTGCTTCGTTCGTCTCCGTGGGTGAAGCACGCCGCTGTGAGCCTTTTGTTTCAACCGAGCGAAGACCAGCTTCGCGCCGGCGGAAACATGGGCGGGGGAAAGGGTGTTGGTCTCGAAAGCCTGGAAGTAAGCAGCTTGGTCGGCGGGCAGCATCATGCGAATACTCCAGTCAAGAAGCCCGGCTATCTGATCGTGCGGTGGGAAAGCGCGTCTCCGGTGCGCCAAGCGGAGACGAAGTTACAAGATGCCAACGCTCCCGGCTGGGATGGCGAGTATTATGCGGTTGCAGTCTATGGAGTTCCCGTGGACGCTGGGCGGCTGGATGAACCGGGCCGGGCTGGAGAAATGAAAAGGCTCGGAGTCCTGAAGCGCGACGGGATGAAGGATGTAAAGGCAGCCAAGGTCGACATCACACCCACGGGCGCCGGATTGGCAACCGTACTCTATCTGTTTCCCCGCTCGGCAGCGATTAGCGGGGAAGAAAAGCGCATCGAGTTCGCCGCGCAATTCGGCCGTATCTACGTAGCGCAATATTTCTATCCTCACGAAATGCAGTTTGGCGGGAAGTTGGAGCTCTGAGGACGCGATGATTACTCAACGGCTTTTTTCGCTCGCAGCACTCGCCGCGTTTATCCAGCTCGCGCAGAATGCGCAAACGCCGGCGCCTCCTCCCAAGCCCACGCCCGCGGCGGAAGCCTGGAGGAGCAAACCGGTCTCGAGTTGGACCGACCGGGATGCCGAGCAGGTTCTCGAAAGATCTCCCTGGGCCAAAATGACGGTTGCGGGCATTGCTCGCCGGCAGACCGAGGACGAGCGCCGGGCAGGCGGCAATATGGGCCAGCCCACGGGCGTCGGCTTTGACGGCATTGACGACAGACGGGTCCGCCCGATCCTGCCAGCCAACGTATTCACCGCGGCTCCCACACCGCTGTCCAAGGCGCAGACCATTCGGCTGCTCGTTCGCTGGGAGAGCGCCCTTCCGGTCCAGGCCGCGGAGCTAAAGCGCGGTGAAGGCACTCCGCCCACGTTGTCCGATAACGGATACAGCATTGCCGTCTACGGCGTTCCGCGTACCGATGCCCAAGGGGACCCACTAAGTTTGGCCAAGTTTTTTAAAGAATCGGCGTTCTTGAAACGTGAAGGGAAACCGAATGTGAAGCCATTCCGCGTGGAAGCATTCGAGTTGGAACATAGCGTGGTGGTCGTTTACGAGTTTCCGAGTTGGGCGGAAATCAGTAAGAAGGACGGCGTGGTCGAGTTCAACGCACTGATCGGCCGGCTCGAGGTACAGCAAAAATTCGATATCGAGGACATGCTGTTCCAAGGCAAGCTCGAACTCTAACAGGCTGCTGAAAATGCTCCTCTAAGTCGCGAAGCCGTTATGGCATCTTTATGCCTTTTTCACGGTCTTGACGGCATACTAATGCGAAATAGACTCTGCGGTAACCCTGACGTTCCGCTACCCCGACCAGGTCTGAACAAAAGAGGTGGCATGGAAATCAAGGTCCGTAAGATCCTTCTCGGTTTTCTCGCGTCAGCGGTACTGCTGGGCGTCTTCTCCCGAAATTTGAAAGGGGACGATCGGGCCGGTGACAATTCCGTCGTAACGTCGCCAAGCGATGACAGCAGTAAACCGGCCGCGACGGATCCGGCCGCTGCCGACCAGGGTCCTGTCGCTCAGTCCGATCCCGCCTCCTCCGTGGGATCCGGGGTAGCAACACCACTTGTAAGTCCTTCCGTTGCGCCCGTTGGAAACGCGGCCACTGCGGCCAAGCAAAAAGGTTTTTGGGCGCGCTTTGCCCAGGCATATTACGACGACTGGCATCCACCCGCCAGCGCCAGCACCGACATGCCGAAGTATCGGGGCGATCCGATGCCCGAAAGCAGTCCGCCGTTCCCATTTAATGTATGGCCGATTGGCGGAACCGTCTGGATCGGTTATCCAAACGCAACGAGTTATCCACTTACGACCGCGCTATACGGAAGCGACCACTGGCAGTGGCTTAAGAAAAACAATATCCAGATCTACGGCTGGGCCAACGCCGGAATGAATTTAAGCACCAGCAATCAATCGGTAGGTGGGAAATACGCCAACTCGCCCGCATCTTATAACCAGATACCTAACTCCATTCAACTCGACCAGCTCACGATGTACATCGAGCGAGTGCCGGATACCATCCAGACCGATCATTTCGATTGGGGCTTCCGTTTCACCGGACTGTATGGCCTGGACTATCGTTTCACCACCGCGGACGGTTACTTCAGCCAGCAGCTATTACACATCAAGCCGGACGGAACGGTGGGCAATCAATATGGCGCCGACCCAGTGATGGTCTACTTGGATTTGTATTTCCCTCATGTTGCGGAGGGAATGATTCTTCGGATCGGCCGCTACGTTTCGCTTCCGGATATTGAGGCCCAGTTAGCCCCCAATAACTACACTTACACGCATTCGCTCACCTACACTTACGACTGCTACACCCAAACCGGCGTCAACGCGACCATCAAGTTCAGTAACTTCTTCACCTTCCAGGCCGGCCTCTCGCCCGGATGCGATACCGCGCCATGGAAAGCAAGCGCCCAGTGGACGGGTAATTTCTGCGGACAATTCACTTTCACCGCCGGACAGGATGATATCTACTTGTGCGCGAACTCCGTGAACGCAGGCAACTACGCCTACAACAACCTGGCTGCTTACTATGCCACTTGGTATCACAAAATCAACGACAACTGGCATGTCGATTTCGAGAGCTGGTATCAATACGAGAGCAAGACGCCCAACATATTTAACCCCGCCGCGTCGAATCTCTTGATCATCAATGCCAATGGCGCCTGGTGCCCGTCCAAGAACCAACTTACCTGCTACGCTCCCGAGTGGACCATTCTCAATTACACCCTTAGGAAGTTGAAGTCACATGACTTCATCGCCTTTCGCGACGAGTTCTTCGATGATCTGCGAGGCCAGCGTACCGGCATCAAGGGCCGCTACGTCGAAGACGGCATCTCCTGGAATCATTGGATCGGAAGCACAATAGTCTTTCGCCCCGAGCTTCGCTGGGAGCATAACTTCGACAATCTGGCGTATGATGGCTCCACGCGCCACAGTCAATTTATGTTCGCTGCGGATGTGATCTGGTTCTATTAGGAGAGCTCATGAAAAAATCGATTCCTTACGTTGGCCTGGTGGCCTTCGTGGTTCTGTGCATGGGAACAGTCGCTGCCGGTGGCGGCGACGCTCAGGAGTCCCAGCCCCCAGCAACTGCGCAGAAGGAAAAGAAACTCGTCCAGGGCGAGAAGGAAGCGAAGAAGATGCTGCTCCTCATGGACAAGGACCTGAACGGTAAAGTTTCCAAGCAGGAGTTCATGAGCTTCATGGAGGCGGAGTTTGAGCGGCTGGATATCAACCACGACGGCGAACTCGACGTGAAGGAGCTCACTGAATCACGCGTTCAGATACGGACACGCGGAAGATAGTTCCAGGCTCAGCCGCCCTTGTCCATTCGTATCAATCGATAGCCTTAAGATTCTATTGATTGTCCGAAAGATAGTAAACGACCTGTTGATTTATAAGGACTTCCTTGGGTTGTTTTTATGCTTTCTTCATATCTTTTGTCCTACTCTTACTAACGAGCACCACATCTGCATCGACCGCAGGCGAACCCGAGTCATGAACTGACCTGAGTTCGATCCCGAGTGCTCCACGTGGCTTTACTCGCAGTCCCTCGGCATAAACAACAGCACATGTGGACAGTCAAACATCGGAATCGGCGCTGGGGCAATTGGTGCCTCTTGTTCGCGTGCTTCGCGGCGAGCGCGAGCGCGCAGACGCACGCCTTCACCTGGCAGGAGGTTCGCGACAAGTTTCAAGTAGCCAACCCGACTTTGCGAGCCGCCCAAATCGGCATCGACGAGTCGCGCGCCCAGGAGATCACTGCCTATTTACGGCCTAATCCGGATCTTACGGGCACGTTCGATCAGATGAACTTTTTTTCGACCCAGCCTCCACCCTCGGGCGGCTCGAATGTCTACAGTCCGTTCGCCTACGCGCTGCCGTCGGCCTCTATTAGTTACTTGCACGAGCGGCAGCATAAGCGCGAGCTCCGGCGGCAAAGCGCGGAACAAGGAACGGGTATTACCACTTCGCAGTACGCCGATCAGGAGCGCAACTTACTCTTCAATCTCCGCAACGCGTTCGTCCAGACCCTGCAAGAAAAAGCGATTTTGGATCTTACGCGCCAGAGTCTGGCGTTCTATAACCGTTTGCTCGACGTGAGTAACGAGCGCCTCAAGGCGGGCGACATCGCGCGCGTGGATTTCCAGCGGCTGGAGCTGCAGCGGGTGCAATTCGAGACCGACGTGCAAACCGCCCTGGTAGGCTTGCGCACCGCGAAAATCCAACTGCTGATGCTGCTCAACGATCGCACTCCCGTGGAGCGCTTCGATGTCACGGGGCCGTTCGATTTCAGCACCGAAGTTCGGCCGCTCGAGGAATTTCGGGATCTGGCTCTCGCCAACCGGCCGGACTTGAAGGCCGCCGTGCAGTCCATCGAGAAGGCGCAAACCGATCACAAGCTGGCCGTCGCCAATGGTTCCACGGACCCCACCTTCGGCGCCGATTTTGCGCGCAATCCGCCCATTCCGGTTTACTTCGGCGTGAATGTCACCATTCCGCTTCGCATCTTCGATCGCAATCAGGGCGAGAAGCTGCGCACCGAGCAGGACATCGCGCGCAACGAACGTTTGCGCGACGCGGCCACTGCCCAGGTGTTCAACGACGTCGATTCCGCCTACGCAACACTGGAAAGCAATCTGACGCTATTGCGCCCCTACAAGGAAACTTACTTGAGGGAAGCCACCGACGTTCGCGACACGGTTTCCTTCGCTTACACCCGAGGCGGCGCGTCGCTGCTCGATTTCTTGCAGGCGCAACAGGATTATCGCAGCACCCAGCTCAATTACTTGAACCTGTTGGGTTCTTACTTAACTGCCGTAGCGCAATTAAATCTGTCGGTAGGACAGGAGGTCATTCGATGAATTGTATAAACCTGATGAACCGTATACACGTGATGAAATCCAAGCATTTTACAGTCGCGGCCGCGTGCATGAGTATCAGCTTCGTTCTCACCAGCTGCGGAGCGAAGGTACACGCCGATACCAAGATGGAGGCGCCTCCGGCGGCTCAAGTGGAGAATGAGACCGACAGCAGTCTCTTCAAGGTGGACAACGCGCAGCAGTTTCCCCTGGTCACAGCGGGCGAGCACGACAAGGCGCCGGAGCTCAAAACCACGGGCTCTGTGAACGCCGACGTTTCGCGCAACATCCCGGTGATCTCGCTCGCCTCCGGCCGCATCGTCGAGATCGACGCCCGTCTTGGCGACACGGTGACGAAAGGGCAATTGCTGTTAAAGATCCAAAGTCAGGATATTGCGCAGGCTTTCTCCGACTACCGGCAAGCGGTGGCGGACCAGGAGCTGGCTCAGGCGCAATTGGACCGCGCCAAAATACTGCTGGACAAAGGCGCCATCGCCAAGAAAGACGAGGAAGTGGCCGAGGATGCCGAGATAAAGGCCAAGGTCACGACGGAAACGGCTGTGGAGCATCTGCGCGTTTTGGGAGCCGACATGGCTCATCCCAGTTCCGTCATCGAGATCCATGCGCCGGTTTCAGGCGTGATCACCGATCAACAGGTCACCGCCGCTGCGGGTGTAAAGACTCTCGACAACTCGCCGAACCTGTTTACCATCTCGGATCTGTCGAAGGTATGGATTATTTGTGACGTCTACGAAAACGACCTGTCCTTCGTGCATCTGAACGAGTATGCCGATATCCATCTGAACGCCTACCCGAACGTGGTCCTGAGGGGCCAAATCCAAAACATCGCCCCTACCATGGATCCGAATATTCGCACTGCGAAAGTGCGCCTCGAAGTGGACAACCCCGGCCTGCTGCGCTTCGGGATGTTCGTCACCGCGACGTTCCATGGGATGGAGAAGGAAATGCACGCCACGGTTCCGGCCACCGCCGTCCTGCACCTGCACGATCGCGACTGGGTCTACGCGCCGGCTGGGAACAATCAATTTCGCCGCATCGAAGTCATGGGCGGAGACATGCTCCCGGGCGGTTTGCAGGAGATCGCTTCTGGAATTAAGCCCGGACAGCAGGTGATCACCAATGCTCTCGTACTCCAAGCTACCGTGGAGCAGTAAGCCAATAGTTAACAGCCAATAGCCAAATCATGATTCGCAAAGTAGTAGATTTCTCTCTCAACAATCGATTTATCGTATTAGCCATCGCTTTGTTGCTTTTGGTTTGGGGAGCGATCTCGTTCCACAACCTGCCTGTGGAAGCGTACCCGGATGTGGCCAACAACTACGTCGAGATCATCACCCAATGGCCCGGCATCTCGGCCGAGCAGATCGAACAGCAGGTAACCATCCCGCTCGAAATCGCCATGAACGGGATTCCAGACGTGGTGAATCTGCGCTCGTTCTCGCTGTTCGGACTTTCGGACTTGAAACTGGTTTTTGAAGACGGATCCGAGAACGCCTGGAATCGGGAGCGTGTGCTGGAACGATTGGCGCAGGTCACTCTGCCTACGGGCGTCAATCCCCAGATGGGGACGGACTGGAGCCCCGTCGGGCAGATCTATTTCTTTACCTTGCGCAGCACCAATCCAAAATACGACGTGATGGAGCTGAAGTCGATCGAAGATTGGGTAATCGAAAAGAACTTCAAATCGGTTCCTAACGTGGTGGACGTCGCCAGCTTCGGCGGTCCCACGCGCGAGTATCAGGTGCGCATCGACCCGGAGAAGTTGATCTCCTACGGGCTGAGCATCGGCCAGGTGGAGCAGCAATTAGCCAACAACAACGCCAACGCCGGCGGAAGCTTCATCGAAGCCGGTCTTCAACAGGTGAATGTGCGCGAAGTCGGCATGGTGAACACGGTGCGCGACATCGCCGACACGGTGATCAAAACGCAGAACGGGACGCCGCTCCACATCCGGGATATTGCGACCGTGGCGCAAGGCCCGAAGATTCGTCTAGGCCAATTCGGCCGGGCCATTCGCCGCGAAAACGGAAAGATCATCAACAACGATGACGTGGTTTCCGGGATTGTTCTGCTGCGCAAAGGCGCGGATTCCGACGACGTACTCAAGGGCATCCACGCCAAAGTCGAAGAACTCAATAACGTCATTCTGCCCGCCGGAGTGAAGGTGGTGCCGTTCATCGATCGAAGCGAACTGGTGGAGTTCACCACCCACACCGTCCTGCATAATCTGACCGAAGGCATCATCCTGGTCGTCATTATTTTGTTCCTGTTTCTGGGCAATACCCGCGCCGCGCTCATCGTCGCCATAACGATTCCGTTTTCACTGCTGTTCGCGTCTATCTGCCTGAGCCTCCGCCATATTCCGGCGAATCTGTTGTCTTTGGGCGCGCTCGATTTCGGCATGGTGGTGGATGGCGCGGTGGTGATGATCGAAAACATCGTGCGGCATCTGCACACGCACCATTCCGCCGATGGCCAGCGCTTCTCGGCTGCCGACCACATTCGCGCCGCGGCTCACGAAGTGCAGCGGCCTGTGTTCTACGCCATCACGATTATTATCACGGCCTACATCCCGATCTTCACGCTGCAGCGTGTGGAGGGGCGGCTCTTCAAGCCGATGGCGTGGACGGTGGCGTTCGCGCTGCTGGGCGCGCTGCTGTTCTCGATCATTGTGTCGCCCGTGCTAGCGTCCTTCCTGTTCCGGCGTGGCGCCAAGGAATGGGAAAATCCCGTGATGCGGCTTCTTACCGTGCGGTATCGAGCGGCCGTCCGCTGGTCCATTCGCCACCGCTGGGCCCCGCTTGCGGTCGGAGTTCTTGCGCTGGCCGGAATGGTCTTCCTAGCCACCAGCGGCATCATCGGGTCGGAGTTTCTGCCGCATCTGGACGAGGGCGCTTTATGGGTGCGCGGAACATTCGCGCCGAGTACCGGACAAACCGAGGGCGTCCGCGTGGCCAATCTGGCGCGGCTCACTCTGGCGGCGTTTCCCGAAGCCACCATCGTCACCAGCCAGGTGGGACGTCCGGACGATGGCACCGACACCACCGGTTTCTTCAATACCGAATTTTGCGTGGATCTGAAGCCGAAGGAACAATGGCGTCCCGTATTTCACCAGGACAAAGAAGAGCTCATCGCCGCCATGGATCGGGAAGTGGAGAAAATCCCCGGCGCCATCTGGAACTTTTCGCAGCCGATCGCCGACAACATGGAAGAAGCCGTGAGCGGCGTCAAAGGTCAGCTTGCGACCAAGATTTATGGCGACGACCTGAGAACGCTGGAGGACAAAGCGGACGAAGTGGTGAAGGTGATGCGCACCGTCCCCGGCATCGAGGATCTGGGCGTCTTCCGCTTGCTCGGGCAGCCCAACTTGAACGTCGAGGTGGACCGATCGCAGGCCGCGCGTTTTCAGATCAACGTGGCCGATATCCAGGACGCCGTCCAAACCGCGGTGGGCGGCAATGCGCTGACGCAGGTTTTGCAGGGCGAACAGCGCTACGATCTGGTGGCGCGCTACCTGGAGCCTTATCGGGACACTCGGGAGGCCATCACCAACATTCGCTTGCTCTCGCCGTCGGGCGAACGAGTCTCGCTCGCGCAGCTTTCGAAAATACAAATGCGAGACGGCGGCTCGGAAATCTATCGCGAGGGCAATCAGCGCTATGTCGCGGTGAAGTATAGCGCGCGAGGGCGCGATCTGGGAAGCACGGTTGAGGAAGCAATCGCCAAAGTCGGCAAACAAGTTCAACTGCCGCGCGGTTATCACATCAAGTGGGAAGGCGAGTACGAAAGCGAGAAGCGCGCGGCGGCACGCCTGGCCATTATCGTCCCGCTCACGGTGCTGATTATTTTCGTCATCCTGTACACCATGTTCAAATCCATGAAATGGGCTTCCCTCATCATCGTCAACGTCATGATGACGCCGCTCGGCGGCATGGCGGCGCTGCTGATTACGCACACCCATTTCAGCGTATCCTCAGGCATCGGATTTCTCGCGTTGTTCGGCGTTTCCGTCCAGACCGGCGTTATTATGCTCGAGTACATCAATCAACGCCGCGCGCGCGGGCATTCCATTGAGGAAGCCGCGGTGGAAGGCGCGGTTCTGAGACTGCGGCCCATCATGGTAACCAGCTTGGTCGCCACCCTGGGATTGCTTCCCGCCGCGCTCTCGCACGCCATCGGTTCGGATTCCCAACGTCCGTTTGCCATCGTGATCGTCGGCGGCCTGATCTCCGGATTGCTGCTGAGCATCTTCCTTCTGCCCACCTTGTACGCGTGGGTGGCGCGCGAAGGCGACGTGCTTCCCGCGCCAGAAGAGCAAATAGGCGAAGCTCACTAAGCTAAGCAGGATGCTGAAAAAGGCCTTTTGGGACCGACTCCCTGACGGTCGCGGCTCAGTAATCATCCGCAAACGATCAGTGGCAATTCTGAGCCGCGCGCGTGAGCAAGCGGATTTTGGGCTTTTTCAGCATCTCACTAACGCGCGACATCGCTGGTTCATACTTAAAATCGCTGGTCCATACTGAAAACGGAGGATCGATGAAGAAGGAAGAAGTACGCGCACGGATTGAGGAACTGGCCATTGTTCCTGCGGTTCGTGCCGCAAACGCAGACGACGCCCTGTTCGCCGCCGAGGCGGTCTCGCGCGGGGGACTTCCCATAGTGGAACTCACGATGACCGTCCCGAATGCGACCGAGCTGATCGCTCAACTGGTGAAGAAGCATCCGAAAATGCTGGTCGGCGCGGGGACTGTAGTCGACTTGGAAACAGCGCGGGCCTGCCTGGCCGCGGGAGCGAAGTTCATCTCCAGTCCGGGACTGGATCTAGAAATTCTTGAATTCACCGTGAAGTCCGGAGTGATCTCGATGCCCGGCGCTCTGACGCCCAGCGAAATCATGGCAGCGGTAAAAGGGGGCGCCGACTTCGTCAAGATATTTCCCTGCTCCCAGGTCGGCGGCGTAGATTATATCCACGCTTTGAAACGTCCGTTCCCCCATGTGGCGTTCATCGCGGCCGGCGGCGTCAATCAGCAAACCGCCGGGAAATACCTGGAGGCCGGAGCCACCGCCGTGGGCATTGGCACGGACTTGATCCCACCACGCGCTATCACCAGCCGCGAAGCAGCTTGGATTGAAGAGTTGGCGCGGCGCTACGTGCACACCGTGAAATACTTGCGTCAGCCGGAATGATCCTGCTATCGAGGTCCGGTCCTACTCATACCGCAGCGCTTGGATCGGGTCCAAGCGGCTGGCGCGCAGCGCGGGAAGCCAAATAGCCGCAAGCGAGATGCAGGCCAGCGCAATCGGGATGGAGACAAAGGCCATCACATCTCGCGCATTCACACCGAAAAGAAATGCCGCCAGGAAGCGCGTTAATCCAAATGCCGCTCCGACCCCGAGCGCCACTCCGATCAGCACCAGAAGCATGCCTTGCAGCACCACCATGTTGCGCACCGTGCTCGACTCCGCTCCTAAAGCCAGGCGAATCCCGATCTCCTGCGTGCGTTGCTCCACCGAATAAGCCATGAGACCGTAGATCCCGATCGCGGCCAGCAACAAAGCCGAGGCTCCAAAGATGGTCATGAGGAGCATGTTGAAACGCTGGCGCGAAATCGAGATCGAGACCACTTCGTTCATGGTGCGGACGTCGGATACTGGCAGGCCGCTCACCTCGCGGATCTGCTGCTGGATCGCGGTGCTCAACGACTTTGGCGGAACCTTGCTGCGCACCACCCACGCCATTGGCGTCTTCAAAATATCCTGGAGAGATGGTCTTCCAACCAGCGCCTCCAGTAAACGGAAGATTCGGCGCCAGCGGCCTTCCCAAATGTTAAACGGCAGGCCGTATATCCGCCCTCCAGCGGGATACAACAGGTGTCACTGGCCAGCTCCACTCCCGGCAGAGCACGCAACCGTGTGACACCGCCGCAATGCGATGCTAATGCCGTATCGCGACTTCAGTAACGGCGCCCGCGATACCCGAACCGTAATGCTCTACGGGTACACTTTCAATTTCACCAACACCAAGACTGTGAAGTCCATCACCCTTCCGAGCAATCGCAACGTGGTGGTCCTTGCCATGAACCTGAGTGGGGCAACTAGCTACGTCGCATGTGGTCGAAGGCCAGGGCCCAAACAGTACGATTCTCCTGAAGCCAGGGCTACGGTATTCTGCCCCACAAGTGCGCAATTTCACCCACTCGCGGTGGGATTAGTCTTTGTTTGCCAGTGGCAGGCCATGGCAGCGAACGTGCTCGCCAGAGTTGCTAAGTGATTGAAGCTATGGCCCATGCGGCCCTCCGATGGACAAAGAATCGGAGGCCGTGATAACTTATGGCAACCTCAGAAGACATGCCATCGTTTTCACGGAGTCGCCTCGCACCGCTGATCCATCTTTCCAATAACTGGATCAGCCTGATCGGCGTGGTCGTCGTAACCACCGCTACAGTTTTTTGGCTTTTTCTGCTGCCCTTCATGCTGCGGGGGGCGATCACGCACCCCTACATCGGAATCTTGGTTTTTCTGCTGCTGCCGACGGTCTTCATCCTAGGCCTTGTGCTGATTCCTGTCGGAATCGTCTACCGGCGCCACCGCGACCGCGTCAGCGGACGGGTCGCGCCAAGCTTCCCGCCGCTCAATTGGCAGAATCTTGACTTTCGACGTTTACTGATTTTTGTCGCCGTCACAACCTTCCTGAACCTGATGATTGCCAGCCAGCTCGCTTATAGCGCCGTGAACTACATGGATTCAACCGCGTTTTGCGGTTTGACTTGCCACCGGGTGATGAATCCCGAGTACACCAGCCACGAAAATTCCTCCCATGGGCGAGTGGATTGCGCCGCGTGCCATATCGGCCCAGGCGCCTCCTGGTTCGTGCGCAGCAAGCTTTCTGGGACCAGCCAAGTCTTCTACACCATCTTCAACACGTACCCGCGCCCGATTCCCGTCCCGGTGGAGAATCTCCGGCCGGCACGCGAGACCTGCGAGCAGTGTCATTGGCCGCAGCGCTTCACCGGTGACAAAGTGATGGTGCACACCACCTACGCCGGGGACGAGCAGAATTCCGCGACCACCACCGTGCTGCTGGTGAAGGTCGGAGGCCGGGCCTGGAATGGAACAGTAGGAATCCATGGCGCTCACTTGGCCGACAACACCAGCATCAGCTACGTCGCCACCGACCGCGGGCGCCAGACGATTCCACAGGTGACTTATACCGACGCGAACGGCAAGCAAACCGTCTTCGACGATACCAGCGCCAAGGCGACGCCCGAGCAGTTAGCGCGAGGCGAGCACCGCACCATGGATTGCGTGGACTGCCACAATCGGCCTACGCACACCTTTCAACTTCCGGACCGCGCTCTGGACGATGCCATGGCTACAGGCGATATCAGTCCCATGCTGCCCTACGTGAAGAAGCAGGCGCTGGCCGCGCTGAAACAGGACTATCCGGATCGCGCCACCGGGCAGCGCCAGATCTCTGCTGCGCTCGATGCGTACTACCGCAACAGCTATCCGCAAATTTACGGGCAGGATCGCCAGCGAATTGACAACGCGATTGCGGCGGTCCAGAACATTTACGGGCGAAACGTTTTTCCGGAGATGAAAATTACGTGGGGCACTTATCTGAACAACCTGGGCCACATGGACTCTCCTGGTTGCTTCCGCTGTCACGACGGAAATCATACCAGCGCGGGCGGCAAGTCTATTCCGAACGACTGCGACACCTGTCACGAACTGAAGGCGGTGGATGAGAAGAACCCGGCGATCTTGACCGATCTCGGCATCGCGCCCGCGCAAGCGCTCGCGGACCCCAGCCATTAGGAGGACGGCATGAAATTTCAGTTAGCGGCCGTATTTTTCATGGTGGCCGCCGGCAATTTGTTCGCGGTGGCGGCGGACACGCTCTGCTTGAGTTGCCACGATGAAAAGGGCAACCCGTTTCATGCCAGCGTTCACGCTGCCCTTGGCTGCACCGGCTGCCACAGCGATATCAAAGGGTTTCCGCATCCGGAGACGGTAGCCAAGGTGAATTGCGCGGGCTGTCACGCTGAACCGGCTTCCGCGCTCACAAGCAGTATTCACGCCAAGGCTGCCGAGCAACCCTGCCTTTCGTGCCATGGCGACGCTCACACCATCGTCGAGGTGAAGGATACGAAATCGCCGGTCTACCCGCTGAACCTGCCGCGTACCTGTGGAACGTGCCATGGCGACAAGAAATTCGCGAAGGAGCATGGGCTCCCCGATGTCTACTCCGAGTACATGGACTCCATCCATGGCTTCGCGCTTACCAAAGACGGGCTGCTGGTTGCCGCCACTTGCTCTAGCTGCCACGGTGCCCACGATATTCTTGCTCCAAGCAATCCAAAGAGCCGCACTTACCGCGCTAATGTTCCGGCCACCTGCGGCACTTGCCACCAGGGCATCGACCAGCTGTATTTCGCCGGCGTCCACGGCAAACAGCTTCAGGCCGGCAACGCGCAAGCTCCCGTATGTACCAATTGCCACACGGCGCACCAGATCGGGAATGTGCGCGAAGCGGCGTTCCAGATGAAGACCAGCGCTACTTGCGGAAATTGTCACCAGGCCAGGTACGGAACCTATCGCGATACCTTCCACGCGCAGGTCTCGGCGCTCGGATACGTGGAAACGGCGCACTGCTGGGATTGTCACCGCGCGCACGACATACTTCCGAAGTCCGATCCAAAATCGACGGTGGCACAAGCGAACCTGGTTCAGACCTGCGGCCAGTGCCACGCCGGCGCCACCGCCAGTTTCGTGACCTATTCCCCGCACGCGGATCCTCACAACGGGCGTGAATTCCCGGCGCTGCACGCGTCGGCCATATTCATGAATCTGTTGCTGGCCAGCCTGCTGGGTTTCATGGCGCTGCACACGGTGCTGTGGTTTATTCGATCGAAGGCGGAACGGCCTAACGCTCCCAGGAGGAACTCATGAGCATCCCCGTCGCAACCAACTCTGGCGTCGAGGCGAATTACTACACCCGGTTCACGCCAGCCCAGCGGATGTTGCACGCCGTTTTGGTGATTACCTTTCTGGGCTTGGCCGCCACCGGCTTGCCTCTGCGCTTCAGCAGCGCCGCCTGGAGCGTCGCTTTTGCCAACGCCGTGGGAGGATTTTCGGCCGTTCTGTTTTTTCACAAGTTTTGCGCCGTCGTGCTGACGATCGATTTCTTGATCCACGTCGCCGATATCGGCTATCGCGCCATCGCCAAGAAGCAGTGGTCGCTGCTGTGGGGCACAAACTCGATGGTGCCGAATCTGAAAGACGCCAAGGATTTCTTGGGCCAGATGAGGTGGCTCCTGTTTCTAGGTCCGCAGCCCAAGTTCGATCGTTACACTTACTGGGAAAAGCTTGACTACTGGGGCGTCTTCTGGGGCATGGCCATCATCGGCATCTCCGGTTACGCCATGTGGTTCTCCCGGGCATTCGCCCGCCTGGTTCCAGGCTCCTGGCTAAATGTTGCGCTGCTCATCCACGGCGAGGAGGCACTGTTGGCGGTGGGCTACATCTTCGTAGTCCACTTTTTCAACGAACATCTGCGGCCGAACAATTTCCCGATGGACATCACCATCTTTACCGGCAGTCAAACCGAAGAAGAATTTAGGGAAAGGCATCCGGAGGAGTACGCTCGCGCCGCCGCGGTTGGACAGCTCCCCCAGATGCGCACCCAGGCGCCGCCGGCTTGGGCCGTCCGTACTTCGCGCCTGCTGGGCGGTGCCGCGGTGGTGATTGGGATCGTGCTCATCGTGCTGACAGCCGAAGCGTTTCTGCGGGATTGATCGCGCCTTGTGCGCCGTCACCGTTTCTTCAAACGATAATCTTCGACATCCGGCATCGCAATCAGCTTGCACATTTCAAATAATCGCGAGCGCGCCCGCATCCCGATGCGCTCCTCCAGGAAGAACTTGCTATGGATATCCTCCTGCAAGCCCGAGCTGCGTCGGTCTCCCGCCTCGGGATCGCGCAAATTGCTCGTCACGATGGTGGCCTTCCGCGAGTTGCAGCGATGCGTCACGATGGACGTAACAGTATCTTCCACCCAATCGTTGATGCGGCTCGCCCCCACGTCGTCGAGCAGCAGGATCTCGGCGTCCAGCACCGATTGATACGCCGCCCGATCGCTCGAACCCGAGGCCTGATCGTAGCCGCGATGAATCCGCGTGAGCAGCGACTGAAAATCGTAGAAGATCCCCTCGAAGCCGCGCGCGATTAACCCGCGCAGCGCCGCCACCGCCAGATGCGTCTTGCCCGTACCTGGCGCGCCCAGGAACAGAAGCCCGGGTTTCGGGCCGTGCGGATACTCGCGCACGTAGCCGCGAACATTCAATACAACGCTTGCCAGCGCCGAACGCGCCTGCGGATTGCCCGACGGCAAAATGAAATTGTCCACCGAGGCATTCTCATATAGCGGCGGAATTCCGGCGCGCTGTTCGACGCGTTGCTCGCGTCCCACATCCGTGCATTTGCACTTCTCGGCGCCCGAAATTCCCTCGCGTTCGGTGATCTTCCAGCCCGAGCCGCCACAGATGGGGCAGCTTTCTACTGCGTTTGTCGCCATGTTACCAACCTACCGGTTTTCCACGGTTCTGTTCATCCAGCCATTTCTGAAGCGGAGCGAAATAATCCAGGATCGCGGTCGCGTCCATTTGCTCCTGGCCCGTTAATGCAGCCAGCGCTTTTGGCCAAGGCTGGCTCGCTCCCATCGACAGCATCGCGTTGAGACGCTCTCCCGCTGCTTTGCTCTCATAGATGGAACAGCGATTCAGCGGCCCCGTGCATCCGGCGATCTTGGCTAGCGCGCGATGAAACTGGAACTGCAAAATGTAGGACAGGAAATAACGCGCGTAGGGATAGTTGGCGGGCACGTGATACTTGGCGCCGGGGTCAAAATCCGCCTCACTGCGCTCCACCGGCGGCGCGACGCCTTGATATTCCCGGCGTAGCTTCCACCAGCTCTCGTTGTATTTGTCGGGCGGAATCTGCCCCGAAAACACTTGCCAGCGCCACTTGTCGATCATCAGCCCGAAGGGCAGGAACGCCACTTTCTCGAGCGCCTTGTACAACAGCAATCCGATGTCTTTGGAACTGTCCGGAACGGTCGGCAATAACCCGATCTTCTTTAAATACTCAGGCGTCACCGAAAGCGCGATGGTGTCGCCGATGGCTTCGTGAAATCCGTCGTTGGCGCTATCGCGGAACAGGAATGGCTGCTGGTCGTAGGCGCGCTGGTAAAAGTTGTGGCCGAGTTCGTGGTGAATGACCGAAAAATCCTCAGCGCCCACTTCGATGCAGATCTTGATACGCAGATCGTCCACCGCGTCCACATCCCAAGCGCTGGCGTGACAAACCACGTCGCGATCGCGCGGCTTCACCAATAGCGACCGTTCCCAAAACGTCTTGGGCAGCGGCGCGAATCCGAGCGAAGTGAAGAAGCGTTCGCCGTACTTCACCATGTCCACTGGCGTTGTGCCGCGGCCCTTCAGGATGGCCGTCAGATCGTAGCCCGGATCGGCGTCCTTGGGAGCAACCAGCGGATAAATGTTCTCCCACTCCTGCGCCCACATGTTGCCCAGCAGATGGGCCGGGATCGGGCCGCTGGCGGGAACCAAGTCGCCGTATTTCTCGCGCAGCTTCCAGCGCACGTAAGCGTGCAATGAAAGATACAGCGGCTTTACCTGCTCCCACAGCCGGTCCATTTCGGCGGGGAACGCATCGGGCGGCATGTCGTACTTCGAACGCCACATCGCGCCCATGTCCGCGAAACCTAATTCGCGAGCGCCCTTGTTTCCCAGTTCAACGTACTTTTGGAACAGCGGCCGCATGGGAGGAGAAACGGTGTGCCACCCGCGCCAGGCATCCAGCAATTTCGCCGGATCGGTGCCGGTGCGCAGAATGTCGCTCAATTGATCGAGATCGAGGCACTCCCCCTCCCGCGGGCAATATTTCCCGCTGCCGTAAATGCCCTCCATGCGAGTGGCGATCTGGGTGAGTTCCTGCGCTTCTTTGGGATCGGACGGCGCGGCCAGCGTCAACGAGAGGCGTAGCAGTTGGAATTGACGCGCCATATCCGGCGGCATCTTTAGACCAGCGAAACGCGTGGATTCCTTGGCGAGGGCCATGGTGGCCGCGATCTGGTCTTCATCGGCCTTGGCCGCCAGAATCTCGGTGTCGT
>JBKQHJ010000158.1:0-18567 GCA_052148835.1 Bryobacteraceae bacterium
CTGGCGTGGCTGATGGAGCATGGAGCGCTGCCAAAGAATCGCGCGCGGGAATATTATTCGTCCTACGTAGCTGGAATTTTTCGTTCGGTGCGCTATGGTGTCGCCGAAGCGCATGGCCGCGCGGAGATGATGGAGTTTAATTACCTGGTCGAGCAAAAAGGAGTGAATCGCGTGGCGGGCAAGTACGAGGTGGATTTCTCGAAAATGCCGGTCGCGATCGCGTCGCTATCGAAGGAGCTTTTGACCATCGAAGCGACCGGTGACCGCTCGCGCGCCGAAGCCTGGTTCAATCGCTATGACAAGATGCCGCCGGAATTGGCCGAAGCCATGAAAGTGGCATCGAAACTGCCGGTCGACATCTGGCCGGAATTTTCGTTCAAAGTGATGGAATAAAGCAAAAGGGCCGAGGCATTACGCCCCGACCCTATCACCCCCCCTGAGATCGTTAACTCAAGTCGCTTACTGATACGTGCTGCTGACGTCCACGCCCGTGAACCCGAACGTGGCGCCGTGATCGAGCCCCGTCGCCGTGAAGGTGCCGAAATTTGTGCCGTTCTCCACGGCCAAATTCCCGGTTCCGGCGGGCAGAGTCAGAGTCACGTAACTGGGAACCGTAAACGTCAGGGCGCTTTGCGGGGCAATGCAAGTGAAGTTGCCGAATGCTCCGGTATTCTGGTCCGACGAGGAGCCCGAGATAATCACGTACGTTCCCGGAGAGCCGCCCGTCCAGTCCACCGTCACGCCCTGCGTGCGCGTAATGGTAGCTGCGACGCTCTGGTTGGTCCATTGCAGAATGGGATTCGGGAACGTGACGCTGGCCGTGAAGCTTCCCACGTCGGTGCCGCCGGTGCCGGTAAAAGTAAACGTGCCGCCGGTCGAAGGAATGGCCCCGGAGGGGAGCATTTCCTCGTAGAGCCCCTTGGAAAACGACGATTGAGTCAATGTGTAGGAGCCCGCCGGGCCAGTGAGGCCGATAGATTTACCCGCATCCAGACCCGTGGATTTGACATTGCCGCCGCCGCTCGAAATCACTTCACTGACGAAGCAGCTTCCCAGCGAATAGAACGCGCCGTTGGCGGAGCCGAACGACGAACCGGTGGTCTTGCTGAAATCGGCCGAGGCGATGTTGTCGGTCGTGGTGCCGGTAGCAGGCGGGATGGCGGGCTCCACGATCTGTTCGACGACCACGCTTCCCGAACGAACCGTGCCTTGGCCGCTGAGCGAGGTGATGGAGGTTCCGGTCAGGCCTAAGATCGAACTGGTGCAGTCACCGCCACTCGGGCTAATGGGAAGGTTTCCGAAGTTCGACACGGTGGCCGAGCTGCCGCTTCCGGTGACCCCCACCAAACCCACGAAGCAATCGGATGGAGCGTTTTCCGGTATGGTTAGGTCGATCTGATCGTAGCCCGGATAGCCCGATGAGCCCGCGTATAGTATGGTGGCCGGAATGCCGCCTATGTAGATTTTCAAGGGTGTGTTGACGGCATGCGGCGCGCTGGTAAAGACGTAGTCGCTATCCGCGGGGTCGGCTCCTAATCCCGACCCATACATAACGATGGTTTGCCCCGGTTTCGCCGAATTCGTATAGTTGAAAATATTACCGGAGGTATCCGTGGCCAGAACCAGGCCAGTGCCGGTGCCGAAGTACGTGTTTATGCCCAGTGCGTAATTGACAACTTGAAACTGGAACGCATTGCTGGTGGCGCCATTGTAGGACACGGTAATGGTAGCCGGGCCAGTCGGCGTTTTGGACGGTAGAACTGCCGCGATCTGTCCCGGAGTCGCATAGTAGAATCCAGGCGTGTAGTTCTTGCCGTCTGAGCCGGTGACCGATAGCGTGGCCCCCTCAAGAGTCTTTGGAATTCCCGCTCCAGCGCTCGATTGAAGAACTACATTGGGTGGGGAACTCGACATGCCGCTGCCAAAGATCAAGAAAATGGTTCCGGGAGCGATGCCCGAATTCGGGAACCCCACCGGGATGTAGCTGTAATTGTTCACTACCGAAGTGATATTGGGCCCGCTCGGGGTAGTGCCGCCACCACCGCCTCCGGATGAGGAGCCCTTGAAGGTCTGGAATTCCAGGCTGATCGAACCCCCGGATAGGCTGGTCACCAGAAGCAAAGCGTAATTGCTGGAATTGTCCTGGGCGACGATGATGTCATTGACTGCGGGCGTTATGGCGCTGTTGGTTAGAAAGCCTTGAAAGCTTGAAAGCGCCGCTATCTCGGCAGAGGCGGACTTAGCGAGTTGGGTGAATTGAGTCTGACCGCTATAGGCGCTTCCCAGGACGCTGGTCAGGTCGACAGCCGTGGCGTTGCTCACGGGGATAAGAGCGGTACCGTTCCAAGAGAGATCCCCTCCGCTCGTGCCGACCGCACCGCTCTCAAGATTTAGCGTTCCACCTGACGACAGGGTCGCATTGGTCTGCGCGAATGCTGCGATGGGAAGAGCGCAAGCTAACACGGCTATGGCGCTACGAGAAAACAGCTTTGACATTACTTCCTCCTGTTAGTACCCCAAATAGATAAGTGTCGCGATCTCTATCGGCGTTTCACAATCTCTATTGATAGTACGCGGGAATAGGAGGCGAAAGGGATCAGGGCGGTCCTTATTCCAGTCCTCGGGATATACTGATGACACGTAGTCGCGGGATTCGTTGGTGAGCAAGCCTTTAGACCAAGACGTTACCCATCTGTTGATTCAATGGAGCAAAGGCGACTCCGGAGCCCTGGACGCGCTGGTTCCATTGGTTTACGATGAACTCCGGCGCCTGGCTCAGCTTTATCTGAGCCGCGAAAAGCCCGGTCACACGCTATCGTCCACCGCTTTGGTGCACGAAGCCTATCTTCGGCTGGTGAAACAGAAAGACGTCACTTGGCAGAACCGGGCGCATTTTTTTGCGGTGGCGGCGCGCATGATGCGGCGGATTTTAGTGGATCACGCGCGAAAGAGCGGCTACGCCAAGCGTGGCGGGGGAGCCGTGACGTTGTCGCTCGATGAAACCATCGCGCCGGCCGCGCCCGAGCGCGAGTTGGACCTGGTGGCGCTCGATGATGCGCTGGAGGCCCTGGCGAAACTCGACGAGCGGCAAAGCCGGACGGTGGAATTGCGATTTTTCGGGGGATTGTCGATCGAGGAGACCTCCGAGGTGCTGGGGGTTTCGGCGCCAACGGTGAAGCGCGAGTGGGCGTCGGCGCGGGCCTGGCTGTACCGCGAGATCAGCGGGCCGAATACCTAAGGAAAAGCCGAGACACGGAAACAATGACCCGCGAACGCTGGCAAACCGTTCGAAAGGTCCTCGAAGGCGCCCTCGAACTGGCTCCCGGGGAGCGCCCCACCTATCTGGACGAAGCCTGCGGAACCGACGCCGAGCTGCGCGGTGAGGTGGAATCGCTGCTCCAGGCCGACCAGCAGGCCACCCACGCTTTCCTCGCCGGAAAGGCCATCGATCATGTGGAACTCGCTGGGGACAACGGATCTAGCGAGACGCTCGAAGGACGAAAGATCGGGCCCTATCTGGTGCTGGAGGAGATCGGCCAGGGCGGCATGGGGACCGTCTATCGCGCCATTCGGGACGACCAGCAATTCAGCCAACAGGTAGCCATCAAAGTGGTGCGTAGCGGGCTGGGCGACAAGCTCGCCATCCAGCGCTTCAAGGCCGAACGGCAGATTCTCGCGAACCTCGATCACGCGAACATCGCGCGCTTGCTGGACGGCGGCGCAACGGATGACGGACGGCCGTACGTGGTGATGGAATACATCGAGGGCCTTCCGATCGATGCATTCGCCGACGCCCGCGGGCTTTCCGTGCGCGCTCGATTGAACCTGTTTCGCACCGTCTGTTCGGCGGTGGCCTTTGCGCATCAGCGGCTGGTGATTCATCGCGATATCAAGCCCGGCAATATTCTAGTGACCGCGGATGGAGATCCCAAGCTGCTCGACTTTGGCATCGCGAAGATTCTGGATGACGGGCAGCAGCCGGCCGGCGGCGAGGCCACCGTGACGATGATCCGGCTGATGACGCCCGAATACGCCAGCCCCGAACAGGTGCGCGGTGAACCGGTAACCACGGCCGCGGACGTCTATTCGCTCGGCGTGGTCCTCTATCGGCTGCTCACCGGCCGCCGTCCTTATGGCGTTACCGGCAACCCGCTGCACGAAATGGTCCAGGCCGTATTGGAGACCGAGCCGGAAAAACCCAGCACGGCGAACCGTCGTCTGCGCGGCGATCTGGACAATATCGTTTTGAAAGCGCTGCGCAAGGAACCGGATCGGCGCTACGCATCCGTGGAACAATTCTCGGAGGACATTCGAAAGCATCTGGAAGGGCTTCCGGTGAGCGCGCGGCCGGATACGCTGGCTTACCGCGGGTCGAAGTTTGTGCGGCGCCACAAGTGGGCCGTGCTGGCGGCTGGTTTGGCGATGCTTGCGCTGGTTGGCGGTATGGCGGCGACACTGCGTGAGGCGTACATTGCGCGGACCGAGCGCGCCCGGGCCGAGCAGCGCTTCAACGACGTCCGCCAGCTCGCCAACTCGATGCTGTTTGAAGTACACGATGCCATTCAGAACCTGCCCGGCGCTACGCCCGCGCGGAAAGTTCTGGTCGACCGGGCATTGCAGTATCTGGACAAGCTGGCGAACGAGGCCAAAGGCGACCTTTCCCTGCAACGCGAGTTGGCGGCGGCCTATGAACGCGTCGGCGACGTGCAAGGCGGTTTTCGATCGTCGAATCTCGGCGACACCGCGGGTTTCATTGCAAGCTACCAGAAAGCGCTGGCTATCCGGGAAGCGGTTCTGCGCGGAGATCCGAAAAATCCCGCCGTGCAGCGCGAGCTGCTGCGAACCCACGGACGGCTGAGCGACGCGCTGATGGCCACCGGCGATTTGAATGGCTCTGTCAATCAACTGAAGCAACTGTTGCCGATCGCCGAGCAACTTTCCGCGGCGGATCCGAACAATATCGCAAATCGCAAGAATCTGGCGCGCGGGTATCTGGACTACGGATGGAAGCGATCGGCGCTGGGCGATTCCAAGGGCGGATTGGAGGATTGTCGGAAGGCGGTGGAGATGCTTCAGTCTCTCGCGGCTGCGCAGCCTTCAGACCAGACCACGCAGCGTCTGTTAGCGGTGGCGTATGGGCGAGTAGCCGAGCTGCTAGACACCTCTGAGCAAGGGCACGCCGAGTCGCTGGCCTTGGAACAAAAGGCGCTGGCCATCGAAGGCGAACTGCTGCGTCAGGATCCGCGCAACACCGATCTCGCGAGAATGCAAGCTTGGGACACCATGCGCACCGGCGAAGAAAGCCTCGCTGGTGGAGACGCATCGCAGGCGCTGGCGAAGTATCGCGACGCGCTGATGAAGTTTCAAACTCTTTCGACCGCCGATCCAAAAAGCGTGCAGTTCCACGACGATCTGGCGGCGGTGCTGGGACGTATAGGCGAGGCGCATTTGGCGCAAGGCAAGGCCACAGCGGCGCTCGCGGTCCTTGAGCATTCGCTTGCGGAAATCGACAAGTTTTCCCGCGCCGACGCCCTCGACATCGACACGCGCGAGGTGAGGGCCAAGGATGAATTTCGAATGGCGAAAGCGTATGAATTGCTGGGCGACAGCCGGCAAGCCGCCCTGTGGTACACGCGCTCGATACCGGCGCTGAAGCAGGTTGTCGGCCCTGGTGTCTTGCGCGGAGACGCGGCGTCGATGCTCGCGGAGGCCAGCCGCGCGGTCAGTCGCCAGTGACTGGCTCTGCGGCAAGGCCTGGGGCGCCCATCTCTTGATCCTTATATTGCAGTTGATAGAGCTTCCAGTAGATGCCTCGCATCGCGAGCAGCTCCTGATGCGTGCCGATCTCGCGCAGCTTGCCCTTGTGCATGACCATGATGCGGTCGGCGCGTTGGATGGTGGAGAGGCGATGCGCAATGACGATCGACGTGCGTCCCACCACCAGATGCTGCAGCGCTTCGCGAATCCGCAGCTCGGTTTCGGTGTCGACGCTGGAAGTGGCTTCGTCCAGGATCAAGAAGCGCGGGTTGTGGGCCAGCGCGCGGGCGAAGTTGATGAGCTGTTTCTGGCCGGTGGAATATCCGGCGCCGCGTTCGCGCACCGGTTGCGCAAAACCCCGCGGAAGAGTCTCGACGAAGTCCAGCAGGTTCACGCGCTCGGCGGCGGACGCGAGTTGGCCATCGGAGATGCCGGCGGTGCCGAGGCGAATGTTTTCAGCAATGGTGCCGGTGAACAGATGCGGATCCTGTAAAACCACTCCAAAATTGCGGCGTAGATCCTCGATCTTGAAATCGCGAATATCCACTCCGCCGATGCGGATGGCCCCGCGCTGCACTTCGTAGAATCGCAGCAGAAGGCTGGAGAGCGTGGTCTTCCCCGCGCCCGTATGGCCGACCACGGCGATGGTTTCGCCCGGCTCGATGCGGAAGCTGACGTCGCTCAAAACCCAATCCTGGTCCTTATACGCGAACCAGACATGATCGAATTCCACCGCGGCGGATGTTCGCGGAAAGGGCACTGGCTGAGCAGGCGATTCAATCTTCACCGGCGTGTCGAGCAGTTTGAAGACGCGCTCGGAAGCAGCCATGGCCGATTGCATGATGTTGTACTTTTCGCTCAAATCCTGAATGGGCCGGAAGAATCGCATTCCATATTGGAAGAAAGCCACCACCACGCCGATCTGGATGGCGCCGCCGCGCACGCGGAATCCGCCGTACGCCAGCAGCAGCGCCAAGGCCAGCATGCCCAAGAACTCCGCCACGGGATAAAACCAGCCGTAGGCGATGATGGCGTCCTTGTACGCTTCCATGTGGTCGCGATTGATTTGCTCGAACTCGGCGCGGCTGCGGGCTTCGCGATTGAACAGCTGCAGGACGGAGATGCCGCTGATGTGTTCCTGAAGATAAGAGTTAATGCGCGCGATGGCGACACGAATCCGGCGATAGCTCCTCTGTACCGAACTCCGAAATTTCATGGTGACCAGCACCACCAAAGGCATCACAGCGAGAAGGAACCCTGTCATGCCGGGACTCAATTCGAGCATCGCGATCACCACGAAGCTCAACATCAGCAGGTCGCCCAGGATCATCAGCAGACCGGAGGAGAACAGTTCGTTCAGTGCGTCGACGTCGGTGGTGATGCGGGTAACCAGGCGCCCCACCGGATTGTGATCGTAGAAGGCCAGGTCCAGGCGCTGGAGCCGCGCCATCATTTCGCGCCGCAGATCGAACATGGCCCGTTGTCCGACCCACTGCATGACGTACTGCTCCCCGAAGTCGCAAAACATGCCGAGAACCACGACCAACATGTACAAAAATGCGATCTGGCCGAGACCGGTCCACGCATTGGCGGCCAAATAACGATCCAGAACGGTGTGAGTGGGTTTCGAGGAGGGCGCGAGGTAACGATCGACCGCCAGCGCCGTCAGAAGAGGACCGATCGTTTGCAGCACGGCATTGAGGAGCAACAGGACCAGCGCAGCCGCGACCGATAACTTGTAGGGTCGTATGTAAGTGAGCAGGCGCCGCATCAGACGCCCGTCGTAGGCTTTTCCTAAGACCTCTTCTTCCACGTAGTCTTAGTTTAACGCGCGGGGGGGCCGCTTCCTTCGGTCGCGGCTCGGTTCAGGGTATGGCGCGCTTTTCGGGAAGCGGGGTCATGTCACCGATGTTTTCGGTGGTGCGGGGCGCCCAGCCTTCATGCTGGCTGTCCCTGGCTTCGTCCTGTTCGATTTCGTCTTTGGACAACGGAACGTTGGTCGGCTTATATTCGCTCAGCTTGCGAGCTTCATCCGACTCATCGTTAATACTGACGACTACATCTTCTTCAGCCATGTCAGTTGGACGCTGCCCGAGGGCTTAAGTTTCGGCCCTCCGGAACGCTACTACAGCATTCAATCCGCCAAAGGCAAACGAGTTCGAAAGCGCACACTCCACTGCAGCCGGGCGGGCGGTGTTGGGAATCACATCCAGATCGCAGGCTGGATCGGGTTCGGTGAAATTCGCTGTGGGAGGCAGAAGGCCATGGCGCAAAGCGAGCAGAGTGGCCGCCGCTTCGATGGCTCCGGCAGCGCCGAGCGTATGACCGTGCATGGACTTGGTGGAACTGACCGCCAGACGATCGGCATGCGCGCCGAAGACTTGGCGGATGGCCGTGGTCTCGGTAACATCGTTGGCTGCGGTCGCGGTGCCGTGCGCATTGATATAGCCAATGGCTTCAGGCGCAAGCCCCGCATCGGCGAGTGCGGCCCGCATGGTACGAGCGGCGCCCTCGGGAGAAGGCTGGGTAATGTGGAAAGCGTCCGAGGACATCCCAAAGCCGGAGATCTCACCCAGGATCGGCGCTCCGCGGGCGCGCGCGGCTTCAAGCGGCTCCAACACCAGCATGGCGGCGCCTTCGCCCAAGATCAATCCGCGGCGGTCCTTTGAAAACGGGCGGCAGGTGTCCGGCGAGACGACGCGCATGGCCTCCCAAGCTTTAAGGAAGCCGAGACTGAAGATGGCCTCGCTGCCGCCGGTGATCGCCATGTCCACGGCGCCGCTTCGCACCATCCAGAAAGCCTGGCCGATGGCGTGATTGGAAGAAGAGCAGGCGGTGGAAATGGTGTAGGTGGGTCCCACCACGCCGGTCTCGAGCGAGATGCGGCTGGCGGCCGCGTTTCCCATGGTGCGTGGAATGGTGAATGGATTCACGCGCGGGATGTTGTTGCGATAAAGGTTGACGAAGCCCTCGTCTTCGGTGGTCTGGCCGCCGACGCAAGAGCCCGTGATGATGGCCGTGGCCTCACGCAACGGCTGGGTCCATGCAATACCGGCTTGGGCGATAGCTTCGCGCGCCGCGGCCACGCCGAGCTGGGCGAAACGATCGAGCAGGCTGATTTCCTTTTCGTCGAAATAGGTGGAAGGCTTGAAATCCCGGACCTCGGCGCCATTAGAGAAGCGCAGCAGGGCTGGATCGACGGCTTGGAGCGGAGCGATGCCGGAGAGCCCCTGCCGTAGCGATTGCCAGAACTCGCCGCAGTCTCGACCCAGCGCCGAAATAACTCCCAGGCCGGTCACAGCGACTCGACGTTGCTTAGCAGGCGCCGCCGACATATCAAGCGCTAACTGCCGCCGGTCCTCCATCGAGCAGTTTCGCGATACCGTCGACCACATCCCGCACCGATCGCAGGTTTTGAGCGGCTTGGTCGGGAATATTGATATTAAATTCGCTTTCTATCGCAAAAAGAATGTTGATGCCGTCCAGCGAGTCGATGCCGAGTTCGAGAAAGGTGCTGTCGGCGGTGATCTTCTCTAAAGGAAGATGCTGGGTTGCGGCGATCACTGCTCTGACTCGCTCCGTCAGTTCTTCGTGGGACATAAAATATCCGTCACCTTTTCGAAATGGAAACCTTGCTCCATCAGTTTCGGCAAAAGTTCGCGCACGGTTTGGAGTGTGACACCAATATCGGGGCGGGATTCCAGAACTCGGCCATCGTGCAAGCAGAGAATCGCGCCCCGGCTCGCGCCACCAAGCAAGCGGGAGACGACGGCGGGTGTCTGCCGTTTCCAGTCTAGCGCAATGGTGCTCCACATCACGCCGCGAAGTCCCAGGCGCTGCTGCGCGGCGCCGAGACCGAACCAGCGCACACCGTACGGGGCGCGGAAATAGCGGGGGCGGATGCCGGTGGAGCGTTCGATGGATTCTTGGGCCGCGGCGAGCTCTCGATAGATAAAGCTGGAGGACTTGAGCGCCAGCAGAGGATGCGAGTCGGTGTGGTTGCCGATTTCATGTCCAGCGGCGGCCACTTCTTGCGCCACACCCGGCAACCGGCGGACATTGGCGCCGCATTGAAAGAAGCTGGCGGGTGCGCGGTATCGAGCCAGGATTTCGAGCAACTCGGCAGTGGACTCACTGGGGCCGTCGTCGAAGGTGAGGGCGATGGCTGGCCGGGTGTCAGTGCCGCGGAATACCGAAGGAGCGAGCCAGGAGCAAGAAGGGACGCGAACCGCGTAAGCCAGCGCGCCAGCGGACACGGCGGCGGCAGTTTCCAGGAGGTAGGAGAGGTGGCTCATAGGGCAAAACCGCTCCCTTACGGTCACGGCTCAGTAGGGTAGCGCGGCTCAACAGGTAAGGTTAGCAGGATGGCGAAGAAAAAGCCGGGCGCTGAGGGGCGTCCGGCTCCAGAAAAATCCGTGGGGTGCGTCTTGTGCGAGCAAGCGTCTTTACGCGAGCAAGCGTCTTTACGCTAGCAAGCCCCCATGCCCGAGGCAGGCGACCTCCCAACCTGTGACCCGATAACGTGCCAGCATCGGCGGCAGCATCAGATCCACAATGTTGGGTTTCGCGGACCGGAAGCAACCGGGAGCGGACACAATCGGGATGTCGTCCCGGTAGCCCAGCAAGAAGAGATTGCCAGGCTCCACGGGGGCCAGAAAGCGCTCGATGTGACATCCGGCTTTAATCATCGCGCGGCCGATCACATCATCCGGTCCCGCCGGGGCCGTCGTGGAGGCGATCAGCACCGTGGTCGGTTTGGCGCGCAGCAAGTGTTGGAGCGACCGCGCCACCGCGCCTTCCTCTTCCACCGACGAGAGGACAAAACTGGCGCCGCTGCCGATGCGGTCTAACCGCTGGCGCATGATGTTTTCAAACAACTGCCGGGCACGTTCTCCGTTGACCGGATCGGTGTAGAGGATGGCCACGGCCGGCGTACGGATGGGCCGGGCCTGCAAGATAGGGCCTCTCTCTTTGACGATCGAGATCATCGCCTCCAGTTCCGGCTTGGCAACCGCGAACGGAGTGCTCTTGACAGTAGCCACCCGTTGCCCGGGACGCGCATAAGAGAAGTTGAGAGACGTGGCGATCGCCATACTGGCGGTGCAATTGATTTGCTTTAACAGCTCATCGTCCACCAAGAGGCAACACCCCTCGGTAGTGAAAAGGTTCGCTCGTCCCCCAGCGGCCAGACGGATTTCGAGCGCTCCACAGCCTATTTCGCTCGCGACCTGCATAACAGCGTCGTCCTCGCCTACCTCACCGTCCTCCAACTCGGTTACCCAGACTTCGTTCATGCCTTCGGTCTGCAGCATCCGAGCGTCTTCTTCGCTGATCACGTGGCCCTTGGCAAGTAATTTCTTGCCACCGGCGCGAAAGATCGTGCAGCAAAGGATTCTTCCGGTCGACTGTTTTACGTCAATGGTCTGTGCCTTCATAGACCGATGATCCCTCCCGGAGTCCCTAACTAAGGTGCTAACAAATTATACACAGCGCTAGTGGAAAAGCGAGAAAAAAATCTCACTTCAACGCCGAAATTTGAAAACTAAAGATGAAAAGACAGGGAACACGTCAGACGCGTTTCGTGGTTGGTAATTGGACTAGTTCTTGGCCGTAGTCGAGTGATAAGGCGGGTGGCGTATCGCTCGTAAGGGCTTTGAGTACAGCGATTTCATCGCAGCACTGGAACTTCGGACAAGACAGGCAATCCTTCCATACTTTGAGGGGAAGCAGGCCTCGATCTACCTGCCGGAAGCCGAGTTTGCGAAAAAAATCAGGCACATAAGTAAATGCGAATATGGCCTGAAGATCGTTGTTAATCGCCTCTTTCTCAAGAGTCGTTGTCAGGAAAACCCCTACGCCTTGCTTTCTGGCTTCCGGCGCCACGGCCAGAGACCGGATTTCGCCCGAGGTTGGCGTATAAAAATGCAGTGCGCCGCATCCCAAAAGCTGAGGCCCGGAGTATATAACGGTGAAATCCCGAATGTTTTCCGAGATTTCAAACTCGGTTCGAGGCAGCATGATCCCTTCCGCGGCGTAATGGTTGATCAATCGAAGGAGCGCCGGGATGTCTCGCATCGCAGCCTTACGGGCACTGAGGGCTGGGGAAATAGCCAAAGGTTCTATATCTTCTAGTACATTCGTGACGGCATTACGCATGGGGGGCCACCACCGCTGAGGCAATCAAACGAGTGCCGAGGGCATCTCCCGCCAGCAACTTCTCAAGGGCGCCGGACGTTGCTCCGGGAGCAATGACAACTTCAGACGTTCCTGTTTCAAACGCTTCTATGGCAGATTGGAGCTTGGCGTGCATGCCGCCGGTGGCGATTCCCGAATCGATTAAATGACGGCACTGCGCCACACTTAATGTGGAATAAACAACATTATTCTCGTCTTTGACCCCCTCGACATCGGTCAAGAATAAGAGTTTGTCCGCTCGAAGAGCGCCCGCTACCGAGACCGCCATCTGGTCGGCGTTCACGTTGAAGAATCGACCCTGGCGATCGCCCGCCAGGCAAGCCACAACGGGCAAATACTTCAGATCGAGTAGCGAATTGAGGAGACGGGCGTCGGATCGAATGGGCTTGCCCACCCAGCCCAACTCGTCGCTCATTTGCCGCGCTTCGGTTAGCAAGGCATCCATCCCGCTCAATCCAACCGCCGGGGCGCCGGACGCCACAAAAGCCGCTACTAGCTCCTGATTTACCGACCCAGCCAGGACTTTTAGGACAGCGTCCAGGACTTCGGGAGTAGTGACGCGCAGTCCGTTTACGAAGCGGCTCTCGACGCCGTGGTCGGCCAGATAACGCGTCATTTGTTTACCGCCGCCATGCACGACGACGGCTTGGAGGCCTTGCTTTACCGCCGAAGAAATTTCGGACGCCAGGCGTTGGCGGGATTCCGGCGAGTCGAGCAGCGTGCCGCCGAGTTTAATGAGGACTTTCACAACAAATCCCTTCTCACAACAAGCCCTGCGTTTCCTCGCAACCGAGCATCAGGTTCATGTTTTGGATGGCTTGGCCAGCGGCGCCCTTCACCAGATTGTCGATCGCGCTGACGATCACAGCACGGCCCGTTGCGGCGTCGAATTTGAACCCGATGTCGCAGAAGTTGGTGCGATTGACGGCAGCGAGGTCGGGCAGACTGCCGGGCTGGTAAAGTCGCACGAATTTTTCGGCTCGGTATTGGCTTAGATAGATCTCAAGCAGCTCGTCGCCGGACTTGATGCCGCGCGTGCGCACATAGATTGTTTCGAGGATGCCGCGATCGATAGGCAGCAAGTGCGCGGTGAAGCTGAGCTCCGGCTCCTCGAGCCCTGACACCATCAGCACTTCGGCGACATGGCGATGATCGAACACCGAATAGGCGGAGAAATTATCCGCGACCTCGCAAAAGCTGGTTTTGAGCGTCGGCTTGCGGCCCGCGCCGCTCACGCCGGACTTGGCATCGCAGACGATTCCAGCGGATCGATCGGCGACGCCGCTTGCGATCAAGGGCTGGATGGCGAGATTCGCGGCCGTGGGATAGCAGCCGGGATTCGCAATCAATCGCGCGCTGCGAATGCGCTGGCGGCACAGCTCGGGAAGACCATAGACCGCCTCGGCCAGCAGTTGAGGCGCGGTGTGTTCCTGTTTGTACCAGCGCGAATAGGTAGCGGCATCGCGAAGGCGGAAGGCGCCGCTCAGGTCGACCACCTTGGCCCCGGCGTCGAGCAGGGCGGGCGCGAGTTCCATGGAGACTTCGGGCGGCGTGGCGAGAAATACAAGGGCCAGGCCCTCGGCGCGAACGGAGTCCGGAGTACAGGGCGCGCGGCGAGGGTGCGGCTGGTTGACGGGCGCCGGGTGGGTGGCCTGATCCTGACGATGTTCCAGGAGAACGGGCTCGGCCTGGGGATGAAAGCCAAGGAGGCGGACGAGTTCAGCGCCGCTGTAGCCGCTGAATCCGACGACACCGATCTTATATTTATTCATCGTTCCGAATAATTATACAACAAGTTTGGATGGGTGGTGGTGCCCGCGGCAGACTCATCAGCAGTCCCCGCTACCGGCCCACGCACGACGGCAGAGCCTAGGGCGCGAGACGACCGGTCGGGGTAGCGCCTCTACTTCTTGGGTTTCGCCCGCCGGGAACGAATTATCAGACCAGCACCTGCAAGGAGCATCAGGGCGCTTCCAGCCGATCTAGGATCTATTTCTGGAGCGACTGTGCATGTTGGATTATTCGGATTGTACTTTTCATAGGGGTAGCAATTAATCTGGGCGAGTGCGAGACTCCACATGCCAGCAAAGAGCAGAGCGATGCCGATCAGCTTTGTCATGGCTCACGAGTCTATCAGCACGGCGTAACCAAAGTCGATGCACTGTTCACAAAATTTGTACCATGAGTACCAAAATCTGTGGCCGGGCCTTTTAGCGAGAACCAACACAACCTGGAGCCACGACCTTGGATGGCTGGTGGTGAAAGATCGTGTTGCGTATCAATACGCAATACACTGGCGATCGCCAAATCCGCCAGAAAACTCCTCTGCTACAATTGGGGTCGCGTTTTCGATGACCTCTACCCCTAGCCAGGATTTGGCCCAGCTGCACGACATCCTCAAAAAGAAGTCCGTTCAGTTCGGCCATTTCACGCTCGCCTCAGGCCAGACCAGCGACGTTTATGTAGACTGCCGGCTTACGACGTGCGATCCAAGGGCGATGCCGCTCATCGGGCGTCTCTTTTTGCTCAAGATGGACGAGCAACAGTGGTTTCCCGACGCCGTCGGCGGATTGACCATGGGCGCGGACCCCGTCGCTTTCGCCATCGCGCGTGAAAGCCTGGATCGTCCACCCGTTATCGATTCCTTTGTGGTGCGTAAAGAGCGCAAGCAGCACGGCAGACAACGACTCGTGGAAGGACTGGATTCCACCGCGGGCCGCAAGGTAGTTATCGTCGAAGACGTTTGCACCAGAGGCGAATCAACAGCCTTGGCGATTGAGAATACCCGCTCGGCGGGGATGAAAATCCTGGGCGCCGTTTGTCTCATCGACCGGGAAGCGGGCGCCGCCGAACTCCTCCGCAACAAATACGGAGTGGAGCTGGCCAGCATCTTCAAACTTTCCGACTTCAGACGGTAACCGGCACGATCCGGCCGTCGATTCCCCCGAGATACTATCCGTTCAAAAATTGGCCGCCCGCACTTTGGCAGAGCGGCCTGGACCAAGAAATGAATTCGTAAAAACTTGCAGGTTCCATGATTGCAATCGCTACAGCGAGAGATCAAGGCGTAATAAGGATTCTAGGTAATGTAGACGTACCGTTACCATAGTTCTGCCGTGCGACAGGACTATCCAATCTACGACAGACTATCTCTTTGGTTAGACGAAATGTCCCACGCGTCGCTGAACGCTTATCTAGAATCAGGGAGATGCCTTGTCCCCCAAGCGTGGAGGGAGAACTGCTAACAGTTACTCTTGCTGGGAGGCGACTCGGATCCAACCCCGGGGCCCCGTGCCATCGAGAGCCCCACCCCGACCGGCTCCCAGCGCCGGTTCTACGTTCGCTTCTGCGCCACTAACTCAGCGACCGCATGGCGATGTCCGGGTTCGCCAGGCTCACCTTCGCGATAATGCAAGATGCGCCAGCCTTCGAAGAATGCACGCAACTCGCCTGGATATGCGCGCGTGGACGTGCCCTGCAGCTGATCGGCCTCGGCAAGATGCACAATCATGATCAGCAAGCCGCCGGGACGTAGTGCGGACTTCATGCCGGGGATCAGACTGCGCTGCAGATAATAGCAGGCGAGTATCAGGTCGAAGGACTCCACTGGCATTCCGACTCCGCCCGCTTCCAGATCGGCGACATCGGCAGCGATGGTGAGCTTTCGTTCGCGGGCACGAGCCAGAAGCAGATCAATAGCGACTTGGGACCCATCCACCGCAAAGACGAGCCAGCCGCGCTCTGCCAGGTACAGCGCGTTGCGGCCGGGACCACAGGCGAGATCGAGCGCCGAGCCGGCAACCAATGCGGTCGTATATTCCACTACGAGCGGCGCGGGCGTCTCGAAAACCTGTTCACGGGCGCGATAACGTTGGTCCCACTCGTCAATCCTAGTGGACATCACCCGCCCTAGTGGACATCGCCCGCCCTAGTGGACATCGCCCGCGTGGACATGACTACGTTTAGCCGCGAGCTTGAACACGCGCTTGAGAATCGCGACGGCGCGATCGATCTCCTTTTCGGTCGCGATGTAAGGCGGCAGAAAGCGCAATACCGTTTCGTGCGTGCAATTGATCAAGAGCCCTTGCTCCATGGCGTCCAGCACCAGTTGCTGGCCGGCGAAATCGAGCTCGACTCCGATCATCAGGCCCTGGCCCCGCACCTCGCGAATAAAGGAAAACTGCTTCTGGAGTTCTTCGAGCTTTCCGCGGAAGTAGCAGCCCATTTTGTCGATATGCGGCAGAAGTTCGTCGAGGATATCCATGAACTCGAGCGCCACGCGGCAAGCGATCGGACCGCCGCCGAACGTGGACCCGTGCATTCCGGAGCCGATGGACTGTGCGGCACGATCGTTTGCAACGATGACGCCCATGGGGATGCCGCAGGCCAGCGGCTTGGCCGCCGTCGTGATGTCGGGCATCACGATGGGGTCGGAAAGCTGATAGGCGAAATGCTTGCCGGTGCGCCCGACGCCGCATTGTATTTCGTCGAAGACCAGCAGGGCATCGTACCGATCGGCGAGTTCGCGCGCTTTGCGAATGTACTCGCTGGACATCGGGAAGATTCCGCCTTCGCCCTGAATCAATTCCAGGACAATTCCGGCGGTCCGCTCCGAGACCACTTGTTCGAGGGCGATTTCGTCGTTCATCGGAACGAAGCGCGCGCCGGGCAGCAGCGGCTCAAAATCCTGGCGATATTTTTTCTGGCCGGTAATTGACAGCGCGCCCAGCGTGCGCCCGTGAAAGGAATTGTGAAGCGCAACGATCTCGAATTTCTCCGGATTGATTTTGTGCCCGTGCGCACGCACCATTTTGAGCGCGCCTTCCATGGACTCGGCGCCGGAGTTGCAAAAAAATGTACGCTGCAGTCCGCTGGCTTTGGCCAACCGTTCCGCAAGCGGGCCTTGGTAGGCGTGGTAGTAGAGATTGGAGGTATGCCACAGGCGGCTGGCCTGCTCGCGAATCACCTTCACCAGGCGCGGGTGCGCGTGCCCCAGCGCGTTCACGCCGATGCCGGTGATGAAATCGAGATAGCGCTTGCCCGACGGGTCGAAAACGTAGCAGCCCTTGCCGCGATCGAGAACCAGCGGATAACGGGCGTAGTTCTGGAGCAAGTACTCGTTTTCGAGCGCGCGTACGCGGTCCAGCGCGCTGGCGTTTTTTTCGAGCTCAGGGCTGCTCGGCAAAACAGTGGACATAGCATCATCATAACTTGGACGAAAACGCTCGCAGCGGAGCTTGCGCTTTCAGCAGCATTTCGTCCCATTCCTCTTCCGGCTGCGATTGATAGACGATGGCGCCGCCTACGCCGATGCTGGCGACACCCTGGTGAAAGACCGCCGTGCGAATGACGATGTTCAAATCCATGACGCCGTTGAAGCCGATGTAGCCGATGCTGCCGGAGTAGATGCCGCGGGCCTCCGGCTCCAGTTCGTCGAGAATTTCGAGCGTGCGCAGCTTGGGAGCCCCGGTCATCGACCCGCCGGGGAAGGCCGCGCGGATACAATCGATGGCGCTGATGCCCGGGGCCAGCCGTCCGGCGATCGTGCTGACCAATTGATGGACGGTCGCGTAGGTTTCCACGTGCATCATTTGCGGGACGCGGACACTGCCGGGAAGGCAGACGCGCGAAAGATCGTTGCGAGTGAGGTCGACAATCATCAGATTCTCGGCGCGATTCTTTTCGCTCGAGGCGAGCGCGGTGCGGAGCGCGGCGTCCTCTTCCGGCGTGCAGCCGCGGCGAATGGTCCCTTTGATGGGGCGCGATTCGATATTCCCCGCCGTGTCGACTCGCAGGAATCGCTCGGGCGAAGAGCAGGCCACGTCAATATCGTCGAGATGCAGAAACGCCGAATGCGGCGCCGGGTTCAGTTTGCGAAGCGTTTCGTAATAGGCGAGCGGCTCGACGTCTGTCTTGACCTGGAGTTGATTGGTGAGGCAGATCTCGTAACTTTCCCCGGCGGCGATGCGGGTCCGGCAGGCCGCGATGAGCGTGAGATATTGTTCGCGCTCGATTCCGAGCGTAAATGGGGCGGGCCCGTCTGATGAAGGGACGGGCTGCAAATCGTTCAACGCCGCGAGACGCCCCTCGGTTTCGTGATCCGGTTCACCACAGGAGACGATCCACAGCGTATTTTCGACATGGTCGATGGCGAGAAAACGATCCACTCGCAGGAGCGTCGCGTCGGGGAACGGCGAGTGATGTTTTCCGGGCGTGCCGCACTCGGTTTTGAGCTCATATCCGAGATAGCCGACGTAGCCGCCGATGAAATCAAACGGCAGGGGAGGTGCGTCTACCTGAATGTTCCGCAAAGAGCGATCGAGGGAATCGAGGAACGGCGCGGCGAGCACTTCATTGCCCGCGCCCATGTAAGAAAAGCGGCTTTGGGGGGCGACGAGGGAACTGTCGAGCCAAAATGCGTACCGCTCGTGCGCGAACAGATTCCGAAAGATGGTTTCCGCGGGCGCTACTAGCGGAATGCTGTGAGCGTGCACGCGAATCGTAACCGAACCGCGCGCGTGAGCAACCGAGACGCTCGTAACTGAACCGCGCGCGTGAGCAACCGAGACGCTCGTAACCGAACCGCGCGCGTGAGCAACCGAGACGCTCGTAACT
>JBKQHJ010000159.1:0-6524 GCA_052148835.1 Bryobacteraceae bacterium
GGTTCCCACATCGCGTCGCCGATTTGCTGCACGATGTCGCTGAACTTCACGCCCGCCAGACCGTCCTCAACCGCAGCTTCCGCAACGGCCACGGCCACCGTCAAGGACACGATGCGCAGATCGTCGACATGCGGCAGCAGCGATGCGCCGGGCAATCGCACCGCAACCAGGCTTGAGACGGCATTCGCAGCGGCGGCGAACATGTTGTCGCTGATCCGGCTGGCGCGAGAGACAATCGCGCCCAAACACAGCCCGGGATACAGCATCGCGTTGTTCACCTGGCCGATGACATAGGTTACTCCCCGGTAGGTCACAGGCTGCAATGCGCTGCCGGTGGCAATCAGAGCGCGGCCTTCGGTCCAGGCGAGCAGATCGGCCGGCACCGCCTCCGCCATGGGCGCTGGATTGGAAAGCGGAAAGATGATGGGCCTCTCGCAATATTTGGCCATCTCGCGGACCAGCGCTTCGGTAAAGGCGCCCGCGGACGTCGACGCGCCGATCAGCATAGTGGGACGCACTTGGTGCACCACCTCGCGAAGGTCGATGGCTCCGTCTGGGCCGTCGCGCTTCCAGCGCTTAACCTCGGCGGCCGGCCGCGCATAGGGCGCCTGATAATCCCGCATACGCGAACCCATGTCGTCAACCAGCAAACCATCGACGTCCACCAGCCAGAAACGCGCGGACGCTTCCTCCCGGGACAGGCCCTCGCGTATCATCGCATTGCGGATCTTATCGGCAATTCCTAGACCCGCCGTCCCGGCACCCAGGATCACCACTCGCTGGTGTCCCATGGGCGACCCGCAAACGCGAACCGCCGAAACCGCGGCCGCCAGCGTGATGGCGCCCGTGCCCTGCATGTCGTCGTTGAATGTACAAATTCGATCGCGGTATTTGTCCAGAATGCGGCGGCCGTTGGCGGGCGTGAAATCTTCCCACTGCAAGAGCGCGTTCGGGTAGAGCTTGGTAACGGTTTCGACGTAGGCCTCGATGAAGGCGTCGTAGCGCTTCCCCACCACGCGGGCATGCCGGTTGCCGACATACATCGGATCCTTGAGCAGGCTCTCGCGATTGGTCCCCACGTCCAGCATGACTGGGATTACGCGGGTGGGATCGATGCCGCCAGCCGCCGTATAGATGGCCAGCTTCCCAATTGAGATTTCGATGCCGCCTACGCCCCAATCGCCAAGTCCCAGGATTTGTTCGGCGTCGGTGGCCAGGATCAAGTCGATATCTTCGGGGCCGGCTCCCAGGTTCTCAAATGCCGCTTCAATCCCATCCAAATGATCGATGGAGAGATACAGGCCCCGCGGACGCCGGCACTCGTGGTGATACTGCTGCATCGCCATCCCAACCGTCAGATCGTTCACAATCGGGATCATCTCGCGCAGATGGTCCGCGAGCAATCGGTAGAACAGCACCTCGTTGCGATCGTGCAGCGCGGTAAGGTAAATGTTCTTGTTGAGCGCGTCCGGAAGCCGCTGGTACTGAGCGTAGGCTGCCTTTACCTGTGCCGAGAGAGTGCTGATCACGGGCGGGAGAAGGCCCGTCAATCCCAACTCTTCCCGTTCCTCGGCGGTGAAAGCCGTGCCCTTGTTCAGCAAGGGTGTGGTGAGCACCGCCAAGCCCCGCGCTTTGGTCTTATAGCAGGTGTCATCATCCAGCCGGGGACCGCGCATCCGCGCCTCCAATATCGGGGTGATTCTTTGTCGCATTTTGCCATCTCCCAGCACGCCCCGGTCCATCACTCTGGTACCTAGCCAAAGAGCTGGCACACCGGGGTGGCAGACTCGATGATCCCTTACCGCACGCGGACTAATTTAAGACTGAAAGCCGCGCCTAAGGCGAGCAATCCGAACAGCCCGATCAATGGCATGGGGCTGGCCGTCTTCGGCAGCCGCGCTGGAGCTTCGTTCGTCGCTACCACTGCTTCGGCGGGCGGCGCGGTGACTACTTGGGCGATCTCCACGTCTTCGCCGGTGGGTTTCACTGCCAGGACCGGCGCCTGTTTCAGTGCCACTACGGTAGGTTCATCGGGAGAAGTGATCGCGGTTGTTATTTCGGGCGTGATCTCGACAGGCGTATAAAGCACTGGCGATTTGGTCACCTTGGCAAGCTCCAGGGCTTTGGCTTTCGGATACACGAACTCGTCGCCAAAGTTTTTGCCGGGATAGAACCAGGCGCGAAGCACGTCCGGCTGGCCGGGCGGTGTTTCTCTAAAGGTCAGGACTGTCTTGCTAGTGGCGCGGAGACGGTAGTTTGGGATGGCCAGGATGGTGGCATAGATCATGGTTTCGTCCTGGTTGAAGATCTGGACGATGTGGCGGTCGGACGCCGAATCCAGAACTTTGAATACGTAGGTTCCGGGCGGCAACACGGCCCATCCCTTCATATGGACGCCGGGGGTCTCCACGGGCTGGCTAAAGGTGATTACGGTCTTGCGGTTCCAGTCGTCGGCCTTCACGCTGGGCGAGAACACTGTGGCGATGAGGGCGACGCAAAGTACGGTCGGGGCTGCTTTTGAAAATTTCATTTTTCCTTCTTCCTCTGATTTAGAGTTTGTGGTCGGTCCCACCTGATCCCAGAGAGAAGCAGTCGACGGCCCGTTCGGGATTACCGAAGGTTTTGAGGCAATGGCGGGCGCGAAAAGGCGTGGGGAGGTGTTCCCGGGGTCAGGCGACTGACCGCATTGTGTCAGTTGACCAAATGAGGTCGAAGCGGCTAATTGACCTGGATGGTAGGGCCGCCCAAAATACGGAACTCGTGGCGCTCGAAGGCGGCGGCGAAACTGGATTTGTCGCTCCGAAGGACACGTCCCGCGGCGAAAAGCTGGAGAGGAATCCTCCCTTCCAGGAGGGCCGGCCATTCAATGCTCATCGCCACCGGCGTTCCCACGTCGAATTCGTGCTCGGTAACCACCAGAATTCCGCCACTGCTCAGATTGACGGCCACGCCGAAACCTGAGAACGGGGACCTGCGGCGAAAAGCCTGGAAGCGAACGTTCAGATCCAGTGGATAGCGGAGCTTGATCCGGCGCTCGGCTGGAACGGAGCGATTGGCAAGTGCCGCGCTACGAGCTTCCGCGGGAAACGAGAGCAGCATGGCGAAGGAATGTCTGAATGTTGCCATTGGGCTACGCGCGGGCTCCGACGGCGACGGTGGCCCGTCTCGAATCGATTGGATTGGACTCTGCCGAGCTGGATTCCACCGGGGCGGACCAGGGCCCCCACAAGTCGACTTTGAACATGTGGTAGCGCTGGCGCCCGCACCGGACTTCCAAGCATGCGCTCAAGCGCGACGTTCCCACCACGCAAAGCTCCGTTCCCTCCGGCAAGAGGACGATACGCCCTTTCTCGGGCGGGTCGAATTGAACGGCCGCCAAGCATTTTCTCAAACGGTACCGTGGCGGAGCTGGCTCCTCGTTTTCCTCGGGCATGACCATGGTCAAAGTGTTGATGGTAATTTTCATCTGATCAATCTTTCCCGGCACGGCTCAATAGGCGTTCTGGACGGCCGCCTTCCGTGACAGTGTGTTCATAGACAGTACCCGGTTCACGGTTTCGATCAGTTCCGTGGGTCGAAACGGTTTCGCCAAATATTCCAAGCTCTGGTAATCGCACGAGGAGTCACCAGACATCAAGACAACCGACACCTCTGAATCCATCTTTAGAACGCGCTCGGCCAACTCGAAACCACCTATGTTTGGCATAACAACGTCGGTGAGCAGGAGCGAAATACTGGACCGATGCGTGTGATAGGAACGGAGCCCTTCCTCTCCATCGGCGGCCGTGATGACGGTGTAGCCGGCTATCTCTAAGATCCTTTTAGCCAGGCCGCGAATGTCTCGATTGTCGTCCACCACTAGAATCGTTTCACGATGTCTGTCATCGGCCATGGCCTGCGGCCTCCTATCGGGGCATTCATAAGCTACGAACGGGAGCTAGTAAAGTATCAGGGATTCGCCTTAGTTCGGTCTGTTCAGAATTGCTCACGGGCATTCTCAGTCATGCAGGATCACGTTGAGCAGGGAGCTGTGAACTTCCAGTCCGCTATCGTACTTGCCGCTGTATTGGATGAATCCCAGCTTGCGGAAGCGGTTCATGAAGAAGCTGACTCTAGAGCGCGTGGTGCCGACGATTTCCGCCAGTGTCTCCTGACTGACCTTGGGAATTACCGGCTCGGGTTTGCCTTCCTTCCCGAAGTTGGCCAGCAGGAGGAGCACTCGCGCCAGCCGCTTCTCGCTGGAGTTGAAAAGCTGATCGACCAAATCCTCTTCAATCCGGATATTGCGCCAAAGAAGATGGTGCAGCAATCGCTCGGAGAACGCCGGCTGGTCACGAAGCAGAGGAATGACTGCCGTCTTTTCCAGCCGCAGGATCGAACACTCCGTCATTGTAGTGGCGCTGGCCATGCGCACAGGCTGGCCGGCCCACTTCTGCTCAGCGGGTGAGCGGCCGTCCCCGGAAACACCCGCTCGGGATCCGACGATAGGAGTGCCGGCCGACCTCTGCTCCGCTAGTGGGCGGCCGTTCCCGGAATCATCCGCTCGGGATCCGACCATGGGTCTGCCGGCCAGGCATCCTTCGCCAAAGAAGTCGCCGGTGCCTAATAGTGCAACCACCGCCTCCTTGCCTTCTTTGGACACAACCGTGAGCTTGATCTTGCCTTTGTGTATATAGAAGATGGCATCCGCTGGGTCGCCTTGCAGGAAGACCTTGTGGTTCTTCGCATAGTCGCCCAGGATCCTTCCTTTGCCGGTTCCGGCCAGGAAGGCTTTCAGATCGAAGCTCTGATTCTTTTTGTTCATGAAGCGGGCCGATACAACCGGTCAGCGCCCGATTCGGAAGCTGGTTACGTCGCCCCAGAGCCCCGCGGATTTCAGGACAAACACGCCCACCGCGACCACCACGACGACGTTGAGAATCGTCTTGATGCTGGAAGCCATCGGGATGTAACGATTCACCAGCCACAGCGCCATACCGACCACGATCAGCACGACAACTAGATTTATCAGAGGCATTTTCTGTTACTCCTCGGTGAGTAAAGAGGGCAATCGGCTGTCCACCACGGATGTTGCCGAAATTGCCTTAGTTCCATGCAAGTTACTGACACCAGTGCATAATAGACTGACCGCAGAGCGCCGATTGACCAAATGCGATCAATATTGATGCAATTTCGGGGATCGGTGTTAGAATGGGGGCGACCGCCAATCTTGGCTCTCCGCTGTTTTCGAGACCTTCAGCGCTTACCGCCTGTCTCTTAGACCACACGGTTTCCTGGATCGACGGGGCGAAGGAGACTCTATGCACTCCGCAGCCTCGGAAGAAGAAGCCAGTAGCTGGCTGGTAAGTGATGGCTCGAAGGAACTGGAGCTGCTGCTCCGGACGGTTCTTTCACGCCAAGCCGACCCGATCCTCATCGCCGATGACGACGGTCAATGCGTAGACGCCAGTTCCGGCGCCGTCAAGCTGCTTGGGATTTCGCTGAACCAGATGATCGGGCGCAAGATCGACGATTTTGCAGAGCCTGGCAACATAGGTTACAGCAAGAGAGCAGTTCTTCCGGGACGTCACGTTGTCAAGCTGCATGACAAATCCGACGCCGACTATGCACTCCTCTTACTGAACCCCGCTGGCCGGGTTGCCGCCTGGTACCCGGGAGCAGAACGCGTCTATGGCTACCAGAGTGAGGGGATCATTGGTCAACCCGCAAGCTGCCTCAATCTAGATGACGACCCTGTTGGCATCCATGATCACTTGGCTTACGAGGGATGGCACAAGAGACAGGATGGTTCGAGGTTCTGGGCGAATGTACTGACCACGGTTCTGCGAGACGAGAACCTGGAACTCGAAGGGTATGCACGGATGGTACGCGACTTCAGCGCGCGTCATCAGGTGGACGAAGCACTCCCGGACAAGCGACCCGGCGTCCGCCAGTTTCCAGCTGAATCCGCGATCGCCGGTATCGCGTCCGGTGAGTTCGACCGCATCGTTGAAGCGAACGACACGTTCCTGGAAATGGTCGGATATAGCCGCGAAGACCTGATCGCCGTTGGGCTGCAATGGGCGGACATCGTGGCGCCGGAATGCTTAGTTCCGCAGGAGCACGCTCACGAAGAAAGCTTGTTGCACGGAGCCTGCACGCCTTATGAAATGGAGTACATTCGCAAGGATGAGACGCGCGTTCGAGTTTTGGTCGCCAGTGCCATCCTGCCCAGGTTTCCTTCGCAATCGATCACCTTTGTGCAGAACCTCACCGAGCGCGAGCGCGCCGAGAAGATAGCCGACCAGCCCGTCGCTTCGTCTGAGTTCGCCGAGATTGTGGGCACCAGCGCGGCGCTCAAGCGCGTCATGGGGCAAGTGGAAATCGTCGCGCCCACCGACGCCACGGTTTTGGTGCTCGGCGAAACGGGCACGGGGAAAGAGCTGGTGGCACGCGCCATCCACAAAATCAGCGGCCGCCGCAATCGTCCTTTTATTACGCTGAACTGCGCGGCCATCCCGACCGGGCTTTTGGAAAGCGAACTG
>JBKQHJ010000160.1:0-9461 GCA_052148835.1 Bryobacteraceae bacterium
GCTCCGTGCCGTCCGGGTCCTCTGGTGAGGCCACGGTCAGCCAGCGAAATGGGCCCTGGCTGAAATCTGACTTCTTGGTGAAGCCCAGCACCTCCGTATAGAAGCGCAGAGCCTTTTCCTGGTCGTCCACGTATAGGCTGGTCAATTTGATTTTCATTTCGTTTCTCCTATGTCACGTTCGCGGTTTTGGGCCGCGTTGTTTTCTCCGTGCCTTCCTTTTGGTTGGTGTTGATGGATCTTCTTTGGTGCGATCCATGCGGTCGAGGTGGCGTTCGAGAGCATCTAAATGAGCAGACCAGAACCGACGGAACGGAGCCAGCCAGGCATCCACCTCCTGAAGCGGTTCAGGTTTCAGGCGGTAGAGACGGCGCTGCGCGTCCACCGTGGATTCGACGAAACCGGCCTCGCGCAGCACTCGCAGGTGCTTTGACACGGTCGGCTGCGGCATACGAAGCTGGCGCTCGATCGCTCCAACCGACTGTTGTGAGGAGACCAGCAGGCTCAGTATCGCGCGGCGGTTCGGCTCCGCAATGATTTCGAATACAGATTCCACTCTCTTGATATACTCCACAGAGCATATGCGTGTCAAGGCATATTAAGGCAGGGATCCGGCAGCGGTTTCAGTCGGCCTGCTGGGGATGCACTGTTTGCTAGTATTGAGGAGAGCTCCGCGAAGCAGTCGGTCGAAACGGTCAAACAAGTCCATGTCAGCATCTCAAGAAAATGCTCTTGTTTCCGGCTAAGTGATTGATTTCAGGGCCACCCTAGCTCAGTTGGTAGAGCGGCTGATTCGTAATCAGCAGGTCGCCGGTTCGATCCCGGCGGGTGGCTCCAGGTATTTCAGTCATTTCCAGACCATCGTCATAGGCCGACCTGTTCAGAACCTGTTCACTTCGATCGGCTGAACTTCCCATCAACTCTTCTTCCAGCGCCACGGCCGCCGTACGCACACTTGCCGGAACAGATTTTTGATAGTGTCGCGGGGCGACCGTCGGATCGGCGTGCCGGAGTTGTGCCTGCGTGTCACGCGGGCCCTTCGCCTTCGCTCCGAAAAGCGTCTCACAGGTTCGGCGCAATACCTGAAAGTTCACGTGGGTCGATTGCACCGCGTCGCCTTTCCCCGACTTCCTTGTGAAGACGCCGATTCCCGCTCGTACCGCGGCGGGCTTCAGCACGCGATTAAGATAGTTCTGCGCCGACCAGGGCTCACCCATGGCAGCAGGGAAGAGCCATGCACGAGGATCAAGGGCACGCCATTCAAGCCAGCTAAAAGCGGACGTGATTCCGGCGGGAAGGCGAACGGTTTTCGCCCGATCCCGGAATGGCTTTCGCGATCAGCCGGAATGATTTTCACAGCAAAACGGCGCTGGACATCACAATGGCAAGCAAAGCCTCCCCTGAAAAGGAGCCAGCTTGCCGGCCAGCAGACTGTCCATGCGGAAAATCAAGGAGGTCATGCGCCTCCGATTCGAACTTAAACTGGGTTACCAGCGGATCGGGCGCAGTTGTGCGATCGCGGTGAGCATCGTCCACAAGTACCTGAAGCGCGCCGAGGACGCGGGCCTGAGCTGGCCGCTGCCGGAGGGTTGGGATGAAGCGCGGGTGGAGGCCACGCTACTCTCCAGCGGAATCAACCCTTGCGCTGCCTTGACACGGCAAAGGTCGCGGATTCAAGCTCTGCCTAGCCCAGCAACGAAATCAGATACTCAGGAGAAGCGGCTTGCGGCGGAAACTGCCTCGCCCACTTCTGCTGGCTTGTCATATTATAGGTTAAAGGTTTCATGGAGGCCCCGGCCAAAGTAGAGTGTCCGCAGTGTCATCACAGCAATCCGCCAGGTACCTCCCGCTGCGCCTCCTGCAATTCCGTGTTTGAAAACCTCGATGCCACTGTGGTGTCGGACGCCACGATGGTGACCAATGCGGCCGTGGCCACCAACTGGTCGCGGGACACCGGGGGAGGATCCTCGGGCAACCTCGCGGTATCGCTGCAAGAGGGCAGCGTCCTGGCCGATCGCTACGAAATCCTGAAACTGCTTGGCGAAGGCGGAATGGGAGCCGTCTACAAGGCCAGGGATCGCGAACTCGACCGCCTGGTGGCATTGAAAGTGATCCGCCCGGAACTGGCGGGCCATGCCAGCATTCTCCAACGGTTCAAGCAGGAGTTGATCCTCGCCCGCAAAATCACGCATCGTAACATCATCCGCATTTTCGACCTGGGCGTTGCGGACGGGCTCCGGTTTATCACCATGGAATTCGTCGAGGGCCAGGATCTCTCGTCCCTGCTCGACGAGCGTGACAAGTACACGCCCGAGGAGACGGTCAAAATCCTTCGCCAGGTTTGCGCCGCGCTGGAGGCAGCCCACGCCGAGGGCGTCGTCCATCGCGATTTGAAGCCTCAAAACATCATGATCGAGGCCAGCGGCCGGGTCTGCGTGATGGATTTCGGGCTGGCCCGCTCGATGGAAACCACCGGAATGACACAGGCCGGAACGGTGCTGGGCACACCCGCCTACATGTCTCCGGAACAAGCCAAGGGGATGCCTGCCGACGAACGCTCGGACCTGTACTCGCTCGGCATCATCGCTTACCAAATGCTGACCGGCAAGGTTCCGTTTAAAACGGATTCGATGCTGGCAAGCATGTTGCTGCGTACCCAAGGGCCTCCCCCGCCTGCGGTTCAACTTGAGCCAACCATACCGCAGGCGTTGAGCGACATCATCCAGAAGGTACTGGCCGTGGATCCCCAGGATCGCTATCAGAGCGCGGCCCAGATGGGTCAGGACCTGTTTGCCTGGCAAGAGGGCACGCTTGCCAAGGCCATCGTGACTCCGCGCGTGGCGATGATGGAGGAGTCAAACGCAAAAAAGTGGATCGCTCTGGCTGTCGCCGGCGCCGCAATATTAGTGGCGGGAGGGTACGGCGTAGACCGATGGGTGCACAGATCGGCCGCGCCGGTTGCACCGATGACGGTGCTCATAGCCGATTTCAACAACCACACCGGGGACCAGGTTTTCAGCGGCACGCTCGAGTCCACGCTCAAGCTGGCGCTGGAAGGCGCCTCTTTTATCAATGCTTACGACCGCACAAGAATTCGAGACCTGGGTTTGAAGCCCATATCGGGCACACTCGACGATTCGAAGGCCCAGGAGATTGCCGCCAGTCAAGGTTTGAACGTGGTGGTTTCCGGCGCGCTCGATCGGAGCGGCACCGACTACCAGCTTTCCGCGCGGGCTATTCACACCGTCACGGGCAAGCTGCTCGCGACCGCCGAGGCAACTGCGCCAAACAAGGACCAGGTGCTGTTTGCGGTGACCAAGCTCGGCGCTGCCATACGAAAAGCCCTGGGTGACTCATCTTCGGAATCCGCGCAGCGCCTATCGATGGAAACTCTATCGGCCGGGAATCTGGAAGCAGTGCACGAATACGCGACCGGCCTAGATACGTTGTCGGCTGGCAAATTCGCTGACGCGCAGGCACACCTTTCGCGGGCCGTGGAGCTCGACCCGAACTTCGGCATGGCTTACACCATCATGGCCAGCGCGGCTCGCAACCAAGGCCGGTTCCAGGACGCCGAGACTTACATCAGAGACGCCATCCAACGAACCGGCCGGATGACGGAACGCGAGCGCTATCGCACCCGCGCTTACCTGTATTTTCTGACTGGCGATTACCAAAAGTGCGTGGACGAGTACGGAGCGCTATTGGACCGTTACTCCGCCGATACCGGAGCATACACCAACATCGCTGTTTGTCTGATGCACTTGCACAACCTGCCGAGGGCTACTGCGTTGGCCCGGCAAGCCGTGACCATTCTGCCCAAGCGCGCCATTTATCACTCCAATCTGGCCATGGATCTGGCTTACAGCGGCGACTTCCAAGGAGCTGCCGAGGAGGCCTCCGAGACGCTGAAGCTCGGATATCCCAATGGTTATCTGATCCAGGCTTTCGCGAGCCTCGGCCAAGAGCGGATCGATCAGGCGGTGGAGGCGTATCGGAAACTTGCCAGGACCATCCCTTCCGATGCGGCCACCGGGTTGGCGGACGTGGCAATCTACGAAGGCCGCTACTCGGATGCGGTCAAAATTCTCGAGAACGGCGTGAAGGACGATTTGGCGGCCCGCGCGCCGGACAAGGACGCCGCGGCCACAAAATATTGGATGTTGGCGCATGTCCAACTTTTGCGAAACCAAAATACCGCGGCGCTGGCAGCCGCCAAACTGGCGCTGGAGAACAATAATGAATTTCAGACCAGTCTCGTTGCAGCTCAGGTATACGCCGCGGCCGGCCAGCAGGCGAAGGCGCATGATCTGGCCATGAGTCTCGGTAACGAGCTGCAAGCGGAGCCTCAGGCCTATGCCAAATTGGTCGAAGGCGACATCGCCCTTAAGAACGGCGATAGCCATGGAGCTGTCAAGCTTTTCATAGACGCCAACAGCCTGCTCGATACCTGGATGGGCCGGTTTGATTTGGGTCGCGCCTATCTCGAGGCAGGCGCTTTTGCGGAAGCTGATTCTGAGTTCGACCGTTGCATTAAACGGCGAGGCGAGGCGCTATCGCTGTTCCTAGATCTCTCAACTTACGGCTACTTTCCACAGGTCTACTATTATCAAGGACGCGCGCGGGAAGGCTTAAAGGCGGCTGGCTTCGCCGAATCCTACAAAAAGTACCTCAGCATTCGCGGCAAGGCTGGCGAAGATTCGCTGCTCGCTGACGCCCGGCGCGGGGCTGGCCAGTAGTACCGATAGAACTTCCTCACTCTTCTATTCACTCAGTTGAATTCAAGTTTTTGATGCGCGGTTACTCGCGCAATGGTACAATCTGTGACACTCATCTAAATGCCCAACTGATTTCGAAACACTGGGGGATTGTCTGGCCAAGCCTCTAGCCGGCGTGAAGAGCGTGTCGGGAATCGGGCGGGCCATCTGCAACGTAAAGCGGGTGGAAGGATAGATCGTGTCACCAAAGAGCGCTAGCCGGTTACTCATCATCGTCATGCTGCCGTTGCTGGCTCAAATCACGTGGGCCAGCGATGCGCTGAATTTCTTCAACAACTGGTTCGTTACAGGCGACTACGCCGTGGCGGGCGTCGGCTTAAGAGGAACCGGAGTAAAGGGCTGGGCCACGGGCAATATCAACATGTCGGGAGTACCGTCCGGCGCGCAACCGATCGCCGCGTTTCTCTACTGGTCGACGGTGGAGACCTCTTCGACTCCCGGCGCCACAATCGGCTATTTCAACGGAAATGAAATTCAAGGTCTGGCGTTGGGGAATCCGCAGAGTCCGAATCCGCCATGCTGGTCCGGTGGCGCTGCACCGGCGGGGTCTGCCGGATTTGTTTATCGTGCCGATGTGCTTCGCTACCTGCCCGTCAATTCCAGCAATGTCGCGCAAGCCAACGGCGAGCAGACGGTGAAGCTGCCCGATTCGACCGGCGGTACCGTGCTTTACACCGATGGCGCCAGTCTAGTGGTGATTTATAAGGTGGTGACCCCAGGCTTTCCCCACATAGCACCGCTTCGAGCCGTGGTGATTTATAACGGCGCCTTCACCATGAACAAACAATCGCCCCCGATGACGCAGAATGTGTACGGCTTTTATCAGACGTCGGCTAACCCCGCAGCCAAAATCACCAATATCGTTGCAAACGGAGAACGTGGCTTTTCCAGCCCCCTTTCCGTAAATGGCACAACGCTCAGCACAGATCCTTTTGTAGGCGCGCAGGGAGCGCGATGGGACAATCCCACGTACAATTTCACTCTGCCCGCCAGTGATTCTTCCTTTTCCACTCTTGCGACCACGAGCAACAGCCAGACGTGTTTAACGTGGGCCGTTATCGTGGCCAGCATGGCTGTCCAGGACACCGACAACGATGGCCTGCTGGATGTCTGGGAGACGCAAGGATTGCACCGCAATACGCAAGTGTCTCCCGCCACTTTCGGTACCTGCGCGCAATATCCTTCCGACCCGTGTGTTAATTTGCCGGCCATGGGCGCCAACCCTTTTAAACAAGACATTTTTATCCAGATGGACTGGATGCACGGCACTGGCGACGGAACGGGAGGCACGGATGGCCACGGCACCCACGATCACATCCCTCCGCTGGCCTCGTTGAACACTGTGGCCAGCACATTCGCTCTTCACCAGATCAATGTGCATTTCGACGTCGGCAACAATTATCAAGGGGCCCAAAGCCTTTGTGCGAACGCGCCCTGCAGCTTCATCGTTCCGGAAGCCGAGGCACAAGGCGGACACGACGATTCCGAATCCACGTTGGTTTGCCAAAGTACTCCGACACACACATGCGACTACAACGAACCCTATCCTGTGCTGAGCTTTGAGTACGGCTTCGCTTCCATCCGCGACGGAAACCAGTTGCTCGGCATCCCCGCGCATTTCGCGCAAAACCGGAAAGATGCCTTCCATTACATGCTCCTTGCTCATGCCTTGGGCGGGCCCTATAACCAGAATGGTAATCCAATCAACCCGTTCACCCTCGCACCTGAAACCACTCCCCTCACTTATTCGGGGATCGCTCACCGGCCCGGCGGCGGATTCATGGTTACGTTCGGTCTATGGCGATCCGACAATCCTGCCTACGATCAGGTGGGAAGCCCTGGGGAAGTGGCCCGTACGATCCAGCATGAATTAGGTCACAATCTGGATTTGGGGCACGCTGGGACACAGACTCAACCCAACTGCATGCCTAATTATCCCAGCGTAATGAATTACCTATACCAGATCACCGGCTTGACAGACGCGTCGGGTAACGTTCATTCCGATTATTCCTACGGCTTGATGCTGCCTCTCGCCGAGGACCTTCTAGATGCCAATATCCCTATGACCTTGCCGGGGCTTCAGCTTTACGAGGTCAGCTATTTTGGGCCCTTAGGGCCAAGCCATTCGACGACCCAGGCTGGCACGGTCTACTGCGATGGTGCGCCGTTGAAAAACGGTGCGCCTGCCGAGATCAAGTCGCACGGCTCCACGATTTCCACTCCCGATTGGAGCAACGGCACCGTTGCGTTGGGGAAACTCATCCCCCCAGAGGATTTGAACTACGACGGTATCACTGGGCAGATTTTTCTTGACCAACCCGATTGGTTCGTTCTCAATCTTCAGCAGATTGGAACCGGGTACACTTTCGGCGGATTGTCCGTCGGAGCCTTCGCCACCGACGGCGGAGCGTTTGCGACCGATGGCGGGGCTTTCGCCACCGACGCCGGAGCTTTAGCTGCACAGGCCGGAGCCTTTGCCACGGACGGCGGAGCCTTTGCCACCGATGGTGGTGCGTTCGCAACAGACGGCGGAGCTTTTGCGACCGACGGCGGAGCCCTCGCGACCGACGGCGGGGCGTTCGCCACGGACGCCGGCGAGTTGGATGAAGTTACAGTGCTTTGTACTGGCGGTAGCGGTGCGCCAACCAAAGTCACGGCCTCTTTGGGAACGAATTCGGTGTCCGGTGCCGGCAACTCTATCGTAGTGACCTGGATGAGCCCGGAAGCCGGAGCTAACCTGACTTATAACATTTACCGCTGTGCCGGGGCGGGGTGCACACCGGCCCTATTCAAGACCGGCATAACCGGGCTGAGCTTCACGGACACTGTAAACGATTATGCCCATGGCGGCACGGCGTGCCCCGCCGCGAACACCTGCCCCAACACAACGTACTCTTACCAGGTGACCGCCGTGGCCACGCTCATCTGCGGTGGTGTATCAAGCACGCCAGAAAGCCAACGCTCTACCCCCCCGGTCAGCTTCGAAGTGCCGACCCTGTTTGTAGTCGCCACCAGTAACACTCTCACCTACGACGGCAACAGCCATTCGTTAACATTCCAGACCTTCGGAGACTACCAGGCCAATTTGACTCCTGCACCGTTGATTACTTGCCCCACGTACAGGAACGCCGGCCCATACAACAACTACGTATGCTCGGGGCCAACAGCCGTGCCTACGACTGCGGCATCCCCAACCAATGGCGTCATGTATGTCGCGGGCGGCGCCACCTATACTGACGGCGCGGGCTTGCATACGGGCGGTACCTTGATCATCAACAAGCGCTCCATCGCGGTAACGGCGGTGTACAGCACCAAAGTCTACAACGCCACGGCCGCCGCCGGCACGATCTCCTCCTCCTCCACTACCATAGCGACACCCACCATCACAACGGGCAGTCTGGGGTCCGGCGACAGCGTGACATGGACCGAGACCTACGACAGTCCGAACGTCGGCGCAACCCACGTGATGACGCCGGCTGGAACCGTGAGCGACGGCAACGGCGGGAACAACTACGCTGTGACATTCTTCAACAGCGCCGCCAGCAGCGTGATCACCCCGGCCCCGCTGACTGCTTCCATCGCTGGCAATCCGAGCAGGCCGTATAATGGCACTACCGCCGCCGCGCTGACCTCGGCGAACTTCTTACTCTCCGGCTTGCAGGGCAGCGACAGCTTCACCGTGACGCAAACGTCGGGTACGTATAACAGCCCCAACGTAGCGACGGCAACGACGGTGACGGCCAACCTGACGTCCGGCAATTTCACGCCGGTTGGTGCCACCCTGGCGACCAACTACACGTTCCCAACTACCGCCAGCGGCCCAGGCAGCATCACGGCCGTGACCCTGACCGCTTCTATCATTGGCAATCCGACCAAGCCGTACGATGGCACTGCGACCGCCACGCTGGCGCCGGCGAATTTCTCCATCGCCCATTTGGTGGGTAGCGATAGCTTCAACGTGACGCAAACGGCGGGTACATATAACAGCCCCAACGTCGCGACCGCGACGACGGTGACCGCCAGCCTGACGTCCGCCAATTTCACGCAGGTTGGTGCCACCCTGGCGAGCAACTATGTATTGCCCACCACCGCCAGCGGCCCAGGCAGCATCACGGCGGCACCGGTGACCGCGACGGCAGGCAGCTACAGCGCCATCTATAACGGGGCGAGCCAGTCGCCCTCTACCTGCACGGTTACGTCGACGACCCCCCCGAGCACGTTCGTTGGCACCGTGACGTGCTCGAACAACCCCGCCTCGGTTGGCCCGAACGTGGGTTCGGGAACGGTGGTTCCCGTGCCTGCCGTTGGCGCTAACGACAGCCTGGGCAACTATGCGATCACGCCCGTGAACGGTTCCTGGAACATCACGCAGGCAACGCCGACGGTGACCGACGGTGGGCCTACGCCTGTCACGCCCGACTATGGCCAGGCCGTCACGTTGACAGTCACGGTTGCGCCGCCTCAATCCGGCGAGACTCCCACCGGCACGGTGACGTTCTCCTTCACCCTGAATTCGGTCACGAACTACAACTGCTCAAATGGGACCATCTCCACCAGGCCCCCCGCGTGCACCGTCCCGCTAACGTACAACGGCAGTAACTACGTCGCCAGCGTGACGACTACCAGCAATCTACCGACGGGTGCGGAAAACGTGATGGCGACGTATTCGGGCGACCCGAATTTCCT
>JBKQHJ010000161.1:0-3088 GCA_052148835.1 Bryobacteraceae bacterium
TGCCGAAAGTGCTACAAACTGACCTACGACTCGGCTCAAAAGCACGATGCACGCGTGGACTTCCTGCGCCGTAACCCCGAACAACTCGCCGCGATTATGAATAATCTGGATGGAACGCCCGATGGCCGGCTGATCCTGGCACTCAAGGCGGTGCGATAATTTCGCTTTCCACGGCACGGCTGCCAGTCGGAAACCTTCGGATTCCTATTTAAGTGCGCTGCAACGGACCTCGGAGTAACGCATCTCGGCGTCGATTCCCTACTGAGAACCTGAGCTCGCGCGCGACTTGCCTTGTCGCCTCAAGCTAGAGACGACCTGCATCGACGCCGATACGGTCACCGTATACGATCGCTCCGGTGGTGTTGCCATCACCGGTGAAGTCAAATTGCCCTACATGGCCGACGGCATTTCGCCGTTCAACGAGTCGGTCGTTGAAGACGCGATCAGGAAGGCTATCAAGGTCGGGTCGGCCACCGCAACGGCGAACATGAACTTCGCGACGAATAGTGGTGGCTCACAGATGCGTGTAAACTCTTCGTGAGGAGGTTCCAGCGTAAGCAGGAAGCGACGGGCGTACACGAAAGAGTTCAAGCGAGAAGCGGTAAAGCTGGAGACCGAGCAGGGGTACTGCATTTCCGAGGCAGCCCGGAGCCCTGAAGGTGCTTGAGAACCTGTTCACGAAGTGGAGGCAGTAGCTGGCCTAGATTTCGGTGATACGAAACTCAGCGACGCCGGTCTGGCCGAGTTGGCCCGATTTGGCGGCCTTACCAAACTGTCGATCTTTGGATTTCAAAATGCGGATGTCGGCTTATCGGTCCTTTGATGGCGTGTCCGGGAAAACGTTTGAGATTACGGGAAAGGGGCAGGGTGCACTCTGATTGCCCTTGGAGCGCGGTTCATCGAGCGGAAGGCGAGTTACGCCCAACTTTTTGGAACCACGGTTGAGGCATGGTCAGAGGCGATTCATGGGTTGCTGGTGGCGGCTTAATTTTGCCGACTGTCGCAGTTGATCTTGCCGTAGATAGACGCTCCGGCGTCTAATGGGGAACGCTTGGCAAGCTGGCCTTCCTCGCGGCGGACCCAATCGTGTCCTGCCTCACCTGGAAATGGAATGTTCTGCCGGTTGGGTTAGCATAACCTGACCGGAGGAATCGTCCAGCACCCGAGTCGGTCGGCCGAAAGCGGTCAGCTTGTCGTTGAACAGCTCAATCACTAAACACGAGCCTCAACTCAGAATCCATCTGAGAAATGTCAGCTTGTGCGTGAACGTGACTCCCCGGACCGACATTTCGCTGCCAGGAAAAGCGATGGTGATAACAAATATTGATTCAATAAACCGATCTGATGGCGGAATCGGGGAGCTAGGTTCAGCGGGCATCATGGCTTCTGGGGCTCAATCGGATGATGATCGCGGCTCAAAGACAAGGCGCGTCGGCGCCACACGCTATCTTCTCACGATGTTTTTTGTGGTTTATTTTTTTTCAGAAAAAGGTTATATCGAAGTCACTGATACAGCTTGCTCGATTCAAACGGCCGAAGCCCTCCTCTTGCATGGCCGACTCGATATCGAGATCGATGGCCGACTCGATATCGCACATTGGGACGCCGGATATACGCTGAAAGGTGTGAACGGTCGCAGATATTCTAAATACGGCATCGGGCTCCCGCTGTACTTTATGCCGTATGTTGCCACAAGCAATGCGCTCGCGTGGGCAACCGGGTTCCCCGCCGCCGAGCTGACTGGCTTCCTCATTTCTTTCGCCAACATTCCCTGGGCCCTATTGACACTGCACCTGTTTTCCCGATGTCTTCGGCTACTGGGCGTGACGAGGCAAGCTACTTGGATGCTGACCATCGGGCTCGGGTTGGGGACGCTTTGCTGGCGGTATGCGTGCTATGATTTCAGCGAGGCGATGCAGACGGCTCTCCTGCTACTGGCCGTTTATGGAGTGTTGGAAAAGTCAAAACGATCCTTGCTCGCCGGTGGCGTGGGGTTTGCGTCGCTGATCCTTGTCAAACTCGTCCACGTCACATTTCTTCCCGTGTTCCTGGTTTACTTAGTGGCACACCCAGGCAAATCCAGACCATCCCGCATCAGGGATGTCGCCCAATTTCTATTACCCCTGGTTCCGGCCATTGGTCTCATGGCTCTTGTGAACTGGATCCGCTTTGGGAACCCCCTGGAGTCGGGTTATGGCAGCGAGTCCAAGCAGTTTATTTTCTCCCAGCTGGGTACGACGGTCCCCTTGCTGCTGGGATCGCTGTCTAAGGGACTGTTCATTTTTTGTCCGATCCTTGTCCTTGGATTGTTCGGGTGGGGCAAATTCGCCCGCCGCCACCCATGGGAGGCGGCCCTGTGCGGCGTGCTGATCATCGAAAACCTCCTTTTGACCGGGGCGTGGCATTCTTGGATAGGTGGATCGTCTTATGGTCCGCGGTTGCTGGTGCTGACCATCCCACTGTGGCTATTGCCGGCCGCCTTCTGGCTCGACGACCGGCCCTCTCCGAGGAAGTGGACCGTCGCTGGTATTTTCATGCTTATCTCCTTCGTGGTTCAGATCCCCGGTGTTTTGGTCAAGGGTCAACAAGTGGAGCAAATCATGGATAGTGTCTTGACTCCCGAAGAACGCACAAAGGCCATACCGTACTATCCGGCAACCTGTCGTATTCTGTGGCACAAGCTGACCGTCTCGCATCCCACGGAAATCTACCGCGTTTCCGAGTTCGGCATACCGGGGGACCGAGAGTTTGATCTTTCAGAATACCGGACCTACCAAGGTTTGAACGTCTGGACCGAACATGTCGCTCGACATTTTAAGAATCCGGCAATCCGCTGGTTGCCCGTAATTGGACTGTTCCTGATCGGGTATCTTGTATACAGAATGTTTGGTAGCCAATTTGGATCCACCATCAGAAACGCTTAGAGCCTATCCGAATACTTCGCGTCGCCATTGGCACATGGCGTGCAATTTGGGGGTCGTTCTTCCTCGAATTGCACGGAGGTGTGTCGATGGCCGATGGATCAGCGTCAAGGTTTCACCAGATCCCCGAGGCCTTGTGGGGGAGGATCGATCTGGTGATCCCGATT
>JBKQHJ010000162.1:0-3526 GCA_052148835.1 Bryobacteraceae bacterium
CCCATCTTGATTGCGCGAGCGATGCTGCCGAAAATGGCAGGATGCGAAGCAAGCAGGAAATCCGCGGCATTGTCGGTGGATTTGCCCAAAGCGGGATGACACGGCGGGAGTATTGCGCCAAGCACAACATCGGCATCGCGACTCTGGATTACTGGCGCCGGGTTGAAAGAAAGAGCAATCCGAAGCTGGTCGAGGTTGCGATAGAAACACACCCGCAGCCGACCGACGGGTTCGCGCTGGTGTTGGCCAACGGTCGTCGGATCGAAAGCTCATGGAAGTTCGCCGCAGCTGATCTGACGCGATTGATCCTCGTGGCCGAGGCTTAATCCAAGTGTTCGGGCTGGGACTAGCGACGAAGATTTATGTCGCGGTCGAAGCGGTGGACATGCGCAAGGGCTTCGAAGGATTGTATGGATTGGTTCGCGACCACCTGGGCGCGGACCCGCTGAGCGGGCATCTGTTCTTGTTTTCCAATCGCACGCGCACACGTCTGAAAGCCCTCGTGTGGGATGGCAGCGGGTTATGGGTGTGCGCCAAGCGGCTGGAGAAAGGCCGCTTCCGTTGGCCGGAAGCGAAAGAAAAACAGCGCAGTGTAACGATGCGCGCTGAAGAACTGGCGATGCTGGTGAACGGGCTCGATCTAAAGCAGACGCAGCCACGCAAGTGGTACCGGCGTTCAGCATAAAAAGTTCTGGAACATTTTGGCTTCCTCGCGTACTATAGATCTTCCCCCACCGTGAACGCTCCCGCGCGCATCGTCGAACTGGAGAGGCAACTGCACTGGGCGCAGTTGAAAATTCAGGCGCTGGAAGAAGAGTTGCGGCAGCGGCGGATTCAGCAACTGGGTCCACGCAGCGAGACGCTGAGCAATCTGCAACTCCGGCTGTTGGCCGACGAAGAGCCCGGCGCGACTCGGGACGAAGTGCAAGCGGAGTCGCGGCGCGAAACGTTGACGTGCACGCCGGGGCGGGAGCGTCAGCCGCATCCGGGCCGCAAGCCGCTGCCGGAAAATCTGCGGCGCGTCACCGAAGTGATTGTCTGCAAGGAAACCACGTGCGCCTGTTGCGGGGAGCAGACGGCGCTGATCGGCTACGACGAGAGCGAGCAACTCGACATGGAGCCGGCGCACTATTTCGTGCGGGTGACCAGGCGCGAAAAGCGGGCGTGCCGGAGATGCTCGACCGTAACGGCGGCGCCGCTGGAAGAACGCATCGTGGAAAAGGGATTGGCAAGCGACGCTGTGGTGATTAACACGTTGGTGGCGAAGTATTGCGACCACATGCCGTTGTACCGGCAAGCAGTGATGCTGGAGCGCGAAGCAGGCGTCGAGATCGGACGCGCGACGTTGGACGGATGGGTGATGCGCGTGGGCGAACTGCTGGGGCCCATTGTGGGAGCGATGCGTCGCGATCTGCTGGCCGCATCCTATTTACAGGCGGACGAAACTCCGGTTCCGGTTCAGATGCACGACCGCCGCGGAGAGAATCATCAAGCCTATCTGTGGCAATACGGAAAACCGGGTGGTGAGACAGTGTTCGACTTCTGCTTGGGCCGGGGGCGTGATGGTCCCCGCAAGTTTCTGGGCGAGTGGGAAGGGATTTTGCAAACCGATGGCTATGCGGCCTACAACGATATTGGCGGGCAAAAGCTGGTGCATGTGGGATGTTGGGCGCACGCCAGGCGCAAGTTCGTCGACGCGGTGAAAGTGAATCCGCAAGACGGCGCGGCGATCGCGATGGTGACGCGCATGGATGCGTTATTTCTAATCGACCGCGATGCCCGCCGCCGGGCCTTGAGCGCCGAGGAACGCCAAGCACAACGCCGCCAATATGCCGAGGAGTGGTTGCGGGAGATTCGCGAGGCTTGCCTCGGGCTGTCGCGCGAGGCATTACCCAAAAGCTCGCTGGGCCAAGCGGCGGCCTACACCTTAAATATGTGGGCCAAGCTGCGGCGGTGTTTCGATTACGGCGAAGTCGAACTGTCCAATAATCTGGCGGAGAACTCCATGCGTCCAGTGGCGTTGGGGAGAAAGAACTGGCTGCACGTGGGTAGCGCACAGGCCGGGCCCAAGGTCGCGGCGATTCTTTCGGTGGTGGAATCTTGCCGCCGACTCGGCGTCCCGGTGAAGGACTACTTCACCGCTGTGCTGCCTGGATTAAACCGGAGGACAATCTCCGCGGTCGCCATCCTCACCCCAGCTCGTTGGTCGACCGGCCGTACTGTATGACCCGGTTCCTCAGAGGTTCACCCGAACGATGATGATCCAAGCGGTTTGTCTGCGGTGATCGACTGGGCCGCGGTTAGAGCGACGGCAACCGTTGGTTTGGCGGCAGCCTTCTACTCTACGAGGCTAAGACCCACGCCATCGGGAACCTCATTGTCACGGTCATCGATACAGTTAAGAAGGGTTACAATGCGAAGCGGAGTTCATAAACTGCACTGACAAGTATCCAACGAACTACCGCCCGAAGGAACCCATGGAGGTAGGCCCGGGCCGGGACAACCACCGATGCTATGCGCTGACTGCGACAGGACCTGCCAAACACAACGCGTTAGATCCAGATTGGAAGGGCCGATCCGTGGCCCTAAATGACAAATGTCCGATCTGATGGTTGTGGGCTCCATCTCATGAAAAGACTCTCCAAATTTGATCGGGACGTATTAGTCGAGGCCGAGTCAAGAAAGGTCACGCGCTTATTCATGGATCACGCGTCAACGCCTGAGAAGCTCGAAGCCGGGGTCGAAGCACTTGAAGCTCATTGGAGAAAAGTCCGTGAGAGCCCGGTTTCCAAGTGGATTCGCTTTTACATTCTCAATTGGAAGTCGGAGATTCTTTTTAGGATGGGGCGGCTAGAGGAGGCCCTCGTCGAGAGCAACCGCTCCATTCCCCTTCCCGCCAGTCCCTATGCGCGAATCGTGGCAGCGTGGGCGCGAACCAAAATTCTAAGGGATCTTGGCAGATCAACCGAGGCATTTGACTGTGCGATGGGGGGTATGGGGATCTGCGCCAAAACACGGGACGTGCAATCTTCGACAGGCCTCATTCGAGAGATCGTCCGATTGGGCAACGAAGACTATCTGGAGGAACTTGCGGAGAAGTACAGTAAGACAATTTTAGACGCTATGCGGCTTCCAAACGAGGCGCAGCTCATTGGCCCGGTGCGCCCTGAGACGCCGATACAGGCACTGAAGGCGCTTCGAGAGGCGATGAAGGAACGGAAACTGCAAAGACAGAGCGGCGCGAAGACTTGACACAGCGAAATCTATCCATCTCGCCCGTTCTGAATGGGCCCGTTGCCGTGAACACCCTGGGTTCGTCAGACGCTTACGTTCTAACCGCGCGGCGTGCGCCGCTTCCAGGGCCGATCGCATAAACTCTGGGAAGACCTGTTTGGGCGGTCGGTTTGATTTCTGGTCTTCCTGGCGCAGTGCGAGCAACCGTCCCATCTGCTCCAGTGTGCTCATCGACGCCTGGGCCTCGGCACTCGTAGTCTTGCCAGCTAACATGTCGAGCACAACCTGCTCT
>JBKQHJ010000163.1:0-2723 GCA_052148835.1 Bryobacteraceae bacterium
TGATGTCGGTATACTGGCCACCATCGAACCAACTGGGCGCCTGGATGCTGGAGGTTGGGATGGATGCTCCCAGGTTTACTTTCCAGAGCGGAGTGGGGTTCCCGATCGCGTCGGCGTCAAACGCGTACACGCTATCGTGCATGGTCGCGGTGTAAACCACATTGTGGAGCTTGCCGGCCATCGAAACGCCGCTCACGTAGAGAGGCTGGGCGTATATCTCCCCATCCACCGGAAACGTACCCAACTTGCCGAAGCCCCGAGCATTGACACTGCCGGGATTGAGAATAGTTTCGCTGTTGTTTGAATTGGTGCGGTCAGTGTCGTAGTTGGCCGTGAGCACGTTCACCTGGCCGGACGCGATCGCCACAATAATGGGCGCAAGAGAGATTAGTCTTTTAACAGATTTCATCTTCGAGGGAATGCTCAGGCAGCCGAACGGCGGGACAGTGGCCGGCTCAGCGCGTGGTTACTCTAAAGAGAGATATTCCGCGAGCGGCGAGAGAAAGTTCCACATTCTTTCGAAAATGTTCTAGCGCGCCAGCGTTAGCTTGACGTGACATTGACCGGCGCCCTAGCATCGGAGTGCGGGGACGGTTCACGTGACGTGATTTGGCAACGATTCCTCCCGAGTTTCGCGCCGCTTGCCGTTCGGAAAGGCGCACTAGCGATAGAATAGGGATTCGTCTGTAAGGAAAGGGGATGCGAATGCAAAAACGACCATTGATGATATTAGCGGGCTTGGGAATCTTCCTGCTTCCCGCGATCATGACCGCGGAGGAGCCTTGGGGAGAAATAAAGGCAGAGCCGAATCCCTGTAGAATCGAACCGGGACGCGAGGAGTGCACGGCCCGTCTTGTCTGGCACACCCGAGGTGTCGAGAAAGCCAAGGTATTCGTCACCGCGAAGGGCCGGAAGGAAATCAAAGAGCGTGAGTTCAGCGCCAGCCGCGAGTGTGAGGGTGATCGCTGCATAGCGCCTTGGATCTCTCACCATACCACCTATACTTTCCAGTTATTCGATTTCAGCCGGGGTGACCGCGGGCGCCTGCTGGCGAGCGTAACGGTGACCGCGCAGCAGTAAGCAACCTCTGGCGAACGGCTGTACCTCACAGATTCTAAAGACTTGTCTCCGGAAAGCCGATAGTTCCGGAGATGGGTAAGTCACGGCCCGGCATCGTTCCGATATCGATTTTCGGAGCTTTGTTATTACCGGCGGCGTGCCTTGCTCAGCGCTACACTTTTAAGCAATACGGCCAGGCAGAGGGCCTGAGCAATCTTAACGTAAACGTGCTTTTCCAGAACCGCGCGGGGGTTCTCTGGGCGGGCACTGAGAATGGTTTGTTTCGGTTCGATGGGCTTCGCTTTGAGCGCGTGAGCCTTGGTTCCAGCGTCCTGGCCGGCGATATCTTCGCTTTAGATGAGGATGCCGGCGGGCGTCTCTGGGTGGGGCGGCAGAACGGCGTTGGATATATCGTCAGAGGCGTCTTCCACGAAGTCAGCTTTCAAGACAAAAAGCTGCGCCTGTTTGCCGGATCCACCATTTCGTTTGCTTCCGATGGCACGGTTTATATCGCCAGCGATGGCGATCTGCTGGCCGGGAAGCGGTCCCGATCTTCCGGCGAATTTGATTTTCATCCGATCGCGGTTCGAGATCCCGCGGCGCCTGGCTTGCCGCTAACAATCCATAGCGTCCTGGCGCGCTCGGACGGGTCTTTGCTGGCCGGCTGCGGAGAAGGAATCTGCCGGATCGATGGTTCACGGTTGCAGCGGTGGGGTGAAAAGGAGGGCGTACAAAAAGACGATTGGCAGGGCCTCCACGTCACTTCCAAAGGCGAGATTTGGGCTCTGGGAGCCAAGCACATTGCTGCTCTTCGGCCCGGCGAGACGGTTTTTCAAAACCGCGGCCTCAGCGAGATACAGAATCCGGATTCTCTCAACTCGATCACCGAGGATCTTGAAGGGCGGGTTCTCACTTCGAACGGGAAGCAGTTGCTGCGGTGGGAAAACGGGGCCTGGACAACTCTCGACGAACGCCAGGGTATTGGTCCGTATGGCATCGGGCCAGTGTTCGTCAGCATGGCGGGCGAGGTGTGGTTCGCACCGAGCGGCCACGGTCTTTCTCGATGGCTCGGCTACAACAATTGGGAGAACTGGACCACTGCGGAGGGCTTACAGAGCGACACAATTTGGGCTATCTTGCGCGATCGCACGGGACGGCTGTGGGTGGGCAACGACAACGGGCTGGCCTTTCTCGACCGCGGCGCCAAGAAGTTCACTCCCTGGACGCTGCCCGGACTTCCCAAAGGTCAACGAGTTTCCGGACTCGCCGAGTCCAAGGATGGAGCCGTCTGGGTGGGCACGGGAAGCAATGTCGTGCGCATCGACCCCACTACCCTCCTTCAAACCCGCGTGACCTGCCCGGCCTCCATTATCATGATCCGGGAGGACTCGCACAATCGCCTCTGGGTTGGAACCAGAGATGGATTGTACGTCGTCAACACCGCTCTTCCGCCGGGCGCTCGATTCGAAGCGTCGCGGAGCCTGCCCGCCTGGACCTCGCATGTGACGGAGGGTCCGGACCAGCAGATTTTTGCGTATACCAGGATCGGGCTGTACCGCCTGGACGGCTCGGTGTGGCGAGAGATCGAGGCCGGGCCTGGATTGGAGCTAGGCGGTAACGATTCCCCGTTGGCTTCCGACGCGCCGAACTCTCTGTGGGTGAAT
>JBKQHJ010000164.1:0-20591 GCA_052148835.1 Bryobacteraceae bacterium
TTGGCCCTTTCGGCATAGGTCCTACGTTTGCAACCTACAGGATCTGAGGTGCGTGCATGCCAGGTATCACCGGGACACCTGCAACGTGCTCAGTTCTCACCGAAACGAAAGGAAAAAGCAATGGCAGAAGTCGCTGTAGTGAAACACCCGAAAAAAGAGGGACAGGAACTCACCCGCGTGTTGGGGTTTGAGACGCCGTTATTCCGCGGCAACCTGTTCACCGTGAATCCATTTGCTCTCATGAGACAGTTCACAGAGGAAATGGATCGAATTTTTGGCGCAACTCCGCAAGCAGTGGGGAATGGCGCCGCTTGGGCTCCCACCATCGAGGTGAAGGAGAAAGAAGGCAAGCTCCTGTTGACGGCCGAACTTCCTGGCGTGAAGAAGGAAGACGTGAAGGTCCATATCGATGGAAACACGCTGGTCGTCGAAGGAGAACGGAAGGAGGAGAAAGAAGAAAAGCGCGAAGGATACTACCACTCTGAACGGAGCTACGGTGCGTTCTATCGCTCAATCCCGCTGCCGGAGGGGGCTAAGACTGATCAAACAGCCGCGCAGTTCAACAATGGCGTGCTTGAGGTCAGCGTTCCAATCCCCGAGGTGAAGGCGAAAAGGCAAGATGTTCCGATTCAAGAGGCAACGAAGCCCAAAGCAGCCTAACTGATCGTCCATGTCAACGGAGCGGCCCGGCTAAACACGAGGCGTCAGACCGGGCCGCATCTTTTTCTTACGGCAGCATAAGCTCTAAGCCATCAACAGCCACTCGGGCTTCTACGCCTTGTTCAACGCTCAGCGCGCGGAGATCGGCGTTGATGATTCGAGAGTCAGCTCCAACAATCTGCGACCCGCAGTGCGTGATCACAGCTCTCTGCACGCCCTCTCGGCGACACCAAGCCAGTTGCGTTCGGATAGATGCGTGTCCTATGAGAGAACCATCCCTGTTGCGAATGATCGGCCGGCGTAACGAAGCGCCGTCTCCTATATAAAGTCGAATATTGGAGAGAGCTTCGTGTGGCTCGTAGATGGAAACCACGTCCGGCACATAGAAAATGCTGGTCCGGCCCGCCGTGATTCGATATCCGACAGCCGGCGCGCGAAGCGAATGCTTTACCGGGAAAGCTTCAAATACAATGTTGTGGATACAAAAAGGAGCGCGTGGTTCGACTACCGCTCGATCCGGCAGAGGAAAGCTCTGCAGACGACACCAGGTCTGCTCCGTGGCATAGACCCGACATGGCGCGCCGTTCTTCAGACCCCAGGCGTGATCGGGATGGGCATGCGTGAGCACGATAGCCTCGGGTCGAATCCGATGTACCTTGCCAAGCCAGTCTGCACCGCAGTCAATCATCACTCGATGGCGGCGATAGGAGACTTCCAGCGAGGAGTGCATGCGATGCAGACGGCTTTTGATGTCGATCTCACCGCGGGTTCCCAGAAACTTCAATTTCACAGTCCGGTCCGGCGCACAAGTGCTATTGTTCCTCAGTGGGCCAATGTGAGGACCGTCGTTTCAGGGGCACCAGAGCCTTCTCGTCCACAGGTTCAGGTATGAGTTGGCAGTTCAACGCGACCTCGGTGGTCTTGGAATAGAATCTACCGCGCTTGATCGTGCACACGAAGGCCGAGTTATCTTCTGTGAGCCGGATGTAGATGTCCTGGGCGAAAAGCGTATTCATGGTAGTCTCCTTCTCCTGCTGGCATAAACCGTCGTTCTGAGAGCCTTCGTCATTGAGTAAAGCACTTGATGTTCCATATCCCGCGGTTTAAGCCACGCGCGCTACAAAGCAGATCCATGGGAGGCGCTCGTTCCGGAGCCACGGGCCCCTAAGTGCGGTCGTTTACTGGGAGCGTGGAGGACGGGGCATCTGTTCCTGGTGGATTTGGTGGCCTGCGCCATCCTCCTAATCAGACCCGTGTCTGGTGACTGGCACGCGACGTGCACCCTAACATTGCAGCGGCGGCTATTAACGCTGCCGGTCAAAAGGGGGACACAATGCCCAATTGGAAATATCTGCTACTGATTCTCCTGGTATTGCTAGCGATTACGATTCCGCTGGCAATGAGATTCAGGTAGTCCGTTCTCCATGATGCAGAGGCCTGCCCTGCTGACATCTCCGCCCGTGAATCAAGGGTCAGCCGCCCATGAGCAACCACTTCCATTTGTTCGGCCCCGTACATCTCTTGATCCTGGCATCCGTGCCCGCGATCGCGATCTTACTTTCAATGGCCGCACGGCACAGCGGAAAATCCGCTCGCTGGACTCGATACACCCTTGGCGGCCTTCTGGCTCTCAATGAACTAGCATGGTACGCATACAGGTTGCGTTTTGAGGGATTCCGGTTCCCAGAAGGACTTCCACTAGAGCTTTGCGATTTGACTCTGTGGCTCACCGTCTTCGCGTTGTTCACCCTGAACCCTATCGCATTCGAAATAGCATATTTCGCCGGAATTGGCGGAAGCGGGATGGCGTTGCTGACCCCGGATCTCTGGGCGCCGCTTGCCTCTTATCCGACCATTTACTTCTTTCTGGCACACGGCATGGTTGTCATCTGCCTCCTGATAATCCTGTGGAGTAAACAGGCTAAGCCGCGTCCAGGCTCTCCATGGAAAGTGTTCGCCGTCTTGAATGCCTATGCCGCTGCCATAGCGGTCTTCAATGAGATCTTCAACACCAACTACATGTATCTGTGTCAAAAGCCGGCGGGTGCCTCGATCATCGATTTCCTAGGGCCGTGGCCGGTTTACTTATTTGGATGCGAAGCCATCACGTTGGCAATCTTTTGGTTGCTCTGGCTTCCATTCCGATCACAAGGCTGGCGCGTAGTTGGCCCTGAGCATGCTAGTTACCTGGCCAAGGAGAATCATTTATGCCGGCAACGAAACTAAAGGCGTTCCTGGATGCAAACCAAGTCAAGTACAGCGTCCTGACGCATTCCACGGCTTACACCGCTCCAGAAATTGCTTCGCTGGCTCACATCCGTGGCCAGGATCTCGCAAAGACCGTAATCGTCAAAATTGACGATCAGTTCGCGATGGCTGTTCTTCCGTCGTCTCGACACGTGGATCTTTTGTTATTGAAGGCGTCAGCGTACGCAAAGACTATTCGCCTCGTCCCAGAAGAAGAGTTTCGGGACCTATTTCCAGGCTGCGAGCCCGGTGCGATGCCTCCGTTTGGCAATCTCTATGGCATCCCCGTGTTTGTCGATGAAAGCCTCACGAAAGACGATGAGATCGCTTTCAATGCGGGAACTCACAGCGAACTGATCCGACTGTCCTACCGAGATTTTGCCCGATTGGTTCAACCCACAGTCATTGGATTTGCGGCTAAGGCAGCGTAAGTGAGCGGGATGAAATCGGATACACAGCTACGGCGAGACGTTGAGGACGAGCTTGCCACCGAACCAAGCGTCGATGCAACGGCGATAGGCGTCGCGGCAGAAGACGGACTGGTTACGCTATTGGGGCACGTCGCGAGCTATTCCGAAAAGCTGGCAGCGGAGCGCTGTGCCGCCCGCGTGTTGGGTGTCAGCGCCATCGTGAGCGAACTCGATATAAAGCTCCCCGGCTCGAGCCGGGTGACCGATGAAGACATAGCGCGGGCTGCTATGAGCGCCCTGGCATGGAATGCTCTCATCCCGCGAGACCGGATCAAGGTTGAAGTGGGAAGCGGCTGGATTACCCTGGAAGGCGATGTGGATTGGCACTATCAAAAGGCTGCAGCCCACGATGCTGTCTGTCACCTGAGAGGCGTCACAGGAGTTAGTGACAAAATTGCCCTAAGGCCAGCGAGCGTAAGTAATGTAGTCAAGACGCATATCGAATCGGCGCTCGCCCGACGCTTTGGCGAACGCTTGGAGCACATCACAATCGAGACCCGTGGCGATCACGTGATCCTGCGAGGCACGGTGCCTTCGCTTTCCGAACGCGCTGAGGTCGAAAGGGCGGCTTGGACGACGCCAGGAGTCTGCCACGTCGACAACAACCTGGCGATCGAACGCAAGAGCAAATCCCTCGCCCGCTGACGATCCTCAGACCACAACGGAGGCAGCGGTCCGTTTGGCGCTCTGCTCCAGGAGTCTGAGAACGTCAGCATCCTCTGTTGGGAGGAAATTCGAATACCAGTCGCCTACGGCGAAAAATGGATCAGGCGTGGCCAAACAGACGCATTCGTCGACCTTCTCACGCAGCTTTTCGAGAGCTTCTACTGATGCCACCGGAACTGCCATCACGATCCGCTTCGCTAGCCGCTTCCTGGCGAAAGCAACCGCAGAAAGCATAGTCGAGCCAGTCGCCAGCCCGTCGTCGACCAGAATCGCCGTACGCCCCTTCAAGTTTAGCGCCGGGTACCCGCCCCGATAAAGGCGCTCGCGGCGCTGCAACTCTGCCCTCTCGCGAGTAATCACAGCCTCAACCTCCTGGTCGGTCAGATTGAAGGCGCGAACAAGTTCCTTATCCAGGACTTGCGTATCGTCGCCGGCAATTGCACCCATTGCCAGCTCGGGCTCAAAGGGAACGCCGACCTTTCGAACCACCACCACGTCCAGTGGGGCATGAATGGAACTAGCGACTTCAGCCGCAACAGGAACGCCACCTCGCGTGAGCCCTAACACCACGACATCAGCCTTCGATTTGTAGTGGGCGAGTTCCTCCGCCAAAAGCCGGCCCGCTTCCGAACGATTTCGATACGGGAGATCTGGTTGCATAAAGAGCACCTTCGATCGAGGCTAAGCCCCCGCCTCTACAACTGTATGCGCCAGACGGCTCAGTTTGTGACCAGCCAGGCGCTCGATGGCCGCGACGTTTTCCTCCAGCTTGTTGACCGCACGGTCCTCGTCTTCGATCTGTATCGAAGTCATCACGTGGTGAGAAGAGGACTTGGCCAGCGCGTGGCATTGCTTCACTAGCCCCATCACCTGGTCCCAATCGCCTTCGATGCAGGTGCCGAAAGGAGTCAGCGAGTACGGTAAGCCGCTGGCGTCCACGATCTTTAGAATCTCAGCGAGGTCCTTGCTCAGATGAGTGCCTCGTCCGAGCGGGTTGATTGTCAGTTCGACTAACATGATTCCTCCTACTCTCATAGAGCAGTGCACGTGATCTGCCAGCGCACGACGGTAAAATCGGACCACAAGCTCTACTTCCACCGACGAGTTCGCTGCGCGTTCCAGATCCGTTCCGTTGCCAGTCCCATTGCCGCTTCGCGCATGAATATGCCCTCGCTGCGCGCCTTATTGATCAACAACGCAGTGTTCCGCCGGATTTTCTCCTCGATGGACAGGAAGGCTGTTGTCTCGGTGCCGCCATGAAACTCCGTGGCCGCGCAGATGACGCCCCCGGCATTGACGACGAAATCGGGCAAGATCAAGACGCCGCGGGCCTCAAGGAGCGCCTCCGCTTCCGTGGTACACGGAATGTTGGCTCCCTCAGCGACGATTTTCGCTTTCAATCTACCCGCGTTGTCCTTACTCAGCACGTCGGGCCGTGCTGCGGGAATCCAGATATCGCAAGGAACATCAATAATTGCTTCAGTAGGGGCCTTCGTGCCCTCGAGAGAATCGGTCACCGACTGGCCGGCATCCTTCAGCGCAATTAATCCTGCAACATCAAGGCCCTCTGAACACGATACTGTTCCACGGCTATCGCTTGCCGCTACCAGCAAGCATCCCTTCTGTGCCAGAAATCGCGCAGCGTGTTTGCCGACTGCACCAAAGCCTTGCACGGCTACTTTGGCGCCGTTCAGGTCGAGGCCGATAGCTTTCGATGCCACGTCCACGGCAATGGCTAGGCCGAAACCGGTAGCGCCAAGCTCATCCAGCGGGATTCCTCCAACTTCCCGGGGCAAACCAACTGCTCGGCCAATCTCGTCGTGCACCCATCCCATCGCCAGTTCATCCGTTCCCATGTCGGGGCCGGGAATGTACTCATTGAGATCGGCGATGGCTCTCGCGAAAGCACGAATTAAGTGCTCCTTATCGCCGGGCGGCATTTTAGGATCCGCAACAATTGCCGATTTCCCTCCGCCGTGGGGAAGGCCAGCAGCGGCATTCTTAAGCGTCATGGCACGGGCCAGCCGGCATGCCTCCTCGGCAGTGACATCGGGCACCATGCGAACGCCGCCGATCGTAGGACCGCAGGCTGTGTTGTCCACGACAACAATCGCTTTCAGACCGACCTGGCACAACGAAATGTGAAGTATTTTGGTGGGTCCGAGATCATCCATAAATCCAAACAAGTTTTCCATTGACTAGGTAGCCTGCAGGATGCTTGCCAAGCTTAGCCCGTCTTAGTCTTGGCCGCGGGAGATTGGAAGTTGAACTACCCGATTCAGATTTCAGGCAAGAATGTGCAGGCTCGAACTCGCCCTCGCTGGTCAGCAACGCTAGCGCCGGTATATGCACTGATCTGGAGCGGTTTAGCGCAATCACAGCAGCCGCCTGGAGCGCCGCCCGGTATCGAGGCGCAGGCCAGGAAGAACGCCGCGTCGCCTTGCCTGGAGCCGCCGCCGTTGGTGAGCTGGGACCAGTATTAAGGACCGTTCCGTAAGGCAGTAGGTGCGCTTGGGCGGACACTGGAACGTAAGTCGGCGCCGCAAACGCACTATCAGCCGGGCACGCTGCTATGCTCTCTTGATCCGAAGGACAAATTCACGCTGTTCTTCCACGATGCGTTCGATCCCTTGTCGTTTCTCACTGCGGGCTTCAATGCTGGGCTCGAACAGGCGCAAAACCGGGACCCCACCTTCGGGCAGGGCGCCGAAAGCTACAGGAAACGGTATGGAGCCAGCTTTGCCACCCAGACGTCGTTTCGATTTTTCAGTGACTTCGCATACCCGACCATCTTCTCGGAGGATCCCCGTTATTACCGGCTCGTCCATGGCAGCGCTAAAAAAACGCCTGCTCCACGCCCTCGATCATACATTTGTGGCGCACCGCGACAACGGCAGCCACATGTTCAACTATTCCGAGTGGATGGGCGCCACGACCACCGTCGTGGTGAGCGATAGACTTCATCAGGCAACAAACACTGTTTTAGTCCCGGCGCTAAGTGGGCGAGCTTTACGGTCGTCACCGACATGGGCTTGGACGTACTCCGGGAATTTTGGCCCGAAATCGCCCGCAAGCTGAGGATACCGTTCCGCGAAAAGCCGGAGCCACGGACTGATCCTCAGTGAATCGGGTTTTGAGGGAAACCGCGCATTTACACGGAGGGAAAGCACTCAATACAGTGTGGTAATGAACGTGCCCTTCGAAGGACATGCAAGAGCAGATTCTTGAAACGGTTCCACGCGCACCCGCGCAAGGCGAAATCGAAGCGCGCGTGAACAAGGCAGATGAGGCATCGCTGCGGCTTCATGCCTTCTATCAAGGCAAGATGCAGGTTGTCCCCAAGTGCCCGATATCCGACGCTCGCGACTTTGCTTATTGGTACACGCCCGGCGTGGCAGCGCCCTGCCGAGCGATTCAAGCCAATCCGTCCAGAGTATGGGAACTGACCAACAAGGCCAATCTGATCGCCGTCGTATCGGACGGATCTCGCGTTCTCGGCCTCGGAAATATCGGGCCACACGCAGGCCTCCCGGTCATGGAAGGCAAAGCACTGTTGTTCAAGTATCTGGGCGGCGTGGATGCCGTGGCGCTCTGTTTGGCGACTCAGGATGCACGAGAGTTCGTGCGCACTGTGCAGCTTCTTGAGCCTGCCTTCGGCGCGATCAATCTCGAAGACATTGCACAACCCCGTTGCTTCCGAGTGCTCGATGAGTTGCGCAAGACGATGTCGATTCCGGTCTGGCACGATGATCAGCAAGGATCGGCTACGGCCCTGCTTGCCGGATTAATTGGAGCTTTGAAGGTCGCCGGAAAGCCAATCGATTCCATTCGAATCGCCATGATTGGGATGGGCGCGGCCAACGTCGCCATCTACCGGTTACTCAAGGCTTATGGCGTCGATCCCGCGCAGATCGTGGCCTGTGACAGCCAGGGCACCCTTCACCGAGATCGCCGCGATATTGAGGATCGCCATGCGGAGTTTGCCGAGAAGTGGGCCGTATGCCGGGAAAGCAACTCCGATCTTGTGACTGGCGGGATCGAACGAGCGCTCCGAGGCGCCGATGTGTGTATCGCATTCGCTCGTTCGGACCCGAAACTGATCGATCCAGCGTGGATCCGTGCGATGGCCAAAGATGCGATCGTGTTCGCCTGTGCAAACCCTGAGCCCGAGATCTGGCCCTGGGATGCAAAGGCGGCTGGCGCTCGGATCGTGGCGACCGGCCGCAGCGATTTCCCCAACCAACTGAACAACTCGCTCGTTTTCCCCGGAATCTTCCGCGGAACATTGGATGCGCGAGCGGTGACGATCAGCGATGAGATGGCACTGGCCGCCGCGAACGAACTGGCTCGGCGTGCTGAGGAACGCGGCCTGACAGAGAACTCGATTCTGCCCGGCATGGCTGATTGGCAGGTAGTCCCGCGCGTAGCCGCCGCGACAGCCATGAGGGCACAGGAGTTGGGCCTGGCACGCGTTAGGCATACTCGCGAAGAGTACATCGAGAGCGCGACACAGCGCATCATGGACTCGCGGCGCATGTTGCGGGTGCTGATGCGCGAGAATGTGATTGCCCCGATGCCCTCCGTTCCAGTTACTTCAGGCGATCGGACAGGTAGCGAGTGAGTTCTCTCAAGGTGCTGAGCTTCCGGTAATCGGCTTCGGGGATCTCGACGGCGAGTTCTTCATGCAGTGCGATCATAAAGTTCAGAAAGTCGAAGGAGTCGATGTCCAGAGCCTCTCTTAGGTTTTCTTCCGGGCGAATTTGATCGAGGTCGGCCTCGGGAGCGATCTTTCGCAGGATCTTGAATACAGCAGCTTTGATCTCCGGCTCGCTCATAGCTTCTCTGGTTCTTGCAGATGCTGATTCAGCGCGGTCAGGAACTGTGCGCCGCGGTGGCCATCCGTCGCGCGGTGGTCCCCCGCCAGCGTGGCACTCACAACGGGCCGGATTCCGAGCATTCCGTTCTCCGCCCACGGTGACTCGATGACTCTGCCGAACCCAATCAGCGCCACCTGCGGGGGATAGATCACGCCGTGCACCGTCTCTACTCCGAGATCGCCCAAGTTCGTGATCGTCACTGTACCGTCGGTAATTTCGGAACTTCGCAGCCGGCCGGCGCGCGCCCGCGTGATCAAATCCCGCAGGGCCTGCATCAGTTCATCCAGGTTCTTCCGGTCTGCATCCATAATCGCAGGGACCACCAGACCACCCTGTCTCAGCGAAATCGCTAAGCCGATATGCACTGCTTCCTTCCGCTGAAGCTGATCGTCGATCCAGTACGCATTCAGTTCGGGCACATCATGGAGCGCGCGGGCGACGGCCTTGATGAGCAGGATCACACTCAAGAGTCTGTCCTTTACGGAACGCTTCTGATTCTCTGCTTCTAGAAACTTCAGCGCCCGCTGGAGATCGATCTTAGTCTCCAAATAGTAGTGCGGGATTTCGCGATTGGACCGCGCCATGGCGGCGGCGATGGCGCGGCGTATGCCGGCCCGAAGTTCGGGGACTACAGGCTTTTCGGTTGGCGCTTTCTTCAGGGCCTCGGCGGCTCGCTGGACATCGATCTCGGTGATCTCCCCATGCGGGCCGGTACCCTGCACGCCGCTCAGATCGACGCCGAGCTCCTGAGCCACGCGGCGCGCAAGCGGTGAGGCGCGCACACGTGCTACCGAATGCGTGGGCGCGACCGTGACCGGTGCGGGCGGAATCTCTTCGTGAGCCGGCGTCGCTGCCTCGCCTTCTTCTCGAATCACTGCGAGTACAGCGCCGACTGGCAGCGTATCTCCGGCCTTGGCGAGAAGCTCTTCGACCACGCCGTCGCGATAAACTTCAACCTCGATGTCTGCCTTTTCGGTTCTCACCACACCGACGATGTCGCCGCGCTTGACGCGGTCGCCGGGTTTAACGCTCCATTCGATAAGGGTGCCTTCCTCCATGTCCGCACCCAGGCTCGGCATGCGGAACTCAGCCATGCGCATGCACCATGGCTTCTACAGTGGCGACGATGGTTGGAACCTGAGGGAACGAAGCGTCCTCGAGATGTTTCGGGTAGGGCGTGGGCACTTCGACTCCGCAGACCCGCTCGACCGGCGTATCCAAATCGTAGAAGGCTTTCTCCTGGATGCGGGCGCAGATCTCCGCGGAGATTCCGCCGCTGCGCCAGCCCTCGTCCACAACGAGCGCGCGGTGAGTTTGTCCGACGGACTCGAGGATCGTGGCATCATCCAGAGGACGTAGCGTTCGCAGGTCGATTACTTCCGCTTCAACGCCTTTCTTAGCCAGGCTCTCCGCAGCGTCCAGGCACTTCCAGAGCATAGCGCCATAAGTGATGATCGTGACATCACGGCCGGCGCGTCGTACACGGGCACGTTCAATGTCCACTGGCCCCGCATCAGCCGGCAGTTGCCCTTTCATGTTGTACAGGCCGGCGTGCTCGAAGATCAGCACGGGATCCGGATCTTCCAACGCGGTTGCCAGCATGCCCCGCGCATCTTCCAGTGTGCCAGGCGCCAGAATCCGAATCCCTGGAATGTGCGCGAACCAGCCTTCCAGGCTGTGCGAGTGTTGGGCGGCCACCTGCCTGCCACCGCCGGTTGCCATCCGGATTACCAGCGGTACGTTGAACTGGCCACCGGACATGTGCAGAAATGTAGCGGCATTGTTCATGATCTGGTCCAACGCGAGAAGGCTGAAGTTGACCGTCATGATCTCCACAATCGGTCTCATGCCGCCCAGCGCCGCTCCAATTCCCGCGCCGACGAATGCCGACTCCGACATGGGTGTGTCACGGATTCGCTCGGGACCGAACTCTTCCAGCAATCCCTTGCTTACCGCGAAGCATCCGCCATATCGGGCGACATCTTCGCCCATCAGGAAGACTCGGTCGTCCTTTTGCAGCGCCTCGCGGATTGCTTCACGGATTGCGTCGCGATACGTGATCTGCCCCGATGCTGCGCTCATGCTGGCCTCCGATCGCTATAGACGAACCGCTCGAGATCGGCCAACGGTTCCCAAGTTCCCGCTTCCGCGTAAGCGACCGCGTCGTCAAGCTCTTTTGCGACGTCGCGTTCGATCTGATCCAGGTCGGAATCACCGATGCTCCCCTGTTGCTTCAGCAAGGACACGAGATTCGTAATGGGATCGCGCTTCTTCCACTCTTCGACCTCTGCCTTGCTTCGATACAGTTCGGGATCGTACATCGAGTGAGCGCGAAAACGATACGTCTTGCACTCCAAGAAGACTGGGCCCGTTCCGGCTCGGATCGCAGCGACCGCTCTTTGAGCCGCGGCCTCAACCGCGAAAATGTCCATGCCATCCACAGCCTCGGCGGCAATCCCATAGGCCGCGGCCTTCTTCGCCACGTCGGTCGTGGATTGAGCCATGTCCAGCCGGGTGCCCATCGCGTACAGGTTGTTCTCGCACACGAACAAGACCGGCAGCTTCCAGACAGCGGCGAGATTCAGGCATTCGTGAAACTCTCCTTCGGCGACCGCACCGTCGCCGAAGAAGCAGCAGCTAATTCCAGGCCGCGCCCGCATCTTGTCCGCGAGTGCGAGACCGACCGCGATTGGCAGGCCGCCGCCGACAATGGCATTGCCTCCGTAGAAGCGAGTCTTTGCATCGAACAAGTGCATCGAACCACCGCGGCCACGGCTGCAGCCTTCCTGCTTTCCGTAAAGCTCCGCCATAATCGAGCGGGCAGAGATTCCACGGACCAGCGCGTGGCCATGTTCGCGGTACGTCGCCACGATGGCATCTTCAGGGCCAAGTGCCTGCACCACGCCGACGGCCACGGCCTCTTCGCCGTTATACAGATGCAAAAAACCGCGGATTTTGGTTTCGGTGTACAGTTCGGCGCACCGCTCTTCGAGCCGGCGAATACGCACCATCTGAGTCAGACACTCAATCGCGTGGGTGCGGTCAACATCCGTCCGAACCTGGGTTTCGATCGTCTCGCTCATACAGAAGACTCCAAAGTCGATGTGTCGCCTTCAGGCAGCCCGAGTTCGCGCATCTTGAGCAGCCGCCGCATGATCTTACCACTGCGCGTTCGAGGCAGGCTTTTTTGGAACTCGATCTCCTTCGGCGCAACAACCGATCCCAACCTCTTGCGCGCAAAACCAAGAAGATCGAGGCGCAACTCTTCACTGGGCGAGCATCCCGGTTTCAGCGACACGAATGCCTTCACCAGCTCGCCAATGATGGGATCAGGCTTGCCGATCACGCCTGCTTCCGCGACGGCCGGATGTTCCATCAGCACGCTCTCCACCTCAAATGGGCCCACCATATGACCCGCCGTCTTGATGATGTCGTCCGCTCGCCCGACGAATTCGTAGTAGCCGTCCCCATCGCGCCTGGCAAGATCACCTGTGATATACCAGCCGCTTTGGAAACATTTCCGGTAGCGCTCCTCTTCGTGCAGGTAACCACGGAACATGGAAGGCCAACCGGGCTTCAGCGCAAGCTCACCGTCAACGCCAGGCTCGGCGATAGGCTCGACGGTCTTCTCGTCTACCCGGCGTACAATCGTGGCCTCCACTCCCGGCAGCGGACGGCCCATGGATCCTGGCCGGACCTCCATGGAAGCGAAGTTGGCGATCATGATGCCGCCGGTCTCGGTCTGCCACCAGTTATCGTGAATCGGCAATCCAAGCGCTTGTTGTCCCCAGACGACGGCGGCCGGGTTCAGCGGCTCACCCACGCTCGCGATGAATCGCAGGTGACCCAAGTCATACTGCTTGCGCGGCTCGATCGGCAGCCGCATCAGCATGCGGATTGCGGTGGGCGCGGTGTACCAGACACTCACCCGGTGCTCCTGCAGGATGCGGTACCAGCGCTCCGCGTCGAAATCGGCTTCATCGACAATGTTGGTCACGCCCAGCGTGAGTGGAGCAATGATGCCGTACGAAGTGCCAGTGACCCAGCCCGGATCGGCCGTACACCAGAAGATGTCGCCAGGATGCAAATCCAGCACGTATTTCCCCGTCATGTAGTGCATCAGAACGGCTTGATGAACGTGAATCGCTCCCTTGGGTGTCCCCGTGGTGCCGCTGGTGAAGTGAAGCAGCGCTGGTTGCTCGGGATCGGTTGGAGGAATCGTGAAATCACTGGATGCAGCGGCCAGGCGCCGCGGAAACGAGTTGACGTCTTCAGCCAGGTCTTCGTCGCTATCGGCCAGGAGCACGTGCTTCAACATCGGCAACGAAGCACGCAACTGAGCGACGTTCTTCCGGTACAGTCGAGTCGTGGTCACCAATATTTTTGCTTCGCCTTTCGAGAGCCGTTGCTGAAGCGGCTCCGGACCGAACGCGGAAAACAGAGGGCAGAACACGCTGCCATTCTTGAGCGCTCCGAGCGCTGCGATATAAAGTTCGGGAATGCGGCCTGCGAGGGCAAAGACAGTGTCACCTTTTCCAATACCGAGCTGCCCCAATAGATTCGCGAGGCGATTGCTCTTCTCTTTCAGGTCTCCGTAGGTGAAGTCCTCAATCTTCCCCTCTCTGCTAATCCAGCGGAGAGCCAGGTGATTGCGGAGGGCGCCGTTGGCGTGCCGGTCGACCGCTTCGTGGGCAATGTTCAAGCCGCGTCCACCGGGCAGCCCCTCCAACTCCTGCCTGACCGTTTCCCACGAGAACTCAGTGCACGTTTTCTCATAGCAGGGAAGGTTGGGACGAACCACCCAGGAGCTTGGGTCCTTTTTGATTGGCTGCCATGACATACTCTCGCCTATGAAATCAAGAGCATGTGAGATGCCAGGAAACGAGATCAGCGACCTAGATCTCTCGCGACGCCCTTACTCCTCCGCTCGGCCCACCGCGGGCGGTGACACTTGGGTCTCCTCGCGCCCGAAACCGTCGCCCAGCAGCAACAGAGGCACCTCACTCTCACGCAACAGGGCTTCGAGCGCGCGGTCCTGTCCCGACAAACTCGGCGAGATCTTCTAGGTCCGCGGTGGTGTCGAACTTGAATTCCGATGGATCACAGCGTCGGAACAGAACCTCCGGCGGCAAGGTTTCCGTGGCTGCCATCATGCTCATCTAGCGTCTGGTCAGTGTCTCGCGAGCCTGTTCTCGTACGATGACCTTAGCCAGTTCACTCATCTCCTCGGCGAGCAGTTGGATCAGATCGTCCAGCGAGATAATTCCCACCAGACCACCCTTTCTGTCAACGACAGGCATGCGACGGATGCCGTTGATGCGCATCTGTTGCATGCATTCATAGATGCCTTGATCTTCCCCGGTGGTCACCAAATCCCGCGCGCCCAGGTCACCGAGCGTAAACAGACCCGCATCGAGACCTTCGGCGACCACATTTCGGACAATGTCGCGATCGGTAATGATTCCGACTGGAACCCTCCGGCCACCGATATCTTCTACCACGACCAGATTGCCCACGTGGTTCTCGGCCATCAAACTAGCGGCCTCCCGAGCGGTCGTTTCCCTGCTTGCGACGACAACGTCGCGGATACAAACATCACCTATTGGCATTGCACACCTCCATGAATCTCTTCTGCAGTTGCTGGTTCCGGCGCCATCAACAACCGGTCCAGTTCGGCGCGCTCCAGTGTTTCTTTGCGCATCAGCTCGTGCGAAATTCGCATGAGCGGCTCGCGATTCTTCAAGAGAATCCCCATGACCCGCTCATAATTCTGATCCAGGATGCGCCGCGATTCGCTATCGATCGTCTCCGCTGTTTGTTCGCTGTAGTTGCGCTCTTCCATTTCAAACGGCGACTTCAAGAACGGAGACGCCGTCGGCCGTCCATAGGTCATCTTGCCGAGCGGATCGCTCATTCCGAATCGGGTGACCATCTGCCGCACCAAGGCAGAAGCTCGCTCCAGATCGTCCGCCGCTCCGGTCGAGATCACGCCTCCATACTGAATTTCCTCGGCCGCCCGGCCGCCCATGAGCACCGCGATCTGATCCTCAAGTTCCGGCTCCGTCATCAGGTAACGCTCTTGCGTGGGCAATTGCAACGTATAGCCCAGCGCTCCAATCGATCGCGGAATAATCGAGACGCGATGCAATGGGTCGGCGTGCTTCACCGACAACGCCACTAGCGCATGGCCGGCTTCGTGGACCGCCACGCGCTCCTTCTCTTCCGGCGTCATGACCCGGCTCTTCTTTTCCAAGCCCAGTGTGACGCGATCGGCGGCTTGTTCCAGATCGCGCAGCTCAACGCTCTCGGCGCCCCGCCTCACAGCCAGCAGCGCGGCTTCGTTGACGATGTTGGCGAGATCGGCTCCCACCATGCCCGGCGTCCGGGCGGCGATGGTCTCCAAATTGACGTCGCCAGCCATGTGAATCTTGCGCGCATGCACTTTGAGAATATCGACGCGGTCCTTCAAGTCCGGACGGTCCACGAGCACTTGCCGGTCAAAACGGCCAGCGCGGAGCAGGGCCGCGTCCAGGACCTCGGGGGTGTTCGTGGCGGCCATAATGATGACGCCTTCCGAACTCTCGAAACCATCCATTTCAGCAAGCAACTGATTCAGAGTTTGCTCGCGCTCCTCGTTGCTAAAACCGATTCCTCGGCCCGATGTGCGCGATTTGCCGATGGCATCCAGTTCGTCGATGAACACAATGCAAGGCGCCTTTTCCTTGGCCTGTTCGAACAGGTCGCGAACCCGCGCCGCGCCCACGCCCACGAACATTTCGACGAACTCCGAGCCCGAGATGGAGAAGAACGACACGCCCGCTTGCCCTGCCACTGCTTTGGCGAGCAGCGTCTTGCCGGTTCCCGGCGGACCCACCAGCAAAACCCCCTTGGGAATGCGCCCACCGAGCTTTTGATATTTCGCCGGCTGCCGCAGAAAATCGACAATTTCTTCCAACTCCACCTTGGCTTCGTCCACACCTGCCACATCCTGGAAGGTTACTTGAACCCGGCTGGACTGGTCGTAAATCTTGGCTTGGTTCTTGCCAAAAGTCAGCGGCCCCTTCACCTGCGCGATGCGGCGCATGCCAACTCCGTAAATCAACGCAATGAATGCGAAGGGAATCAGCCAAACCAGCGCATTCCATATCCACGAAGGATTTTCGATGTGGCCCTCGAACTTCACCTGCTGGGCTTCTAATTCCTTTAAAAGCAACGATTCATCCACACCGGGCAGCCGCGTCGCTGTGATCGTCCGTTCGCCGGCCGGAGTGGGGTGCGATGAATCGTCTTTGCGAACGCCGATCAGCTCTCGCTCGGTGACCTGGACGTCGCTTAGTTTGCCGGAGCGAAGTTCAGCAAGGAAGTCGCTGTAGGACACGGGTTTGGGCGCTTCGATTGGGAACAGCTTCAGAACGAAGTGGAACGCCAGCAAGAGCAATATGATGTTGACGACTGTGAATACCCATCGGTGTTGCTGTTGGCGTTCCATCTGCCTGATTTGATGCATGTGGCCGACCACTAAAGTCCTAGAGACTATGGTGCGGCAGATGCACTGTTCTTTACATCCCGCTGGAGGTAAATGCATATGCGCAACTTACATCTGATAGCAGCAGGCTTGGCAATGGGCAGCACGCTCCTAATGGCTCGAGAAGGTGTCTCCCCGCCTGCGACGCCAATTCAACTGACCGTGACCGTCGAGGCACGCCATGGCAAAGAGGTTCCTGTCATGAAGCCAGGGGACATCATGGTGTTTCAGAAGGACGAGCGCCTTCGGGTCACGGATTTGACCCCGCGCGCGGCGCTTGAACTCTACATTCTAATCGACGACGCCTCCGACATGAGCCTGGGTTCACAGTTGGGAGATTTGAAGCAGTTCATTGAGAATCAGCCCGCCGAGACGTCTATCGGAATCGGTTACATGCGGAACGGCACGGTGGAGTTCACCGAAACGCTAACGGCCGATCATGCAAAGGCTGCCAAAGGTCTGCGATTGCCACTCGGCTATCCTGGCGTGATGCCGAGTCCGTTTCTATCGCTCAGCGATCTGATCAAACGGTGGCCGGCTAGCGCGGCACGTCACGAAGTTCTTCTGGTGACGAGCGGTATTGATCCGTTAGGCGGTGGAGTGGTCGATCCCTACTTGGATGCCGCCGTTGAACGCGCTCAGCGCGCAGGAATCGTCGTATACGCGATTTACGAGCCGACTGCTGGCCATGGAAGTCACAGCTTTTGGCGGATGAACTGGGGCCAGAATCACCTCGCGCAGATCGCGGAAGAGACCGGCGGCGAGTCCTATATGCTTGGATTCGGGCCGCTGGTTTCTTTCTCGCCTTATCTCGCGAACTTGGCCGAGCACCTCTCTCATCAATACGTCGTGACGTTCCTTGTCAAGCCAGGAAACAAGGCTGGCTTCCAATCGGTACGGCTTACTACGGAGGTGCCGAATGCGGAGATAGTGGGCGCCAGCAGGGTTTATGTTCCGGCTGGTCACTAAGCGAGCGAGATGTTTGACTTTCTCAACCATTCCCAGGTGATTTGGAAGAATCTCGAACAAATCGGCATTACCTACCTATTGACTGCACTGATCGGCTGGGAACGAGAGCAGGAGGCGCACAGTGCGGGCCTCCGCACCTTTCCACTGGTCGGAATCGCGAGTTGCGGCTACTTGCTGATTCTCGGCGTTCAGCCCAATAGCGCCGATCAGTCGCGAGTGCTTCAGGGATTAATCACCGGCATCGGATTCGTTGGTGGTGGCGCAATTTTGAAGGAAGGCGCTACTGTAAGGGGCACCGCGACTGCGGCTAGCATATGGAACGCCGGCGTCATCGGCGCATCTGTTGCAATGGAGCGCTATGAAATCGCGATTATCCTCGCAATCCTGAACCTGCTCACGTTGCGCGCGTTACTGCCGCTCAAGAATTGGATTGAGAAGCGACATTCTCAGTCCGAGTGAACGTTCGGTAGACCCGTTCAGCCAACGCGTCTACGGCCTGCTCGATGAACGAGCCACCCGCTCAGCTTAACCCACGGCCACGTGTTGATTACCGATCGCGTTTCGATCCAGCCTCGGCGCGCTTGGAAGACTCCGTAGCGAATCTGGTCAAGCTGCGCGGTGCTGTGTGCATCAGAGCCAATCGCGAGCAGGACGCCGGCTTCCTGCGCAGCCTTCGCCATCGTATCGTTCAAATCGAGACGGTACATGGAGCCGTTGATCTCGAGGGCCACCCCCGTTTTGTGAGCGGCGCTGAGGACGCGTTCGAAGTCCAGTTCCAAAGGCTCGCGTTCGCCAATCAGCCGGCTGGTAGGATGCCGGAGAATGTCAACATGAGGATTCGCGAGCGCATCGAGCAAGCGGCCCGTGGTCTCATCTTTGTTATGACGAAACAGCGAGTGAATCGAGGCGACAACGATATCCAGCCGCGCGAGAATCTCATCGGGATAATCCAGCTTGCCGCCGGCCAGGATATCAACTTCGGCTCCGATCAAAATGCGGGGCGGCCGGTCACGCCTTTTCTTTTAAAGGCTATGAATTTCTTCGATCTTCTGTTCCAGCCGATCTAGAGCTAGCCCGCGCGCGACGCGTTGCGACGGGGAATGATCGGTGAGCGCAATGTATTCGTAGCCGAGTTCGGCGGCGTGTTCCACTATTTCATCGATCGTCGATTTGCCGTCAGAGTAAGTGCTATGGGTGTGAAGATCGCCCCACAGGTCCTTCAAGTCGATCAGCTTGGGCAGCCTTCCGCCCGAGTGCAGCTTCTAGTTCACCCCGGTCCTCGCGAATCGCCGGGAGGCATCACCGGCATGTCCATCAGTGCGTAGACCTCGGTTTCGTCCTTGCCGCCGACTCGCTTTTTGCCACGCTCCGTCCAGCGCTGGCCAACTGACTATTCCGCCTTCTACCTTGTTGGCGCTGCCTCCGGGAGTCGGCAAGCTGCTCGTGATCAATTCCACTGTTCCTCAGAGCGTCATCGCCACGGGTGTCGATCTTGGGTTTGGCCACCGGCGTCGTGTCGTTTGAAGTGCCCACCTACTTCAAGTGATGCCCCGGAGCAAAGTGGAGAAGCCAATCGGTATCACGACCGGGCCAGATGTGCCGCTGTGGCTTACCGCGATTTCTGGGAAGGGCGAAGATATTGAAAGGATTTACCACTACCGGGAGCATAACTGTTGGCTGCCCGAGAGAAGCCATGTCTGGAAAGTCTTCTGTTAGATGATCGCTTCATTCAATTCCGAACTCGTGAGTGACGACTGACGCCTGAGCGAGGCGTTTGAGCCGAGGCCTCGTAGTCTAAGGATGCGCGGATGAGGATGTCTCTACTATTCCGGTAGATCGCCACTTAAGATTAGTCGCGGGGAATGGCCGACTCGCTGATGTGGCCCAGGCCACCGAGCTTTAAGTCCCGACCTGGGAAGTGTAATATCGCGCTCTGGCCGGATCACGCGCCACTCGTACGATCGTCGGCGGCGCCTGGGACTCCGACCTCGGTACGTGTTTCCGACGACTCACCCGCAGAGAGCTCTTCGACACAAGTCGTTGGTGCCTCCGTGCTTCGTTAACCAGCTATTAGACCGGTTCGCTTGGAGTGTCAATGATAGATTGAGATCGAACGTTTCATCGTTTGATGGCCGCCACGCGCAGGAGAAAGGCCGAAGACCGTCACGCTAGGGAAGCGCTCGCCCAGGACAATCTCTATCCCTCGCATTGCCGCTCTCAGTCGCCGCGTTCTGCGGAGCGAAAAAGTGTAATCCATGTCTCCGGAAGGTTCTGTTGGGTCAAGGTGAATGGCCAGTGGCTCCACAAGACGCGCCAGATCGTGACTGGAAGGAATAAGCACCCGGCGCGTCGGATGCTCTGGCGTCCGAACCGCCGTGCCCAGATCCCTTCAGCCCTGCGCTCCGCAAAACCCATCCGCTGGCGAATACGTTCAAACCAGAGGATATTGTCCGGCCGACAATAGGGTAGAATATCAGTCAAATTGATACACTGCCAACGATTGGTGTAAAATTGTCCCTGGTTACACGTCCTTCGATCCTAGCGGGAGAAAGTAGCGTAACATGATCGATCACGGAGATTTAGCGATGCGAAAACGTTCTCTTTTATTCCTTTCGTTGCTGGTTCCAGCCTTGTTAGGCCTCGGCGGATATGCCGTCGTTCAGGCGCAGCAAAACGCTTCTTCCACGGCTGGCGCAAAACGCTGGTCCGATGCGGCCACCTGGCCTGACAAAAAGGTGCCGGCCAAAGACGCTGTGGTCAACATTGAAAAGGATATGAACGTCGTCCTCGACGTCTCTCCGCCGCCGCTGCGCAGTTTGACGATCAACGGCAAACTGAGCTTCGCGGATAAAAAAGATCTTGAACTGACCACCGAGTGGATCATGGTGCACGGGGAACTGGAAATCGGCACGGAAGCCAAGCCCCATACGCGCAAGGCCACAATTACCCTCACCGACAACGTCAAAGACGAAGATTTCGGTGGACTGGGTGGAAATGACCGCAGTGACCGCGGGATCATGCTCATGGGCGGAATCCTGAACCTGCACGGTACCGAGAAGAACTCCTGGACCAAACTCGCGCAGACGGCCGCCGCGGGCAGCGACACCATCGAAGTGTTGAATCCCGGTGACTGGAAGAAGGGCGAGACGATTGTTCTCGCGTCCACGGATTTCGATC
>JBKQHJ010000165.1:0-15182 GCA_052148835.1 Bryobacteraceae bacterium
CGCCGAAACGTATGGCATTCCGGCGGCGTTGCTGTCGAAGATTCTGCAAAAACTGGTGAAGAACGGATTCCTGCGCTCCGAACACGGGACCAACGGCGGCTATAAGCTGGCTCGAGACCCGCGCGAGATGACCGCGTATGAAGTGATCCGTACCATCGATGGGCCGATTTTCTTGACGGCCTGCTTCACCGAGCACGGCTACTGCGTACACACCGACAAATGCACCGTGCGCGACCCGCTGCAGAAGGTTCACGAAGGAATCCTGCGGCTTTTAGCGAGCATCAGCATCTCAGATATGTCCGCGGATTCGCCGAAGACTGAAGCGCAGGACGAGTTGGCGAAGACGTCGCGGCTAATCGATCTTTCGGTCCCGCCGGCGCAAGCACCGGATGTGATGTGAGGCGATGTTGAATAAGGGATGTTGAATAAGGGAAGACCACGATGAAAATGCCAATTTACATGGACTATCACGCCACCACGCCGATGGACCCGCGCGTGTTTGCGGCCATGAAGCCATACTTTCTTGAGACCTTCGGCAATGCCGCCAGCCGCAATCACAGCTTCGGGTGGGAAGCCGAAGAAGCCGTAGAAAAGTCGCGCAAACAGATCGCGAGTCTGATCGGCGCAACAGCCAAGGAGATTGTTTTCACTAGCGGCGCAACCGAATCGAACAATCTGGCGCTCAAGGGCGTGGCCGAGATGTACGCCGAAAAAGGCAACCACATCATCACCGCCGCCACCGAGCATAAGGCGATCCTCGACACCTGCAAGCGTCTGGAAAAGCATGGCGTTCGTGTAACGTATTTGCCGGTGCAGCAGAACGGCCTGGTGGATCTGGATCAATTGGCAGCGGCCATCACCGACAAGACCATCCTCATCAGCATCATGTACGCCAATAACGAAATTGGCGTGCTGCAGCCCATTGCCGAGATCGGCAAGCTGGCGAAGTCGAAGGGTGTGCTGCTGCACACCGATGCGACTCAGGCGGTCGGCAAGGTGCCGGTGAACGTGATCGCCGACAACATCGACCTGATGTCGCTCAGCGGCCACAAAATGTACGGGCCGAAGGGCGTCGGCGCGCTGTATGTTCGCCGCAAGGGCCCGCGCGTGCAGATCACGGCGCAGATGGATGGCGGGGGCCACGAGCGCGGCATGCGATCCGGCACGCTGAACGTTCCTGGGATCGTCGGACTGGGCGAGGCATGCGCGCTCTGCCAGGCTGAAATGGCGGAAGAGTCCAAGCGCATGGCGTATCTTCGCGACAAGCTGAAGGACAAGCTGCAATCGGCGCTGGATGAAACCTATATCAACGGCACCATGGAGCATCGGCTTCCGAACAATTTGAACATCAGCTTTGCTTATGTCGAAGGCGAGTCTTTGCTGATGGGCATCAACGATATCGCGGTGTCGAGCGGATCGGCCTGCACCTCGGCTACGCTGGAGCCGAGCTATGTTTTGAAAGCGCTGGGCGCCGGCGACGATCTGGCGCACTCCTCCATCCGTTTCGGCCTGGGGCGCTTCAATACCGAAGAGGAAGTGGACTACGTCGCCGCCAAAGTGATCGACGTGGTGAACAAGCTTCGCGAGTTATCGCCGCTCTACGAGATGGCGAAAGAAGGAATCGATTTATCGAAGGTCCAGTGGGCCGCGCATTAAACGGAGCCGCGACCGTGAGGGAGCGGAAAGAATAGAAGAAGAGGACACCAACAACATGGCTTATTCCGACAAAGTAATCGACCACTACAATAATCCCCGCAACGTCGGTTCGATGGACAAGAACGATCCGAACGTGGGCACCGGCATGGTGGGCGCTCCTGAGTGCGGCGACGTGATGAAGCTGCAGGTGAAGGTGAATCCCGAGACCGGCATCATCGAGGACGCCAAGTTCAAAACGTTCGGCTGCGGCAGCGCGATCGCCAGTTCATCGCTGGCCACAGAATGGCTGCGCGGCAAAACCGTGGACGAAGCGCTCGCGATCAAGAACACCGACATCGTCAATGAGCTGAGCCTGCCGCCGGTGAAGATTCATTGCTCGGTGCTGGCCGAGGACGCGATCAAGGCGGCGATCGGCGACTACAAGAAGAAGACTGCGGCGCAGCCGGAAACCGTCGCGGTATCCAAATAAGCGGCTGTCGCATCTAACTAAGGGATGGTCACCGTAACACCCAAGGCCGTATCGAAGATCCGCGAGCAGTTCGCCAAGCATGGCGTCCAGGGTGGACTGCGCCTGGGCGTGCTGGGCGGCGGATGCTCCGGCCTGAGCTACCTGTTCAAGTTCGATGTGAAGCCGCGGCCCACCGACACGGTATACGAATTTGAAGACGTAAAGGTATTCGTGGACCCCAAGAGCATGGTCTATCTGAACGGCATGACGCTGGATTGGAAGGACTCGCTCATTCATTCCGGCTTCGAGTTCGACAATCCGAACGCGAAGAAAAGCTGCGGCTGCGGAACGTCTTTCTCGGCGTGATCGAATATTACGAGATTTTCGGCCTTCCGCGGAGTCTGAATGTCGCGCTCGATGACCTGCAACAGCGCTTCTATGCGCTGAGCCGCGAACTGCATCCCGACCGTTTTATGCGTCAACCCGAAGTCGAGCGGCAGCGGGCGCTCGATATGTCGTCGGCGTTGAACGACGCCTACCGGACCTTGAAGGATCCGATCAAGCGGGCCCAGTATTTGCTCGCGCTGGAAGGTTTCGACATCGGTGAGCAGCGGTCCAAGGATGTGCCTCCCGAACTGCTGGAAGAAGTCTTCGAATTGAACATGGCACTCGAAGAGATGCGCGGCGGCGACGATTCGTCTCGCCCGCAATTGGAACAGGCGGACAAGAATTTCACCAATATGCTTGCCGAAACGGACCAGCAGCTCCATGTCCTGTTTGAGCAGTATGATGCTTCTCAATCGCGCGACGTACTGACGCAAATCCGAAATCTTCTAAATCGCCGCAAATATGTTCACAATCTTCTGTCAGAAGTACAGCGTGCCTTATTACCCAATAGCCAACAGCCAATAGCCGCCCTCTAACCATGGAAATTGACTTTACATCCACCGGCCATATTGTAGGAATCGACCTCGGCACCACCAACAGCCTGGTGGCTTTCATGGATCTCACCGGGCCGCGCATTATCCCTGGCGCCGATGGCGACAAGCTGGTGCCGAGCGTGGTTTCGATCCTGCCGGATGGCGGCGTCGTGGTCGGCAATCCGGCTCGCGAGCTGCTTCTGACACAACCCGAGCGCACCGTGTATTCCGTGAAGAGGCTCATGGGCCGCGGGCTGGCGGACGTTGGGGAAGAGTTGAAGCTGTTTCCGTTCCAGATTGCTCCGGGCAGCGACTCGGTGATTCAGCTCCAGCTTGGTGATTGCACATTCACTCCGCCCGAAATCTCCGCGCTCGTGCTGCGGCAGTTGAAGCAGAATGCTGAAGATTATTTTGGCGTTTCCGTGGACAAGGCTGTCGTCACGGTACCGGCTTATTTCAACGATGCGCAACGCCAAGCTACGAAAGACGCCGGACGCATCGCGGGTCTCGAAGTCTTGCGCCTGGTAAACGAACCAACCGCCGCATCGCTCGCTTACGGTCTCGACAAGCGCGAAAACGGCATCATCGCGGTTTACGACCTGGGCGGCGGCACTTTCGATATCTCGATTCTCAAGCTGCACGACGGCATCTTCGAAGTGCTGGCTACTAACGGCGACACGCACCTGGGTGGCGACGACATCGACAATCTACTTTTGCGGATCGCGCTCGAAGACGTCGCGAGCGAATGGGGCCAGGATCTGTCGCAAGACAACGAAGGCGTGCAGCGGCTCCGGCGCGCGGTGATCCAGGCCAAGGAAAAGCTGTCGTTTGTTCCGGCCGCAACCATCGAGCTTGAGTATCGCGGCAAGAAATATCAGCGCGAGATTACCCTAGAACTATTCGACAAGTTAATCACTCCGATCGTCGAGCGCACGCTCGGCCCCTGCCGCGACTGCATCCAAGACGCCGGCGTCACCGTCGATCAGATCGATGAAGTGGTCATGGTTGGCGGTTCGACACGCATCCCGCTGGTTCGGTCGGCCGTCGAAGCGCTGTTCCGTGCCAAACCTCATACCGAGCTGAATCCTGATGAAGTGGTCGCGCTCGGCGCCGCGGTACAGGCCGCGATTCTATCCGGCGTCGTCGACAACAAGCTGCTGCTAGACGTCACGCCGCTTTCGCTCGGCATCGAAACCATGGGCGGCGTGGTGTCGAAACTGATCCATCGCAATTCCACCATCCCCGCCAGCGCGACCGAGAGCTTCACAACCGGCGTTGATGGCCAGACCAATGTCTTGATTCACGTGGTCCAGGGCGAGCGCGAATTAGTGAAGGATAACCGGAGCCTTGCGCGGTTCGACCTCAAGGGTATCGACCCGGTGCAGGCCGGAATGGCGCGCATCGAAGTGCGCTTCCTGATCGACGCCAATGGAATTCTGAGCGTCACCGCGCGCGACCAGCGTACCGGCAAAGAGCACAGCGTCGAGGTGAAGCCATCCTACGGCCTAACGGACGAACAAGTGGAGAAGATGATTCAGGAGTCGTTCGAAAAGGCCGAGCAGGATTTGACAGCTCGCCAAGTAAGGGAACAACGCGTGGAAGCCGACGCAATTTTGTTAGCCGTCGACAAGGCGCGCAAGCACGACGCCTACCTCGAATTGACGGACGAGGAGCGAGCGGCGATCGACAAGTCCATCAACGAATTGCTGCTGGTCTACAATACGGACGATCATCACCTGATCGCGGCCAAGATCGAGGAAGTGAATCAAGCCACGATGAAGCTGGCGGAAAACATGATGAACAATGCCGTGCGCGGCGCGCTCAAAGGAACCAAGATCTGAACAGGCAAGATCTGAATAGGCAGATCTGAATAGGAGTGACTGATGCCGGGACTCAGCTGGGAACACACCGAAGACATCGCGCTCGCGTTGCACGAGAAATTTCCCGAGCTCGATCCCACTCACATTCGCTACACGGACCTGCACCAGTGGATCATCGAGCTTCCCGATTTCCGTGACGACCCTAAGGCGTCCACCGAAGGCAAACTCGAAGCGATCCAAATGGCCTGGCTCGAAGAATACCAGGACAGCCAGGAATAATCAGTGCTGTACCTGGATGCTACGCGCAATATCCCCGCGTGCTTCCGGAACGTAGTGGATCGACACGGACTCTTTGGGAGTTAGCTCGGAAAGCTCCTCCCGCTTGGCGCCGGCATCGATCCGCGTGGATCGGGCGATCTTGAAATCAAAGGGTACGCCCGAAGAGTCGCGCACCACCACCAGCTCCATCTTTGGATCCACCATGCTGATGGTGCCGGTCAGGTTCTGGGCCTCCCAGCGCTTCAAATTGGTTTGATATTCGGGGGTTTTATGTTCCGCGGCAGTGTTCGCGGCCGTGCCGGATTTCGTTTTAGTGGCTGCCACGAGTGCCGGAACGCTCAAAACCACTGAAAGTCCAATCGTTATCCACATACGACGCATGGCTTGCATTTCCTCCCAATCCAGCGTAGATCTGAAAGAGATTCGACACCATCCAGTCGAAACAGTAGGCGGCGGATTAGTACACCGACCGCCGTGGCTCTCGGTCCTTCGTCGCCAGCGAAAATCGCGGCTCGATGGAAACCTTGCCGTCCAGGAGCGCGCAAACGTGCTCCCCCACTGCCGGGCCATGCTTGAATCCGTGGCCAGAACCGCCCCCCACCAGCCACACATTTTCGAAGTCCGGATGCCGGTCGATCAGAAAGTCTCCAGTCGACGTGTTCTCGTATTGGCACACCCGCGATTCCACCAGCGGCGCGCCGGCGAGCGCCGGAAATCGCTCCGCCAGGAACGCGCGGGCCTTATCGACCTCTTGAACCACGTGATCGCCAGTATCGGGATCGAACTGGGGACCATGCCGGTCGAAGGCTAACTTAAATCCGCGGTTCTCGATGTCGGGAATGGTATAAGCGCTATGCTCATCAGTAATGTCGGCCCAGACCGGCATGCGCGGCGGTGCAAAGCTCGGATCGCCCGCTGGAGTTCCAAAGAAAAACACCTCCTGGCGTGTCACGCGAATCCGGGCGCCCAGCAGTTCAGGGAAAATCTTCGGTAGCCAAGGCCCGCAGGCGTAAACCATCGCGTCCGCCAGACCGTCTTCGAGCGACGTCGCCTGGCGGTATTCAACTCCCTCCCGCACCGCCTGATCGACTACTGCCTGCACCGTTCGCCGAGCCAGGAGCGCGCCGGACCCAGGCTCGAACATTCCGATGCGCTCCTCGCGAAAGCGCAGTTGAGGGAACGATCGCGCCAGATCCGCCGCCGTCAGCGATTGAAACGCCACGCCGAGTTTCTCGAATACCGCTGGTGTGTCGGAGGCGCGCGGGTCATCAGGCTTGGGAGTCCAGAGCACGCCAGTCTTTTGGAAAAGTTCAGGCCTGCCGATCTGCTCGAACGTCTTCAGCCACAACTCGAGCGACCGCATGGCCCAGCGCGTGTAGATCTCATCGGCGCCGTAGCCCATTCGAATGATGCGCGATTCTCCGCCGGAACTCGACCGGTTGTTGCCCGGGCCATAGGGGTCTAGGAGCGCGACGGTCCGGCCCGTACGGCGCAAATGCAGCGCGGTCCAAGCGCCAAAGACGCCGGCCCCCACTACGACCGCGTCGAAAGCGCTCATGCGGAAACGGCGCGCAAGTTTTCCAGCACCGATTTCGGGATGTCGAGATTTCCGTTGTAGCCGGTTCCGAGCGAGATCTGCGGCTTCGCCTCGCCATGAAAATCCGAGCCGCCCGTTACCGCGAGATTGTACTTGCGCGCGATGCCGGCATAGCGTTCCATGTCCCGCGGACGATGATCGGAGTGAAACACCTCGATGCCGCCCAGACCCCCGTCGCGCAGCTCGCTGATAAATTTCTCTTCCGACGCGGAATCGCGGAAGCCCAGGCGAATGGGATGCGCCAGAACGGGCAGCCCGCCGGCGTCGATCACACGCTGGATGGCCGCGACCACATAGGGCGCGAAGCGCTCGACGTAAGTGGGCGCCGTTTCGCCCAGGTAGCGGCGGAACGCTTCCTCGTAGCTGCTCACATAGCCCTTATCGATTAAAATGCGCGCGAAATGCGGCCGGCCCGTCAAGGTTCGTCCCAGCTTCTCCACTTCGCTCAAGTTGATATCGAGGCCCTGCTCGCGCAAGCTGGCAATTAGTCGCTGGTTGCGATCCCGGCGTCCGGCGATCAACTCATCCAGCCACTCGCGAAAGTCGGCAGCCGGCGGCTGGTGAAGAAAATAGGCCAGCAGATGAACGGTCCGCACTTTCGATCCCGGAACGCGCGTGCTTAATTCGATCCCGCAAACCAGATCCAGACCGCGAGCTCGCGCGATCGGCAAGGCTTGATCGAAGCCGGCAAAAGTATCGTGATCCGAGATGGCGAGCGCTTCGATGCCAGAGTCCATCGCCAGGTCGACCAGCTCCAGGGGCGTGAACGTTCCGTCGGATTCGTTGGTATGACTGTGCAGATCGATCACAGCGCTAGCTTTCTCAGCCGGAGCGCGTTGGCGATCACCGATACGGAGCTGAAGGTCATCGCGGCGCTGGCGATGATGGGGCTAAGCAGCAGTCCAAAGAAAGGATAGAGGATACCCGCGGCGAGTGGAACGCCGATGGCATTATAGACGAAGGCAAAAAACAGATTCTGCCGGATGTTTCGCATGGTAGCTTGGCTGAGGGCGCGGGCCCGAACAATCCCACGCAGATCTCCCTTCACTAGTGTAATGGCCGCGCTCTCCATCGCGACATCGGTTCCCGAACCCATCGCGATTCCCACCTGCGCTTGCGCCAGCGCGGGTGCGTCGTTGACGCCGTCGCCGGCCATGGCGACAATGCGGCCTTGCGCCTGCAGCTTTGCGATCACTTTCGCTTTTTGGTCGGGCAGCATATCGGCCTCCACTTCATCGATGCCGAGTGCGCTCGCCACCACTCGCGCGGCGGAGCGGTTATCTCCGGTTAGCATGACGATGCGTAAGCCGTCACGATGTAACCGTTCGATGGCCTCCCGTGCCGAGGGTTTCAGCGGGTCCGCCAAACCGAGCGTTCCGGCGGGCTCGCCATCAATCGTAACGTGCACGATGGTCTGGCCGGCGTCGTTTGGGTCGTCGCGCTGCGTTGCTGGTTCGTCACGTGGCGCGTCCGGTTTGCCCACCGACACTCTCCGGCCGTCCACGATGGCTGTGACGCCTTGCCCAGGCACGGATCCAAACTGCTCGGGTTTCGACAGAACCAGCTTCCGCTCCCGCGCGCCGGCGACAATCGCCGCGGCCAAGGGATGTTCGCTCAACGTTTCCACGCTGGCCGCCAAACGCAAGACTTCTGGATCGTCGGCGCGTACCAGCATCGGCTTGCCTTCCGTCAACGTCCCGGTCTTGTCCACCACCAGAGTGTCCACCTTCGCCAGGCCCTCCAGTGCCTCGGCATTGCGAATCAGGACGCCCGCTGTCGCGCCGCGTCCCGTCCCCACCATGATCGACATGGGCGTCGCCAGTCCCAAGGCGCACGGGCACGCAATAATCAAGACAGCCACCGCATTTACCAGCGCGTATGCCAGTCTCGGCTGCGGACCCACCAGCGCCCAGACAACAAATGTGACGATCGCGACGGCCATCACCGTGGGTACGAAGACCGCCGACACTCGATCCGCCAGCCGTTGAATCGGCGCGCGCGAACGCTGCGCTTCGCTCACCATTTGGACGATGCGCGCCAGCAGCGTTTCCGCCCCCACCAGCTCGGCTTTCATGACGAACGCGCCCGTAGTGTTGACAGTCCCAGCCGTGGCCCGGCTGCCCGCGGCTTTTTCAACGGGAATCGGTTCGCCCGTGATCATGGACTCGTCCACGAAACTCGATCCTTCCGTCACCACGCCGTCCACAGGAACCCGTTCGCCCGGCCGCACTCGTAACAGGTCGCCCGGATGGACCTGGTCGAGCGCGATGTCCTCCTCGTTTCCGTCCGATCGAAGACGCCGCGCGGTTTCCGGAGCCATCTTGAGCAGAGCTTTGATCGCGCTGCTGGTCTGGCTTCGCGCGCGCAATTCCAGCACCTGTCCCAGCAACACCAAACAGACGATCACCGCGGCCGGCTCGAAATACAACGCCAGTTCGCCTGGCATTTGCCCCGCGTGACGCCGTAGCGACTCTGGAAAAATCCCCGGGGCTAGAGTCGCAACCAAGCTATACAAATAGGCCGTGCCCGCGCCCGTGCCGATGAGCGTGAACATATTCGGACTGCGGTGCACGATCGACGCCCAGGCTCGCTCGAAGATCGGCCATCCCGCCCACAACACCACCGGACTGGCCAGCACCAATTCGAGCCACGGCCAGTGCGCCCCCGCGAACATCAGCCCAAGCAGCACCGCGGATGGCGCAACGCTCAGCCAAAACCGGCGCAGCATGCCTTGGTATTCGGGATTTACTTCGTCCACCGAATCGCGAGTGACGCTCACCGGCTCCAGCGCCATGCCGCATATCGGGCACGAGCCCGGTCCGATTTGGCGGACCTGCGGGTGCATGGGGCAGGTGTACTCGACTCCCGCCGCTTCCTGCGGCATGGGCTGAGGCGCTGCCTCTGGCTTTAGGTACTTTTCCGGGGCCGCCTGAAACTTCGCTGCGCAGCCGGTGGAGCAGAAATAGTAGGTCTGGCCTTGATACGCCACCGATCCCGCCGCCCGTTTCGGATCCACCGTCATGCCGCAAACCGGGTCGCGCACTCCGGCTGGCTTGTTCTGAAGAATAGGCAGCATCCGCTCTTATTAGAGTAGCTAGCTGCGCGGAAGTCGCGAGGAAATGGTTGCTAGGAGCCGGCGCCCATTAGCGCGTTGGAAGAGAGCCGAGCCGCAGCGTCCAGGGCGATATGCGGCTGATACGAAGCAGATTTCGAGTAGTCCAGGGATCGTCCTGAAGGCGCTTCCGAATCTCCTCGGGCTCGCTCGCTCGAAAAATTAGCAGAACGTCGGGCGTGCCTTCCAGCGGGCCTCCCAGGACGATGAAACCTTCCGTTTGAAGAGCGTTCATGAAGCGGGCGTGCACGTCCCACTCGGTTTGCTCTTCCAAGCGGAGGGAGGCGTTCCAGGCGTCGCCTCTGGTGCGGATAACGGCGAAAAGCTCCATAGGATCCATCGTACGACTGTGCTTGGCCCTGGAATGCGCTACAATGAAGCCTACTGGAAGTTGATCCGCAACCCCTTCTCACCTCATCGGTAGTCGGCTCGTCGATTCTCCTCCGCAAAACCAATAAATGAAAAGTTTCTCTGAACTCCCCCTTTCCGCTCCGCTAAGGAGCAATCTCGCCAAGCACGGCTTTGTCGAACCCACTCCCGTCCAGGCTCTGGCCATTGAGCCCGCATTAGCCGGACGCGACCTTGTGGCTACCGCGCAAACCGGCACCGGCAAGACGCTCGCGTTCGTCCTACCGATTCTCCAGACACTGAGCTCGCTCTCCAAGGAGCCCACTCTCACCGGCATCCGCGCCCTAGTCCTGAGCCCGACACGTGAACTGGCGATGCAGATCCACGATACGTTTGCCAAACTGGCGCCGGGCACCGGCATTCGCGCCTCCATCGCAGTCGGCGGCCTCGGTGAGCGCGCCCAATTACAAGCCATCCGGAATGGTGCGCAAGTGCTGATCGCGACGCCTGGCCGGCTGTCGGATTTTATGGGCCGGAATCTCGTCGATCTCCGCAATGTCCGCATCCTGGTTCTCGACGAGGCCGACCGCATGCTCGACATGGGCTTCCTGCCCGCCGTCAAGAAGATCATCGCGGCCACTCCATCCCAGCGCCAGATGCTGCTGTTTTCGGCCACGATCCAAAGCTCGGTCAAACACCTGGTTCAGACCCACGTCCGCGACGCCGTGCGCGTCGAAGTAGGCGACACCTCCAAGCCGATCGAAAAGATCGAACTGCATCTTTATGAAGTGGAGCAGGACCGCAAACTCGGCCTGCTGCAACTGATGCTCGATCAAGAGCCAGGCTCGTTCCTGGTTTTCGCCCGCACCAAGCACGGCGCCGACAAGCTGGCCAAGAAGCTCTCACGCGAAGGCCTGAAGACCACGGCCATCCATGGCAACCGCAGCCAGAGCCAGCGCACCCAGGCGTTGCGCGGCTTCCAGGATGGCGACTATCGAGTGCTGGTGGCTACCGACGTGGCCTCACGCGGCATTCATGTGGAGGGGATCGCGCACGTAGTGAACTACGATCTTCCGCAGGTTCCCGAAGACTTCATTCACCGCGTCGGACGAACGGGCCGCGCGGGCGCCAGCGGAACGGCATCCACCTTCGCTACACGGGCGGAACGCGCGCAAATATCGCAGATCGAGCGGACGCTGGACGCCAAGCTGGAGCGGCGCCAGGTCCCGGCGCATGTTCCCGCCGAGAAGCACGGCGACAAGCACAGCGCGCCTGTGATCGTAATTCCGTCATCCAGTTCTTTGAGCGCGCCCCACGCCAAGCGCCAGGTAAGATCGTTTGGGCCGAGAGGCAGAGGCAGCCGCCGGCGCGCGGTATAGGCTACAGGCTGGGTTTGTGCGCCAGCTCCCGATTCATCCAGGCTAGGTAGCGCTCCGAGCCGTCCACCACGGCGAGAGCGATCACTTCCGGCACTTCATAAGAATGCAGCCGCTCGATCTCGCTCCGCAGGTCTTCGAGCAGCGGCCGGCTGGTCTTGATCAAAAGGAGGACTTCTTCCTCGTCCTCAATGGCGTCCTTCCACCAATACACACTGCGCACTCCTGGCAGCACATTGACGCAGGCCGCGAGTCTTTTCTCTACCAACGCTCGCGCCACGCGCTGGGCCTCTTCGGCGGAAGCGCACGTGCTGAGCACCACAATCTTGTCGGTCATGATAAGTTTTTTCGCCGTTCCTCTGGATCTTTTTGCAAAAGAGGATTATAAACAAATGTAAGGACTCATAACGGACGGTCCGGCAATAGCGTTGAAATTTCATAAATGACTAGTTCTGTACGACGTGTCCTCATACTGATCGCCTTCGCCTTGATGGGCGTTTATGGGTTGCGGCAACTGCGCGGGCCGGAAGGCCTGCCGGCTCTCCGCGAGACGTGGGACGAGATCCGGCAGTTCGAAGAGGGAAATGCCAATATCCAGCGCGAGAACGATTACCGGCGCGATCGCATCAAAAAGTTGGAAAGCAGCCCATCAGAGCAGGAGCTGGAGATTCGAAAGAAGCTGAAGCTTCTGCGGCCTGGTGAAACGTCCTTCATTCTGCCGGAGCAGCCCAAGCCGCCGGCGTCCGATGCGGATTCCAAGCCGGATCTAGATCAAGATTCAAAATAGCGCGTGGAGCGCGCTCAAAACGGAGCCTTGTGCTCTAGCGGCCCAGAGCCCGATCCCAGTCCTGGATTGTTTCGAATCGCCTCCGTGATGTAGCGCTTGGCTCGGCGAACGGATTCCTGAAGATCGTATCCGGAAGCGAGCGACGCAGTGATGGCCGCCGAGAAAGTGCAACCCGTTCCGTGGGTGTGGCGGGTTTCGATGCGCGGCGATGTGAACTCGGTCCATTCGCCATGCTGGTATAAGACGTCGGTCGCGTCGCCTCTCAGGTGGCCGCCCTTCACTAACACTGCCTGCGGTCCCATGCGGACGAGGGTTTCGGCGGCTTGCCGCATCCCGGCCAGATCGTGCACCTGGGCGCCAGTCAGCGCGGAGGCTTCCTCCAGGTTGGGAGTGAGCAGGAAAACATTCGGCAACAAGAATGTTCTGAGCGATTCCAGCGCGGCGGCCTCGAGCAGGGGGGCGCCATGTTTACTCATAATCACGGGATCCACAACCAGCGGGAAAGGAAAATCCCTGGCTAGTGCCGCTACTGCTTCGATGATGCCTGCATTGCCTAGCGCTCCGGTTTTCGCGGCCTCGGGCGGTATGTCCTCAATGACGGCGCGAATCTGATCCGCCACCAGTTCGGGATGGAGGCATTCGACGCGGCGCACGCCGCCAGTGTTCTGGACGGTGATCAGCGTGATCGCGGCTTCGCCATAAACGCCGAACTGATGAAAAGTTTTGAGATCCGCCTGAATCCCCGCGCCGCCGCTCGGATCGGACCCGGCGATGGTCAGCGCAACGCGTTTCTTAGTTGGGGACATCCAATCCCAATTGGGCGAGCAGGTGCCGGTAATCGGGCTCCGTGTGCAGACTCGCAAGGTCCCGATCCACAGGAAGCGTGGTCAGGTAGAGTTCCTTGTTCTGGTAGGAAGCGTCCAGGTATTCCAAAGCCTCCCGCTTCCTGCCCAGCAGCGCATAGCTTTGAGCGACGTAATACCGCGGATAGCGGCCTTGGCTCGCTAGTCTCTTCTGGACCTTGAGCCGGCTCTCTAGCATTCCCCTCCAGCCGCCCGTGGCAAAACCTTGCTCAGCCGCATTGAGCACCGCGAGCTCGGTAGCGTCGTTCGACGCCTGAGCAGCCTTTCGCGACTCCGATAGGTAATTCCCGCAATCCTTCTGATCGAAATAAATATAGGACAAATAGGAGTGCGCCGAGCGAAACGCGGGTTCCGAGGCCTCCACCTGGCGCAGTTGTTCGATGGCCTGCGCGCTCTTGCCCTGATAGAACAGCAACAATCCCTGGTCCGACAGGATGGATCGCGACGCCGGCTGTAATTCACGGGCGCGCGCCATCTCATCGGACGCTTCGGTGAGCCTGCCGACGGACATCAATGCCGTGGCATACCACTGATGGGCTTCCGCGTAATTGGGGTTCAGCTCCACGGCTCGCTTGAACTCGCGTTCGCCGTTCTTTAAATCAAGGGATCCATAAAACAGATCAAAGCCGAGCGTGCCGTGGGCCTCGGCCAAGGAATCGTCCAGTTCCACCGCTTTGCGCGCGGCCGCCAACGCCCGGGGCCAAGCATCACCATCCGGCATGCCGGCGAACTCCCGCAACAGTCCGTAACAATCGGCGAGCCCCACGTAAGCCCTGGCATAACCGGGATCGGCGACGATAGATTGCGTAAAATAGTCCACTGCTTTTTGCAGATCTTCGGGTGTGCGCTTCGTCCAGTAATATCTGCCTTTCAGATAGAGATCGGCGGCGGGGGATTGGGCCGCTCTCGGCCGAGCCGGCAGAGTCTTCGCCCAAACTTTGCCGATGGCGTCATGCCATGAGTTCATCGAGGCAATGACGATGGCCAGCGCGCCGGCCAACAGTAGCGCTGCCACAATCCAACTAATTTTCGCGGCAGCGCGGGGCAGCGGCGTAGTTGACACGGCAGGCGGGGCTGGAAGGCTGACCTCGCCGGCGATTTCACCGGCTTCGGGGGGGAGGGCGGAGAAGGCCGGCAAATAAGAGCCCTTTGGCAGATCGATGCGAATAGGATCGGTTTTTCCGACAGTTTCGTAATACTCATGCAGCTTAAACCGCAGCAAACGAGCTTGAACGCGAACCACCGGGTCGACCCTCGGGTCATAGTCCGGAGACCTGCCAAACACCTGGGCTCCGATTTCGATTTCCTTTGGAGCATCGCTGCGTCCAGCCAGGCGCTGCTGGGCCACGTATCGAAGGAACTCAGCTAGGCGGGGCGAGCGGACGAAGGCCGGAGTTGCGAGAATCCGCCCAAGCGCAGCGCCGACTTCCCTAGCATCCACGACATCCTCCGGTCTTCGGTGGTCCCATCGTTAACCATATGAAGGCAAAGGATGGTTTTGCGTACACTACCGTAAAACCCTGGTTGTTTTTCTTAAAGAACTCCATTATATCCTACAACTCCGGTGCTTCCGGAACTGCGAGGTCGTTTTGATGAAGAAGTTGGTACTGGTGGTTTTCGCTGGTGCGGTGGGTTTGATGGCGCAGACGCCGACGATCGCTAGCGTGATCAACACCGAATCTCCTACCCAAACCCAGAGCGCCCCGTTGTGTCCTGGCATCTTGGCGACCATTTATGGAACGGGCTTCGGATCGTCGGCTTCCGCGGTAACAGTCTCGGTAGGCAACCAGCCCGCTTGGGTCAACAACGGTCCCGGTGGAGTGATCCCCAAGCAGATAGATATACAGATACCTTACGATGTGCCGGCTGGTCAAGCCTTTGTGGTGGTGACAGTCGGTGGGGTCTCGGCCACGCCGTTTAGCATCACTTTGCAGACCGCAGCTCCGACGTTGCCGCTGGCCTCAGGCACGCCGTAC
>JBKQHJ010000166.1:0-9987 GCA_052148835.1 Bryobacteraceae bacterium
GTATATCGGCGCGAGCGCGGAGGTTGAGATCGTGGCCGAATGCGCCAATGGTTTCGAGGCAGTGAAAGCGATTACCGAAAAGAAGCCCGACCTCGTTTTCCTGGACGTTCAAATGCCGAAGCTGGACGGGTTCGAAGTTCTGGAGCTGATCGGCCAGGAGGTGGCCGTCATTTTTGTCACCGCCTACGATCAGTACGCCATGCGCGCCTTCGATCAACACGCCGTGGACTATCTGTTAAAGCCGTTCAGCCTGGAGCGGTTTCAAACGGCTCTGGAACGTGCCCGCCAGCGCTTAGCTGAAAAAAGATCGCCGGGTGAAAAAAGTTCGTCGCAACCAGCCGCCGAACTGACGCGCGCCGCGCGTCCTCCGCAACAATTTCTGCAGCGCATCGTGGTCAAGGACGGAGCGCGCGTCCATATCATTCCCGTGGAGCGCTTGGATTATGCCGAAGCGCAAGACGATTACGTCGCGCTGCACAGCCAAGGCAAACGTTATTTGAAAGAGCAAACCATTTCCAGCCTGGAGGCCGCGCTTGATCCCCAGCGTTTCGTGCGCATCCATCGCTCCATCGTGGTGAATTTGGAACGTATCGCGAAGATCGAGCCCTACGCCAAAGACAGCCGCGTGGCCGTGCTGTCGGATGGTACGCAGCTTCCAGTAAGCCGCGCGGGATATGAAAGATTGCGGAGCCTGCTGGCAGATTAACGGGAGAGGGTCAGGTCCTAGAAATATTCCTTCAGCTCCTCAAACCGTGCGATCTTCAGCAGCCGCCCCGGTCCATCGCGTAGCTCCGCGCGTTCCAGCGTCCAAGTCCGTTCATGCGGCACGAAAACGGCGTGAATACCCACTTCCAGCGCCGGATTCACATCGGACTTCGGAGAATTCCCGATCATCCAGGTATGCGCGGGATCGAGCAAGCGCTCCCGAATCAGCGCCGAATACGACGGCGCGTCCTTCTCCTTCACAATCGCGGTATGGCCGAAGTAAATCGCCAAGCCGGAACGATCCAGCTTCAACTTCTGCTCTTCGGGATCGCCTTTGGTGAAGAGCGTCAGGCTGTGACGCCCGGAGAGATACTCCAGCGTCTCTTCCACGCCTGGAATGATTTCGATGGGATGATGCAGGATCTGTTCGGTGAAGCTCATGATGCGGTTCAGATCGTCGGAAGCCACCTCGCGCTCCACCAACTTGTGATAACACTCGGTGAGATTGCGGGTGAAATTCGCCGTCCCATAGCCGTGGGTCTTGTTGTTGACGATTTCGATCTCGTCCAGCACCGCGCGCACTTCGTCCGGCGCGAGCGTCGAATGCGAGAGAAAATCGCAGAAATCCTCGAACGCCCGCTCGAAATAGATATTGTTCTCCCAGAGCGTATCGTCGGCGTCCACGATCAGGTTTTGTCGCTCGCGGATCCTCACACGCCGACCGGCCCCTTGACGTGTCCATTGGTGGGCGCTACCTTGCGCGCATGTTGGATCAGGCGCTGGCGGGAATTGTAGCTGGGAAGAAACTCGGCCAGCCGCCGCATGCGGTCGGCTTCCGATCGCGTAGCCAACAGAATCTGCCGGAAGTCGAGGTCGGGCACCACTTGCGCCAGTTGAAAGCTTAGTTGGGGATCGCTCATCTCGGGCTCGTGCGCTTGTTCAGAATGCTCGAGCGCCCGCAGATCGTTGTAGGAATCGATCACGCGGTTGCGGACCTCGGGCGGAATGGGATCGTTGGCCTCGTCGTCGAAATATTCCACCGCTCCGCGCAGGTACGGCTTCTCGTCGTTGAGCAGGATGATCTCAAAACGCCGGCGGCCCAAAGTGATCAGATCCATGCGCCCATCGGGATATTTCTTAAGAACCTTCTCCACGGTCGCCGTGCAGCCGGTGTTTACGATGCCTTTTTCGCCGGCCAGTACGACGCCGAACTCGGTGTGGCCCCGCTGTATGTCCGCGATCATTTGCTTGTAGCGCTCCTCGAAAATGTGCAACGGCAACGCGGTCTTGGGAAACAAGACCACTTGGAGCGGAAAAAGCGGCAACAGCTCTTCCTGCATGTGTACCATTATGCGGCTTGCCCCGCCCCAGTTGCATGTGCCGCCCTTGCACGGATGAGTTGCACCCTAATGTGGAGCTGTGGGACCATTCGTTACGCGGACGTTAGTTGAACGAATGCTACTAAAACTAAAGCGCACGCCCGGCCTCTATCTGGTCGGCTTTATGGGATCGGGTAAATCGGCGGTGGGCCACCTGCTGGCCGACGAACTGGGCTGGTCTTTTGCCGATATCGACCACGACATTGAGAAGGCCCAAGGCGTCTCGATCAGCGAGATTTTCGACACCCGCGGGGAGCAGGAATTCCGGGGAATCGAGCGGGAGGCGCTGCGCAAGCGGGTGCGGGAAGTGGAGTGCGGCAAGCCTATGGTGCTGGCGCTGGGCGGCGGCGCGTACGTCGACCCGGAGAATCGCAAGCTGCTCGAAGAGCGCGGCGTCACCATCTGGTTGGACTGTCCTTTCCCGCGCATCACGGCGCGCCTGGCGGGACACAAGCATCGGCCGCTGGCGCGCGATCCAGATAAGTTCCGTCAGCTCTTCGACGACCGCCAGGACTGTTACAGCAAAGCGGAGCATCGCATTGAGGCCGATACCGACGATCCGGCGGCGATTGTGGCCCAGATTTTGAAGCTCCCCATCTTCTGAGCCGGCATGGCCGCGACACTACGCCGCCAGGCACTTCGCATTTTTCAAGCAGCTCTCAAGGCGGCCGATCCGTATCGAGCCGTGCTGAATCACCTGGAACTGGATCGCACTCGGTTCCAAAAAATCTTTGTTATCGGCGCGGGCAAGGCTAGCGCGCAAATGGCTCGTGCGGTGGAACGAGTGCTCGGCGCTCGCATCAGCGGCGGCGAGATTAACGTCAAAGACGGCCACGGGGCGCCGTTGCGGCGCGTCCGGATCAACGAATGCAGCCATCCCATTCCGGACCAACGCGGCGTGGCCGGCGCACGGCGCATTGCCGATATCGCAAGCCAGGCCGGCCCGAACGATCTCGTAATTTGCCTGATCTCCGGCGGGGCCTCGGCTTTGCTCCCGCTTCCAGCGCCCGGAATTACGCTGGCCGAAAAACAAAAGACTACGCGATTGTTGCTCCACTGCGGGGCCACCATCCACGAAATCAATTGCGTGCGGAAGCATATGTCGCGCATCAAGGGCGGGCAACTCGCGCGGGTGGCCTATCCCGCCACTCTGCTCACTTTGGTTCTGTCGGACGTGATCGGCGACGATCTGGATGTGATCGGTTCCGGGCCCACCGTTCCCGATTCTTCGACGTTCGCCGACGCGTGCGCGATTTTCGAGAAATACGGCATCTGGAGCAAGCTGCCTTTGGCGGTGCGCAAGCGGTTTAATTCAGCGGCCGAGGAAACCCCCAAGCCCGGCGACGAGATTTTCCAAAAGACGCGCAACATGATCGTCGGGAGCAACGCTTTGGCCGTAAACGCGGCAGCCGACGAAGCACGCAGACTGGGCTACCACACACTAGTTCTCTCAACGTACCTCGAAGGCGAGGCGCGCGAGGTGGCACGCGTCCATGCCGCGATCGCGAAGGAGATTTATTCCCACGACAGACCAGTTCCGAGACCCGCCTGCGTGATCTCGGGCGGAGAAACCACGGTGACTATTCGCGGCCAAGGACTGGGTGGCCGCAATCAAGAATTCGCGCTGGCAGCGGCTATCGAAATCGCAGGTATACGCGACGTCGCAATCCTCAGTGCAGGCACCGACGGCACTGACGGACCCACCGACGCCGCGGGCGCCATGGTCGATGGCACCACGCTTACGCGCGCGCAAGCCCTCGGCCTAAGCGCAGCCGCTTTCCTTCAAAACAACGACTCGTATCACTTCTTTGAAGCAACCGGCGATTTGATCAAGACCGGCCCTACCGGTACCAACGTCGCCGACGTTCAACTGATCCTGATACGCTGATGGCGCTCACCCCATCAAGTGAACACCCCAGTAGAGCCCACCGAGGACGATGGCGGCAATTCCAATACCTAAGACCCAGCGGATCACCCGCTCGGTGCTGGACGTGCTTTTGCGATCGTCCAGCTTTAGTTGCTCGTCGAGGCTTTCAAACATAGACAACCTCCAGGGAGTCACGTCTGTCGCTTCCGGCGTTGCGAGGCCGGTTTATGAGTCCGGACCGGGTTGTAAGGTCCCGGGGTTATGATACGAGCCGGTACGATTATATGCCTGAAACATGCGAAATGACAGGGGGTATCGTGCACCTGTTTTCAGCGGCTTGCCAAGGATAGGGAATTGTTATACCGTTGCCGAAATTTCTAGAGGCCCATTCGTTCGAGCTTACGGTAAAGTGTCTTACGCTCGATGCCTAGGATCTTGGCCGCACGGCTCTTGTTTCCGCCGGTGGCCGCCAGCACGCGCCGGATTTGATCGGCTTCTGTATCGGCTAGCGTTTCACTCGCGGTATCGCGCGGTTCGGTGAGTTCGATCGCTTCGCGCACCGCGGCGTCGTCAATGCGGCCTTGCGGCGTCACGATGGTCAGGCGTTCGATCATGTGCTGCAATTGGCGCACGTTGCCAGGCCAGCTATAGTCTTCCAGAACCCGCAGCGCCGATTCTGTCAGACGCGCCTGCTGATGGTAGCGCTCGTTGTACTTCTTCAAGAAATAATGAGCGAGCAGGGGAACATCGCCGCGGCGCTCCACTAATGGCGGAAGAATGATGCGAACCACGTTCAGCCGGTACCACAGGTCTTCGCGAAATGTGCCTTTCTCCACCATCTTCTGCAAATCGCGGTTAGTGGCCGCGATCACGCGCACGTCCACTTTTTTCCCGCGGGGCGAACCGAGCGGACGGATCTCTTTTTCCTGCAGGAATCGCAGGAAGTTGAGCTGAAAACCCAGTTCCAGATCGCCGATCTCATCCAGAAAAACAGTTCCGTTATTGGCGGCTTCGAACACGCCTATGCGATCGCGATCGGCGCCGGTATAAGCGCCTTTCAACGCGCCGAACAGCTCGCTCTCCAGCAGCGACTTGGTGATGGATCCGCAATCCACCGGCACAAACGGTTGATTCACGCGCGGGCTGTTGTTGTGGATCATGCGCGCGAACATTTCCTTGCCGGTACCGGTTTCGCCTTCCAGCAGCACCGTGACGTTGGTGGGCGCGACCAGCGAGATGGTCTTGTAAATATCGATCATCCTGGGCGAGCTGCCGATCATTTCGCTTTCTGGCAGGTCTTCGATGTCGGAGTCCTTGTCGTCGGGATGCTCCGAGACGGAGGCCTCGGCGCGTTTCACGGTGTCCAGCATGCGGTCCAGCTCGAAGGGCTTGGCGATATAGTCGAACGCGCCGCCCTGCGTCGCTTTCATCACCGTCTCGATGGTCCCGCGCGCGGTCATCAGAATTACGGCGCATTGGGGATTTTTTTTGCGGGCGGTTTCGAGCACATCGAGGCCGGTGTGCTCGTCCACATAGATGTCGGAGATGACGATAGGGTAGGCATCATCGCGCAAACGTTCCAGCGCTTCGCGCGTGGAGGCCACGGCGTCCACCGCATATCCTTCCAATTCCAAAAAAGTCTGGATGGTATTGCGGACAGAATTATCGTCTTCTACTACCAAAAGCCTTTGCACGTTACCGCCCTTGACTATTAGACTAGCAGGCACGCGAACCGGCTCCCTCACGGTCGCGGCTCAGTATGGGCGAGAAAACGCGACGCACGGAACGCTATGGTGAAACACGAGCCCTGGCCAGGTTGGCTAGTCACTTCCATTTTACCGCCGTGATGCTGGACAATCTGCTCGACAATGGAAAGGCCGATGCCGGTGCCTGCTTCGCCCGACGCCTCGGCCCGCTTGGTGCGATAAAACTTCTGGAAGATTTGCCGCAGCTCCTTGGCGTCCATGCCGATGCCCTGGTCCTGGACCGAAAGGCGCAATTGCGCCCCCTCCAATCGGCATTTCACCGTGACCTGAGTATCGGGAGGCGAGTATTTCACGGCATTGGTGAGCAAATTATAGACGGCGTATTCCATCAGTTCGCGATCGCCATCCAGGCTGCCGTCCAGCGTTTCGGTGACAATTCGGATATTCTTGCGCTCGGCAAGCGGGCGCGCGCGGGCGATACAAGCCTCGACAACTTCGCGCAGCTCGAACGCTTCCCGTTTCAATTCCATCTGTCCGTCCGAGAGGCGCTCCACGTCCAGGAATGTTTCGATCATGCGGGCCAGGCGCTTCGACTCCTGGTTGATCATTTCAACGATCTGTTTGCGCTTCTCTTCCGGCAAGGTGTAGCGACCCATCAGCTCGCTCGATCCCTGAATGGCGGTGAGCGGCGTGCGCATCTCGTGCGTGACGAAGTGGATGGCCTGCTGATAGTGGCGCCGTTCCGTCTCCGACTGTCGAAGAGCGCGGCGGACCACGAAATGTTGATAGCTGGCCGCGGCCACCGCCGTGAGCCAGGCTGAGGCCAGTGGCATAAAGAACGGGAACACGACGCTTTGCCGGAACAGGAGATAGGGCGTCGCGGTGACGGCGGCTAGCAATGCTCCCGCAGTGACGTAAGCAGGCCAGCCGGAAAGAAGCCCGAAGATGAGACCCGCAAGAACGCCGACCATGAGGCAGAAACCCAGCACCGCAAGATTCGACGCACTGGTAAGGAATTTGGCGTTTTCCAGGGTTTCGAAAAGCTGCGCGTGGACCTCGACGCCGGGAATGCGGCCCTGGCCGTAGGGCGTCGCGACGCGGTCATACGTAGCGGAAATCGAAGTCACGCCGAGGAAGACGGTTCGCGCGCGAAAGCGCTCGGCAAGTTCCGGCTTGCTTACCAGGTCCGCGAGCGAGATCTGCGGAATCGGCTCGCGCGTGAAAAGCACACGCAGAGCCCGGTCGGACGATAGCGGGGCTGGGATTATCTCACTCCCGATTTGAAGATCGTCCGGCGATTCGAGAATCTGTGCTCCGCGCGCCAGCCGGAACGTCTCCAGCGCCAGTGCCCAATGACGTTCGCGATCGGCGCGCAGTTCGAGCGGGATATGCCGGGTGACACCGTCGCGCGAGAGTTCGTCAGCCCGGTCGTGCCCGAGCGCGGTGGCGGCGCGCCGAAATTCGTCGAGCGGATCCTCCCAGTGTCCATTCTGAATCTGAAGATGCGCCACCAGCACCAGGTTTCTCGTAGCCTGCATGGCGCGGCGCAGGCGATCGTCCTCGGGCGAGTCGGCTTTGTCGGCCAGCACCATGTCGATGGCGACCACCTTGGGCTGCACGGGCGCCAGCAGTTCCAGCGCTCGCGCGAGCATGGTTCGGTACGCGCGCACCCCGCCCAGCGCGCTGAAAGTGGCATCGTCGATCGCCAGGATCAGCGAATGCGGCTGGGTGAGCACCGGCGGATGCAGGCGGAACATCACATCATAGGCGTCGTCGTCGATCTGTGAGGCGAGCGAGGTCCATCCCAGCAGAATCGCAATCGCGAGCGTCAGCGCCACCGCCGCCAGGTAGCCGAGTGTACGTTTAACGGGAGACGGCTTTTTCAATTTCGTCCGGCTCCTTGGGCAGCGCCGCGCTCAAAACCTTCGCGCCGTTGGGCGTCACCAACACGACGTCTTCGATACGAATGCCCAACTTTTCTTCGGCGATATAGACGCCGGGTTCAATGGTGATCACCATGCCGGCTTCGAGCGGGCCGTCCGACGGCGGGTCATGCACTTCCAACCCGACCTGATGCCCGATGTCGTGAGTAAAGTATTTGCCCAGGGGGTCGCCGTGCAAATCTTTTCCGTGGGCGTTGATGTAATCGCGCGCGATCTTGGTGAGCGATTCGCCCGAACCAGAAAGCCAGCCGCCGGGCCTCACCGCGCCGATGGCCGCCTTTTCAGCGCCCAGTACCACTTGATAAATCTCACGCTGGCGCGCGCTGAACTTGCCGCCTACGGGAACCGTTCGGGTGATGTCGCTGGCGTAGCCCTCGCATTGCGCGGCCGCGTCGACGAGCAGCAATTCTCCACGATCCATGCGCCTTCGGTTGATCATGTAATGCAGGATGGCGGCGTCTGGCCCCGCGCCGACAATCGGCGAATAGGCCGGACCCTCGCAGCCCTCATCGAGAAAGGCGCCGGTCAGGATAGCGGCGACGTTGTATTCATACTGGCCGGCGGCCAAGCGCTTCCACACGGCGCGGTGTGCCTCGATGCTGACGTCCGTCGCGTGTTGGATCGCGGCGATCTCGGCTGCCGATTTCTTGACGCGGAGCTTGGCGATCAGTGGCGTGGCGTCGGCTACTTCGCGGAAGGGATAGCGCGACCGCAACTGGCCGGCGTAGGTTTCGGTCCAGGGCGCGTAGATGCGCGAATGGGAACTGAGCGCGCGGTCCAGCTCCGATTCGAGTTTATCGATGGGGAGGACGTTTTCAAAACCGCTAAGCGTGTGTGCATCGGGATCCTCTGCCGAGGTGCGCTTGCCCGAGTATCGCTCGGCGCGTTCATTGTGAGAAGGCAGGAAGAGAATCTCATCCTGGGGCGTCAGCAGGAGCGCCGCGCCCGGCTCGGCGAAGCCAGTCAGGTAGTAGAAATTCGGGTCTTGTTCAAACCGGACAATCGGGTCGTACGCTTCGACGCGTCCTTTGAGCAAGAGCACGCCGTCGTCCAGGGATTGCCGAAGGGCGACGCGGCGAGCGTGAAACTCGTCGAGCGGGGATTTACTTTGGAGGATCGCCGCAAGGGCCAAGCAAAGCACGACCAGGCCTCGCCCGCCAATCCCCAAACCGCGAGCCAGTGCGAGCGGCGCCAATCCCCGAGAGGTCCTAATCAAATGCCATTATCGCTCCGAAACGGCCGATAACATGCGGCTAAAGTACGCCACTCCAATTGCCGATATTTCCCACGTAGTGCTTGAGTGATTGAGGACGCCACAATCTACCGCTCCAAAGAACAGGTCTTGTTTGACCTGTCCAAGGCCCTGCGCTTTTCGCCGGAGTCGTTGGAAGCGAATCGCCAGGGGCGGCTCTCCAAAGAACAGGTAAAACAACTCTCCGGCCGGTGCATTCAGCCTGCCTTCCTGACGTTCTTCTTCGCCGTCGCGCCCTTCTTGATTTGGACTTGGATCACGGCCGGACGCCAGCAGCTTTCCCTTCTGAACGCCTTTCCCGCCCTCCTCACCGAACTGACCCACGTGAACGATCTGGTGGAGGCTCACGGAAAAATGGGCGCCGCGCTGATGCTCGGGTCCATTGTAGTCTCGCTTGCGATCGCCGCTCTCATGTCTTTCCGCGTGCCACTGTCGCTGTACTTCGATCTGCTAGACCGCAAGGTGGACGCCAGGGAGGGCCGCGTGGTGGCGCGCGAGGAGATCACCAATCGGGCGAACGGCCGCGATCCCATCGAAAAATATTTTTTCTGTTTGCGCTACTTGAACATGCCGGTCGATCTGGCGGCTTATCGGGCGCTCGAAGCGGGCTCCATTTACATCGTGTACCTCGCTCCCCGGAGCGAGGTATTGGTTGCCATCGAACCCAAAATTGACGCCAGCGAGCCGGCCCCCACCTCCCCCCAGAAGTCTTGACGGGAATGCGGGAAGTTCTTCTCCTTGCGAACGAGCGGTTTAGGTAAAATCAAGTGTTTACTGGGCGCTGCGCCCTGTGATACGATAGGTTGGCTCTCATGGATCGCATCCGCGAAGCAGTTCCTCAAAATCCCCAACAACGGAGTTAACGACAGACCTCGAATGAGCTTTACAGTATTCCTCGGAAACCTGCCTGTCTGGGTTACTAAGGACGATATCAAGTCCTGGCTTAACGCAGAAAACCTCGTATACGACGACGTGAAGGTGATCCGCAACCCAGAGACTCAAGAGTCCAAGGGATTCGCCTTCATTGACACACCCAACTCGGAAGAAATGAACTCGATCATCCGGCGCTTCGACCGCGCGCCGCTCGAGGATCGCTTGCTGCGGGCGAATCAAGCCCAGCCGCCACGATCGAAAG
>JBKQHJ010000167.1:0-2547 GCA_052148835.1 Bryobacteraceae bacterium
CAACCTCGTTCCTTACTCTCAGTATGCTGCGGTCGCGGTTTTCTCGCGACAGCATTGGCTTGCATTGGACGGGTTTACGCCCCAACGACTGTTTGACAACCTGTCAGTTGCCGTGGATTACGTCCGCAAGGTGCACGCTTTCGATCCGAAAGCCGAGAATTGTGCCTACAACATAAATTACTTGTATCCGTCCGGCGGATCGCTGTCCCATCCGCATGCGCAAGTGTATCTTGATCCTCACCCGACAACTCTCATGCGGTTGGAGCGTGAGGCCGGCATCGCTTACTGCACTGCCCATGGCCGGTCGTATTGGGAAGATTTGGCGGAAACCGAAGAAGCCCGAAAGCTGCGATTTGTGGCGCGGGTTGGCCGTACACGGTGGATTACTGCTTTTGCTCCGATCGGATTCAATGAGGTGCGGGCGATTGTTTCGAACTGCGAAACCATTCTCGACCTCACGGATGACGACCTGAATTCACTTTCGGCCGGTATCGCGCGCGTCCTCCAGTGGTACGAATTGACGGGGTACAACAGCTTTAACTTGGCGCTTTATTCGGGTCCGTTGAACGCCTCGCATGGTTGGCGCGTCCATCTGTCGATGATCACTCGCACGGCGATGCTCCCTTACCACCGGAGCGACGCAATGCACATGGAACGGTTGCACTGGGAAGCGGCGGTTGATCGAGCGCCAGAGCGCATCGCCGACGATCTTCGCACACATTTCGCGGCAGCTTAATTCTGTTCCCACCGCCCAGGTTCGAAAGCTTCGTGAGGATGAACGCGAAAGATTGCCTCATCAAGAAAGAGACTTGGACGCAAATCCAATCCGGCGCTGAGTGCCGTACCGGAGCAAAGCGTCCTCAATGATGGGATAAGCCCTGTTAGCAGGCATGATCTCATCCACCGCGACCGCCTTCCGTTCAAGTTGCTTATAGTCCTGGAAAAACCTTCGGAGCACAAGCAGGCGGTGCTGAGGCAACTCGCTAGCTTCGCGGTAGCCATTGAACTGAGGATCGCCGATGGCTACGGCAATAATCTTGTGGTCCGTTTTCCCGGCATCCATCATAGTCATCAGTCCAATGGCGCGAGCAGCAATGATGGTCAGCGGCGCCACCGATTGTTGTGCTAGCACCAGAACATCCAAAGGGTCGTCATCCTCAGCGAGGGTCTGCGGTATGAATCCATAATTGGCCGGATAGAAGACGGCGGAATGGAGAAGACGATCCATTTTTATCAACCCGGTTTCCTTGTCCAATTCGTACTTGACACTGGAACCGAGCGGAATCTCCACTACAGAATTGAACTCCTTGGGCAGGTGCTCGCCCGGCGTAATGTCATGCCACGGATGCGACATCGTTATTATTTATCCTTATCCAGCGAAACGAGCCTTATACGGCCACCGGTGTCAACTGATTCAAAGACGCTCCAAAGCCGCTTTTAGATAGTTCCAGAAGGCCTCCACGGTGGAGATCTGCACTCGCTCGTTCGGGCTGTGCGGATCAACGATGGTCGGTCCAAACGAGGCCATCTGCATCCCTGGGTACTTCTCGCCAATGACTCCGCATTCCAGACCCGCATGCATAGCGATGAGCCTTGCAGGCGTGCCGAACGTTTTCTCATGCACTGCCTGCAGCTTCAGCACGATGTCGCTGGTCGGTTCGGGTTTCCATCCCGGGTAGCTGCCGGAGTGCTCGACCTCGAATCCTGCCAGGCGAAAAATTGTAGACACCATGCGCGCCGCCGCCCATTTGCTGCTTTCAATGGCGCTGCGCTGGCTGGTCACGATCTCAACGGTTTGGCCCTTGGTACTCACAATCGCAAGATTGGTGGAGTTTTGAGTGAGACCGGCAACGTCGGGGTTCATGGCCAGAACACCATGAGGAATGCTGACGAGAAGATCCGCGACGAGCCTACCGTCCGCCGGAGCCATCGTCTTCCCGGGGCGGGTGGCCCTCGCGACCGTTATCGTCAAACCTGCGTCGAAAGCGCCGAGATCAGCTCTGTATTCCGCTTCGGCCTTCGCAATGACAGATCGCAATCCCTTCCCTTTGCGTGAATCAAGCAACACGATGGCAAAAGCTTCACGGGGAATCGCGTTCTGCGCGCTGCCACCGTTGATCTCAGAGATTTCAGCGGGATAATCGCGGAGAAGGGACTGCAGCACGCCGCCCAGTATGCGCAGCGCGTTGCCTCGGCCCTGGTGGATGTCAACGCCCGAGTGTCCACCCTTCAGGCCGGACACCTTGATTCGCCAGGCTGCGTTCGCCTTTGCCTTTCGGAACCCGACTTTGCGGCGACCGGTCGTTTTAATTCCACCGGCGCAACCGATACAGATCGTGCCGGTCTCTTCATTATCGAGGTTCAGATAGTACTTCGATTTCAGCATCCCACCGGGAAACTCCGCAGCGCCGGTCAGGCCCGACTCCTCGTCGACAGTAAAGAGAAGTTCAAGCGAACCATGGGCGATGTTCTTGCTGTCCATTACTGCCAGGGCTGCCGAGATGCCCACCCCATTGTCAGCGCCCAGCGTTGTTCCAGCGGCTTTGA
>JBKQHJ010000168.1:0-16417 GCA_052148835.1 Bryobacteraceae bacterium
GTGAAGGGCGTCGGCGGCGTGTGGAAGGACCTGACGGAGAGCGTAAACTCGATGGCCGGCAACCTGACCAACCAGGTCCGCAACATCGCTGGCGTGACGACGGCCGTGGCACGCGGCGATTTGTCGACCAAGATCACCGTCGATGCGCGCGGCGAAATTCTCGAACTCAAGAACACCATCAACACCATGGTGGATCAGCTCAATTCTTTTGCCAGTGAAGTCACCCGAGTTGCGCGGGAAGTGGGAACCGACGGCAAACTGGGCGGGCAAGCTCAGGTGAAGGGCGTCGGCGGCGTGTGGAAGGATCTGACCGATTCGGTAAATTCCATGGCCGGCAACCTGACGGCGCAGGTTCGAAATATCGCGGAGGTGACTACGGCCGTGGCCAATGGCGACCTTTCGCGCAAGATCACGGTGGACGTGCGCGGCGAAATTTTGGAGCTGAAGAACACCATCAACATCATGGTGGATCAGCTCAATGGATTCGCGAGCGAAGTGACGCGCGTTGCGCGCGAGGTGGGTACGGAAGGCAAGCTGGGCGGCCAGGCGGTGGTGAAGGGCGTGGCCGGAACGTGGAAGGATTTGACGGACTCGGTCAATTCCATGGCCAGCAACCTGACCAACCAGGTGCGCAATATCGCGGAAGTGACGACGGCTGTTGCCACCGGCGATCTGTCGCGCAAAATCACGGTCGAGGTGCGCGGCGAAATCCTGGAGCTGAAGAACACGATCAATACGATGGTGGATCAGCTCTCCTCGTTCGCGGCTGAAGTGACGCGCGTGGCGCGCGAAGTGGGTACCGAGGGTAAGCTGGGTGGCCAGGCCGACGTACATGGCGTCGCGGGCACCTGGAAGGATTTGACCGATTCGGTCAACTCCATGGCGAGCAACTTGACGTCGCAGGTTCGTAATATTGCCGAAGTGACCACGGCGGTCGCCAAAGGTGACCTGTCGCGAAAAGTTACGGTAGACGTGCGCGGCGAAATCTTGGAGCTGAAGAACACGGTGAACACCATGGTGGATCAGCTCAATGCTTTTGCCAGTGAAGTAACGCGCGTGGCGCGCGAGGTGGGAACCGAAGGCAAGCTGGGCGGCCAGGCGGAAGTCACGGGCGTCGGCGGCGTCTGGAAGGACCTGACGGATTCGGTCAACTTTATGGCCGGCAATCTGACGTCGCAGGTTCGCAACATCGCGCAGGTGACCACCGGCGTGGCGAAGGGCGATCTGTCGACCAAGATCACTGTCGATGCGCGCGGCGAAATTCTGGAGCTGAAGAACACCATCAACACGATGGTGGATCAGTTGAATGCGTTCGCATCGGAAGTAACGCGCGTGGCGCGCGAGGTCGGAACCGAGGGACGGCTGGGTGGTCAGGCCGATGTGCGCGGTGTCGCCGGCACGTGGAAAGATTTGACGGACTCGGTCAACTACATGGCCAGCAACCTGACCAACCAGGTCCGCAACATCGCTGGCGTCACGACGGCCGTGGCGCGCGGCGACTTGACCACCAAGATCACCGTCGATGCGCGCGGCGAAATCTTGGAACTCAAGAACACCATCAACACCATGGTGGATCAGTTGAGCTCGTTCGCTTCGGAAGTTACGCGCGTGGCGCGCGAAGTCGGAACAGAGGGCAACCTGGGCGGCCAGGCCGAAGTGAAGGGCGTGGCGGGCACCTGGAAGGATTTGACCGAAAGCGTCAACTCGATGGCGGGCAACCTGACCAATCAGGTCCGCAACATCGCACAAGTGACCACGGCCGTCGCCAAGGGCGACCTGTCGCGCAAGATCACGGTCGACGTGCGCGGCGAGATTTTGGAGCTGAAGAACACCATCAACACCATGGTGGATCAGCTCAATGCGTTCGCCAGCGAAGTGACGCGCGTGGCGCGCGAGGTGGGCACCGAAGGCAAGCTGGGCGGCCAGGCCAATGTGCGCGGCGTCGGCGGAACGTGGAAGGATTTGACCGACAGTGTCAACTCGATGGCCGGCAACCTGACGGCGCAGGTCCGCAACATCGCGCAGGTGACCACGGCGGTCGCCAACGGCGATTTGTCGCGTAAGATCACTGTCGATGTGCAGGGCGAGATTCTGGAACTGAAGAACACCATCAACCGCATGGTGGATCAGCTCAATTCGTTCGCCAGCGAAGTGACGCGCGTGGCGCGCGAAGTTGGAACCGACGGCAAGCTGGGCGGGCAGGCCGAAGTGAAAGGCGTCGCGGGCACGTGGAAGGATCTGACGGACAACGTCAACTTCATGGCCGCGAATCTGACCACGCAAGTGCGCGGTATCGCGAAGGTAGTGACCGCGGTCGCGAACGGCGACTTGAAGCGCAAACTCGTGCTCGAAACCAAGGGCGAAATTGCGGAGCTGGCGGACACGATCAATGGAATGATCGACACGCTGGCAACGTTCGCCGATCAGGTGACCACCGTCGCGCGCGAAGTCGGCATCGAAGGCAAGCTGGGCGGGCAGGCTCGTGTGCCGGGCGCCGCCGGCATCTGGCGCGATTTAACGGACAACGTCAATCAGCTCGCCGCTAATTTAACTACGCAGGTTCGCGCCATCGCCGAAGTGGCGACGGCTGTGACCAAAGGCGATCTTACGCGATCCATCGCGGTGGAAGCGTTGGGCGAAGTGGCGGCGCTCAAGGACAACATCAACGAGATGATCGTGAACCTTGCCGCCACCACGCGCAAGAACAACGAGCAGGACTGGCTGAAGACCAACATCGCCAAGTTCACCGGCATGATGCAGGGCCAGCGCGATCTGTTAACCGTGTCGCAATTGCTCTTGAGCGAACTCACGCCGCTGGTGAGCGCGCAGCACGGCACCTTTTATATCGCCGAGTGGCAGGAAGACAAGACCGTCTTAAAGCTACTGGCCGGTTATGCGGTTCATGACCGCGACGGTGTGCCCAGGCAATTTCAAGTAGGCGAAGGCCTGGTCGGTCAATGTGCTAAGGAGAAGGAGCGCATCTTAGTCACCAACCTGCCGGGCGACTACATCCGGATCAATTCCAGCCTCGGCAGCACGGCGCCCGTGAGCATCGTGGTGTTACCGGTCCTGTTTGAAGGTGACGTAAAAGCGGTGATCGAGCTCGCGTCGTTCGGCCAGTTCAGCGATATTCACCTGGCGTTTCTCGATCAGCTCACGCAATCCATCGGCATCGTGTTGAACACCATTCGCGCCACCATGCGGACCGAGCAGCTGCTCACGCAAAGCCAGGCGCTGGCCGAAGAGCTGCAAAGCCAGCAGCTCCAGTTGCAAAAAACCAACGCCGAGCTGCAAGAGAAGGCGCAGTTGCTGGCAGAACAGAAGACGGAAGTCGAAACCAAGAATCAGGAAGTGGAGCAGGCCAAGAAGGCGCTGGAGGAAAAGGCCGAGCAGTTGGCGCTTACTTCCAAATACAAGAGCGAATTTTTGGCCAACATGAGCCACGAGCTGCGCACGCCGCTCAACAATTTGCTGATTCTGGCGCGCATGCTTTCGGAAAACTCGGACAAGAACCTGACCGCCAAGCAAGTGAAGTTCGCCGAGACCATTCACACTTCGGGAACCGACCTGCTATCGCTGATCAGCGATATTCTCGACCTGAGCAAGATCGAATCCGGCAAGATGGACGTCGAAGTGGGCGGCATTCGCTTCAGCGAACTCGAAGACTACTGCCTGCGCACTTTCCGGCACGTGGCCGACGGCAAGGGCCTCGACTTCACGGCCGAACTCGGATCGAACCTCATATCTGAGATCATCCATACCGATGCCAAGCGCTTGCAGCAGGTGTTGAAGAACCTGCTTTCGAACGCGCTGAAGTTCACAGAACAGGGATCGGTCCGGCTGACCATCGACAAGGTGAGCAGCGGCTGGAACCCGGCCAATGGGATTTTGAGCCGCGCCAAGGCCGTGATCGCGTTTTCGGTGGCCGACACCGGCATAGGCATCGCGTCGGAGAAGCAGCGCATCATTTTTGAGGCGTTCCAGCAAGCCGATGGAACCACCAGCCGCAAGTACGGTGGCACAGGCCTGGGACTTTCCATCAGCCGCGAGTTGGCCCGGCTGCTCGGTGGCGAAATTCGTCTGCAAAGCGCGCCGGGGATCGGCAGCACGTTCACGTTGTACTTGCCGCAGACCTACGTCACGCCGGCCGCACAGCCTAAGAGCGAGGCGTTACGCATTACGCCGCCGGTTCTATTGGAGCAGGCGGTAAAGGAAACCGCGGATGCGAGCGTCGACATGATTCTGCCGGCCACCGCGATGGCCACCGAAGAGCTGGTGGAGGATTTGGTGATCGACGACGATCGCAATCTGGTGCAACCGGGCGACTCGGCGTTATTAATCGTCGAGGACGACATCACGTTTGCGCGCATCCTGGTAGACATGGCGCACGATCGCGGGCTGAAGGCCTTGGTGGCGCTGCGCGGATCGAGCGCTATGACGCTGGCGCGTGAGTTCAAGCCGGGCGCGATCACGCTAGACATCAATCTTCCCGATATGGCCGGCTGGACCATTCTCGATCGCCTGAAACACGACCCGGCCACCCGGCACATTCCGGTGCATATCATTTCGGGAGACGAAAACCGCCGGCGGGGTCTAGCGCTAGGGGCCATGACGTATCTCGAAAAATCCGTCACTAACGATTTGCTGGCCGAAGCATTCGCCGCCATCGAGCTTTCGGTACAGAAGCGTATTAAGAAGCTGCTCCTGGTTTGCGCCGACACTGAGGAACGCGACGGGATGATCGCAACCGTCGGCGCGTCTGACCTGGAGCCCGTCGGCGTGGCCACCGCGGGGGAGGCCTTGGCGGTACTCAAGCAGCAATATCTGGACGGCATCGTGGTCCATCTCCATATCGATGGCATCGAGCCGATGGCTCTGGTGGAAGAGATCCAAGATCATGCCGGTCCTTATGCGCCGCCCATTTTGCTGATGTGCGACCGGCCTCTGACCTCCGACGAAGAACTGGAGCTGGCGCGGCTCAGCCGGGAGAGCATCGTCAAGACGGTGCAGACTCGAGAACGGTTGCTCGATGAATCCGTGCTCCTGTTGCATCGTGCTGAATCGGATTTGGGACCCGACCAGCGCCGCGTACTCGAACAGTTGCGGGAAACCGACGTGACACTGTTCGGCAAGAAGGTGCTGGTTGTCGACGACGATGTTCGCAATATTTTCGCCCTCACCAGTCTCCTGGAAGATCACAACTTGAAGGTGGCCCACGCCGAAAATGGCCGGGCCGGCATCGAACTATTGAAGAAGACCCCGGACGTGGACCTGGTGCTGATGGACATCATGATGCCGGAGATGGACGGCTACGAGACCATGCAGGCTATTCGCGACATTCCCGAATTCCGGTCATTGCCGATCGTCGCGCTCACCGCCAAGGCCATGAAGGGCGACCGGGCCAAGTGCATCGAGGCCGGAGCGTCCGATTACATTACGAAACCTGTCGATTTGGAACAACTATTCTCCGTGCTACGCGTCTGGATCAGCCGGGGCCATGAAATTGCCACCCCCGCTGCCACGGCCTAACATGGAACAGGAAGTCAACGCCGGCCAGATACCGGTAACGAGGCAAGTAGGTATGCACTCCCTGCCTGAAGCTCCGCCCCAGGATCGCGTCAAGATTCTGTTGGTGGACGACACACCGGATAATCTGGTGTCGCTAGAGGCGGCGCTGGATGGACTGGGCCAAGAGCTGGTCCTCGCCCGATCAGGAACCGAAGCCCTGCGCCATCTGCTGGACGCGGATTTCGCGGCCATCTTGCTGGACGTGAAGATGCCGGACATGGACGGGTTCCAGACCGCGGAGCTGATCCGGTCGCGCAAGCGGTCGCGCCACACTCCGATCTTGTTCCTCACCGGTTACCGCAGTGATGAGCATCTGTTCCGCGGCTACGATTTAGGCGCCGTGGATTTTCTGTTCAAGCCCATCGTCGCCGAGATTCTGCGGTCGAAGGTGGGAGTTTTTGTAGAGTTGTCCCGCAACACGGCCCTGCTGCGCCGCCAGGCCGAGGTGCTGGGCAAGGCAGAGCAGAAGTTCCGTTCGCTGCTCGAAGCCGCGCCCGACGCCATGATCATCAGCGATGAGGAGGGGTGCATCAGTCTGGCCAATTCACAGGCCGAAGTGATGTTTGCCTTTCCGCGCGAAGAGCTGATTGGCCAAAACATTCGGATGTTGGTCCCGGATTGGTCGAGCCGAGCCCGGACCGCTGGGGCCAGCCGCTTGGGATGGTTGGCTGCGCCGATCGAGGTGTGGGCCCGCCGTAAGAACGGCCACCAGTTTCCAGTCGAGATCAGCTTGAGCCCGTTGCAAACCGAGGAAGGTCTGCTGCTCACCTCCGCCATTCGCGACGTCACCGAGCGCCGCCACGCCGACGAGGCCATTCGAGAGTTAAATGCCACGCTCGAACAGCGCGTGGCCGACCGCACGCAGGAGCTCCTTAGGTCCAACGCGGCACTGCGTCAATCGAACGACGACTTGAACCAGTTCGCCTACGCCGCCAGTCACGATTTGCAGGAGCCGCTACGTATGGTGGCGTTGTACAGCCAGATGCTGCAGCGAAAATATTCGGGGAAGCTGGACGGCAATGCCGACCAGTACATCTCTTATATAGTCGGCGGCGCCCGTCGGATGGAGATGCTGCTCAAGGATCTGTTGACTTACTCGCAGACTGGCTCGTCGGACGAAGGCCCGGCCGAAACCGTGGATTTCATCGACGTGATCCGCAAGGTGCTGCTGAATCTGCAGGCCTCGGTGGAGCAGAGCGGCGCCATGATTACCTGGGACACCATTCCAGCCGTTCACGCCCACGAGATCCGTCTGGTTCAGCTGCTGCAAAATCTGGTGGGCAACGCGATCAAATATCGCGGGGACGATCCGCCGCGCATCCACATTTCGGCCCAGTGGAGGGAACCGGAATGGATTTTAGCGGTGCAGGACAACGGCATTGGAATCGCGCCCGAGTACGCGCAGCAGATCTTCAAGATCTTCAAGCGCCTGCATGGGCAGGATTATCCGGGAACCGGCATCGGCCTGGCGATTTGCCAGCGCATCGTCGAAACTTATGGCGGCCGAATTTGGGTGGAGTCGAATGGAAACGGGTCGTGCTTCTACTTCACTCTGCCGCCGGCGCAGGCCGAACGGGGTGCTTCTGAAACCGCACGCGCGTCGTAACATGTTGGCAGAGGTTCCAAGTGCGAAACTGCCTGCTCGCATGCGCCCTCTGGTGCTTCGCCTACGGCCAGCCCGCGGCCTACGGGCAGCCCTCTGCGTCCGAATTTGAAGCCGTCTCCGTCAGGCCGGCGGCCCCATCGTCAGGCCCCAGCATCAGGCCGAGCATGCGCGGCGGCCCCGGCACGTCCGATGCCGGACGGATCGTCTTTTCCAATGTCACGCTGTTGAGCGTCCTGCTGCGCGCTTACGACCTGAGACCTTACCAGGCAACCGGCCCGGACTGGTTGTCATCGGAGCGCTACGATATCACGGCAACCATACCGCCCGGCGCCACAAAAGAACAGCTCCAGCTCATGTTGCAGCATCTTCTCGCGGAGCGCTTCCATCTCGCCCTGCATCACGAGACCAAGCGACTCCAAGGCTACGAACTTCTTAGGGGCAAGACGGAAACTAAGCTCAAGCCATCCACGGAAACCGGCCCGGACGTCGTGCCCACGGACGCGCCCAAAACCGATGCCAACGGGTTTCCGCAACTTGCCGCTCCCGGCCTGCTGATTATGGAGGGTCTTCGCGGAACGGCGGTAGTTTCCTTCCTCACGGCCAGGGCTCAACCCATCTCCGCGTTAACCGAGCTTCTCAGCAAGGAGTTTCGGCTGCCGGTCCTGGACGCGACCGGCTTATCCGGCAAATTCGATTTCACGCTGGAGTTTGCGCCCCAAGCTCCCGGGGCCCTGCCGCGCGAAACGCCGGATGAGGCGTCAAACCTGATAAGCGCGGTCCCGCAGCAGCTCGGCCTCAAATTACGATCGAAGAAGATTCCGGTGGATGTCCTGATCGTCGACCGCGCCGACAAGATCCCCACCGAGAATTAACTTCGCCGGTTGTTAGTTACCGGGATGAAACGGGTTTCGCCCGGGCCGAACTGGCCGGCTGTTCGAAAAAAATGACGTCTTGAAGAGCCTTGGCGGCTTTATGGAATTCGGCTGCGTCAGATGGCTCCGACGTGGGTTCGCCGGTATCGTCCGCGGTGTGGTTCCTCAGGAACACAGTGCATCCGTCGTCGTCTTCACAACGGCACCACGCGCTTTGGATCGCGTCGGAATTCGGAACAACATGCAATAGGTTCCCGATGATGCTGTCGGGCTCTATCATGTTCCGAAGCCCCAGAGTTCTTTGCGCCGCTCCGGCGAGCTGCGTCAGAGTGCACTGGAACGGGACTGTTAAGTACTTACTGGCCATACTGCATTTTAACCCGGCAACTCCGGAATCGATTCTTTAAGTCGCAGCCCGGCCAAGAAGTCACGCGTCGGCGGCCCGCAGAAAATCGGCGATTTCGGCGTGTCCTCCGGCTTCGGCGATGCGCAGAGCGCTCAGACCGCTCACAGTGAGCTGCTTCGGATCGGCGCCCGACGCCACCAGTTGTTTGACCACTTCCGTCCGTCCCATCGCGGCCGCGGCATGCAACGCGGTGAGCCCGCTTTGATCGGCCGCGTTGATATCCGCGCCTTGCTCCAGCAGCACCGGGATCGCTTCGGGGTGGCTGTTGACGGCTGCCATTAACGGGGTGACGCCCTGGCTGGTGCGCGCGTTGACCTCCGCGCCGGACTGGATCAGCAGCTCGGCCATGCCGGTCTGTCCGCGCACCACCGCGGCGATCAGAGCCGTAATGCCGGTCTGAGCGGACGCATTCGGATTTGCTCCCGCCTTCAACAGCGCCCGCGCTGCTTCGATGTGGCCGGCCAGCGCCGCGGCGATCAAGGCCGTCGCGCCGGATGGATCCGTGTCTTCGACGCGCGCGCCTTTCCCGAGCAGCATCGGTATTACTTCGGCGTTCCCGCTGGCGGCCGCTGTCACTAGAACCGGGCGGCCTTGCTCGTCCAACGTATTCGGATCGGCGCCCTTTTCAAGCAGCACCCACGCCACGGCCTGGCTGCCCGATCCTGGCGCCGCCGACACTGCTGCCGCTAAAGCCGTGAGACCCGATTTGCTGACCGCGCCGATCTCCGCTCCCGCGGCGACTAACGCGCAGAGCGCCTCCATCCGGCCGTTCACCGCCGCGCCGATCAGAGGCGTGACACCGCGCGAATCGGCGGCATTCGCGTCCGCCCCCGCGGCAAGCAACGCCTCCACCACTCCACCGTGTCCTTCAATGGCGGCGGCCAGCAGCGCAGTGACGCCAGTGCGTGTCCGTTCGTGGTGGTTCGCGCCTTTTTGCAGCAGCAACCGGACTACGTTGGCGTGCCCCTGCGTGGCGGCCATCACCAACACCGTAGCCTCATCCCGGTAGCGGGCTTTCAGGTCGGCGCCTTGCAGAAGCAAAATCTGGAGCGCTTCCATGTGCCCGGCCACGGCCGCCGCCAGCAGAGGCGTAGCTCCGTTTTTCATGCGCGCGTTGACCTTGGCGCCCCGTCCCAACAGCGACCGCATGCGTTCGGCGTCGCCGGCCGCCGAGGCGCGGATCAAATCGAGGTCGCGTTCGCTGGCCATGGGCTTGTCAAAGGATGCCCCGCGTGCATTTTTGCGCGAGGCTTGGATTCTAGATTCCGAGGTCTAAACCTCGGCCGCGCTGACCGGTCCGGCTTTCTCCTGCAAGTCTTCGTTGAAAACCGAGTAGGCTTCACCGTTCCAAACCACATTGATTAAGCCGGACTGGCCGACGCCGCCTTCGAGTTCCAGAACGACATCGGCCGGAATCTGTATTAGAGTGCCGGTGGGATCGCGCAAACTGCTACCGGGATGTTCAGCTAGCTTGACAGCTTGCAGAGGTTTGCGAACCTTGTAACGCGTAGGGGGGCCGGCGTTCCGCATCCGTCACTGACTCCTGAGCTTAGTTACTTCGCTTCAGCATAGCATGCTAGGCGCTTCACGGCTGCTCTGCGCAACAAGCCTGCATGCAGCAATCTCCGCCCTAATGCCCAGACATTTGTCGACCGATTTGAAGGTTAGAGGAAGTGGGATGAAATTCGTGTACTCCGTTTCAGGGCTGCTCTTGCTCACGCTCCCAGTGCTGGCAAGCGATGTCCATGGACACGCGATAGTCACCCGGCGGTTGAGCAAGAAGGCGCTGTCCCCGATTGTCTATAATTTGCGGGGCACTGCCACGCCCGTTGCGCCGCTGGAAGCGGAGCCGGCGAACGAATTTGATCGCATGGTGGTGATCCTCGAGCCAAGCAAAGCCGCCGACAAGAACAACCGCCCATATTCGCCCAAGCCGCCGGTCACCGAAACGCTCAACCAGCAGGGAGCGCGTTTTGAACCGGATTTGATTGTGCTGCCGGTCGGCTCCACGGTGGATTTTCCCAATTCAGACCCGATCTTCCAGAATGTCTTCTCGCTTTCCAAAGCACAGCCGTTCGACCTGGGCTATTATCCGCAAGGCAAGAGCCGCAGCGTGAAGTTCAACAATCCGGGTGTGATTCAGGTCTACTGCCACATTCACGCCAACATGTACGCAGCCATCGTGGTTACGGCGAGCCCTTGGTTTCAAAAGCCGGCCTCCGATGGCAGCTTCTCGTTTTCCGGCGTGCCCGCCGGGCGTTACCGGCTGACGGCCTGGCAAAAGGTGGCGGGCCTTCATAAGGTGGATGTCGTGGTGCCCGAGACTGGCAGCGCGGAGGTGACCATCCGCGTCCCGGTGGACACGGAGCAGTAGCGGTGCTGGCTCGAACCTCCAGCAGCACGTCAAGGACGGCTTGCGCGATACCTTGCAGAAATCGGAGGAATTGTTGGATCGCGCCAACGCAGATTGCGCCGCCCGCGACCGCCGACCAAATCCTGGCGGGCGGCTGGTGGCTCAACCGGCATCAATTGCTCAAGGCGAGCTACGAGTGGCTGAGGATAGAGCATCTGTCTGGTACCCAGACCAATGTTCTGGGATTCGAGTTCGTCACCACTTTCCACGCGGTGGACCAGGCGTTTCACTAAGCCAATGTGGGGCGGACGCCCTACCTGGCATCCTCAAGCTTTATGCGACAGATCTACTTTCCCGCGAATGAACCCGCCGTCTTCTATCACCAGGCCGCGCGCGTGAATGTCGCCCACGAATCGCGCGCCGTTGCGAATATAAATTTTGTCGGCGCCATCGATGTTCCCTTGTAAGGAACCCAGGATCTCAATCTCTTTGGCCTTGACGCTGGCGCGTACCTTTCCGTTGGGCGCAATGGTGAGAAGGTGGCCGGCTACGTCGATGGTTCCCTCTACCTCGCCTTCGATCGTGAGCGGTTCGTGACTTCGAATTTCACCGGTCACGGTGACGTCCTTGCCGAGAACGGCCGGGGACGTGGATGTTTCGGTTCTCAAGCTAGCAGCAGCCGCCATCGTTCTCCTGCTTTCTTACGTTCGGAGCTTCTTAACGTTTCTAAAGGCCGTCTGCACGGCCTGGACCGCCGTCCGGGCGCAACGACTGGTACATTTTCACCAGAGCGCCTTCGTCCGCGCCGATCGCCCGGGCATATTGCCTAATATAGCTGATATTGTAGATACCGCCCGGCAAAACATCAAAGTTGGCGTCTTCAATCGCTTTTAGCGTGGTGACTTTCAGCTTCGTGTTTCGCGCGATCTCTTCCAGACTGACTCCGTTAGTTTGGCGGATCGTAGCTACGGTCCAACTGTCCAGCGGCAATGTAGCCATGCCTGCTCCTGGGTGTACTATCGGCTAAGGACGCAGAAGGCTACAGGGTTGGTGGGTAAAGAGTTTCGAGAAAATAGCGTTTTTACCTGACGCGTTGCCCGCTCCCGGCCTCCCGGTACAATCGGTTCAGGGTGCCTCGCTATCGATGGTTGATCGGGCTCGCGGCGGCTCTCGGGGCGTGCCTGGCCATGGGTGCATGGCTGGGCCGCTATTCTTTGCTGCGGGTGCGCCGGCCCCCCGCTCCTTCCGCCGCTAAACTGCCCGCAAGCGCCCGAATATTGCTCCCGCCTTCTCGCAGCGACACGCTCGATCTCATCGTTGCCTCCCAAGGAGAGCTCAACTATCAGGTAGGGATGCAGGCCGGGGCAACGCTGGTTTACGCCTGGTCGGCCGCGCCCAAGGGCCGGACGCTGTCCTGCCAATTCGCGGGCCATGAGACCACGGCCGCGTCGGAAGCGCATAGCGCATTTGTCGCGCAGTCCTCCGGATGGTACCGCTGGCGTTGGAAGAACCAGAGCAGCCGCCCGGTCACCATCCACCTCAAGTTAAGCGGCTACTACGAACCGGCGACGGTGCCGAACGTGGGTATGCCTTATGATAGATAACGATGGTGGCCGAGCTGGAAGCGAATCAAACGCAGGTCCAGCGGATCATCCAGAGCAAGGCTTTTCGTACTTCGGAAGTTCACCGCAACCTGCTGCACTATCTCGCTGAGAAGTCGCTTTCCGGGACCGCCGACAGCCTGAAGGAGTACACCGTCGGCCTGGATGTTTTCGCCAAACCCGCCTCTTACGATCCACGCCAGGAATCCGTGGTGCGCATGCATCTCGCGCGATTGCGGCAAAAGCTGGCGGATTATTATCGCACCGAAGGCGCGAACGACCCGGTGATTGTCGATGTTCCCAAAGGCGGGTTCAAAGTAACATTTGAGTCGCGCGAGATCGCGCCCGAGCATGCGGCGTCGCCGGCTACAGAAGAAGTTGCCCGGCCCGCGGGAACCAGCCGCAACGTAATCATGCTGGGTTCGCTATTGGCCGTGGCCGCCGCTTGCGCCTTGGTTTTCGGCATTCAGGTGTGGCGCCTGAAAAGCGTGCGTGTCGATGCGCCAGCCGGGGTTCCCGAGGTGCAACAGTTTTGGGGACCAATCCTCAATTCCAGTCGCCCGCTGATGATTTGTTTGACCTCTGCGAAAGGGTCGGCAGGGGAGGGAACAGCCAGTGGCGCGTTCCTGCTGGGCCAATTTCTCGCGCACCGCAAGGATAACGTGCTGCTCACCCGCACAGACCAGCTTGCAATGCCCGAAGTCCTGATGGATAACGTGATCTTTCTCGGCCCCGTCTCAGGAAATCGCCAGATCGAGACGCTTGCCAAAGGCCAGCCGCTGGTGCTGGAACCCGATGGAATCCGAAATCTCAGCCCGCAACCGGGCGAGCCGGCATTCATTCCCGATCAGCCTCCTGGCTCTTCCAAGGACGTTGAAGAAACGCACGCGCTCATTAGCCATGTGCCGGGACTTTACGGACGCGGCGACATTCTGTATTTGTCGGGCAATCAGATTTCGAGCACGTTGGCGGCGGTACGGGCGCTCACCGACCCAACGCTCGCGCGTGCGCTGGTGTCAAAGCTCAAATCGCCGGACGGCGCGGTGCCCCGTTTCTTTCAGGTGGTGTTGCGTGTGCAATCCATGGACAGCATGCCCATCGAAATCTCGTATATGTTCCATCGGGATCTCACGCCGCGCGGCGGATCCAAGCCTTAATAGCCGTACAGTTCGCGAAGCATCAGATCGATTTCGGGATCGGTCCGGAATTCCTCCAATAACAGCCCGCCGCCGTTGGCACGCAGCGATAATGGAGGCGTCGATTCGGCTATGGCTGCCGCCAACGCTTGCCGTATCACCGGGACGTCGCCTAGTCCAACGAGTATCATCAACGGCGCGAAGGCCGGAATGTATTCGCCCCGGCTGCCGCGATCCTCCAGCTCCTGCAGCAGGCGGGTAGCATCGTCCAGACGGCCGGCACGCGCATATGCCTGTCCAAGAAGGCATACGAACATGGGAGCGCGCGAAAGCGTCGCGGCGCGCTCCAGCGTCTGGATCGCTTCCTCATGCCGTTCGAGACCGGAGAGCGCGACCCCACGTTGCCACAGACCGAACAGGTAGTCGGGTTGCAATTCCAGTGCCTGCCGCGCGGCGTGCTCCGCTTCTTCGAAGCGCCCCAAGGCATAGAACATGACTGCGGCGGCGCAATGGATGAAAGGCGACAGCGGGTCCAACTGGCGTGCGAGCGCGGCGTGATGGATCGCCTCCTCGGTGCGGCGGAGTATCGACAAGAAGATCGCATAATATGCCTGCGCCAGAGACGAGCGGGGATTAATAGCTACGGCCTTCTGGAAATGCGGCTCGCCCTGGCGCCAGTCGCGCTCGAAGTAGAAGAAGTAGAAGCCGCGCGAGAAGTTCGCTTCCCACGACTCGGGCGCCAGCGCCATGGCCTTGGTCATCGCGGCGTGCGCCTTCGGCCGGCCCTCCTCGGCTGAAATCCAGCCGTAGACGCGCAGGATCCCGTAGGAGTCGGCGAGCCCCGCATAGGCGAGTGCATATTCCGGATCGATCTTGATGGCCTGTTCGAAACTTTGGATGGCCAGCCGCAGCGTCGACGGCGAGCGTTGATGCCAATAGTGACGGCCTTTCAGATAAAGTTCGTAGGCCTCGGTGTTTTCGGTCGGCCGCTCGACGGCGTGAGCCGCTTCGCCCAGCAGCGCTGGCACCACGGCCTTAACGATCGACGCGACAATTTCGTCCTGAATCTCGAACACGTCGGCCATCTGCCGGTCGTAGCGTTCGGACCATAATTGATAGCCGTTTTCCACGTTCACCAATTGCGCCGTGACGCGAAGCCGGGTGCCGGCGCGCCGTACGCTGCCCTCGACGATGGTCGCGACTTCGAGCTGCCGTCCGATCTGCTTGATATCCAGATCGCTGCCGCGAAAACGGAACGCCGAGGTTCGCGAAGCCACCTGCAATCCGGGCAGCCGAGTGAGCGCGTTGATCAGGTCCTCCGACAAACCATCGCTGAAGAATTCGTTGTCGGCATCGCCGCTTCTGTTGACGAAGGGCAGGACCGCTATGGAGGGCGGGGGACTGCTGGAAACGATCTGGCGGGAACCTGAACTGGAGGACCGCAGCAGAGCCTGCAGCGTGTCGCGGACGTCTCGCGCCGAGGAGTATCGATCCTGGACGTTCTTCTCCATGCAGCGCTGAATCAGGCGGCATAGATCGTTCCCAATATCCGCTCGCATTTCGGTTAACGGCCTGGGCGTGTCGCGCAGAATTGCCGAGGCTAACTCCGCCGATGACGCTCCCTCGAACGGACGGCGGCCGCTCGCCATTTCGTAGAGGATGATGCCGAGCGAGAAAATGTCCGTCCGGTAATCGACTGCGCGCCCGGCGATCTGTTCCGGTGACATATACGCGGGCGTCCCCATGACAACGCCCACAGCCGTGCGCCCGGCCGATGTCAGCGTCGCGTCAGACGGATCCGACGGGCGCATGTCCTTCGCCAACCCGAAATCCAGAACCTTGACGCGGCCCTCGCCGGTCAGCATCACGTTGGCCGGCTTCAGATCGCGATGAATAATTCCTTTTTCGTGCGCCGCCGCGAGAGCATCGGCCAGCGCGATCGCAATTTCGACAATTCGAGCCACCGGAAGCCCGCTTTCTCCGATCACGCGTTCGAGCGATTGCCCTTCCACTAGCTCCATGGTGAGGAAGTGGATGCCGTCCGCTTCTTCCACCGAAAAGATGGTGACGATATGCGGATGGTTCAGCGTGGCGACGGCGCGAGCTTCCCGGCGGAAACGCGCCAGGCGTTCGGCGTCCCGCGCCATTTCGGCGGGCAAAATCTTGAGCGCCACATCGCGCCCGAGCTTGCTGTCGGTGGCGCGGTAGACTTCGCCCATTCCGCCCGCGCCGATCCTGGAAGCAATGCGGTAGTGGGCAATCGAAGATTGTGGATTCATCGCACCGGGCTAAAGCATCATAGCACCGGGAGTGGTAGACAAACCGGCGCGGCCTTCTGATATGCTCTAGACTTCAATGACCACGGAACTGCCTGAGTTGGATTTTCAGCGCTTCTGGCGCCGGCTCCAGCAACTGGGTTTGAACGCCTACGAGGCGCGATCTTACCTGGTTCTGATCGGGCATCCGCGCTTCAAAGCCATCGAACTCGCGGCTCGCGCGCATGTCCCGCGCCAGAAAATCTATGAAGTCCTGGACAGCCTGGTGGAGAAAGGCTTCGCGCAGGTGGTTCAGGAGAAAACCAAGCTGTTTTCCGCCGTGGAGCCGAGCCTCGCGGTCCCGAGTTATCTTGCGCGCCGCGCTCAAATGCTGCAGCGCGAGCTGACCGACCAGACACGCATGGCCGACAGCCTGGTGGTGGATCTGGCGGCGTCGTATTCAGAAGGGCAAGGAGAACGCGGCACGCTCGAATATCTGCGGATCGTGAGCGATCCCGAGCAGATCGCGCAGCAATACCGGCGCATGCTATCGGACGTTCGGCACGAGTATCTGGAGTTTTCGCGGCCGCCTTACGCCGTGGATCCGCTCGACGAACAAC
>JBKQHJ010000169.1:0-2990 GCA_052148835.1 Bryobacteraceae bacterium
TTTTATGGCAACGCGGTCTATCCAGCAGGAACTTCACCGTGGGGTATGCGGCTGCAACTTGCTTTCCTGTTCCCCAAGTTCAGCAAGGAGCAGGAAAAGATGATGATGGAGATGAAGCTGAAAAAACTGGAACAGGAGCAACAACAGACGCCGCCGCCCGGGAAGTGAGAGGCGACAAATGCGGAAAACAATAGCGCAGCACAAAGAGGTCAACATGGAATGCACATTCAATACGGTTAGTAAGAAGTTCTTGGCACATCTGCTGAGCGTGGTCCTGGCCATGACCACCGTGCCCGGTGTCATCTTAGAGGCGCAGGAATCGCAAGGCACACTAACATCGTCGTCCTATGCGGGACAAGGTGCGCCCCTGACCGAGCAGGAGTTGGACGCCCTGGTCGCGCCCATCGCTCTGTACCCTGACGCATTGGTCGCCCAGATTCTCAGTGCCGCGACATTTCCTGACCAAGTTGCGGCGGCCAACGACTGGATGGGACAGAACAAGAACCTGACTGGCAGCGCTTTGATGCAGGCGGTCAACAAACAGTCCTGGGACCCAAGCGTCAAGGCGCTTACGCAGTTCCCCTCGGTGCTGAACAATATGGCGCAAAACCTGTCGTGGACGTCTGAATTGGGTGAGACATATCACAATCAGCAAACGGAAGTGATGTCGGCGATTCAAAAGCTCCGCGCGCAGGCCAAGGCCGCGGGCAACCTTAAGAGCACTCCTCAGCAGACAGTCAAGATAGAGAGTCAGGACGGGACACAAGTCATCGTAATTCAGCCGGCGAACCCGCAGGTAGTGTACGTTCCGCAATACAACCCGACAGTTGTATACGGCACTCCTTATACCACTCCGGGGTACAGCACGTCTGACATGGTTGCAACGGGTCTGCTCTCCTTTGGAGCGGGTATTGCCGTTGGCGCACTGATGAGCGGTGGTTGCTGTGGCTGGGGCTACAGCAGTTGGAACTGCAACTGGTATCACGGCGGCGCGTACTATGGCGGCCATCCGTACTACGGAAACGCTGCCTGGCATGGCGGTTACTACGGCACCAGTGCTTCAGCCTATGGAGCCTACGGCAGCGCCCACGCCGCCTCTGGCTATGACCCTTCCACAGGCACTTACGCGCGCGGCGCTTCAGCCTCGACAGCGTATGGCACCCAAAAGGTAGGGCAGGCCTACAACCCCTACACGGGGGCCTATGGAGCAACCCATCAAGGTTCTAACGCCTATTCGAACTGGGGAAGCTCGACGGCATCGAAGAACGGCCAGACCGTGGATACCCAGCATTACTCGGACGCTAATGGAACCGTTGGGACAGCCGAGACCTCAAGCGGTAACAAGTATGCGACGGCGAACGGCAACGCCTACAAGAACACGGGGAGCGGCTGGCAGAAGGCGGGTTCGTCTGACGCTGCACACGGTTGGGGAGGCAGCAGTGGATCGGAGTTCCACGGCGGCGGCTCCTCGGCATTCAGCGGCTGGGGCGGCCATTCCGGCGACTCAGGCTGGGGCTCCAGATCTGCGAGCGCCCAGGGCTGGCGCAGCCGCGGAGGTGGTGGTGGCTGGGGCGGCGGCGGAGGATTCCGTGGCGGCGGCCGTCGTTAAGTTTTAAGGATCGCAGTCAAGCAGCGCGAGAAAACAGAGCGATCGGAGGACCAGAAATGTTCGATTTAATCCGTAATTATGCGCGTGTAGGGTTGCATTTCTTGTGGCTGATCGTGGGTGCCGCGACGCTGCTTTCGATTTGGGCGTGTAACGAGAATGGACAGCCTGTTCCTGCCCAGGCCTCTCCAAGAACGTTCGCCTCGCCAGATGACGCGGGCAAGGCCATTTTCGAAGCAGCTAAATCGGGCAATCAAGAAACGGTTCTGGCCATCTTTGGTTCCCAGACTAAGGACCTTATCTACACTGGGAACGCCGCCGAAGACAAAGCTTCACTTGACGGATTTGTACAGGCTTACCAAGTTATGAACCGGTGGCGAAAGCTGGGCGACGGCAGCGAATTGCTTCTGGTCGGTGCAGATAACCAGGCATTCCCAATCCCGCTGAAGAACGCCGCCGGTCATTGGTATTTCGACGCTGCCGGGGGGAAAGACGAGATCGTAGCGCGTCGCATAGGCCGCGACGAGATCGTGGCCGTTGATGTAAGCGACGCCTTGGCGGACTCCCAAGCCCAGTATTTCGCTCAAAAGCATGGCGGCGTGAAGCAGTACGCGCAGAAATTTATCAGCGATGCCGGCCAGCAGAATGGTTTGTACTGGCAGTCCCCGCAAAGCTCTCCTCGCAGCCCGCTCGGCCCGTTAGTCGCATTCGCCACCGAAGAAGGACTGAAAGTCAAGCAGGACTCCGCACAGCCCTTCTATGGCTATTACTTCCAGCAGTTGGATCAGCAGGGCCCTGCTGCCAAAGGCGGCGCGAAGCCTTATGTCGTCAACGGAAAGATGACCGGTGGATTCGCTTATGTTGCGTACCCGGCGAAGTACGGGGATACAGGCATCAAGACCTTCATCGTCAATCAGGATGGGGTGGTCTACGAAAAAAATCTTGGCAAAGATACTGCCGATTTGGCGAAGGCAGTGACAGAGTTCAATCCCGACCAGAGTTGGACAGCATTGCAATAGATCGCGCGCGCCGGCTGCTTGTGCAATGCACGCCCGGTCGACCAAGGAGCCTAGACCTTCCACAGCAGGAAAGGAAGTCGCGGAGTGATTCGACTTGTTGGGGAAACCTCCATTCTGGCGGCTGGGGTGGAGGTTCTGGTGGAGGTGGATGGGCTGACCATGGCGGATTTGGCGGTGCTCGTGGCGGAGGCTTTGGCGGTTTCGGTGGCGGGCTCCGTGGCGGTGGTGGCAGGCGGGGACACCAAAAGTCAGGCCGGGTTTAGGTCTTGGACTGAACTGGAGAGCGTAACTATGTACCCGATCGACTTCCTTAGAGTCCTCGCGGTGGCGTTTGTGACGCTGTTTCCAGTTGTGAACCCCGTGGG